>JBCBIY010000009.1:0-117941 GCA_038523925.1 Pseudomonadota bacterium | reverse complement strand
GCGAGAGCCGCAGCACGACGAGAGATGGATCCTCGGGACAAGCCCGAGGAAGGCGGTGGAGAGAGGCCCGCCGCCTCTGCCACCGCGCCCACGGCACCCACCCGCCAACCCCACAACGACCAGAGCGAGGCGCACGAAGCGGGCCACCGTCGCGCGTCGCGCGCCGCCGGCTCTTTTGCTGCCCGTTTACGCTTCCGCTAAACGGCGCTTAGAATCCGCGACTAACCGCACCGCGCGATCCGCAGGCCTGAGGGCCCGCTCCTTGCGCGCTGCTGGGGCTCTGGAATCGGTAGCGTGACTTCCCAACGCTCACCACTCGCTTCCCTCGGGCTCGTCCCGAGGGTCCATGGTCACCGTGGAGGTTGGTGCGCGTTGTGCGACCGGTGGGAGCCGCGCCCGCACTGGGTCTCGCGATCGCCCCAGCACGACGAGAGATGGATCCTCGGGACAAGCCCGAGGAAGGCGGTGGAGAGAGGCCCGCCGCCACTGCCACCGCGCCCACGGCAGCCACCCGCCAGCCCCACAAAGACCAGAGCGAGGCGCACGAAGCGGGCCAACGGCCAGCGTAGCGCGCCGCAGCGAGTGGCGACCGGACTCGTGTGCCAACAGGGCTGTTGCCCTGTTGGACCAAAAAAACATGCCGGAGCGAATGGCGGTCGGACTCGTGTGCCAACAGGGCTGCTGCCCTGTTGGACCAGAAAAACCCACTAACCAGCGGTTAGCGTGCGCCGGCCGAGGTTGCGGAAGAGTTGTTGGAGGATGGTCTCGTCGGCGGTGTTGGCGGACGGGGTTTCGCGCGAGATGTAGTCGAACACGCGGCCGTCCTTGAGGCCGTAGTTGGCGACGCGGGTCACCGAGCCGAGCGGCGAGAAGTAGACGGCGATGACTTTGCGGTCGACTTCCTTGGGCTTGAAGAAGGCCTGCTGCTGCGTCGTCGACGAGATGTAATAATACGACTTGCCATTGGCGGTTTGTGAGGTCGTCGCCGGCGAGCCGAGCGCCATGCGGACTTCGTCCTCGGCCATGCCCGGCTGGATCTGTTGCAGATCGGTTGGCCGCAGGTGGTGGCCGTGCTTGGTGATGGTCGCGCCACACGCGCCGAGCCCCGCCGTCAGGCCAAGTGCGATCGCAAAAGCGATCGAACGGGATGTCTGCGCCGTAGTTTTCTTCATAGGTCCCGTCGTTGCCTGAGACGCCGCACACCAAAGGAATCGCGCCCGAGGATTCGACACCTCAGGGCTGAAAGCAAGCGGGTGCGTCGTGTCACACACCGCTGATGTCTGCCGTAAGGAGCCCCCGTGTTTCGACTGTTTCGAGAACCAGACCCCACAGCCCAAGCGGCAACAGAGCTTTATGGCTCGGTTGTGACGCAGGCGCGCCATGTCAGCTTCTACAGTGACCTGATGGTGCCGGACACCAAGGAAGGCCGCTTCGAGGTCCTCGTCCTGCATTTGGTGATGCTGATTGAGCGGATCCGGGCCGAGGCCGGCAGCGCCGACCCGCTGGCGCGCGCGCTGACCGAGACGTTCGTGACTGACATGGATGACAACTTCCGCGAGGTCGGCATCGGCGACACGTCCGTCCCGAAGAAGGTGAAGAAGGCGGCTGGCGCGCTCTATGACCGGACGTTCGAATATCGCGCGCTCTCGGAGGCCGGTGATGCGGCAGGATTTGCGCGCGCGATCGGCGGCCATGTGTTCGACGACGAGGACCGGGCGCAGGCGCGCAAGATCGCAGATTATGCGATCGCTGCGATGCAGGATCTCGACGCCGTGCCCCTCGACGACATCCGCAGCGGGCGCATCTCATTCCGCGCGCCGCTCAGCTGACCCAACCGATTTCAAACGATCTCGATAAAGAGTTGTTGCAAAACCAAAGGTAATTCAGTTCAATGAAGGACGACTGACTGTTAGCCCCGGGAGCTTATTTTGCTCTCACCAGATCATACTCAAGCGGTGGTCGATGCGATCTACCGGACAACCTGCGGGCTCGGCTCGTGGATGGATGTTGTCGCGCGGCTCGAAGAGGCAGCGCCGTTCAGCGGGATCATCTTTCACGGGACTGCAGGGCCGGATCGCTACAACTACAGCGCGTCCGGCGGTTTCTGGGATCCGTCCGATCTCGCGCGCTATGCCGAAACCTACCATGCGATCTCGCCTTGGGTAAAAGCCCATGCGGCTGCCAAGCTCGGCGAGAGCTATCTGGCCTCTGTCGCATGTGGCGACGTCGCGGTGACGGACCCGCAGTTCTACGATGAGTTCGTCCGTCCGACCGGCAGCGGCGCTGGCGTCGCGCTGAAGCTCTATGACCAGGCCGATCAGTTTGGTGTGCTGACGCTCGACTACGACATCCGCGACAGCGAGTTACGCGACGCCGAAATGCTGAGGTTCGGTGCAGAGATTGCGCCGCACGTCATGCGCAGCGTCCAATTGTTGACCGAGCTGCATGACGAGGCCCCGAGCAACACCTCGATGATGAGTGTGCTCGCGCACGCTGCAATGCCGTCAATCGTTGTCGATGCGGGATGCCGCATCCGTTGGATGAATGCGGCCGGCGAGGCCGCGGTTGTCGGCCGCCGCGGGGTTGGCGCGGACCTCGCTGGCCATCTGACGCTTGAGGTGCCGGCCGAGACTGATGCGTTGCGGGCAAGCGTCAGGTCCGCGATCCGTCGCCAGGTCCAGCAGACGGGTCCCGCCGACCATACCCGCGCGCTGCCGTTTACCGCGCGGGGCGAAGTGCGTGGGCCGAACATCTTGAGGGTGCTGCCGATACCGGCGTACGGCTGGTCGGATTCAGCGGCGTTGAGCTGGCTCTACGGTGACCAGTGGCTGGCGCTCATCACGATCCGCTACCGGTCCGCCGCGCCTGACATTCCAATCGCGACGGTCAAGGCGTTGCTCGGGCTGTCCGACCGCGAGGCCCTCATTGCGCTTAACTTCGCAAGTGGGCGCGAGCCCGAAGCGATTGCGCAGGATCTCGGCATCCGCGAAGTCACAGTCATCAATCACCTGAAGAGCGCGATGCGGAAGACCGACTGCCACCGGCGGGGCGACCTTGCGCTTTTGGTCTCGCGGATCGCAGACTTGGTTTAGAGCGGGAGTGGCTCCGTTCGCCGCCTGATAAATCCGCAAGTTTCGCGGGGCCGACCAACCGGTGACTGCGCTGTCGGGGGCAACAGCGGCTTGTTGCTCCAGGCTGTCGAGACCAACCCAAAGCAGAAAAAGTGTCGTGGGAGCAGTATGCCTCCCTGGAAGTATGGCCGGCGTGCGGAAGCGACCGGCGTGCCAATATTACGGGCTGATCTTGGCGCTAGGGCGCGGGCCGGTTGCCCGCACTGCGAACCGGACGAAGCCGCGCCGTGGCGCCAAGATCATGCAGGACGATTACCCCGCTCCCGCAAATAAGTTATTTCAGAGCACGGCTGATCCGGATTGATCCAAACGGGTCAGAGGCCAACTTTTTTGAGTTTTTCGCCGGTCAGGCCGAGGCGTGATCGCGCGGCAACCCGCATGCTGATCAGCGTTGGTGTCCGGCAAGCTTGATCGCGAACGCGTACTCCATGGCGAGTTCACGCAGCGCTTCAAAGCGGCCGGAGGCGCCGCCATGGCCGGCGTCCATGTTCGTCTTCAGCAGGATCGTCGACGGACCGGTGTTGCTCGCGCGCAGTCGCGCAACCCACTTTGCAGGCTCCCAATAGGTCACGCGCGGGTCGGTCAGGCCACCATGTGCGAGAATGTTCGGGTAGGCCTGCGCGCTCACCTGATCGTAAGGCGAATAGGAGCGGATGCGTGCGAAGTCGTCCGCGCTCTCAATCGGGTTGCCCCACTCGGGCCATTCCGGCGGCGTGAGCGGCAGGGTGTCGTCGAGCATCGTGTTGAGAACATCGACGAACGGCACGTCAGCGATGATGCCGCGGAACAGGTCTGGGGCCTGGTTTGCGACGGCGCCCATGAGCATGCCACCGGCGGAGCCGCCCTGGGCCACGACGTTGCCGCTTGTGCCGAAGCCTTCCGAAACCAAGAAGCGGCCGGCGTCGACGAAGTCGTTGAAGGTGTTCGTCTTCGTCTCGCGCTTGCCGTCGAGGTACCACTGGTAGCCCTTCTCCTTGCCGCCGCGGACGTGGGCAATCGCGAAGACGAAGCCGCGGTCGACGAGCGAGAGGCGGGTCGTCGAAAAGCCCGCGGGCATCGCGATGCCGTAGCTTCCATAGCCGTAAAGGAAGAGCGGGGCTGAGCCATCGATCGCCGTGTCGCGGCGATAGAGCAGACTCACGGGCACCGTCTCGCCATCGCGGGCCGGCGCCATGACGCGGCGGGTGACGTAGTCGGCCGGGTCGTGACCGCTCGGCACGTCTTGGCTTTTGCGCAGCGTGCGTGCGCGCGTTGCCATGTCGTAGTCGAAGACCTGGCTCGGCGTGGTCATCGACGCATACGTAAAGCGGATGTCGGTGGTGTCGAACTCGTAGCCGGTTGAGAGGCCGAGCGAATAAGCCTCTTCGTCAAAGGCGATCTCATGCTCGTCTGACGATGCCGTTTCGCGGACGACGATCCGCGGCAGGCCGTTCTCGCGCTCGAGGCGGACGAGATGACCCTCAAGCGCGCCAACCGAGAGGATGAGGCAGCCGGGCCTGTGGGCAACAATCTCCAGCCAGTTCTGTTCACCCGGCGCGCTGAGCGGCGCGCGGCAAAGGCGGAAATCGACGGCGCCTTCGGAGTTCGTGAGCACGATCAGGTCGTCGCCCTGATGCTCAACTTCGTATTCGTGGCCGTCGCGTCGCGGCGCGATCATGACGGCCGGCTTCGTCAGGTCGTACGCGTCGAGCAAGCGGATCTCGCTGCACTCGTGGCGATGAACGTTGATCTCGATGAAGGCGCCGGACTGCGTTTTGCCGACGCCGACAAAGAAGCCCGGATCGTCTTCCTCGTAGACAAGCGTGTCGTTTGCCGGATCATCGCCAATCGTGTGGCGGTAGACCCACTTCGGCCGATGGTTCTCGTCGACCTTGACGTAGACGATCGCGCCGCTGTCAGCGGACCAGGCCGCGCTGCCGACATCCTCGATTGTTTCGCCAAGGTCTTCGCCCGTCGCGAGGTTGCGGACGCGAAGCCGGCAGAACTCGGAGCCGTTTTCGTCGACGTCGTAGAACGCAAGCTGGTGGTCGGGGCTGTGCCCAAAGCCGGTGAGCTTCCAGTATGCCTTGCCGTCGGCTTCCTTGTTGCCGTCGAGCATAACCTGCTCGCGTTCCGGACGGTCGGCTGAAAGCGCGCCGGAGCCGAGATCCGCGCGTGGCATGCGGCAGACGAGCGGATACTGCTGCCCGGTTTCGTAGCGCGTGTAGTAGGCCCACTCGCCATCGACCGTCGGCACGGACGCGTCGTCTTCCTTGATGCGCCCCTTCATCTCCGCGAAAAGCGTCTCTTGCAGCTCTTCAGTGTCAGCGAGCCAGGCCTTGGTATGGGCGTTCTCGGCTTCGAGGTGCGCGCGGATTTCGGCGTCGAGCACCGAAGGGTCGCGCATGACCTCCTGCCAGTTGTCCGCCCGCATCCATGCGTATTCGTCGACGAGTTCGTGGCCATGCACGGTCCGTCGTGTCGGCTCCGTCTTCGCAACGGGTGGAGCCATCGGGGCGGGCGTGTCTTGCGGCATGCGAAATGACCTCGAAAGCGAAGGGATAAGCGGTAGCACCGGCCTGACGGGGGTGGCGTCATTGCGGCGGTGGCTGCGACAGGGCGTCAGGCGTCGTCGGCATCAAAGGTGAGGGACGCGCCATTGATGCAGTAGCGCTGGCCGGTTGGTGCGGGGCCGTCTGGGAAGACATGTCCGAGGTGGGCCTCGCAGCGCGCGCAGTGCACTTCGGTCCGCGTCATGAACAGCGACCGGTCGACCTGCTCGCCGACCTGCTCGTCATCGATGGGCTTTGTGTAGCTTGGCCAGCCGGTGCCGGAATCAAACTTGTCGTCGGAGGCAAACAGCGGCTCGCCGCAGCACACGCAGCGATAGGTGCCCGCGCGTTTTTCATTGTTGAGCGGATGCGTGAAGGCGCGTTCGGTGCCGTGCTTGCGGGTGACCCGGAACGCTTCAGCGTCAAGTTCCGCGCGCCATTCGGCATCTGACTTTTCGATTTTAGGCCCGGGCATCATCTGTCCTCGTACATCGTCATGTGTTTGCACATATGTGACGACTACGGCCGGTCGCTTCAAGCGGACGCCTGAGGTTCGGGTGCGTCTTCGTCGCCATTGGGCGGAAGCGGCTCAGCGTGTCTAGCCGGCACCCACCAGCGCTGGGGCATAGAAGATGACGAGATAGCCAGCCAGCATCGCTGTCGCGAGGAACGCCATCACACCGGTCGACCACGTGCGCGCGAGCATGCCGTCCGGGTTATGGGTGCGGCTGATGTTTTGCTCGACGCGCAATATGGCGGCGCGCCCGGCATCGCCGATCGTGTTGATCATGCTGCGCCCGAGGATCAGCAACGTGCTGCCGAGATTGTAGCCGAGCCGGCGGTAGAACCAGTCGAAGTCGACGAGCGTGCGCGCTTCATCGCGGGGGTAGAAGCCGCGGGCGACGAGCAGGGCGAAGGCGAGCGCGGCAAACGCGAGGAGCTGCATTTGCGTGACGACGTGCTCAAGCGTGTAGGGCTCGTAGGTGACGCCGTTCGGCAGCAGGGCGTAGAGCGCCGTTGGGTAGAGCCCGAGGCCGAGCGAGAGCGCAGAGACGAGCCCCATGGCCGCCAGCATGTTGTTCGGTGCTTCGGCGACCTCACGCGGAGCGCGGCCCTGGAAGAAGGCTGCATACGGCACGCGGAGGCCGGTCGTCAGGAATACGCCAGCGCTTGCAAACAGCATCACGATCCAGGCTGCGAAGTACCCCTCTTTCATCGCAGCCGAGATGATGAGCGACTTGCTGATGAAGCCTGCAAACAGCGGCGCTGAGATCGAGAGCGCGCCGATGATGCAGAAGGCGCACGTCCACGGCATCGCGCGCGCGAGGCCGCCAAGCTCGGTCGCCTTCGCGGTCCCGACGCGGAAGAGCACCGCGCCGACGGACATATACAAGAGCGCCTTATAGAGGATGTGGCAGAACGCCTGCGCCGCAGCGCCCGCGATCGCGAGGTCAGTGCCGATGCCGACACCGATCACCATGAAGCCGAGCTGATTGTTGAGCGCGTAGGCGAGGACCCGGCGGAGATCGTTTTCGACGGCGGCGTAAAACAGCGGGAAAATCGCCATTACGATGCCGATCGGCACGAGCAGGTCGCTGCCGGGGAAACCGCGGGCAAGCGCATAAATCGCGAGCTTGGTCGTGAAGGCGGAGAGCCACACCGTGCCGCTTGGCGTCGCCTCAGGGTAGGCATCCTGCAGCCAGTTGTGCAGGAACGGGAACGCAGCCTTGATGCCGAATGCAATGAGGATCAGCCACGTCGCGGCGGACGCATCCTGCCAGTTCTGGGTCGTCACTTGTGCAATCACGTCGAAGGCGACGGAGCCCGTCTGATGCACGTAAAGCAGCACGCCGGACAGCAGCAGCACCCCTGAGCCGACCTGGACGATGAGGTAGCGCATGCCGGTGTCGAACGAGCGCTCGGAGCGGCGCGCCCAGATGAGGAACACCGACGTGATCGCTGTGATCTCCCAGAACACGAAGAGTGTGATCAGGTCGCCCGCGAACACGGCGCCGATCGCACTGCCGGCATACATTTGGGCTGCCATCGGCTCGACCCAGCCTTTGACGTGCAGGGCGTAGATGCTCGCGAGGAAGGCTGCGATTAGAAAGATGAGGCCAAAGACGAAGGAGAGATCGTCGATGCGCAGCGTGACGAGCTGATAGCCGAAGAGCGCGATCTGGCCAGCTTCGCCGCGCGGCAGCAACAGTAGCTGGGCGAGACCAACAAGCGGAAGCGCGAGCGAGATCGCACCGCGCGCGATCTGCGGCACAAGCGGGATCAGCAGTGCGCCGAGGATGAGGATCAGGCCGGGGTTCAGCTCAGCGATCATAGAGGTCCTCCGGCGCGGAGAGGAGGGATCGCAGCGCAACCGCGCCGGCGACAACGATCAAGCAACTGAGCGCTGCCATCCAGCCATAGAACGCGAAGCTGTTGCCGATCTCAAAGCTGTCGTGCTTCGAAATCAGAAACTCGGCGGCAAGGCTTAGGCCGGCTGCCACCGCAGCGATCGCAACCCAGGTGCGGCTGCCGGCCTTTGGGGCGCCGCCGTTTGTGGCACGCCCCTTGTGGGCGGGCGACTTGTTACTGGGCATTGGTCACTCCCGGGGCGCCTGCCGCGGTCGGCGCTGTCTCAGCGGCCGGTGTGGGGACCGCTGCTTCGACCAGATTGGCAATTGGCTCGGCGGTAAAGAACAAGACCACGCACGCAAGCGCCGTCAGGCTCAAAGGCACAACGCACGCGAGCGGCGCCTCTTTGATCGCGACGGCTTCACCGGGCACTGCGCCGGGCAGCGGCCGAAAAAAGGCACGCGCCACGATCGGCATCAGATAGGCGACGTTCAGCAGCGACGAGATCATCAGGACCGCCACGACAAACACGTAACCCGCCTCAAGCGCGCCGATGCCGATGAACCACTTCGACCAAACGCCTCCGAACGGCGGCAGGCCGATGATCGACAGCGATCCGATCAGGAACGCCGTCATCGTCACCGGCATCAACCGGCCAATGCCGTCGAGGTCGCTCACCTCGGTTTTGTGGAGCGCGGTGTAGATCGCGCCGGCACAGAAGAAGAGCGTGATCTTGCCGGCGGCATGCATGGCGATGTGAAGCCCGCCGCCCACGACGCTGATGGAGGTTGCCAAAAGCGCAGCAAGGACGATGTAGGCGAGCTGGCTGACGGTTGAGTAAGCGAGCCGCGCCTTGAGGTTATCTTTCGTCAAAGCGATCACGGATGCGGTGATCAGGCAGAACGAGACGAAATAGATGAGCGGCTCGTTGATGCCGGTCGACGTCAGCGTGTCGATGCCGAAGATGTAGACGATGACCTTGAGCACGGTGAAGACACCGGCCTTGACGACGGCGACGGCGTGGAGCAGCGCGCTCACGGGGGTTGGCGCGACCATCGCCGCCGGCAGCCAGAAGTGGAACGGCATGACGGCTGCCTTCCCGATCCCGAAGACGAAGACCGTGAGCAGGAGCGCGAGCGTGACGGGCGATGTACCCTCGGGGAAGATACCGCCTTCCGTAAAGGTGAGCGTGCCGGCTGTGCCATACGTAATCATGATGGCGGGCAGCAGCAGGCCCATCGACGTGCCGAGCAGCAGCAACATGTACGTCCGCCCGCCGGCGCGCGCATCCGCATTGGCCTTGTGCGTGACCAGCGGATAGGTCGAGATCGTCAGGATCTCGTAGAACAGGAACAGCGTCAGCAGGTTCTTTGAGAACGCAAGGCCGATCGTGGCCGCGATTGCGATTGCAAAGCAGAGATAGAAGGTCGTCTGCCGCGGCTCATTGTTCCCGCGCATATAGCCGACTGAGTAGACCGAATTCACGATCCAGAGCATGCCCGCGACGAGGGCGAAGAGCATGCCGAGCGGCTCGACGCGAAAGCCGATTGAGACGCCCTCGACGATCTCAAGATCGAAGAGTTCAGGTCGCGCACCGGCGAGGACGGCCGGCGCCAGGCTGGTGACCACGAGCGCGAGGGCTGCGGCCGCGCCGATCGTGACGCCTTCGCGCATGGCGGGGACGGCATCGAAGAGCGGGATGCCGAAGGCTGCGATCAACGGAATGACCAGCGCCGCGAGCATCAGCATTTCGGGGGCTGCATTGATCATTGCGCGGCCGTCCCAAGGAGGACCCTCGCCGCATCGCGCGCGAGGTCGGCGGAGTAGGTCGTGTCGAAGCCGAAATAAATGACGGCCGCCGCAAGCACCAGCATCGGCGCCATGATCAGCGGGCCCGGATCGCGCGCCGATTCGCAGTCGCCCGTCGGCGTTCGGAAGTAGGCGATTTCAATGAAGCGGCCCATGTAGAGAACGGCGATGATCGAGCTTGCCATGATCAGAAAGACGATGAACGGCGTGCCATTCTGGACGGCGCCAAGCGCGAGGTTCCACTTGGAGATGAAGCCCGCTGTCCCAGGTACACCGATGATACTGAGCCCGCCGACGACGAAGGCTGCCATCGTGATCGGCATCCGCCTGCCGATGCCCGCCAGTTCGTTAATGCGCGTGTGGCCGAGCCGGAAGACGACAGCGCCGATGGCCACAAACAGAAGCGCCTTCGAGATCGCGTGGTTGAAGATGTGGACGATACCGCCCGTCAGCCCGGTCTCATTGGCAAGCGCGATGCCCAGCATGATGTAGCCGACCTGGGCGACGGACGAGTACGCGAGCATGCGCTCGACGCGGTTCTCGTAGAACGCAATGAGCGATGCGGCGAACATCGCAACGAGCGCGAGCAACATGATCGCTTGCGTCACGGGCAGCGTCGCAACCGAGATCGCCGGGCCGAAGACGCCGAAGTACATGCGCACGAGAATGTAGACGGCGACCTTCGTGGCGGTCGCAGCCAGGAAGACGGTCGCAAACGGGGGCGCGAAGGTATAGGCGTTCGGCAGCCAGACGTGCAGCGGGAAGAGCGCGAGCTTGAGGCTTATGCCGACGAGGACGAACGCAAGCGCGGCGACCACCGCTCGGGGGTATTCGGCGTAAGCGCCCTCGATGCGGCCTGCGATGTCGGCGAGGTTCAGCGTGCCCGTGACGGTGTAGAGGAGGCCGATACCGAGCACGTAAAGCGTCGCGCCGATCGTGCCCATGATCAGATACTGATAGGCGGCCAGCAGCGCGCGGCGGTCGCGGCCCATCGCGATCATGACGTAGGTCGCGAGCGACGATATCTCCATGAAGACGAAGATGTTGAAGGCATCGCCCGTCACCGCCATGCCGAGCAGGCCGCAGAGGCAGAGCAGATAGATCGCGTAGAACCACGGCTGCAGCCGCGGGCTCACATCCTGCGGAACGGTATCGAGCGCGAACAGCATGATCACGGCGCCGATGCCGCCGACGATCATGAGGACGAACGCGTTCACCATGTCGACGCGGTATTCGATGCCGATGGGCGGAGCCCAGCCACCGAGCGCGTAGGAGATCGTGCCGACCTCCTGGACCTTGAAGACAAGCAGCACGGCCAAGACGGCGACGGCTAAGCTCGAAATCGCCGCCACCAGCCACGCGAGGAACGGCCGCGGCATCAGGCATGCGATGCCGGCGCCGAACAACGGCACAGCAATCGGGAGGATTGCCAAATGATCGCCGAGTTCGAACGCGGCGCTCGTCGCCGCACTCATGTATCGCGTCCCTCGCCGAACAGCTCGTCTTCTTCGATCGTCCCGTAGGCCTCGTTGATGCGGACGATCAACGCGAGACCAAGCGACAGCGTGCCGACGCCGACGACGATCGCTGTGAGGATCAGAACGTGCGGCAGCGGGTTGGAGTAGACTTCGATGCCGTCTGCGAGGATCGGGGCGGTCCCGCCGATCACCTTCCCGGCCGACAGATAGAGCAGGTAGACCGACGTCTGGAACAGCATCAGCCCGATCAGCTTCTTGATCATGTTGCCGCGCGCCACGACGATGTAGAGCCCGGCGACCATCAGAAAGATTGTCACGCCGTAGTTGTAGTATGTCGCAATCGCATCAAAGCCGCTCATGAGCGCCCCCGCTCAACAAGCGCATAGAAGATCGCAATCATCGACCCGGCGACCGTGACAAGCACGCCGACCTCGACCCAAAGAATGCCGATGTGTTGGCCATGGTCGGTGTGCTCGGCGAGGACGCCGAAGTTTAGGAAGTTCTGGTTGTGGAAGAACGCGGGCAACCCGGCGCTCGCATAGATGAGGACACCAAGCGGGACCATCGTTTGTGCAAAGCCCGGGGCGACGACCTGCTTTGCGGCGTAGACGCCAAACACGATGGCGAAGAGGATCAGCATGCCGGCGGCAATCACACCGGCCTGGAAGCCGCCGCCCGGTCCGAAGTCGCCGTGGAAGTGCACGTAAAGCCCGAACAGGAGAATGAACGGAAGCAAGAGCTTGGTGGTGACCCTGAGGATGACGTCAAGTCTCATGACCGGTCTCCCCGGCTTGCGCGCTTGCGGCTGCGCAGCAGGAGCAAGACTCCGATCGCGGCGGTAAAGACCACCGTCGTCTCACCAAGCGTGTCGAATGAGCGGTATGAGGCGAGCACCGCCGTGACGACGTTCGGGACGGTCGTGTCGGGGATGCTGTTTGCGAGATAGGTGGGCCCCACGTGCGTTTGCACCGGCGCCTCGGGCGAGCCAAACGCCGGCAGGCCGAACGTCCCGTAAACCAATACGCCGCCGAGCAGCAGGCTGACGACGATGGGGATGGTCGGCCCCTGCCGCGGCAGCAGCTCTTGTGATTTCGTAAGGTAGAGTGTGGCGAGCAGGAATACGGTCGAGACACCTGCGCCAACGGAGGCTTCCGTCATTGCAACGTCGACGGCATCGAGCGCGATCATCACGCTTGCCATGAGGAAGCTGTAAGCGCCGGTGAGAACGACAACGGCGAAGAGGTTGCGTTGGACGACGATCGCGACGGTGACGGCTGCGAGCAGCGTCAGCAGGATCATATTCACATACAGTTCCAACCGATCACTCCTTCGCCTCGGTTGAAACGGCCTGCAGAACGGCCGGTGCCGGCGTCGCGGTCTCGCGGCGGTCTTCGTCGAGCTCCGGCTCGACGCCCGCGTGCAGGGCCGCCTGCGCAACAGCGTGGGTCATGACGGGGCCGGTGAAGAAGAGCAACACAAAAATGAAGGCAAGCTTCGCAGCGATCAGCGTTGGGCCCGCCTGGATCATCAGCCCAAGCAACAGCATCATCGCGCCAAGCGTGTCGATGATGCTGACGGCGTGCAGGCGGGTGAACAGATCCGGCATCCGCATGAGCCCGATCGCGCCCACGAGCGTGAAGAATGATCCGCCGACAATCAGGAACCAGCTCAGAATCTCGAGTGCGATGGCCCACCAGCTCATGAGCGGTCTTCCGTCGGGTCGAACGCGAGATCGCCATGGCGGAAGTACTTGAGCGCCGCCAGCGTGCCGATGAGGTTCAAGAGCCCGTACGTGATGCCGATGTCGAGCCACTCGGGCCGCCCAAGCAGAAACCCGATCGATGCCAGAAGCAGGATCGCAAGTGTGCCGACGACGTTTGCTGCGATGACCCGGTCAAACGGTGTCGGCCCGAGGATGGCGCGGGTGACCGCCATGGAGAGGGCAACAAGGATCGAGGCGGTTGCAAGAGTAAACATCAGGCTCAGGCTCCTTCGAACCGCGTGACGCGCCGGTCCATCTCGCCGCTTTCGACGTCGTCGGCGTTCTCAGACACAATCGCATGGACGGTCAGGAGGCGGCTCTCGGTGCAGTTGGTCGTAACCGTGCCCGGCGTGAGAGTGATCGAGTTGGCGTAGACGTTGACGCCGACGTCTGTCTTCTGCGACGCGCGCACCACCGTCATCGTTGGCGAGATCGGCAACCGCGGGTCGATGATGATCTGCGTCACCTTCCACGCCGACTTGATGATCTCCCACGTGAGCCACGGCAGATACGTGATCGCGCCAGGGATCACCTGCAGCGGCATGCCCTCATCGTCGATCGTGCGCATGCGATGGGCGCACCAAAGACACAGCAGGATCGAGAGAACACCGACGACAATCAGAAGCGGCTTCAGCAGGCCCGACAGCGCGAGCCAGAAGCCGGCCAATAGCACTGCAAGAACGACGAGGCGCACGGGACGACTTCTCCGACCTGGCTTTGGTTGGGCCACCGAGGCTCGGCGCGAGAGAGGCGGGGCTGGGGCATATGAAGTGCACCCGATGTGCGACCTGCCCGCAAATGTGTCAAGCGCCAGTGGAACGCTGCGGCCCTTCCTCACATGTGCTGTCGATGGTGAGTTTTGTCATTTGTTTGGTTCACTTGCGCCCAAACAAAACTTAAGCACGCGCGCTTGCAATGCTTGGCGTTGTTGAGGCTTTACTGCACAAGCGCGCAGTCGTGCTTACAACCAGGGACGGGCCGGGGCCATGGCGCAGGGTCGGCGAAACAACGATCGGACGGATGCGGTTCACGCGGAGCGGCTGTCGACAGTGGAACTGACGACCGAGATCGTGGCCGCGTTCGTCAGCAACAATACGATCAACCCACAAGACGTCCCGAGCCTGATTGCGAGCGTCAACGAAGCGCTGAAGCGCGCGGATGGCCAACTCGCTCCGCCGGCACCCGAAAAGCTGAAGCCGGCGGTGCCGGTCAAGCGGTCGGTTACGGCCGAGCACATCATTTGTCTCGAAGACGGCAAGAAGTTTAAATCGCTGAAGCGGCACCTGCGCACGCAATACGCCATGACGCCTGAAGAGTATCGCGAGCGCTGGGGCCTGCCGCACGACTACCCGATGGTCGCGCCGAACTACGCAAAGGCGCGCTCGGCCCTTGCCAAGAAGATGGGTCTCGGCACGCGGCGTGAGACCGACTGAGCGGCATCAGAACCCGGTCGGCCCTCAGGAAACGCGCGCGCCAACGCCTTTACGATGCGTTCACCTTGCTGCGCCTTATCCCCGGCGTTCACCATTCAATTAGCGTTTTTCGCGCCAACTGACCGGGTGACGCTTCACTTCTCGTCAACCGGAGTTGCGATCGCACCATGGGCCGCGGCGGGCCCGCGATCGCCTCCGGTGCAAGGAGCGGCCTTGCGTGAAGGCCGGAACGCGTTTCGAGGGTGACTGGCATGTACGAGACTTCAACAAACCCAAGCATTGGCTTTGCGGGCGTGGCGGAGCAGGCGGGCGTATGCCTGGAGGCGATGGACCGGCTGCGTGCGCATGCGGCGCTTAGAAATTGTCTAGAGCGGTTGGTCGCCGGCGTCTTTCAGGTCGACGAGACGTTGCTCTCGCAGCCGACGCGGGGCCGCGCTGACATTGCACGCGCCCGCCAGGTCGCAATGTATCTGGCCCATACCGTCTTTGAACTCTCACTCACTGAGACAGGTCTCGCCTTCAACCGTGATCGAACCACCGTCTCGCACGCCTGCCTTGTCGTTGAAGACGGGCGCGATGATCCGGCATTCGACCGCGCGATCGAGATCATGGAGCGGAGCGCGCGCATCCTGCAGGTGCAAGCGTTGCAAGCCGTTCAAGGTGAGACAGCGAAGGGAGATACAGCATGAGCGCGCCAACGGATGTGACACTCGTCAAAGCCTTGCGCAAACTCTCGCGGCGCGGCGCCTTCGTCCTGCGTGAGGAGATTGCGGCGACGTCTGAGGCCGGTGCCCGCCGCGTCGGCTTCTTCATCATTGCAAACGCCGAACGATCAGAACTCGCGAGACCGGTCTTCCAGGCCGCCGAGGCGCGGGGCTTTCTGCGTGGCGAGACGGACGGCCGTTGGCGCCTGACGCGAAACGGTCGCGCCTTCCTGAAGGGGCGCGGCGCACCGCAGCCGGCCGCAGCGTCTGGCGATGGCACGTCGATTGCGCCGGCGCGGTTCGATGCGGATGCGTTGGCAGCGCTCGGTCGCGACACCCCGCTTGCCTGGCTTCGATCCCGCAAAGGGCGTGATGGTGCACCGCTGCTGTCGGAAGCCGACATGAAGGCCGGGCTGCGCATCCGCGCTGACTTCCTCTCTGCCCAACGCACGGCGCGGACGACAGTCAGCTTTGACGCAACCGAAGGCGGCCAGTCAGCCGACGGGCAAAGCGCACACAACGGGGTCGCCGATCGGATCGACCGCTCGATCGCCGCCCAACAACGGCTGCGCAGCGCATACATGTGCCTGGGGCCTGAGCTCGCAGGCGTCATCGTGGACGTCTGCTGCCACGACCGCGGGCTCGCCCAGGTTGAGAAGACGCGTGCGTTGCCGGCGCGGTCTGCCAAACACTTCCTGCAGATCGGGCTTGGGCAACTGGCGCGGCACTACGGCTATGCCAACCGCGGCCCGGACGTTGATCCAGGCGCAAGCTAGGTCCGCATACCTGTGATGGCGGCCGATGTCTCAGGCGGCTGCAGCTGAGGCATCGGCCCGAATGCGGCTCACCATCGAGGCGAGACCGTTCGACCGCTGCGGCGTCAGATGCTCGCTGAGGCCCAAATCGGCGAATAGCTTGAGCGTGTCAGTCTCAAGGATCTCGTCAGCCGACTGGCCGGAGTGGATCGCAAGCAGGATCGCGATCAGCCCCTGCACGATGTGCGCGTCGCTTTCCCCTTGAAAATTGAAACGCGGTTTGCCGGCGCCGTCGGCCTCGGCCCGGCTGATGAGCCAGACCTGGCTCGCGCATCCGCGGACTTTCGTCGCGTCGCTCTTGAGTGCAGCCGGCAGTGGCGGCAGCTCGCGCCCAAGTTCGATCAGGTAGCGATACCGGTCTTCCCAGTCATCGAGCAGTTCAAAGTTTTCGCGGATCTCGTCAAACGACATCTTGCAGGTCCTAGCGTAATACGAGCCTTGACCGCTTATCGCTTTTGGAGCCTGACCGCAAAACGCAATCGGTCGCGAAAGGCCTCAGCCCCGGCCGCCATCCGGCTTCGCATCCCAGTCCGGCATGCGATCGCGCGCATTGAGCGTCCCTTTGAGGTCGGCTGCATGCGGCGGAAACTCATTTGGCGACTGGCCGGACACCGGGCGCTCGCCCCGCTCGATCTCCTGCAAGACGATTTTGTAGGCCGAGGTGCCGGCAAGTACGACCTTGGTGCGCAAGCCGGTCCAGAGTTCCGGGATCGCGCCACAGGTATGCGGGTTGCGCTCGCAGAACGGGCGGTTGCTTTCGGCCGCCATCCTCGTGCCCGGCTCGACAAGCGCGCGGGTCGGCACGATTGCAAGCGCGATACAGCCAGCCATCGCCAGGCGCATGAACATGGATTAGTCCCCCAGACTGCAAAACCCCTCCCGCAGTCAAGCTGACGCTAGGCGCTTCGTGTCACTGGAGCCTGAAGGAGATCGGTCGAATGCAAGGCATCCGCGGCCGCGGGCCGAATCCGGCGCAACAGAGTTAAGGCCTTCTTAATGTCTGGCTGGCTCTCTCTCATCTGCCAGTGCGTATAAGGGGTGCCTCAGCATGAGTTTCGGCCGCATCCGTGTTCTCTCAATCGTTGTCGTCCTGATGATGATTGGAGTGATGCTCAACTTGTTTGCGTTCCAGTCCAAGCCGGCGGGAGCGCCTGCTGTTGCGCTTGCGCAGCGCGTCACTGAGACGAAGCCCGAGGCCGTCAAGCAGGCCGCGCCGGTGCTCAAGTCAGGCCCGGCTGTCATCCACGGCGATCGCCGCGCGCTGGTCGTCGCGGTCCAACGCGAGCTGACGCAGAAGGGCTATGCGCCTGGCAGTGTCGACGGTGTCGACGGCCTGCGGACCGGTGCTGCAATCCTCGCCTACGAATACGATCACGGACTGCCGCTGTCGGGCCAGCCGAGCGATGATCTTCTGCAGACGCTCATTATGGGCCGGCCACGCGCGCCCGGTGCGATGCAACAGCCGCCGGGCCCAGTCGCAAGCCGCATCATCCGCACGGTGCAGACGTCGCTCGCTGGGCTTGGCTTTGATCTTGGCCAAGTGGACGGCCGCCTCGGCCCGCTGACGCGCGCAGCGATCGAAACGTTTGAGCGTGAACTCGGCCTGGAGCGGACGGGCCGCGTCTCAGCGCCGCTTATCGAAGCGCTCGGGTCGAAGACCGTCACCCAGCAGATCCGCACGGCGCGCACCCGCCGCAAGAGCTAACGCTCACCTGGGTTCGGCTGGATCGCCGGCTCCCACGCAAGCTCCGTCGACCACGCACGCAAGATCTGAGCAGGCGAGCGCACGAAATGCTTAGGCCTGAACAGGTCTAGCCGCCGCGCTCTGAACCCGCTATCGGGCGAGCGATGCGGCTTAAGTCCAAAATCTGGGTGCAGGCATTCCTGCGCATTTGCGTCGTCAAGGATGCCAGCGCGGTTGTCGTCCGTCATGGAGACGACGATGCCGGTGCGTTGTTCGTCAAGATCGTCATCGACTTGCGCACCGTGCGCCTCTACGGGCCCGCCCCGGCTGGAAGCTTTGATGCCGACCGCGTGCATCGTCTCGCACCGGTCTTCGATGAGCTCGACATCGCAGAGCCGGAAGCCGACGCGCATATTGCACAGCAGGTAAAGTTTGACCCCGACCTGTGGCTGGTCGAGGTCGAGCGCTGCTCAGATCCGCAAGACCTGCACGCCTGGCTGACCGACCCGCCGCTCTAGATCAACCCGGCAAGGACCGCGGTTGGATCCGCGGCCTGTTGCTCGAAAACTCGTCTTGGCTGGCGAACTCTGTCGGGTCCGGTTGCGATCAGTTGACGGATGGGAGCGAAGCACCGCTCCCTTATCCACAGGATCAGACAAAGCTGCGAACGCAATTGCGATGGCGACGATATTGAATTTTCAGGTTCCGGCTCAGATGGACCATCCACAGACCGAACCCGAGCAGGTCGCTCCGCCTCGGGCGAAGGCGACCGCCGAGATCATTGTCTTTCCGGGCGTGCAGTATGCGCGTGAGCGCGATGCCGCTGGTGACCTGGGCCAGCCGAATACCGGCACCGTTCAGGAGCGGGATTGGCTCCGTCTTGAAGACTGAACCTGGCGCCCGCGCTGCTGCAGGCCAACGGGCCGGCAACGGCTCTCCTGTAGATCCCGGACAACCTCGGCCACATAGGCGCGCGCATTGATCGGCGCGCGCAGGATTGCGAGGCCGCGCACCGACGGCGCTTCGACTTGGGCGATCTTTCGCGCGCGGCTCTGGATCGCAACTTCAACGCCGTTCAGCTCTTCGCCCGGCGGCACGATGTGCAGGTCGATGTTGATCGTGCCTGAATCTGATCCCGGGGCGTAATAGAAGCTCTGCCCGTCAAGGCTGTGCAGCGAGAGCACCCAGCCGATGTCCTTCAGCGCCGCCGAGATCTCGAGCGAGCGATCTGTGAGGTCGAACGGGCAGACGGCGTAGTGCGCCTCCGGCATCAGGAACGGCAGCGGCTGGGTCGCGGGCGTCAACTCTGAAAGGACCGTGAAGCGCGCGCGTTCGAGACCGGCGTGGAAGCGGACGAACGGGGCGCCCTCGTGCGTGCGCGCCAGCCAGAGCGTTGTCACGATGTGGACGATGCCGATTGCGAACACGAGTAGCACCCATGTGCGCAGTCTGAGAATTGAGAACCAGGTGCCGGGCATCAGCAGTCCGTCCGGCGGATCTGCGGCGGCGCAACGGGGGCTGCACCATCGCTCGCACCTGCAACCGCGCCCTGGACTTCGAGGATCAGCACCATCCGCCCGGCCGTTCCCGTCGGCAGCCAATTGCCGGGCTTGGCATCGCGTGACAGCGTGATCTGGAACCGGCCCAGGCCGTCGCGTGCGACCGTCGTCATGTTGAACCCATACCGCTGCGCCGGATTGCGGATCAGCCGGCCGCGATCGTCAAAAACGGCAAGCGTCCACCATTGCGCGTCGATCGGTGTGCCGTCGAGGACGTAGGTGCAGGATGAGTGAAGGCGGCGCCCTTCATTGTCGAAGCGCGCTTCGAACCGTTGGATGCGTTCAGCGCTGATGGCGAGGCTGCTTACGAGGTTGAACCGCGCACGCGAGTAGGGCTCGCCAGTCGTGTCTCCAGCGGCCGTCCAGACGACCCAAGCGCCTTGTTTCTCTGAGTTGAACGGCAACCCGCGCTGGACGACGTACCAGCTCGAGCTGATGCCGAAGAGGACGGCGAGCGTCGCAAAGATGATGAGGCCTGCGAAGTTGGCGGTCGCCTGGACGATGCCGCGAAGCGTGGGCGAGGCGAAGACGGCGCTGATCGCTGACCGCTTTCGCGCTGGCCGGCCGTCGTTCGGCTCAGAAGGTACGATGGCACCCATTGCCTCGTCCGTGCGGCCGCTCATGACCGGCTGGGCCTTGCACTCTGCCCCGTTGCCGGCTCGCTTGAGGCGCGGCCACCGGTTGGCGCGATGATGGCTTCACCGGCCTGGGCCCGGCCAAGGTTTTCCGAAAGCGCCTCAAGCGCCTGCTTCGTCTCCTTCGGCATTTCATCGCGGCGACCCCGTGCAGCCGCTGGTCCGCCAAGCGTTGGATCGCTGGCCCGCAGCTCCGCCAAGCGCGCCCGTTCGGCAATCTGCGTTGGGTGGTCTGCGAGGCCGATGACAGTCGGGATGTTCATCGACTTATGCGCGAGTGCGTTAAACGACTGCCACGCCTGCGCCGGGAAACTGCCCCCCGTGACGCCGCCGCGGCGACGGTACATCGGGCGGTAGTTGTCGTTGCCGAGCCAGACGCCGGTGACGTATTTGCCGGTGAAGCCGACGAACCACGCATCGCGGTAACTGGAACTCGTGCCGGTTTTGCCCACGGCATGCGTGAACTCAAGCTTGGCGCGCTGGCCTGTGCCGGCCTCGACGACGGAATGCATGAGTCGGTTGACATCGCGGGCGACGCGGCGCGGGACGACCTGCTCGGGCTTCGGCCCGTCCTTGTCGTGGCTCCACACGATGAGGCCCTTCGAATCCGAGATCTCGGTAATGCCAAACGGCGTCGCCTTCTGGCCACCGTTGGCGAAGGTCGCATAGCCGCCGACGTGCTCAAGCGGCGTGATGCCGGTGTCGCCGAGCGCCATCGAACACGACGGGCGCACGCCGCGAATGCCGAGCTTGCGGGTGAGGTCGACGACGGTGCGGCGTTTAACGGCGAGCGAGAGGCGGACTGCGGTTGTGTTGAGCGAGCGGCGGAAGGCGTCGGTCATCGAAACGCGGCGGCCGGACCCAGAGGAGCCGTTGTAGTTTTTCGGCGACCAGCGCCCGCAGCGCACGGTCGAGTCGCGCAGCGACTGGTTCATGCGATAGCCGTTGGCGAGGGCGGCTGCGTAGACGTAAGTCTTGAACGAAGAGCCCGGCTGGCGGCGCGCGCGCGTTGCGCGGTTGAACTGGTTATCGCCGTAGTCAATGCCGCCGACGAGTGCCCGCACGGCGCCGCCCGGCTCCATCGAGACGAGCGCGCCTGAGCGGAAGTTGTTGCCGCGGCCGTAGCTGCGAACGGTCGTCTCCATCACCTGCTCGGCTGCGAACTGCATGTCGAGGTCGACGGTCGTGCGCGCGGTCAAAACGTAGGTCCCGCGGCCGCGCATCAAGCGCTGGACCTCTTCGAAGGCCCAGTCAAGGAACCAGTCAGGGCTGCGGTTCTCAACCCGCTCAATCGCTTTGGCGGGCTTGAGCCGCGCCGCGTAGACCTGTCCGGATGTGTAGTAGCCGGCCTCGACGAGGTTCGAGAGGACTTCGTTGGCGCGCGCGCGGGCGGCGGGAAGGTTGATGTGCGGTGCATACTTGGTCGGCGCTTTATAGAGCCCCGCCATCATCGCGGCTTCAGCAAGCGTCACCTCGCGCACCGACTTGCCGAAGTAGAACTGCGCGGCCGCCTCAACGCCGAACGCGCCGCCGCCCATGTAGGCGCGGTCGAGATAAAGCTTCAGGATCTCACGCTTCGTCAGCCGTGCCTCGAGCCAGACGGCGAGAAACGCCTCCTTGATCTTCCGCGTGATCGAACGCTCGGACGACAAGAAGAGGTTTTTGGCGAGCTGCTGCGTCAGCGTTGAGCCGCCCTGGACGACGTCGTTTGCGCGCACGTTTGAGATGAGCGCGCGGAGCGTGCCCATAAAGTCCACGCCGAAATGCTCGAAGAAACGGCGGTCTTCGGTCGCAAGCGTCGCTTTGATGACGTTGTCGGGCACGTCCTCGAGCGGGATCGCGTCATCGATGTTGATGCCGCGCCGGCCGATCTCAGTGCCATTGCGATCAAGGAACGTGACGGAGTACTGACCCGTCGTCAGCCACTTCGCTTCATCGGCTTCTTCGAACGCTGGCAGCGCGAGCATGTACATGACGACGAAGCCCGCCATGCCGAGCGTAAAACCCTCCGAGCCGATCTCGCAAAGCGCGCGGCGGGTGCCGGTGAGCCGCATCCGGGCAAACCAGCTCGACGCGGCGTTGTAGCCGTCGCGCACGCGTTCGACCGCAAGGTCCTGGTCGGTGCTCAGTAGGCGGTCGAGCCCGAGCCAGTCGCGCAGCTTGCGCCGGCTGCCCTGATTGAAGAACCAATCGTTCAAGAGATGCCCCTTAACGCTCTGGCGAGGGCTAGCCGCTTATGCCAAGACACGCCAGATTGAATGGTCGAATTGTGGTTATTTCCAATCGGAGCGTGATGCAACGCGAGCGCAGTGAAAGAGGGCCGGTTTCGGCCCGAGGGCGCGGTAAGCGGCCTCCTTTCTGGGAGCGGAAAGCGCTCTCGGAGATGACGCGGCGCGAGTGGGAGCAGCTTTGTGATGGCTGCGGCCGCTGCTGCATGCTGAAGGTTGAGGACGAAGACACCGGCGATATCTTCCTGACGGGGTTGTCGTGCCGGCTGCTCGATACTGATTCGTGCAAATGTACGGACTATCCGGATCGCCAGGCGAAAGTCTCTGACTGCATTGTCCTGTCGCCAGACCGTGTTGGCGAACTCAGTTGGCTGCCGCCGTCATGTGCCTACCGCCGCGTGTCTGAGGGGCGCGGCCTTGCGTGGTGGCACCCGCTGGTCTCGGGCGACCACATGACCGTGCACGAAGCCGGCATATCGGTGAAGGGCTGGGCGCTGGCCGAGACCGCGACGCGCGTCACTTCTATTGAAGACTATTTGATTGATGGCTGGCCGGACGATGAGGCTGACCAAAATGCATAGTACCACTGACGTGGGGGTCCACCGAATGACGGGGCGCCCGACCACAAAACAAGGCGCCGGCGGACACGCGCGGCTTGGCTAGCCCGGTCGCAATCTGGCGCGCGCAGTCGTCGGTCACGCGCGGGATCCTTGCGATGGTCCTCTCGACGGTCGCCTTCTCTGCCATGCACGCAATGATTGTGGCCATCACGCGCGATCTGCATCCGTTCCAGGTCGCCTTCTTCCGCAACGTGTTCGCGATATTGATGTTCACGCCGCTGTTCTGGCAGAGCGGGCTTTCGTTCCTGCGCACCGATCGCATCTGGATGCACGTTCTACGCGCCTCGCTCAACGTCGTGGCGATGCTGATGTTCTTCACCGGCCTTGCCATGACGCCGATCGCACGCGTCACCGCGCTGAGCTTCACCGCACCGCTCTTCATGGCACTCCTAAGCGTCATCATCTTTCGCGAGCGCATGGTGTCCGCGCGTTGGATCGCGCTGATTGCCGGATTTGCCGGTACGATGATCGTCATGCGACCCGACGTTGCGGCGTGGGACGTCGGCGCCCTGCTCGTTCTCGCATCGGCGCTGATCTGGGCGTTCACGATGGTGACGATCAAGGCGCTGTCCCGCACCGACAGCAGCATCACGATCACCGGCTACATGGCGATCCTGTTGACGCTGCTTTCGTTTGGCCCTGCGCTCTGGGTGTGGACCTGGCCGACGCAGGAGCAGTTCCTCTGGCTCGCGGTCATCGGTGCGACAGGCACGCTGGCTCAGCTCTCGCTCGCCGAAGCTTTGAAGCGCGCCGACGCCACAGCCGTCATGCCGTTTGATTTCCTGAAGCTCGTGTGGGCATCGCTGCTTGGCTTTATGATCTTCGATCAGGTGCCTGCCCTGCCAACGTGGATCGGTGGCGCGGTCATCTTCGGCGCTGGCCTCCTCGTGATTTACCACGAAAGCGGACGGCAACGGCGGCAGTAAGCCGAACTTATCCTCGCGCTTCCGGCCGCCATTAGAATATGCGCGCTCTTATTTAAGTCATTGATTCTATTGAAAATAACCGTTGACACCGCGACGGTCCTGGGGTAGGGTTCGGGCATGCTCAGGAAATGCGGCTGACGCCACTCGGCGCCGCAGCGGGCATCTCAGATCACATCGACACGAACAATGTCCGACCCAACCGATTGCGATTGGGCGGCGCTGCGGCATGCGTTTGAGGTCGGCACCACGGTGACCGAACTCGCGCGCGGCCACGGCGTCAGCCGCACGGCCATCTACCGGCGCGCCCGCGCTGAAGACTGGCAGCGCCGCCCAGTGAGCGCGGGTGCGGCGTGCGAGGCCAAGTCCAAGTCTAAGGCCGCACCCCGCCCGACGCGCGCCAAGCCAAAGCGCGGCAAGCCTGCCTCCCGGGCGAGCGGCCTGCACAAACGCCTGATCTCCGCGATCAACATGCAACTCGACCAGTTGGAGACCCGCATGTCCGACCCAAGCGACATGTCTTCCGCCGACTACGAACGCGAGACACGCGCCCTCGGCGCGCTCGTGCGCAATTTCGAAAAACTGATCGGCATGAAGTTGTCGACGAAGGCTCGGAAGGGAACCGCACGCGATGGACGCAGCAACGGGCCGCGGCTCGCCGACGACCCGGACGCCTTCCGCGAAGAGGTTGCGGCACGCATTCTCAGCCTTCGCGAACGGCTCGACGGTGTCGCTCGGGGACCTGACGGCCGCGCTGAGTGAATGGCCGGCGGACCTTCGCGAGGACATCTACGCTGACTGGCAAGTTTGGGCGCGGGATGACCAGCTGGCACCGGCCGCTGGTCCCGGCGGGACGGATGATAGCTGGCGGACCTGGTTGTTCCTTGGCGGTCGCGGCGCTGGCAAGACGCGGGCCGGTGCGGAATGGATCCGCGCGCAGGCAACCGGCCGCTCGCTCAGCGAAACCGGCACAGTCCGCATCGCGCTGATTGGCGAGACCATCCGCGATGTCCGCAATACGATGATCGACGGGCCTTCAGGTCTGATGGCGGTGCACCCGCAAGCCGAGCGTCCGCAGTTCGATGGCGCGCGCGGCCGGCTCGTCTGGCCCAACGGCGCGATCGCGCAGCTCTTCTCGGCTGAAAGGCCGGCGGGGCTGAGGGGTCCGCAGTTCCATGCGGCCTGGTGCGATGAACTCATCAAGTGGCGCCACGCGGAAGAGACGTGGGACATGCTGCAGTTCGGGCTGAGGCTCGGCGCAGCGCCGCGAGCGGTTGTGACGACGACGCCGAAGCCGCGGCCACTGTTGAAACGCCTCGTCGAGGACGCAGCGACCGTCGTGACGCGCGCCAAGACAGTCGACAATCGCGCGCATCTTGCCGCGAGCTTCATTTCGGAAATGGAGCGGCGCTATGCGGGCACCGCGCTAGGGCGCCAGGAGCTCGACGGCGATATCATTGCCGAGACCTCCGGTGCGCTTTGGCGGCGTGACTGGATTGAAGATGCGCGCGTTGGATCAGCGCCACCGCTCGGACGCGTCGTCGTGGCGGTCGACCCGCCGGTGACGGCACACGTCAACTCGGATGCTTGCGGCATCGTCGTTGCCGGGCGCGGGCCCGACCAGCGCGGATACGTTGTGGCCGACCGCACGTTGAAAGGCCGCGCGCCATCGGATTGGGCGGCGGCGGTCGTGGCCGCGTTTCATGACTTCGAGGCCGACGCGATCGTCGCCGAAGTGAACCAGGGCGGCGACCTCGTCGAGCAGGTCATCCGCCAATCGGATGCGACGGTGCCCATCAGGAAGGTGCGGGCGACGCGCGGCAAGTGGGTGCGGGCTGAACCGGTCGCAGCTCTCTACGCGCAGGGCCGCGTCGCCCATGTCGGGCTGTTCAACCGGCTTGAGGACCAGATGCTGCAGTTCGGCACCTCCGGCGGCATCGACAGCCGCTCGCCCGATCGTCTCGACGCGCTCGTTTGGGCGCTGACCGACCTGATGTTGACCCCTGCGGCGCGACCGTCGCTCAGAAAGGTTTGATGCGAATGGCAGATTGGTTGAGCCGGCTTTGGCGGAGGCCAGAGCGGATGGCTGAGGCACGACAGCCGTCAGCGGCCGAGGCGAAGGCTGTCAGCGGCAGCCTCGTATCCCTGCAAAGTCTCGGAGCGGCGCGATGGGGCGACCGGTCGTACGCGGCATTTGCGCGGGAAGGCGTGATGCAAAACGCAATCGTCTATCGCGCGGTGCGCCTCATAAGTGAGGCGGCTGCGAGCGTGCCACTCAGGGTCTACGACGGCGAGCAGCCCGTGCCGGGCCATCCGCTTGAGCACCTGATTACCAAGCCCGCTGCCGCGATGACCGGCGCTGACTTCTTTGAGAGCTGGTTTGGGTACCTGCTGGTCTCTGGCAACGCATATGCGCGCGCCATCGCAGCAGGCGAGGGGCTTCGCGGTCTGGACCTGCTGCGGCCCGACCGGGTCTCGGTACGCGCTGATCGGGAAGGGTGGGCAGACGGTTTTTCTTATCGCACCGGCGGCGCCGAGGTCGTGCTCTCAGGCGAGGCGATGCCGGGCGTCGACCAGGTCCTGCATCTTCGCCTTTTCCATCCCGCCGATGACCATTACGGCCTCTCGCCCATTCAGGCCGCCGCAACCGCGATCGACATCCACAATGGCGCGAGCCAATGGAATAAGGCGCTGCTCGACAATGCCGCGCGGCCCTCAGGTGCGCTCGTCTACGGCACGGGCGCTCATATGACGGAGGCGCAATTCGCGCGCCTCAAACAGGAACTCGAAGACAGTTTCCAGGGCGCGCGCAACGCCGGCCGGCCGCTGTTGCTCGAAGGTGGGCTCGACTGGAAAGCGATGAGCCTCAGCCCACGCGACATGGACTTTATCGCGGCCAAAGATGCAGCCGCGCGCGAAATCGCACTTGCGCTCGGTGTGCCGCCGATGCTGCTCGGCATCCCCGGCGACAACACGTATTCGAACTACCAGGAAGCGCATCGCAACTTCTGGCGTCAGACGGTGCTGCCGCTTGTTGCGCGGACGTCGGCCGCATTCTCTGCGTGGCTCGCGCCCGCCTTCGACGCGCCGGTCACGCTCAAGCCGGACCTCGACGGGATCGAGGCGCTGCGCTCCGAACGCGATGCGCTTTGGGCGCGGCTGCAGTCGGTAGGTTTCTTGTCAGACGATGAGAAGCGCCGCGCGGTTGGCTATCCGCCGCGCGACGAAGCCGGCGGCGACACGCAACCAGCCTGACCGACGTTTCAGCACTCAAACGGACAAGCGATGAAAGACACGAGGCCGCCGCTGCTCGAAGCAGCGAGCGAAGTAAAGTTCTGCGCGCTCGATCTGAAGGACGTCTCGCTCGACGGAACATTCGAAGGCTACGCGAGCCTGTTTGATCGCGAGGACCTTGGGCGCGATGTGGTCAAGCCCGGTGCCTTCCGCGAGACGCTTGCAAAGCGCGGGGCAGGTGGCGTGCGGATGCTGTTTCAGCACGACCCCGCGCAGCCGATCGGCATCTGGCAGCGGATCTACGAAGACGCGCGGGGGCTGCATGTGCGCGGCCGGCTGATGCCGGACGTTGCACGCTCGCGCGAAGTTCTCTCGCTCATGCGCGCTGGTGCCGTCGACGGCCTGTCGATCGGCTTCCGCGCGGCCGGCGCCCGCCGCGACCGCAAGTCCGGCACGCGCATCCTTCACAGGATCGACCTCTGGGAGATCTCAATCGTCACGTTCCCGATGCAGCCGGAGGCGCGCGTTGTAGCCGTGAAGTCTGACCCGTTCGCAGGCGGCAAGCCGAGCGAACGCGAATTCGAACGCTGGCTCACGCAAGACGCTGGGTTCACGCGCTCAGAGGCACGCGCAGTCATGCGCAATGGCCTCAAGGGTCTCAACGCCCGGCGGGATGCGGGTGGAGGCTCATCAACGGATCAGGCGCTCGCCGAGCAGATCGCAGAAGCAGCCAGCCTCATCCGATCCTCGAACCAACTCCAGACCAAAGGGCTCACTCACACATGGTGACCGACAACTCATTTGAGACCAAAGCCGCCGGCGATGTCGGCCAGGCAATTGACGACTTCATGCAAGCCTTCGAAGCGTTCAAGGAGACGAACGACGAGCGGCTCGAAGCGATTGAGAAGCGCTTCTCAGCCGATGTCGTGACGACAGACAAGCTGACGCGCATCGACAAGGCACTCGACGAGCACAAGCGCGCGGTCGACGGCCTGGCGCACAAGGCTGCCCGTCTGCCACTCGGTGTGCCGTCGCAGGCCGCCACATCCGAGCACGGTGCTGCATTCGATACTTACATCCGCAAGGGCAGCGAAGGCCGGCTCCGCGACCTTGAAGCCAAGGCGCTTTCGGTCGGCTCCGACAGCGACGGCGGCTACCTCGTCCCAAGCGAGACCGAAGGCGCGATCAACACGGCAATGCGAGCGATCTCGCCGATCCGCGCAATTGCAAGCGTGCGTCAGGTCTCGGGCGCTGTCTTTAAGAAGCCGTTTGCAATCACTGGCGCCGAGACCGGGTGGGTCGGCGAAACCGATGCCCGGCCGGAGACCAACTCGCCGACGCTCGCCGAACTCGCGTTCCCGACGATGGAGCTTTACGCGATGCCGGCTGCGACGCAGTCGCTGCTCGATGATTCCGCGGTCGATATCGACACGTGGATCTCGGATGAGGTCCGCGCGGCGTTCGCCGAGCAGGAGGGCGCAGCCTTTGTTTCAGGCGATGGCGTCAACAAGCCACGCGGCTTCCTCGACTATCCGACGGTCGACAACGGATCGTGGGCCTGGGGCAACATCGGCACGGTGACGTCAGGGGCTGCGGGCGACTTCGCCGCAAGCGACCCAGCCGATCCGCTGATCGACCTGATCTACGCGACGAAGGCGACTTACCGCGCGAATGCATCGTTCGTGATGAACCGCTCGACGCAGGCGGCAGTTCGCAAGTTGAAGGACGCCGATGGCCACTACATCTGGCAGCCATCGACGGCGCCGGGTCAGGCATCGACGCTGCTCGGCTTCCCGGTCGTCGAAGCTGAAGACATGGCCGACATGTCAGCCGGTGCCAATGCGATTGCCTTCGGTGACTTCCGCCGTGGCTATCTCGTCATCGACCGCGTCGGTATCCGCGTCCTCCGCGACCCCTACAGCTCGAAGCCATACGTGCTCTTCTATACGACGAAGCGCGTTGGCGGCGGTGTGCAGGACTTCGATGCCATCAAGCTGATGACGTTCGCCGCCTAAGCGGCGCGGCGTTCGACGTGCACCTTTGGGAAGGGCTGGTTGCCGCGTGCAGCCGGCCCTTCTTCGTTTCCGAGCGCAACAGCGCATCAACCTGAGAAGACAGCAATGGCGCTCAAGCAATTGGTGGCCCCTGCCGCCGAGCCGATATCGCTTGCCGAGGCGAAGGCGTTTCTGCGGCTCGATACCGAGACGGAAGATGCGTTCGTATCGAGCCTCATCAAAACGTCGCGGCTGCATATCGAGGCCGCACTTGACCTGGCGCTGATCACGCAGCGGTGGCGGCTGACGTCCCGAGTTGCGAGCCTGCAGCCAGTCCCGGTGCCCTTGCATCCTGTCCGCGAGGTTGTCGGCGCATCTGCTATCGACGCGGGCGGTGCCTCAACTGCGATCCCGCTCGATCAGGTCGACGTCAATCTCGATGAGCGCCCAGCGACGGTCTGCGTCACCGCAGAGTTCGGCAAGCGGGTCGCGATCGACTTCGAAGCTGGCTTCGGCGCCGACCCTGCCGACGTACCTGAGCCCATCCGGCAAGCGCTGCTGCTGCTCGTCGCGCACTGGTTTGAAAACCGGGAGCCCGTCGTGATCGGGTCAGATGCAACGCGGATCCCGATGACGGTCTCGGCGCTGCTCGCGCCTTACCGCGGGGCACGGCTTTGACGTTGCCCGGCATTGGCGCGCTTCGCCATCGCGTCACGATCGAAGCGCCGGTGCGGACCGCGACAGAAGGCGGCGCGGCTGTCGAGAGCTGGTCTCAGTTCGCAACGGTTTTCGCAAGCCTGACGCCTGCTGCCGGCCGCGAGCGCGTGGTCGGCGATGGCATCGACGCCGACGTCAGCCACGTCATCCGCTGCCGCTATCGCGCAGGTGTCACGGCGGCGATGCGGGTCAACTTCGGCGGCCGGCTGTTCGACATCCGCGCGGTCATCGACGAGGGCGAACGCCGCCGCTGGCTGCGCCTTCACTGCGAGGAGCGGCGGGCATGAAACCAACGATCTCATTCCGGAGGCGGCCGCGACGGACGGGCAGCGCGTTTCTCGAGCGGCTGGTTGCTTCCGCGCTTGCCCGCGCGGCCGACCGGCATCGCGACCGCCGTCATCGCAAGCGCGTGCGAGCCGATAGCGCGGCGCCGCGCCGCGATGGAGAGCGCTGATGACCACTGCATCCTGGGCGCTGCAACGCGCAATCCACACGGCTCTGACGGGCGATGCCGCACTCACGCAACTGCTCGGTGATGGCCGGGTCTACGACCACGTACCCCGCCATGTGGACCCGCCCTACATCACGTTCGGACAATCAACTGAGCGCGACTGGTCGACCGGCGGCGATGAAGGCCACGAGCACATCCTGACGCTGCGGGTCTGGTCAGACGGCCGGGGCCGCAAGGAAATCCAAGCCGTGGTCGCCCGCGTGCGCACACTCCTGCACGACCAGCCGCTGACGCTCACCGGCCACCGGCTCATCAATCTGCGCCACGATTTTACCGAGGTCCGCCGCAGTGGCGACGGCGAGACCTTGCGAGGCCTCGTCCGCTTCCGCGCCGTCACCGAACCCGCCGCCTGACGCGGCCCTGAAACACCCAACCTGAGGAGCTGAAGATGTCAGCACAGAAGGGCAAGGACCTGCTCTTGAAGATCGATATTGACGGCAACGGCACCTACGAGACGATCGCGGGGCTGCGCTCGCGCTCGATCGCGTTCGGCACCGAGACCGTCGAAATCACGCATCAGGATTCATCCGGTCAGTGGCGCGAGCTGCTCGCCGGCGGTGGCGTGCGCTCAGCGCGGCTATCGGCAAGCGGCATCTTCAAGGACGCGGCAAGCGACCAGGTGATGCGACAGGCGTTCTTCACCGGCGATCTCATCGCCTCCGAGATCGTCGTACCTGATTTCGGCGCGCTTGCAGGTCCGTTCCAGATCACAAGCCTCGAGTGGACCGGCCGTCACGATAACGAGATGACATTCGAGGTCAGCCTTGAGTCCGCCGGTGCGCTGTCGTTTACGGCCGCAAGCTGAGGAGGCGGCACGCAATGGCAAATCCGCACCGCGGCGAAATCGATGCCGTCCTCGATGGGCAGAGCTACCGGCTGTGTCTCACGCTTGGCGCGCTGGCAGAGCTTGAGAGCGCGTTTGGCGATGAAGACATGCTTGCGCTGGCCGAACGGTTTGCGCGGGGCCGGTTGAAGGCCCGCGATGCGATCCGCGTGCTGGGCGCCGGGCTGCGCGGCGGGGGGCATGACCTTTCCGATGAGCAGGTCGCGCGGATGCGGGTTTCAGGCGGTGCGTCCGGGTTCGTGACGCTCGTCGCTGATCTCCTCAACGCAACGTTTGGGGCCGACGCTCAGGATGAGAGCGCGCCTGCAATGCCGAGCGACGAGCCATCTGCCGCGTTTATGGGGGCAAAAGCAGACGTCCCTTTCCCTGGTCAGACGTGATGGCGTTTGGCCTCGGCGTGCTGCGGCTCTCGCCGGATGCGTTCTGGCGAATGACGTTGCCGGAACTGAAGGCTGCAGCCGGCCTCAGCGGGACCCACCCATCGCAGGCGCCGGACCGCATCGCGCTTCGGGCCCTCATGACCCGCTACCCCGACACCCAGAAAGAGAACGGCCATGACCGGTCCTGACGAAATCTATGAAATCGAAGTGCTCGCCAATACCGATGCGTTCAAGCGGGAACTCGGCCAGGTCTCGCGCCTGGGTGACAGCTTCGGCCGCAGCTTGACGCGCGCGTTTGCCAACATCGCAATCAAGGGGGCTGACGTCGGCGACACGCTCAAGTCACTCGGGCTCCGCTTGTCAGAGCTTGCGCTGAAGGCTGCGTTCAAGCCGCTTGAGGGCGCGCTCAATGGCGTCTTTTCAGGCCTGCTCGGCGGCGGCTTCGCATTCGCCAACGGCGGCGTGATCCAGAACAGCATGCCGTTGCCGTTTGCGACCGGTGGCATCGTCTCGTCGCCAACGCTGTTTCCGATGGCCGGCGGGCGTACGGGCCTCATGGGCGAGGCGGGCGCAGAGGCAATCATGCCGCTTGCGCGCGGCCCTGATGGACGGCTTGGCGTTCGCGCCAACGGCGGCGGGGCAAGCGGCGTCGCAATCACGTTCAACATCACGACGCCGGATGCGGAGAGCTTCAAGCGCTCAGAGACGCAGATCGCCGCCATGCTGACGCGCGCGGTCGGCCGCGGGCAGCGGAACCTGTAATGCGGCGCCTGCGGGAGGAGACCACCCCATGAGTTTTCACGACGTGCGGTTTCCGACGGCGATTTCGCTTGGGTCGGAGGGAGGACCGGAGCGCCGCACGGAAATCGTCGTGCTTGGCTCGGGCCGCGAAGAACGCAACGCGCGCTGGGCCGATTCCCGCCGCCGGTACAATGCCGGCTATGGCGTGAAGTCGCTCGATGATCTGCACGCGGTGATTGCGTTCTTTGAAGCCCGGTTCGGCCGCCTCAGCGGATTTCGTTGGAGGGATCCGGCGGATTGGAAGTCGTGCGCGCCTGAGGCGGTGCCCGCGCCGACCGATTGCGAGATCGGCATTGGCGATGCAGCAACCGACACGTTTCAATTGATCAAACCCTATCGCGACACGGCGGGGGCCTGGCCGCGCACGATCACAAAGCCGGTCGCGGGGTCCGTGCGGATCGCGGTCGACGGCGGCGAGCTCATCGCGCCCGCAGACTTCGACGTCGATCACACGACAGGGCTTGTCACGTTTGCGAGCCACGCGGTGCCGGCCATTGGTGCGATCGTCACCGCGGGCTTTCTCTTCGACGTGCCGGTCCGGTTCGATACCGATGCTCTTGAGATCAATCTCAGTGGTTTCCGCTCCGGTTCGATACCCTCCATTCCGCTGGTGGAGGTGCGCGCATGAAGGCCATCCCAGCCGCGCTGCAAGCCCACCTCGACGGCGGCGCGACGACGCTTTGCTGGTGCTGGCGCATCATTCGCCGCGATGGCACGCGGACGGGCTTTACCGATCACGATCGCGATCTCGCGTTCGACGGCACGACGTTCGAAGCCGCGAGCGGATTCACGGCGACGGAGATCACCGAGAGCCTCGGGCTCAGCGTTGATAATCTCGATATTGAAGGCGCTGTTTCATCCGATGCGCTCGACGGCGATGATCTCGCAGCCGGCCTCTATGATGATGCGAAGATCGAGATCTATCGCGTGAACTGGCAGGCGCCAGACCAGCGCGCGCTCATGCGCGTCGGCAGTATTGGCGAGGTCAAACAGTCGGGCCATGCGTTCACGGCAGAAGTCCGCGGGCTCGCGCATTACCTGCAGCAGCCGCAGGGCCGGATTTTCCAGTTTGCCTGCGATGCGGACCTTGGCGACACGCGCTGCGGCGTCGATCTTTCAAGCGCTGCGTTCTGCGGTGAAGATCTCGTCGCATGCGTCATCTCACGACGACGCTACGCGATGGCTGACTTGTCTGCGTTCGCGGCCGGCTGGTTCACGGGCGGGACCGCGCAATTCATGGACGGCGCCAACGCCGGCACCGCGATCGAGATCAAGAGCCACGAATTCGATGCCGACGGCGCGGCCGTCGTCGAACTTTGGACCGACCCCGTGCGCGACGTGGCGCAAGGCGCGCGACTGAAACTCACTGCAGGCTGCGACAAGCACTTTCCCACATGCCGCGCGAAGTTCGCCAATGCTGCCAACTATCGCGGCTTCCCCTTTATGCCCGGCAACGACGCGATCGCGCGGATCGCGAGCCGGCGCGGATGACCGCAATGACAGCAGGACAACCACCGCGCGTTGCGCGCTCGGAGATCGTTGCCGCAACGCGGGCGTGGATCGGCACGCCTTATCATCATCAAGCGAGCCGGGTTGGCATTGGTGCTGATTGCCTCGGGCTGGTGCGAGGCGTTTGGCGTGACGTCTACGGTGCCGATGCCGAAGCGCCGCCGGCTTATTCGCGCGATTGGGCGGAAGCGCACGGCGAGGAAACGCTGCTCGCAGCAGCCGGGCGCAACATGGAGCCGGTGGCACGCTCTGCGATGCGCCCCGGTGACCTTATCGTCTTTCGCTACCGCCCCGGTCTGGTGGCCAAGCACGTCGGCATACTCACGGGCGAGAACCGCTTCGTGCATGCGATGGAGCGGGTGCCGGTTGCGGAAGTTGCGCTTGGCCCATGGTGGCGCCGGCGTGTCGCAGGCGTTTTCTCATTTCCTGGCGTGGTGGACTAATGGCAACGCTTGCATTGGCAGCAGCCGGCGCGGCGGTCGGCTCAGCCGTCCTGCCAGCCGGCATCAGCGTGTTTGGCGCGACACTGACCGGCGCGGCAATCGGGACGCAGGTTGGCGCGCTTGCCGGCTCCGTCATCGACCAGGCGCTGTTCGGTCCGGGCCAGCAGTCGCACGAAGGCCCGCGCCTCGACGAGCTGCGCGTGACGACGTCGACGGAAGGTGCGCCGATCCCGAAGGTCTATGGCGCCGCCCGCCTCGGCGGCCAAGTGATCTGGACTGACGATTTCGAAGAAGTCGTGAGCGACGAAGAGGTCGGCGGCGGCAAGGGCAGCAGCCTCGGCGGTGGCGGCGGCGCGACCAGCACCACCTACAGCTACTTTGCGAGCTTCGCCGTCGCGATTGCCGAAGGCGAGATCTCGGGGCTCGGCCGCGTGTGGGCCGACAACGAGGATCTCGACCTCAGCCAAGTCACCTACCGCGTCTACACCGGCAGTGAGGATCAAGCGCCCGACAGCCTCATCGCAGCCCACCATGGGCCCGATGCAACGCCGGCGTTCCGAGGCCTCGCCTACATCGTCTTCGAGCGCTTGCCGCTTGGCGCTTACGGGAACCGCCTGCCGCAACTCTCATTTGAAGTCTTCCGCGCGACGGACGACTTCTCGTCGCAAGTGCGTGGCGTCGTGATGATCCCGGGGTCCGGCGAGTTCGTCTACGCGACAACGCCGGTGTCGCGCGTTGGACCTGATGGCGCGCAAGTCTCTGACAACGTGCACTCAAAGGCTGCTAAGTCCGACATCGAAGCCTCGCTCGATCAATTGCAGGCGACGCTGCCGAACGTCAGTTCGATCTCACTTGTCACGAGTTGGTTTGGCGATGACTTGCGTGCCGGCGCATGCCAGTTGCGGCCGGGTGTTGACCGGCGCGACAAGCCAACCGATCCGCTCGACTGGCGGGTCGCAGGCCAGAACCGGGCGAGCGCGTACCTTATCTCGTCCAGCGATGGCCGGCCGAACTACGGCGGTACGCCGGACGATCAATCCGTGATCGAGGCCATCCGTGAAATCAAGGCGCGCGGCATTGGCGTGACGCTCAATCCGTTCATCCTGATGGATGTGCCGCCCGAGACGACGCTGCCGAACCCGTACGATCCGGGAAGCGTGCAGCCGGCATTCCCGTGGCGCGGGCGGATTACGATTGACCCAGCACCGGGCGTTGCAGGCTCGCCTGACAAATCAGCAGCCGCTGCAACGTCTGTCAGCGCGTTCGTCGGGTCCGCCGCCACAACCGAGTTCGGCCTCTCAGGCGATAGCGTGACCTACGCAGGGCCGGCGGAGTGGTCGTATCGACGGATGATCCTGCACTACGCGTACCTTGCGAAAGCGGCTGGCGGCGTCGACGCGTTTCTGATCGGCAGCGAGTTGCGCGGCCTGACGTCAGTGCGCGATGGCGCTTCGAGCTATCCGTTTGTCGCAGCGCTTGTGGCCCTCGCCGCTGACGTCAAAGCCATCCTCGGCCCGGCGACGAAGGTGACCTACGCTGCAGATTGGTCGGAGTACTTTGGCCACCAGCCGGGCGACGGCAGTGGCGATGTTCACTTCCATCTCGATCCGCTTTGGGCCTCGCCCGACATCGATGCAATTGGCATTGACTGCTATTGGCCCCTGAGTGACTGGCGCGACGGGCCGGACCATGCCGACCGCACAATCACGTCGGCGCCGACTGACCTTGGCTACCTGAAAGCGAACCTTACCGGCGGCGAGGGCCATGACTGGTACTACGCCTCGACTGCCGATCGCGCAGCGCAGGTCCGCACGCCCATCACGGATGGCAGCGGAAAGCCGTGGATCTACCGCTTCAAGGACATCGGCTCGTGGTGGTCCAATCCACACTTCGACCGGCCTGCCGGCATCGAAGCCGCGCAGCCGACCGCGTGGGTGCCGCAGTCGAAGCCGATCTGGCTTATGGAACTCGGCTGCCCTGCGATTGATAAGGGCGCGAACCAGCCAAACGTTTTCTACGACCCGAAGAGTTCGGAATCGGCTCAGCCCTATTTCTCGACGGGGGCTGCCGACGAACTCATCCAGCGCCGCTACATTCAAGCCTTCGTCGAGGCCTTCGATGCTGACCACGCGGGTTACGTTGCAGGGCTCAACCCGGTCTCAAGCGTCTACGGCGGGCGCATGCTCGATACGACGCGGACGCACATCTACGCCTGGGACGCGCGGCCGTTTCCGGCATTCCCCTACGATACCGAGACCTGGGCCGATGGGCCAAAGTGGCAGACCGGGCACTGGCTCAACGGTCGCGCAAGCGCGAACGATCTGGCCGATGTCCTCCGTCAGCTCTTTGCCGACTTTGGGTTCGCCGAAGTCGAGGCGGAGGCGCTGAAAGGGCTGGTCCCTGGATTCGTCGTCGATCGGCCGATGGCGCTGCGCAATGCGCTGCAAACGCTCGAGCTCGCCTACTTCCTCGACATCCACGAGAGCGGCGGCAAGCTGCGTATCCGGCATCGCGCCGATGGCGTGCCCGCGCTGACGATCGCGCCTGGCGATACGGTCGAGACCGAGCCTGGAGCGTCGCTCATCTCGGTGACGCGTGGCCAGGAAACCGACCTGCCGCGGACGATCAAACTCTCTTACGTTGCGCGCGATGGCGACTATGCCGCCGAGATCGCCGAAGCGCGGCGGACGACGCGTTATTCCTCGCGCGAGTCGACGGCCGAACTTGCGCTGATGCTCGATGAGCGTGACGCAGGCGCGATCGCGGCGACGTGGCTCTATGAGACTTGGGCGCAGCGGGAGCGGGCCGCGCTCTCCTTGCCGCCAAGCGCGATGGCGCTCGAACCGGGCGACCAGATCTTACTCGATGTCGGCAACCGGCAGCTCCCGGTCCGCATCTCTGATATCGCAGATCATGGCCCCCGTGCCATCGATGCGGTCTCAGTCGACAGGGACGTCTACTCAGGCGTCCAGGGCGCCACGCGCGAGACGGCGGTCCCGGCCGCGCCTCTCAGCGGCAAGGTCGACCTGCACTTCCTCGACCTGCCACTGCTGAGCGGCACTGAGTCTCCGGAAGCCGCCTACATCGCAGCTTCGCAGACGCCATGGCCGGGCGCGATCAGCGTCTACAAGACGGCAACGGAAAGCGGCTATCAGCTTGCAACGACGATTGCCGCGCCGGCCGTCATGGGCCGGTTGCAGAGCGTCATGCCGACGGGTGTCGGGCATCGCTGGAACCACGGCGCCTCAGTGGACGTGAAGCTGACGGCTGGTGCGCTTGAGGGTCGGTCCCAGATCGACGTCATCAACGGTAGCAACGTCGCGGCGGTCCAGCACGTCGATGGGCAGTGGGAAGTCATTCAGTTTGCGAGCGCCGAGCTGATCGGGCCGCGCACCTACCGGTTATCGACGTTCCTGCGGGGACAGTCCGGGACGGAGACCGCGGCCATGAGTGAGACCGCTGCCGGAGCCGCTTTCGTTCTGCTAAACGGGCGGGTTGCGCGTCTCGACCTCAGCCCATCCGATATCAAGCGCGCATTCTCGTGGCGCTATGGGCCGGCCGGTCGCGACTTTGGCGGGCCGGACTTTCGCAGAGCCTCGCATGCGTTCGACGGCGTCGGCGCCCGGCCGTTTGCGCCGGTTCACGTCCGCGGCGCACGCTCGCCCGCCGGCCTCGCTCTCTCATGGACGCGGCGAACCCGCGCGGGCGGCGATAGCTGGGAGCAGCGCGAAGTCCCGCTCGCCGAAGATGGCGAACTCTACGAGGTCGACATTCTCAATGGCGAAACCGTCGTACGCACGCTGACGTCTGGTGCACCGGCCGCGACTTACGCGGCGGCTGATGCCGCAGCCGACTTCGGCGCGATGCCGGAGGCTGTCACGTGCAGGATCTATCAGGTCGGTGCGAGCTACGGCCGCGGCACACCGGCAATCGCGACCGTCTGAGCGCGCCAGATTCAAACATCGGTGAGACAATGAACCAGCCGGCATGGATGGCCGAGGCGTGGGCGCTCTATGGAGTGGCCGAAGCCTCTGGTCGGCAGACGAATGCACGTGTTGCGGCGCTCTATCGCGACGCGGGTCATGCGCAGATTAAGGACGATGCGGTGCCCTGGTGTGCGGCATTCGTTGGCGCGTGCCTGGCGCGTGCAGGCTTGCCGTCGACCGGATCCCTCCGCGCGCGATCATACCTCGACTACGGCGAGGCTGCAGACGATCCGCGGCCCGGCGACATCGTCGTCCTGCGGCGCGGTGCGAGCCCGACCGCGGGCCATGTCGGTTTCTACGTCGGCCGCACACGCGAGAGACTGTTTCTGCTTGGCGGCAACCAGTCCGACGCGGTGACGGTCGCGGGATTTGCAGCAAGCCGTCTGCTTGGCGTTCGCCGTGTCGGCGGCAGCGTCGATGTCGATGAGGCTGTGCCTGGCGACGATAACGACGCGTTCGCAACAGCGCTGGCCCACGTCCTCAAGATGGAAGGCGGCTACACCAACGACCGGTACGACCCGGGCGGCCCGACCAACCAAGGCATCACGCTTGCGACGCTCGCCCGCTACCGAAAGTGGACGCTCAACAGTGGATCGCGGGCCGAGCTTGTTGGCGCGCTCAAGGCTATTCGCGAGCGTGAAGTCCGCGCGATCTATCGCGTCTTCTACTGGCGCCCAAGCCGCGCTGGCGAAATGCCCGCCGGCCTCGACCTGATGCACTTCGATGCCTCCGTGAACCATGGCGTGCGCGGTGCCGCGCGGCTGTTGCAGCGCGCTGTCGGCGTCAGCGTCGATGGCGAGATCGGACCCATCACGATGGGCGCAATCTTGTCTGCAGATGTCGCACCTCTGATCCGCGCCTACGCAGATGCGCGCGAGCGCCGCTACCGCGCCCTCCATCACTTCTGGCGCTTTGGACGCGGCTGGCTCAATCGCGTTGCTGCGAGCCGCAAAGCGGCGCTCGCTCAGGCGTCCGCATCAAGCCCGCAAGCGCCCCCCTCAACCCTCAAGACACCAAGGACCTCCCCCATGAGTACCCATTCGACCAACGCCGACCCAAAGCCGCTCGGCGAAAAGTGGTGGGCGCAGTCCATCACGCTGTGGGGCGCCTTCATCACGACGCTCTCGACCGTACTTCCAATCGTCGGCCCCTTCGTCGGATTGTCGTTGAGTGCGGCGATGGTCGAACAGATCGGCGCGCACGTCATCCAGATCCTGCAAGCGCTCGGCGGAATCTCCGGCGTCCTGCTGACGGTGTTTGGCCGCATGCGCGCTTCAACCCGCTTGCACGGATAGGTGGTCCATCCGCTCGCGCGCACATTCACGTTGAGTTCAGCGGCGCCTTTCTATCGTCGCCGACATGATAAAGAGGTCACCCATTCTCGCAGCCATCGCAGTTTTGGCTGCGGCGACGCTAACGCCGGCGCCAGCGTCGGCCGATTCCCGCTTTAAGTGCGTGAAGGATTGGGCGGCCGCCTCGCAAATTGTTGCGCGCGAAAAGCTCGCCGGCGTCGCAAGCCTGAGCGATGCGGCCCGCGCCGTGGGCAACGACAGGATCGTGAAATCGACGCTGTGCCGGGTCGACGGCGCGTTCGTCTACCGGGTCGTGCTGCGTGATAAACGCGGCCGGCTGAAGACCGAGACCGTGAACGCGCGCAAGCCATTTGGCCAGACACCCAAACGCCGCTAAAAGCGAGAGAAGCAGAGCCAGGGAGGCAAGCCCGTGCGCGCCCTTGTTGTCGAAGACGAACCGGACCTGAACCGTCAGCTCAAGACTGCGCTGACCGATGCCGGCTTTGCCGTCGACAGTGCTTTCGACGGCGAGGAGGGCCACTTCCTCGGCGACACGGAGCCTTACGACTGCGTGATCCTCGACCTTGGCTTGCCGAAGATGGATGGCATCAGCGTGCTCGAGCAGTGGCGGCGCGCGGATCGGAAAATGCCGGTCATCATTCTGACTGCCCGCGACCGGTGGAGCGATAAGGTCGCCGGGATGGATGCGGGCGCTGACGACTATCTTGCAAAACCCTTCCATATGGAAGAGTTGCTGGCGCGGGTGCGCGCTCAAGTCCGGCGGGCCGCAGGGCACGCCCGTAGTGAGATTGAATGCGGGCCGGTCGTGCTCGACACCAAGTCAGCGCGCGTGACGTGCAACGGGCAGGCGATCAAACTCACATCGCATGAGTACCGGTTGCTCGCGTATCTCATGCATCACAACGATCGCATCGTGTCGCGCATCGAACTCGTCGAGCATCTCTACGACCAGGACTTCGATCGCGATTCCAACACGATCGAAGTGTTCATCGGCCGCCTGCGCAAGAAGATTCCGGCGGACTTGATTCACACGGTCCGCGGTCTCGGCTATCGCCTGAGCGCCGACGGCGATGCGTCTTAACTCACTCGCCTTTCGCCTGTTTATGACCGCGGCTCTTTGGGCCGCGATCGTACTCCCGCTCGCCGGGCTCTTGATCTTCACGATCTACACCCGCGAAGTCCGGTCCGACTTCGACAGCCGCATCAAGACGTTTCTTTACGTGGTTCTCGCAGACAGTACCGCAAGCGGCGGCGCCGTTCCGGATCGCCCGACCAACGTTGGCGAAGCGCTCTTCGAGATCAACGAGTCAGGCTGGTACTGGCAGATCGCGCCGCTCGAAGAAAACATCGGCAAGACGCTTGTGTCGGGGTCGCTTGCGACGGGGCGCATTCCGGTGGCGCCCGTCAAAAGCGATATCGATCCCGACGTCGAGGGCATTCGCTGGTCTGACGGCAAGGCGCCCAACGACCGGCCGATCCGGATCGCGCAGCTCGTCCATCGCGTGGGTCCTGAAGAGACCGGCCCGGCCTACGCGTTTATTGTGGCCGGCCCGCTCGACTGGGTCACCGCCAAGAGTTCCGGCTTCCGGACGCTGCTTGCCGCAGCACTCGCACTTGCCGGGCTCGCCTTCATCGCGATGACCTTCCTGCAGGTGCGCTTTGGCCTGAAGCCGCTGCGCCAGATCGGCGTCGGTCTTGCTGAGATTCGATCCGGCGAGGTCGAACGCTTGCAGGGTGATCTGCCAACTGAAATTGAGCCCCTTCAAACCGAGCTCAACGCACTCATCCAATCCAATCAGGAAATTATCGACCGCGCGCGGACGCAGGTCGGCAACCTGGCACACGGGCTTAAGACGCCGCTCGCGGTCATTACGAACGAGGCCGCCGACATGAAGACGCCGTTCTCTGCAAAAGTTGCAGAGCAAGCGGAACTCATGCGGACGCTGATTGGCCACTACCTCGACCGCGCACGCATGGCGGCGGGGGTGACCACCATTGGTCGCGTGACTGAGGTGAAGCCCGTTGCCGAGGCCTTGCAGCGCGCATTGTCACGGATCTATCAGGACAAGGGCGTCGAGCTCACCGTCGACATTCCACCGGGACTTCGGTTCCGCGGTGAGAAGCAGGACCTCGAAGAGCTGCTTGGCAATCTCATGGACAATGCGTGCAAGTGGTCGCAGGACAAAGTCGTCATGAAGGCCAAACGGATCTCGAAAGCGACGACGGGCGAGTCGCGCATCAAGCTGACCATCGACGACAACGGCCCGGGCTTAACGGATGCGCAGTGCGCCGAAATCGTCAAACGGGGCAAGCGGCTCGATGAAAGCAAGCCCGGCTCCGGCCTTGGCTTGTCGATTGTGAACGATCTGGCCGGCCTCTATCGCGGATCGTTTACCTTGAGCCGCGCGCCATCAGGTGGCCTCAGGGCGGAGCTTTTGTTACCGGGCAGTTAGGATGACACCGCCGGGGCAAACCGGAGCGCTTGCGCCAACTGCCGCACAGCCGCCGGATTGACCTTTCGCCTCGAGGCTCTGATATCGCGAGCAATGAGCTTTTTCTTCGCCGCCGCTGTCCTGACTGCGATCACAGTCGTTGCCATCACGTGGCCGCTGCTCCGCGATGGTGGCCGCCGCGCTGTGACCCGCCGCCGCGACGCTGACCTTAACGTCTACCGGGATCAGCTCCGCGAGATCGACGCCGATGAAGCGCGGGGCATCATCGCGGAGGCTGAGGCGAAGTCAGCGCGCGTCGAGGTTTCCCGCCGACTGCTGAAGGCCGATGCCAGCGGTAGTGATGGCGTCGATGCCTCGCCTAAGGGCTCTCGCATCCGCGCCATAGCCGCGTTCGCCGCCGCTGCATTTATCCCGATCGCTACACTTGCGTCTTACCTGCCGCTCGGCGCGCCGCAGACGCCGGATCAGCCGCGCGCCGCCCGCCTCCAAATTCCCCTCGATCAGTTAACCCTGCCGCAGCTTGTGCAGCGCCTCGAAGCCACCCTTCAGAAGCGGCCGGACGATGCCCGCGGCTGGGATCTGCTCGCCCCGCTCTACATTCGGCTTGGGCGCTATCCCGATGCCGTTGCCGCATTCGATCGCGCGATCAAACTCAACAGCGCGTCGCCCGTGCGCGAGAAGGGGCTGGCTGACGCCCTTGTGGCGCGCGACCGCGGTGTCGTCGGAGACCGAGCGCTGGCGCTCTATCAATCTGTCGCCAAAGCGGAACCCAACCGGTTCGACGCCGCGTTCTGGATCGCGATTGCAAACGAGCAGCGCGGCGATTTCGATGCTGCGAAGTCCGCCTTTGAAAGACTCAGGGAAAAGACCCAGCCGGGCACGCGCGGGCGCAACGCGGTTGAGGAGCGGCTTGCGGCAATTGCGGCCCGGCAGCGTGTCGCGCAGGCGGCCGGCCCGAATGCAGACGACGTGAAGGCCGCTGAAGCGCTCCCCCCCGACGCGCAGATGGCGATGATCCGGAACATGGTCGCCGGGCTCGATGAGCGGCTTGGTACGACAAGCACGGACCTCGATGGCTGGAAGCGGCTGATGCGCGCCTACATGGTGCTTGGGGATCGTGAGAAAGCCGCAAGCGTTCTCTCACGTGCTCAGGCAGCGCTTTCAGAGAACGCCGATGCGCTCGATGCAATCAAGAAATCCGCGCGCGCCCTCGGGCTCGTTAAGTCCTAGCCACCAGCCGCGCCCAATGACCTCACCGAACGCCATCTCATGACCCGGAAGCAACGACGCGGATTTCTGATCATCGCAGCGGTCATCACCTTGACGATCGCGAGCGGGCTCGTGCTGCTCGCCATGCGCGATACGATCGTTTTCTTTTATGCGCCAAGCGACATTGAAGAGAAGGGTGTCGCGCCAGGCCAGCGCATCCGGATCGGCGGTCTGGTTGCTGAAGGCTCCGTCGTCCGCGGCGAGGGCGCAAAGATCCGCTTTGGTGTCACCGATACGCTCAAGACGGTACCGGTGTCATACGAAGGCATTCTCCCTGATCTTTTCCGCGAGGGGCAGGGCGTCGTCGCCGAAGGCCGCCTCGACCCGTCGGGTGCGTTCACCGCAGACACCGTGCTCGCCCGGCACGATGAGAATTACATGCCGCCTGAAGTCGCCGCAGCTCTCAAAGAACGTGGCGTAAAGCTCGGGCCCGGCGCAACGCATAAGACCGGCAGTTCTCCAACAGCCGCATCAGAGTGAGCCCATGATCGTCGAGCTTGGACATTTCGCGCTGATCCTGTCGGTCGCCGTCGCGGCGTTTCAGATGGGCGGGCCATTGATCGGTCATCTCGTCAACGACGAGCGCCTGATGCTGACGGCGCGGCCGAGCGCGGTCACGCAATGTGCGCTGCTGACGATCTCTTTCGGCGCGCTGACTTACGCGTATGTCGCCTCCGACTTCTCCGTCTCTAATGTTTATCTCAACTCGCATTCCGACAAGCCGCTGCTCTATCGCGTGACCGGCGTTTGGGGGAACCATGAGGGCTCGATGCTGCTGTGGGTTCTCATGCTCGCGGTGTTCGGGTTGGCGGTCGCGCTGTTTGGGACGAACCTGCCAACGCGGCTGCGCGCGAACGTGCTCGCGGTTCAGGGTGCGATCGGTCTCGCTTTCGGGCTCTTTATCGTTTTCACGTCGAACCCGTTCTTGCGGATGGACCCGGCCCCGTTTGAAGGCAGCGGCCTCAATCCGATCCTTCAGGACCCTGGCCTCGCGTTCCACCCGCCGTTTCTTTATGCAGGCTACGTCGGCTTCTCGATCGCATTTTCGTTCGCGATTGCAGCGCTGATTGAGGGCCGGCTTGATGCGGCCTGGGCGCGCTGGGTGCGGCCTTGGACGCTGGCCGCCTGGATGTTCCTCACCGTTGGGATCGCGCTTGGCTCGTACTGGGCCTACTATGAGCTTGGCTGGGGCGGCTGGTGGTTCTGGGATCCGGTCGAGAACGCGTCATTCATGCCATGGCTCGCTGGCACCGCACTCCTCCATTCAGCGCTCGTGATGGAAAAACGCGAGGCGTTGAAGATCTGGACCGTGCTGCTCGCGATCCTGACGTTCTCGCTGTCGTTGATGGGCGCCTTCCTGGTGCGCTCCGGTGTCCTGACGTCGGTCCACGCGTTTGCGGTCGATCCCGAACGCGGCGTCGTGATCCTTGCAATCCTGATTGCGTTCGTCGGCGGGGCGTTGGCGCTGTTCGCAGCCCGCGTCTCATCGCTGCGCCAGGGCGGCATCTTCAGCCCGATCAGTCGCGAAGGCAGCCTCGTTCTCAATAACGTTCTGCTGACGGTGAGCTGCGCCACCGTTCTGATCGGCACGCTCTACCCGCTCGCCCTCGAGGCCATAACAGGCGCGAAGATCTCCGTCGGTGAGCCGTACTTCGACCTGACGTTCGGCGCGCTCATGATCCCGCTTTTGATCGCGCTCCCGTTCGGGCCGATGCTCGCCTGGAAGCGGGGTGATCTTGCAGCCGCGATGCAGCGGCTCTTCGCGGTCGCAGCTATGGCGATCCTGATCACCATCGCAAGCTACTCCGTGCTCTACCGCGGGCCGTGGCTCGCACCGATCGGTCTCGGCCTCGGGCTCTGGGTCATGCTCGCCGCGGTTTACGAACTCGTGACGCGCGCCCGCTTCGGCGACGTCGAGACACATGTCGCCTGGGCCCGCTTCAAAGGTCTTCCGCGGTCAGCTTTCGGCACGGCGATCGCGCACTTCGGTGTTGGCCTGATGACCGTCGGCATCGTCGCGACGTCGGCGTATCGCGCCGAGACCATCAACGTCATGGCGCCAGGTCAGACGGTTTCAATTGCTGGCTATACCGTGCGCTTCGATGGCGCCGCACCCGATCAAGGGCCAAACTACACCATGGAACGCGCGACGATGACGGTGACGCGCGGGAATGGCTCGACGACGACGATCTCACCTGAGAAACGGCGCTATACCGCGCCAGCGCAGTCGACGTCTGAAGCCGGAATTCTCCCGGACATGCTGGGCGACCTGTACGCCGTGCTCGGCGACCGCCAGCCTGACGGCCAGAGCTACACGGTCCGCGTTTACTTCAACCCGCTTGTACGGCTCATCTGGATCGGCGCGCTGATCATGTTCCTCGGCGGCATGATGTCGTTGTCGGACCGCCGCCTGCGGATTGGGGCGCCGCGCCGGCCAAAGGTGCAACCCGTGGATGTTCCGGCATGAAGGTGATTCGCGCGGCGATCGCGGCCGTCTTGATCTTAAGTGCGCTCCCGGCGGCTGCGATTGAGCCGTCCGAGCGGTTGCCTGATCCAGCCTTGGAGGCGCGCGCCCGCGCGCTGTCGTCCGAGCTTCGATGCCTCGTCTGTCAGAACCAGTCGATTGACGATTCCGACGCGCTGCTCGCCAAGGATTTGCGCGTCAAGGTGCGCGAGCGGATTTCAGCCGGCGACACGGACGCCGAGGTCAAGACGTTCCTCGTGCAGCGCTACGGTGAGTTCGTTCTGCTGCGTCCGCAGTTCAACGCGCGCACCTACCTGTTGTGGCTCGCGCCCGTTCTCCTGCTTGCCGGTGTTGGCTGGCTCGTCTTGCGCAGCGCACGCAGCCGGCCCGCCGCCGTGGCCGCATCTCAAGGCGACTTGAGCGAAGCTGAACGCAAGCGGCTTGCGGAATTGACTGACAACCAGCGCGGCTAGCGACCGAGGTTGATCGGCGCTTCCAACGTGGCACCTGTTGGCGCCGTCGTGCGCTCTGCCCCGCGCGTCACCTCATCGTTGGACAGTCGCGGCGCAGCACCGCGTAGCGCTTCGAGCACGCGTCTGCGCGGTATGCCGAGTGGCGCCAGACCAGCGTCACGTTCGAACGCGAGGATCGCGGCCCCGGTGAGCGGGCCAAAGCTCCCGTCCGCCACGCCAACGTTGTACCCGGCGCGCAGCAAGCCGGTCTGCAGCGCCCTGACTTCCGCTCTCGTCACAAGCACTTGCGCGGCTGACAGCACGCCGACGTGGTCGGCGAATGCTTGAGCTGCAACGGCCGTGTTTGCAATCGGGTCCGCTCGGAACCGGTGTACGACCTTTCCCGCCCGCATCATCAGCCGCGTTTGCACATACGTGCCGACATTGACCCCGACGAAACGCGGCTTCCCCTGGATTAACATCAACAGCGGTGACCCCGATGAGGCGCCGCCGGTATCACACTGGTGCAGCACCAGGTCATCATGCGCGCCAAACTCCCTGGCAAGATCACGCTTGCTGATCTTGGCTTTCTCGCCCGGCGGCGGGCAGGGGTTTGAGTAGCTGAGCGACCAGTCCGCAACATCGCGATGGAACGAGACCTGGAACAGGCGCTGGCTGCCGGCAAGCGCTGAGATGGCGCGGGGCGTTCGGCTGCTGACCTGAAGCGCGCTACCTTCGCAAATTGGCTGAGCGAGGCGCACGAGCGCCCAGTCCCGGGAGGCATCAACGGGCGCGCCGCCGGCCGTCGAGCCGAGACCTGAGACGAGATGATTGCGAACTGCGCCGCGTGGCGCGCCGGCAAGGCGTGATGAGGGCTCGCCGGGGAGGCCCTTCAGCGCAAAGCGGAACGTCGACAAGCTGACCCGGGCCTTGCCTTCGCCGCGCGCCAGGCAGTGCGCGGCCGTCGCGATGACGTTGTCGGCCACGCAAAACGCGGAACAGACCGTTCGCGCGTCGTTGTTGAACAGGAGCCCGACTGACTTGCGCAAGTGTCGGAGTTTCCGTGGAAGGCCGACGCGCTGATCTTCGCCAAACACAGCGATCGGCCTGAGGCTGACCCCGCCGCTTTCAGGCCGAGGCAGGTTCGCCGCGCCAGTGGCAAACGCGCCTGTGCTTATGACGCTCAAAGTGCCCGCAAGCACCATGCGCTTCGCCAGCCGAAGCTCGCGCGGCTCGCGATGGCGCCGTTTCAAATCCTGAGGGTATCGCAAGGCCCCGCCCAAACTTCCGAATCAGTCCCGCCCGTCGTCATATCCGCATGCCGATCCGGGCGAAGCTATGGCGCGTGTTACCGCGATTTAATAATGCCGACATAGCCGCGTAACGCGGACTTTTGTAGCCACATGTCACAACACGGAAGACTGTCGGAAAAGGACGTTTTGGATGACCAGATCAAATGCGCGCCAGGGTGGGAAGGCCCTTCGGACATCGCGCTCTCGCGGCCTTGCCGCAACGACCGGACTGGCGGCCGTCGCGGGCGCTCTGATGCTGGTGAGCCCGGCTGCCGCCCAGCTCCAGCCCGGCGTCAATGCACCGATGACGTTCGCCGACATCGTCGAGCAGGTGAAGCCTTCAGTCGTGTCGATCAACGTCAGCACCGGCGGACGGCAGCTCGCCCAGAACCGGACGCCGCGCAACCCAAACGGCCGCCGCGGTGGCCGCACGCCCTTCCCGGACCTCGCGCCCGATCATCCGCTTAACGAATTCTTCCGCAACATGCCGCGGGGCCAGGCGCCGAACGGCCGCCGGCCGCGAGCCCCGCGCCGTGCCGCCCAGGGCTCCGGCTTCGTCATTTCGGCAGACGGGTTTGTCGTCACAAACAACCACGTGATCGACAAGGCGGAAAAGATCACAGTCCGTTTCGGCCGCAACGAGAGCTACGAGGCGAAGCTCGTCGGCGCTGACCCGCGCACGGACCTCGCCCTGCTCAAGATCGAGTCCGACAAGACGTTCAAGCCGGTCAAGTTTGCGAGCGACCTCGGGCGCGTTGGTGACTGGGTGGTGGCCGTCGGCAACCCATTTGGTCTCGGCGGGACGGTGACCGTTGGTATCCTGTCAGCGGTCAACCGCGACATCGGCTCGGGCCCTTACGACTTCATCCAGATCGATGCTGCGGTGAACCGCGGGAACTCCGGCGGCCCGACGTTCAACCTTAAGGGCGAAGTCGTCGGCGTGAACACGGCGATCTACTCGCCGTCTGGCGGCAACGTCGGTATCGCGTTCGCAGTGCCGGCCCGCACCGCGCAGAGTGTCATCGAAGAGCTGAAGCGTTCAGGCTCGGTGAAGCGCGGTTGGCTTGGTGTGCGCATCCAGAACGTCGACAAGGACATCGCAGCAAGCCTCGGCCTCGCCGAAGCGACCGGTGCGCTGATCAACGAAGTTACCGGCGGCGGTCCGGCTGAGAAAGCGGGCCTCCAGGCAGGCGATGCGATCCTGCAGGTCAACGGCGAGAAGATCAGTGACAGCCGCGACCTTGCGCGTAAGATTGCAGCCTTCTCACCAAACTCGTCGGTTGATATCCGCGTCCGCCGCGGCGCTGACGACCAAACGATCAAGGTGAACCTTGGCACGTTCCCGGGCGCATCAACGGCGAGTAATGCGCCGCAACAGCCGGCTCAGCCGGAAAGCCCATCGAGCCCAACGGCAGTCGCGTCGCTGGGCCTTGAGCTGACGACCTTGCGCGCTCCGGATCGTGGTATCGAACGCGGTGTCGTGATCGCTGAGATCGAGGACAACAGCGATGCAGCCACCAAAGGTCTGCAGGCCGGCGATATCATCACGCAGGTCAACAGCCAGGCGGTGAGCCGTCCGAGTGATGTGCGCGCCGCTGTTGATCGCGCAAAGAAGCTCGGCCGCCCGGCCGTCCTTCTTACGGTCCAGACGGCGCAGGGCCGCCGCTTGGTCGCCGTGCAGTTCAAGTAGGGCTGCGGCGCCCTACTTCGTTGCCTATATCGGGAGGGGCGCGGTTCATCCGCGCCCTTTCCTGTCTCGAACGCCGGAAGTCGGACGAAAGCCAATGCGCATACTCATTATCGAGGACGATACGGAAGCCGCCGAATACCTTCGCAAGGCCCTCGGCGAGAGCGGTCATACCGCCGATATTGCCGGCGATGGCGATGAAGGGTTCTCGCTTGCGCGCGATGGCAATTATGATGTGCTGATCGTCGACCGCATGCTGCCGAAACGCGACGGGCTCAGCGTTCTCCGCGATCTCGGCGAAGCGATGGAGTCGATGCCGCCCGTACTCATTCTTTCGGCGCTGGCCGATGTCGATGATCGCGTGCAGGGCCTGCGGGCTGGTGGCGACGACTACCTGACGAAACCGTATTCGTTTTCGGAGCTGCTAGCGCGCGTCGAGGCGCTCGCCAGGCGGCCCCGCGCCGAAGAACAAAAAACCCGCTATGAGGTTGGCGACCTGACACTCGACCGGCTGTCACACCGCGTCACGCGGGCCGGCCAATCGATCACACTTCAGCCGCGCGAGTTTCGCCTGCTCGAGTATCTCATGAAGCACGCTGGCCAGGTCGTGACGCGGACCATGCTTCTTGAGAATGTCTGGGACTATCACTTCGACCCCCAAACAAACGTAATCGACGTCCACATCTCTCGCCTGCGCGCGAAGATCGACAAAGGTTTCGATCATCCGCTGCTGCACACCGTTCGCGGCGCCGGATACGCCATCCGGCCGCCGGCAGCGTAACGCGCGGTGGGCTGGCAAGGCACACCCATCGCGCATCTCGCCCGGTCGAGGTCCGCGCGGATCACATTGCTCATCGGAGCTGTGGTTGCAGCGCTATCTGCCCTTCTTGTCGCTTATGCCTACTCTGCTGTCGTCAGCGAGCTGACCCGTCAGCGGGTAACAGCCCTTCAAGCCGAGGCCGCAGCGCTCGCGACGCTTGGCGAGCAGACCGGTCCGGCAGGCCTCGCCGCGGCGCTGACTGCGACGCCTGACCGTGCGTTCCGTGTCGCAGATGCCGCCGGCCAGACGCTTGCCGGCACGCTCGCAGCGCCAGACCAGGCATCGCCAAAGTCAACGTACCGCGTGGTGGGCCAACAAGGCCCATTCGCCGACGGTACCTTGATCGCGCGGGTCGACCGCGAGCTTCGCTCCGGCGGTGCGCTCTCGCTTGCCCGTTCGCTCCAGCCGGTCGCGGCGCTTGCTAACCGGCTCCTTTATTCGTTCCTCGCAGCCCTGATCGTACTTGGCGTTGTGGCGCTCGCCGCGAGCTATCTGCTGGCGCAGCGTACAGCCCGGCGCGTGGCCGCGCTCACGCAGGAGAGCGAGGAGATCATGGCGGGTGATCTCGCCCGTCGCCTCGGCCAGTCCGCGGATCAGGATGAGCTTGATCAGTTAGCGTGCGCCGTAAACCGTATGCTCGATCGCATCGCGCAGCTCATGGTCGGGCTTAAGGAGGTTTCAGACAACGTCGCGCATGACCTGAAGACGCCGCTGAACCGGATGCGTGCCCGCGCCGAGACGGTGCTGCGCACGGCGAAGTCAGACGGGGAGCTACGCGACGGTCTCACGCGGACGATCGATGATGCGGATGCGCTGATCCGGACGTTCAACGCGATGCTCCTCGTTGCGCGTCTCGAGGCGGGCGCGGTCACACGCTCCTTCGAAACCTTCGATCTCAGCGCCTTGATGGGAGATATCGCGGAACTTTACGGGCCCCTGATTGAAGACGAAGGCGGCACGTTCGAGGCGGCACTCACCGATGGCGCCTTCATCGTCGGCAACCGCAATCTCGTCTCGCAAGCCGTCACCAACCTCGTCGAGAACGCCGTCAAGTACGGTCGGAAGTGCAACGGTTCTCCCGGTGATGGGCTGCGGCCGCCAGACGTCCGCCTCGCGTTGAAGGTGCGCGACAAGCGGATCTATCTGACCGTTGCGGACCGCGGTCCGGGGATCCTGCCACAGCATCGCGCCCGCGCGCTTGAGCGGTTTGGGCGGCTTGAGGCCAGCCGCTCGACAAACGGCAGCGGTCTCGGGCTTAGCCTCGTCAGCGCGATCGCCGATCTGCATGATGCTGAGCTGCGCCTTGAAGACAATGCGCCTGGCCTCGCCGTGTCGCTCGAGTTTGCCGCTACTGACACGCCGCCTGCGCATGCCGCGCCGGTGTCGCACGCGCGCGAACGTGTGCTAGCAACGCAGGCATGATCGGCACTGAAGCCTCGACACTTGCGGCCCGGTTGCGGCCCGACGCTTTTCCGAGGACCGCCGGTCTTGAGGACCAGCGGGGCTTTGATCGCGACGCGTTCGCCAAGGCCGCAACGGCTGCCCACGTCCTGCCGGATCAGGTCGACGCGATCGTCACTGGACCTATGGCGGATCTGCTCGACGGTGCGTGTGCGTGTTCGCCATTTCTGTTCGGGCTCATCTCGCAGGACCCGCAGCGGCTTGCACGGGTTGCGCTGACGGCGCCGAACCTCGCCTTCAACGATCTGCTGGAACGCTTGCGGGATGCGCAGGCGGCGATGGCGCCGGACCGCGCAGGTCTCAACGAGCTCATGAAGGCGGCGCGCGCTGCCAAGGCGGAGGCCGCGCTTCTAATCGCGTTGGCAGACCTTGGCGGGATTTGGTCCGTTCAGCAGGTCACGCGCGCCATTTCAAGGTTTGCCGACACCGCCGTCCAGGTCGGTGTCCGCGCGCTCTTTCGAATTGCGGCGGCAAAGGGCGATTGGCAGACGGACCGGCCGGACGCGCCCGAGTTTGCATCGGGCTACGCGGTGCTCGGCATGGGCAAGCATGGCGCTTGCGAACTCAACTACTCAAGCGACATTGACCTGATCGTTGTCTACGACCGCGAGCGCCATTGCGTCTCGGGCAACGCTGAGCCGCACCAGTTCTTCGTCAAGCTGACGCAGGAGCTCGTCCGTTTCCTTCAACAGCGCACGGCCGACGGATACGTCTTCCGCACAGACCTGCGACTGCGTCCTGACCCGGGCGCGACGCAGGTCGCCGTCGCCATGGACGCGGCCGCGGTCTACTACGAGAGCGTTGGCCAAAACTGGGAACGCGCGGCCATGATCAAGGCGCGGCCCGTCGCGGGCGACCTCGAAGCCGGCCGTGATTTTCTGGATGGCCTCAGACCTTTCATCTGGCGCAAGTATCTCGACTTTGCAGCGATCGCTGACATCCATGCGATGAAGCGGCAGATCCACGCGCACAAAGGCTTTGGCGCGATTACGGTGGCCGGACACAACGTGAAGCTCGGCCGCGGAGGCATCCGTGAGATCGAGTTCTTTGCGCAGACCCAGCAACTCATCGCAGCCGGCCGCCAGCCCGAACTGCAGACGCCGGAAACTGTCGAAGCGTTGGCGCGGCTGGCGCACCGGGGTTGGATTACAGAGCAGGCAGCCGATGAGCTGACCGCCGACTATCGCGCGCTCCGCATCATTGAGCATCGCTTGCAGATGATCGCCGATGAGCAGACCCAGCAGGTGCCGTCATCCGATGAGGGACTGGCGCGGCTTGCAGCCTTCTGTGGCGACCCAAGCGCGGAAGCGTTTGCCAAGCGGCTCACCGGACACCTGACGCGGGTGCACGGGCATTACGCGGCTCTGTTTGAGCGCAACGGGATCGGTGGCGCAGGCGATCAAGTCAAGGCCGGCGACGCCGACAATCTGGTTTTCTTTGGCGAGGATGCTGATCCCTCAACGCTCGCGTTTCTCGCCGAGCGGGGGTTCAAGCAGCCGGGGCGAACGGTCGAGATCATCCGTAGCTGGCATCGCGGCCGGTATCGTGCGCTCGCAACCAAGCGCGCGCGGGAGGCCCTCACCGACCTGCACGGTGCGCTCATCGAAGCGTTCGCGAAGACGGTCGATCCTGATGCCGCCGTCATCGGGTTTGATCGCCTGCTCGAACAGCTGCCTGCGGGGGTACAGTTCTTCGCGCTCCTCGAAGCCAACGCCAATCTGCTGCGGCTGATCGCAGATATCGTGGGCTCGGCGCCCCGGCTCGCACAGACGCTTGCGCGGCGGCGGTCGGTCATCGATGCGCTGGTCGACCCGCGCATTATCGGCGAATCCTTGCCGTCGCGACGCGCCGTCGATGCGCTGGTCGCAACGCAGTTCGTAGAGGCCGACACATACGAAGACCTTCTTGATCGCGCCCGCGTCATTGGCGCAGAGCAGCAGTTTCTGATTGGCGTCCGCGTCCTTGCGGGCTCCGTTGGCGCCGACGACGCCGGCCGCGCCTATGCTGATCTCGCCGAAGCGCTGATCTCGGCGCTCCACAACGCGACCCGCCACGAATTCATTCGCCAGACCGGCGCGATCGGCGGCCGCGGGTCAGCCGTCATCGCGATGGGCAAACTTGGCAGTTCGGAGATGACCGCTGCGTCCGATCTCGATCTGATCGTCATCTACGATGCGCCCGCGCACGTGAAAGAATCGGCCGGGCCGAGGCCGCTGTCACCCACCCAGTACTATAGCCGCTTCACCCAACGCCTGATCGCCGCACTCACTGCGCCAACGTCGGAAGGCACGCTTTACCCCGTCGACATGCGCCTGCGGCCCTCCGGCCAGAAGGGACCGGTTGCAACGCGCTTGGATGGGTTCGGTCCGTACCAGCTCAACGACGCGTGGACATGGGAACACATGGCGCTGACGCGCGCCCGTGTCGTCGCTGGGCCGGATGATCTGCGCGAAGAGATCGAACAGACCATTTGCGATGTGCTGACGCAGCCGCGGGACCGCTCGACGACGGCCGGCGCCGTCCGCGACATGCGGGAGCGGGTCTGGAAGGAGAAGGGCGGCGGGCTTTGGGATCTGAAGCAAGCGCGCGGCGGGCTCGTCGAGCTTGAGTTCCTGACGCAGTTCCTGCAACTCGTCCATGCAGCCGAAACGCCTGCGATCCTGGACACGAACACCGAGGCGGCGCTGCGCAAGCTCAATAACGCGGGCCTCCTCGCAGGCCATGGCGAAGCCCTCGTCGACGCGAGCCGTTTCTTCCATGCGTTGACGCAGGTGCTGCGGCTTTGTTTTGACGGCCCATTCATGCAGGAGCGCGCGCCGGAGGGGCTCAAGCACTTCCTGGCCGGCGTCGCGGATGAGCCGAACTTCAGCCATCTGGAAGCCCGTCTCGCCGACGTCCAATCCGACGTCTCAGCCGCGTTCACCGACCTGCTCGGTTAACCAGCCTCACCCAAAAGTTCATCGATGAAGAAAACGCGACGGATTTCGCCGTCGTTGCCCGTTCTTCGTGCAGGACCGGGGAAACAACAGGTGAGAGTGATCATGAAGACCTTTACGATTGCAATGGCGGGAGGGCTCGCTGTCGTCAGCACGGTGTTGATCGGCACAGCCATCGCCCAGCAGGACGACGGCGCCCGCGAAGGCCGTGACGGGCGGGACCGTGGCGAGCGCGCTGGCCGCGAAGTCACAAAAGACCAATTCATGGAGCGGGCGCGGGGCCGGTTTGGCCGTCTTGATGTTGACGGCGATGGCACGCTGTCGCGCGAAGAGATCGCCGCCCGGGTCGGCCGACGAATGGAGCGCCGCATGGAGCGTATCGGCCGGCGTGCCGAGCGCATGCTGCGCCGCCGCGACACGGATGGCGACGGTTCCGTCTCTCAGGAAGAGTTCAGGACCGCGGCGCTCAACCGGTTCCGCCGCGTTGATCTCAACGGCGACGGTGTCATCACCGATGACGACCTACCGCCGCGTCTCAGAGGGCGAAACATCATCGGCTCTGAAGCGGGCCCGCGTCGCGGACGGCGCTTCCTCCGAGGCCTGCGCCAGGCCGACGCCAACAACGATGGCCGGATCACGCAAGACGAGGCGACGGCTGCAAGCGATGCCCGGTTCGCACGCTTTGACCGCAACAGCGATGGCAAGCTCGATCAGGCAGACCGAGAAGCGTTCCAACAGGAAACGCGGGACTACCGTGTTGAGCGGTTCCTGCATCGGTTTGAGGCGCGGGAGGCTGGCTCGATCGCGCGGAGTGCGTTTATGACCCGCGCCGAGGAACGATTTGCTCGCCGCGATTTGAACAACGATGGCGTCCTGCGCGGCGGTGAATTGCGTCGCGGTCGGGGCCGTGGACGCGGTTGGCGTCATCGCGGCCGGCATCAGGGTCGTGGCCATCACCGTGGGCGGCATAATCACCGCGGGGGCCGTCGTGGCGGCCCGGATCGTGCCGAGGGCCAGAATGCGTTTCCGCTGCTCACGGAGCCGGCCGATCTTCGCATCTAGGCGACACTGCGCCGACGCCCTAAACTAAGGCGTCGGCGCCACCAGCGCAGGCGATAGCACACGATGGGCGCGGTTGCTTTGAAAGACGGGGACCTGGAAACGGCCAGCGACGCCGACTTGCTGCAGCGATCCGCCGACGGTGACCAGCGGGCGTTTGGCGAGATTGTCTCCAGGCACTTGCACGTACCGTTTGCGTCTGCGCGCCGGTTGCTCGGCGATCCGGCAGAGGCTGAGGACGTGGCGCAGGAGAGCCTAGTCAGGCTCTGGCAACAGAAGTCCGCGCTCCTCGAGCGGCCGCTTAACTTGCCGGCGTGGCTCGGACGGGTCGCAGCGAACCTCGCCATTGACCGGCTGCGGGCCCGCAAGCGGCTCGACTATTCCGACGCCGTGCCTGAGGTGCCGGTGGCCCCGGCGCAGCAGCGTTCGATCGAGGTCGTCGATGCTGCGGGCCGGGTGCAGGCAGCGCTTGATGCGCTGCCGGATCGGCAGCGGGTCGCGGTGACGCTCTTCCACTTCGAGGAGATGTCACAGCGCGATGTGGCGGCGCTGATGCAGGTGTCTGAAGATGCGCTCGAGTCGCTTTTGCGGCGCGGGCGAAGCGGGTTGAAGTCTGCGTTGGCGGATGAGTGGAGCAGTCTCGTTGCATCGCTCGCGCGCGATACGGCGTAGGTTTGAGAGAACGAGAGACGCGCTGGCCGGCCGTGGCCCGCGCAGAAGGAACGAAGACGATGACGACGGATCGGTCAGATAACGAACAGCAGGCTCGGCAGGTGGCTGACGAGACCACGGCTGTTGCACGACACGCCATGGCGGCCGGCATGTCCGGGCCGAGTGTCGCCGCGCGCGCAAGGATCTCAGCCGGCGTCATGGCGCAGATCGCCGACATGCAAACGACGACCGATGAATCGGCCGACATCATCGCGTTTCCTGGCCCGGCATCTGCGCGCCCGGCAGCAAAGCCGCCGCGGCGCGCGCGCGTCTTAGGGCAGCAGACGGCCGCTGCAGCCGTCATGGCAGCGGCGCTTGTTCTGGGCGTTGCGATCGGGATGACACAAACAGCGGCGACAAGCCTCGGCTCGTTCGCGGTCGCCTCAGGGCTTGTGTCAGATGACACGGCGAATGGCTCTTATGGATCTTCGCTGCTCTACGAAATGACCAGCGAGGACGTCCTATGAGCACGCCGACACCTGCGGCGCCGCCCGTGCGGACGGCGCGCTGGGTGAAGATCGTTCTGACGCTTTCCGTCGCGCTCAACCTGCTGATCATCGGGATCGCGGCGGGCGTCGCCTGGAAGTTCAGACACGGGTTCGACACGCCGCGTCTGGGCGGGCCGCCGCTCGCGCGTTTCATTCGCCGTTTGCCTGAGGAGAAACGCACACCGATCCGCGAGGTTATGCGTGAGCGGCGCGACGCGATGCGCCCACTGCGCCGGCAAATGCAGGAGGCCCGGCGTACCATGATTGAGGCGCTGCGTGCCGACACGTTCGACCGAGCAGCGTTTGAACAGGCTGCCACCAATTACATCGATACGCTGACAACGCTGCGTCGGCAGGCTCTGACCTATGTGCCGCAAGTTGCCGAAGGGCTCAGTGTCGCCGAGCGCGCGGATCTGGCTGACGCTCTGATGCGCCCGCGCCGTCGCGGTCGGCGTGGTGGCAATCGCTAGGGACGGGGCTGAAAGTCGGCAGTTCGCGTTCGCTGCGGTGCCTACTCGGTGAACAGTGGCAATTCGGCCTGTTGAGCGCGCTGGCAGCCAAGCTTCAGCGTGACGTGACCGGGCCCGCAGTGGCGCATCAGCGTCAGGTCCATGGTCTCGAGCATCGTCTGCGCGAGGCAGAACTCAAAGTCATCGTCAACAGACGGGTACGGCGTGGCGTCCGCGTTGGCCGCCGGCGGTGCCTCGTCCGTCGCAACCGCGTTTGCGACTGGAACGCTGAGCGTCAGCCAGACGAAGCCCGCCTGATCGGTACAGTCTGCGGCGACTGCGCCGATCGGCACCTTATCGCGCAGGCTGATCGCAAGCGCGCGGATCACGGCGGCTGCGATGTCGTCTTGCCGGCCAAGCGCCATCGTTGCGCTTTCGTCGTCAGCCGCCAGTGACGCGCCGTCGGCGATGGCTGGCAGGTCCTGATGTGCATGGATGGCGTCGACGATCGCCGTGAGTGAGAACGGCGTGAGCGTTTTGCCCGGCGCGCGAGCGATCAGGTCTGTCGCTGCAAGCGCATCATCGGTGGCGCGCCTCAGCGTCTCGCCGCTCTGTGCGATGTGGCGGGCGTATTCGCGGTAGCGTTCGTCGCCGACCGGGCCGAAGGCTTCCTGGTGCATTAGCGTTGAAAACCCGATGACGGCATTGAGCGGCGTGCGCAAGTCGTGGCTCATGCGTGCGGTGAGGCGGGCGAGGGCTTCGCGGCAGTCACCGGCGTCTGCGTTCGCAGGCGGTGGCGCCGGTATCATGTCCGGCAGGCTCGCGTCGGCGGCGGTGCCTTCAACCGGACCACTGTCAGTTCCGGCCGCGTTGCGCGCGCTTCCAAAGGCGAACCACGGGAGCGCGCCGAACGCCATACCCATCATCAGGACCGGCAGCCACGTTTCAGAGACGCTGTCCGGCAGCGCAAACGTCGAGCCGGCCTTGGCAGGGAGCAGCATGAGGAGGAAAGCAAACGCGCAAGCCTGCGCAAAGGCGGCCGCTAACGCGGCTTTCGGGAGCTTGCGGCTGCGCCAGACCAGAAGGCCCGCGCCGCGCACGTGCGCGCCCGCCCAGAGCGCACAGCTCTCCCGCTGGTGGTCGGACCCCGTCCGCGCCATCCACAAGTCTCCCGCCCCAAGAATGCAGTACTGGTTTGCCCCTGATGCCGGCTGCCTGCCCAAGGCTGCCAACACGCCAAAGGTGGCTGACGCGGACCTTGTCTGTCGAGGGAGAATAAATCCCTCCGGCATCGGCGGCTGGCGGACCGTCGGACAACAGTTCGATTGTGCCCAAACCTCGGGCCCCGAAGCGGCGCGGTGCGACTCACACGACTCTAGTCAAGAATTTTCGTCGCGATCTCGTAGACGTCGCGCGAGAGACCGTCCGACTGCGCAAGCGATTTGATCGCCGCCTTCGCCAATTTCCTCCGACCGGCCTCCAGCGCGCGCCAGCTCCGAAAGCTGCCGCAGATGCGCGCGGCGACCTGCGGGTTCACCTTGTCGATTGCGAGCACCTGGTCGGCGACGAACCTGTAGCCTTCGCCGTCGGCGCGGTTGAACTGGACCGGGTTGCCCATCGCGAACTGGCCGACGACGGCGCGGATCGTGTTCGGCGTCGTCGCGTTATAGGCCGGATGCTTCATGAGCGTGCGCATGCGCGCCGGCGTTCCGCTCGCAGCCGACGTTGCCTGGACCGCAAACCATGTCTGCAGGACAAGCTGATCGTCTTGCCATTGCTCGTAGAAAGCATCGAGCGCCTCGGTGCGCGCTTTACCCGTCCCGTGTGCGAGTATCGTGAGCGCGAGCGCCTGATCGGTCATGTTCGACGCGGTCTCGAAGTGCGCCTTGACCCGCTTGCGATCAGCCGCGCCGCCGCGGGCTGTCAGATAGACAAGCGCGATGTTGCGAAGACTGCGGCGGCCGACCTGCTCTGGTGTCGGCGCGTAGGCTTCGTCCGTCGCTAACGTGTCGTAGAGGCCTTTGAGGACACGACCGTTCAGCTTGCCAAGCTGCTGCATCATGGTGTCGCGCGCTTCATGGATCGCGTCAGGGTCGACGTTGCGCTGCAACTCACGGGCGATATCCGCCTCGCTCGGCAGGCGCAGGATTTCAGCGCGGTAGGCGGTCTCCAGGTCCTTGTCAGCGACGATTGTTGCCTGCGCGTCGGCAAAGATCGCAATGCGCTCGCGGACGGCATCGTTGTCACCTTTCCGCGTCAGTGCGATCAGCAGGCGCGTCGCGAAATCATTTGACGCCTCCCAGCGCGCGAACGGATCGGTCTCGTGTTCCATCAGGAAGGCAAGCTGGCGCTCGCTTGTCGGCAACGTCAGCTTAACGGGCGCGGAAAACCCGCGAAGCATCGACAGCAATGGCCGCTTTTCGATGTGCTTGAACTTGAAGGTCTGCTTGGCCTTGGTCAGGTGCAGGACGCCATCGGCGAACCCCTTCGGCGCGCCGTCGCTGAGGTCCAGTTCGGCCCCGTCCGGATCGAACATTGCCATGGCGAGCGGGATGTGGAGCGGCTTGGGCTTCGTCTTCTGCGGCGTCTCGGGGAGGATCTGTTCGCAGGTGAGTTCGGCCGTCTTCTTTGCCCGGTCGTGGGCAAGCTTGCAGACCACCTCAGGCGTGCCGGCCTGATGATACCAATGCGAGAACTGCTTCAGCGACGTGCCCGTTGCTTCTTCGAAGCAGGCGATAAAGTCCTCGATCGTGGCGGCATCGCCGTCGTGGCGCTCAAAGTAGAGGTCCATGCCGGCGCGGAAGCCTGCCTCGCCAACGATCGTTGCGATCATGCGGACGAGTTCGGCACCCTTCTCGTAGACGGTCGCGGTATAGAAGTTGTTGATCTCGATATAGCTTGAGGGCCGGACCGGGTGGGCGAGGGGGCCTGCATCCTCAGGAAACTGATGCGCGCGCAGGCCGCGCACGTCGCCGATCCGCTGGACGCCGCGGGACCGCTCATCGCTTGAGAACTCCTGGTCGCGGTAAACGGTCAGGCCTTCCTTCAGGCAGAGCTGGAACCAGTCACGGCAGGTGATGCGGTTGCCGGTCCAGTTGTGGAAGTACTCGTGGGCGACGACAGATTCGATGGCGATGTAGATGAAGTCGCTGGCGGATTCCGGTGACGCGAGGATCAACCGGTCGTTGAAAACGTTGAGGCCCTTGTTTTCCATCGCGCCCATGTTGAAGTCGGCAACCGCGACGATGTTGAACACCTCAAGGTCGTAGGCGCGGCCAAATCGGACTTCGTCCCACGTCATCGAGCGCTTGAGCGCATCCATCGCCCAGACGCAGCGGTCTTCCCGTCCCGGCTCGCAATAAATGCGCAGGTCGACCTTTTCGCCGTCCATCGTGGTGAAGTCTGACGCGATCGACGTCAGGTTGCCGCCGACGAGCGCGAACAGGTAGCTCGGCTTCGGGTGAGGATCCTTCCAGATCGCGTAGTGCCGCTTGCCGCCATCCAGCGTGCCGCGCTCCTTCGGGTTGCCATTCGACAGCAGCACCGGGGCTGCGTCGACATCGGCTTCGATCCGGCAGCTATAGACGGCGAGCACGTCCGGCCGATCGAGCATGTAGGTGATGCGGCGGAAGCCTTCCGCTTCACATTGCGTGCAGAAGATCCCGTTCGACAGGTAAAGCCCCTGCAAGGCCGTGTTCGCCGACGGATTAATTTGGGTGACGATCTCCAGCTTGAAAGGCTTGTCCGGCAGGCCCGTCAAGGAGAGGCTGTCGGCGGCCGCGATGTAGGCGTCATCGGCCACCACGCGGCCGTCGCACTTGATCGATTTCAGCTCGAGGTCAACGCCATCAAGGCGCAGGCGGCCATCCGACTTCTTCGCAGCCGGGTTCGGCCGCAGCGACAACCGGGACGTGACAAGCGTCTCGGTCGGGTCGAGCTTGAAGGTCAGGTCGACTTTGTCGATCAGATGTGATGACGGCGTGTAGTCTTTGAGGCGGATCGGGCGAGGCGTGTCGGTTTTCATAAGCTGCGCGGCCTTCCTGCGTTGCCCTCGGTCGATAGGGCTGGCGTTTGGCCGCGTCAACTGAGCCGGCTGACTACAGGCGCCGCCGTGACGGCCCGACGAACTCGCGGCGGACGGCATCCGTATGTGCTCCGAGCGCAGGTACCCGGCGGCCGGCCGGTGCGCGCGCACCATCAAAGCGGACGGGCCGTGCCGGCATCTCGGCCGTGCGCTCTGCAAGTGTGACCTCGGTCGTCACCAGACAGGGATGTTCGAGCACGCCAGCGACATCGTTCAGGAGGCCGTAAGCCAGGTCGGCGGCGTCGAGGCGCCTTGCGATCTCGCTGGCGGGCGCCATGGCGAAACAGGCAGCGACAAAGTCGTCCGTGCGGCGACGGTTTTTGGCGCGCGCGACATTTGTTGCAAACTCAGGATCCGTGCCCACGGCCGGATCTCCCAGCAGTTCCGCTGCAAAGATCCGCCACTCGCGGTCGTTTTGGATCGAGAGCAGGACCGGTACGCCGTCGCTGCACGCGAACACGCCATAAGGCGCGACGGACGGATGCTTGAGACCTTGCCGCTTAGGCGCCGTGCCGTAACGGCCGTGGAGCAGCGGCACCGCCATCCACTCGGTCATCGCCTCGAACATCGAGACGTGAATGTCGGTCCCCCGGCCGGTTGTCCCGCGGGCAATCAGCGCTTCGAGGATCGCCTCGTAGGCGTGCATGCCCGTACCAACGTCGACGACGGAGACGCCGATCCGCGACGGTGTGTCCGGCGGGCCGGTGAGCCCTGCGAGGCCCGCCTCGGCCTGGATCAGCAAGTCGTAGGCTTTGCGGGTGGCGAACGGCTCATCGGGGCCGTAGCCGGAGATCGTGCACGTAATCAGCCGCGGGTTGCGCGCACGCAGGTCTTCGATCGGATAGCCAAGCTTATTGAGTGAGCCCGGCTTCAGGTTCTGCACAAATACGTCGGCCTCGGAGATCAGCGCTTCGAACAGCTTGCGATCCTCGTCATGACCGAGGTCGCAGATGACCGATTCCTTGCCGCGATTGAGCCAGACGAAATAGGTCGCCTCGCCATGGACGGCTGTGTCGTAGCCGCGGGCGAAGTCGCCTTCGGGCCGTTCCAGCTTGATGACGCGCGCGCCAGCATCGGCAAGCCGCCGCGTGCAGGTTGGTGCGGCGACGGCCTGTTCAAGCGCGATAACAGTGAGACCGGCAAGTGGTGTCATGGCGCGATCCGCGAGTGGCGAAAGGACGTGCTCATCGTGGGCAACAGCGCGGCGAACGGCAAGCCGTAACCTGCTCATGGCTTTTAATGCGCGGACAACCCTGGCCGATCCGCGGGCCGCCAACGGCGTTCGCGCCAGCCCGGTGTTGGCCTAGTTGTCCGACGGTGTCGGCAAGACGAGCACATCGCCGACCGTGACATTCGGCGGCTGCTCAAGTGCGTAAATCACCGACCGCGCGATATCCTCAGGCCGCAACGCCTTCGGTTTTGCTTCATTGAAGAACGGCGTGTCGACCATACCGGGCGCGATCTGCGTGATGCGGATGCCGGTGCCGCTGAGTTCGTCGCGGAGGTTGCCGACGTACCCGTGCACAAACCACTTGGTCGCGCCGTAGATCGAGCCGCCGAAGTTGCGCCGGCCCGCGACAGAGCCCGTGACGATCAGGTGGCCTTTCGAGGACTTGAGATGCGGGATAGCGAACTTGGCCGTCAGCGCCACGCCGAGCGTGTTCGTCAGGATCATCTGGCGCCAGTTGTCGGGGTCGCCGTTCTCCGTGCCCGCAGCCGATGCGCCGATGCCGGCATTGGCAAACACCGCATCGAGGCCGTCCATCGCGGCGGCTGCAGCATCGATCGTCTCACGCACGCTGTCGGCATCGCCAACGTCACAGCCGTAGGCCGCAGCGTTGTCGGCCCCGAGCCGTTCGACGAGCGCCTCGAGCTTGTCCTTCGATCGCGCCGCAAGTGCCAGACGGTAGCCGGCTGCGACAGCGGCTTCGGCGGTGGCGGCTCCAATGCCACTCGAAGCGCCGGTGATGAGAAGTGAGGGCATGGTTGTGTCCACGGTTGGGAGTTGCGGGGCGCGGTGCGGCCGTCAGGCATCGTCAGCTTACGGTCGTGACGTGCCGCTCCATAAGCGACGTCTTGCTGATTGGTTCGGCTCTTCGCATGTCACTCTTTTAGCAACGCATGAGGACGCAGACCGATGCAACGCTTGATAAAGATCTTTCTCGCGTTTGATGGGCGGATCGGACGCGCCACATTCTGGCTAGCCGCGATCGCGTACTTCGCCGTTCTGATCGGTGGCGCGTATCTGATCCAGCCCGACTACTTCACGTCGACGGAGATTGTTGCCCCGAGCTTGGCCCAGTCGCTGTGGGTGCTCGCGCTCGCTTGGCCGAGTTATGCGATTACCAAGAAGCGCCTCAACGATCGCGACTGGCCGGTCGGGGTGTTCCTCATCGTTGTGGCTGTCACCGTGCCATTCTTCATCGGCCCGTTCTTCGGGGTGTTGGTCAGTCCGGAGACCGGCGCGTCCTGGGAGACGGCGCTGTGGATTGCCATGATAGTCGTGGCTGTCCCGCTCTTGATCGACAACGGCTTCATGTCCGGCACCGATGGCCCCAACCGATACGGTCCCGATCCAAGCGATGGCGCCGAATCCGCCAGCACCTGACGCCGATCACCCCCTCGTCTTGGCCTCAGCGGAGGGGGGTGATACCCACCAGCCGACGAAAGCTGGAGCTGAAGGCAGATGAAAGACGTGATCGGGGAAGTCGAGCGGCGGCGCGAAGAGGCGCGGCTCGGCGGTGGGCAGAAGCGTATCGATGCGCAACATGGGCGCGGCAAGCTGACGGCGCGCGAGCGGATCGACCTCGTCCTCGACGAAGGCTCGTTTGAGGAGTTCGATCGGTTCGTCGAGCATCGCTGTACTGACTTCGGCATGGAATCGACCAAGTTCCCAGGCGACGGCGTCGTCACCGGTTGGGGCACGATCAACGGCCGCACGGTTTATCTCTTCGCCAAGGACTTCACGGTGTTCGGCGGCTCGCTCTCCGAAGCGCACGCCGGGAAAATCATGAAGGTCCAGGACCTGGCGCTGCGCAATCGCGCGCCAATCATCGGTTTGTTCGACGCCGGTGGCGCGCGCATTCAGGAGGGCGTCGCAGCGCTCGGCGGGTATGGCGAAGTGTTCCTGCGCAACACGCTTTCGTCCGGCGTCATTCCGCAGATCTCTGTGATCATGGGCCCCTGCGCCGGTGGTGACGTCTATTCACCTGCCATGACCGACTTCATCTTCATGGTGAAGGATACGAGCTACATGTTCGTAACCGGCCCCGATGTCGTGAAGACAGTGACGAACGAGGAAGTGACGGCTGAGGAACTTGGCGGCGCATCGGTCCATGCAACGCGGTCGTCGATCGCTGACAAGGCGTTCGAGAACGACGTCGAGGCGCTCTTGCAGATGCGCCGGCTGATGGACTTCCTGCCCACCAACAACACATCCGGGGTCCCCGTCTTGCCGACGAAGGACCCGTCAGATCGCGCTGAGCCGGCCTTGGATCGGCTGATCCCCGACAACCCCAACGTGCCCTATGACATCAAGGAGCTGATCCTGAAGGTCTCGGACGAGGGCGATTTCTTCGAGATCCAGGAAGCGTTCGCAAAGAACATCGTCATCGGGTTTGGCCGGATCGAAGGCCGAACCGTCGGCTTCGTCGCCAACCAGCCGCTGGTGCTTGCAGGCGTGCTCGACAGCGACGCAAGCCGGAAGGCCGCGCGTTTCGTCCGCTTCTGTGATTGCTTCGATATCCCGATCGTCACGTTTGTTGACGTGCCAGGGTTCTTGCCCGGCACATCGCAGGAGTACGGGGGGCTCATCAAACACGGCGCAAAGCTTCTGTTTGCGTACTCAGAGGCGACCGTTCCGAAAGTGACAGTCATTACGCGCAAAGCCTATGGCGGCGCTTATGATGTCATGAGTTCAAAGCACATCCGCGGCGACGTGAATTATGCTTGGCCGTCAGCCGAGATCGCGGTGATGGGCGCGAAAGGGGCAGCCGAGATCATTTACCGCTCAGAGCTTGGCGATCCGGAGAAGATTAAGAAGCGCATCGATGAGTACCAGGAGCGCTTCGCAAACCCGTTTGTCGCCGCCGAGCGTGGCTATATCGACGACGTGATCCTTCCGCGGAATACGCGTATCCGCATCAGCCGCGCGCTCAACATGCTGGCCGAAAAGACCGTCGAAAATCCCTGGAAGAAGCACGACAACATTCCGCTTTAGGCGGGGCCATTGAGACCGGTGGCCTGACGAGGTGCGAAAGCTGCAGTGTGAGCGGCGTCTGTCGGCGGCGCAATCGCGTGCGGCGCCCGCCTCAGCGATCAAGGCGCCGGCGGTGAAGACGTGCTTTGGCCCGCAGGGGCTGCTATCTGAGGGCAAGCAACGCCTCAAGGTCCGTCAGCATGCGCATTCATGGCCGTCACTACCGCACGATCTGGCCCGCTGAAACCGGCGCGCCCGATGCACCGGATGTCGAGATCATCGATCAGACCAAGCTTCCGCATGCGTTCGAGACGACGACACTCACGTCTGCGGAAGACGCAGCAGTGGCGATCAAGACCATGCAGGTCCGCGGCGCGCCCTGTATCGGAGCAACGGCGGCTTACGGCATTTTCCTTGCCCTGCGCGATGACCCCTCAGACGATGCGCTGGAGGCCGCGGCCGAACACCTCGCAGCGCAACGGCCAACGGCGATCAATCTGCGCTGGGCGATCGATCAGATGCTGGCTGCTGTCCGGAACCTGCCGCGGGAGGATCGGGTCGCAGCCGCCTACAAACGCGCTGCAGAGATCTGCGACGACGACGTCGAGATTTGCCGGAAGATCGGCGAGCACGGCCTCAGAATTATCGAAGAGATTGCGGCCTCAAAGCCCGCTGGCGCGCCTGTCAACGTGCTGACCCACTGCAACGCCGGCTGGATTGCGACGGTCGACTGGGGCACTGCCACGTCGCCGATCTATCAGGCGCACAACAAAGGCATCCCGGTCCACGTTTGGGTCGACGAGACCCGGCCGCGCAATCAGGGCGCGGCGCTAACCGCCTACGAGCTTGGCGCGCACGGTGTCCCGCATACGATCGTCGTCGACAATGCGGGCGGACACCTGATGCAGCGCGGCGACGTCGACATGTGCATTGTTGGCACCGACCGTGTGACCGCCAACGGTGATGTCTGCAACAAGATCGGGACCTACCTGAAGGCGCTGGCGGCGAAGGACAATGACGTGCCGTTTTACGTCGCGCTGCCGCATACGACGATCGACTGGTCGATGGATGACGGCATGACCGTGCCCATCGAAGAGCGCGGCAGTGATGAAGTTCTCGCGATGACCGGGCGGACGCCCGAAGGCGAAGTTGTCACCGTCGAGATCGCAGCGCCCGGATCGCCGGCTGGCAATCCCGCCTTCGACGTCACGCCGGCCCGCCTTGTGACCGGGCTTATCACAGAGCGTGGCGTCACGGATGCCTCGCCTGAGGGCCTGGCCGCGCTCTATCCGGATCGCGACACGACGTGAGACGGCGCGCGACAAACGCGGGATTGCGCGTCAAAGCCGCGCTCCATGGACCAGAGCAACGCTGATGGCTGCGGTTCTGACCGAGATTGTCCGGTTCTTCATCTTGATCGTGCGCGTGCCGATCGAGGTGTTGTTTCGTGTGCGGTCAAAGGAGTACCGGACCGAGGTCGTCATCAACGCTGACCGCGCAACGGTCTTCCGAGTGCTCCGCGCGACGGAGCAGAAGATCGACGGCCTCGTCGAGATGACCATCACGCAGCACCCGCGTCCCGGTTCGCCGGGCGTGTTTGATGGGCGGATTACGGTCGGTGATCAAACGATGGCGCTTGCGTTTCGCGAGACGGAAGTCCGTGAGAACGAGCTGATCGTCACTGACATTCTCGAAGACGGCACCGATCCGGCGCTGTACCGCGGCGACAACTATAAGATCATCATGGTCCTCAGTGATGGCGATCCGGAGGGCTCAACGCGGCTGCAACTCATTTACATGATCGACCACTCCGACTTCGGCGGTCGGTTTACGATCCCGATGGGGATGTCGACGGCAGCGCGTCGCATCAAGCGCATGGCCGAAACCGAGGCTGGCGCCGTCGAGGCCGATGCGCCGAAGGCACCGGTTTGGAATGCGGTCGCGACGGGGGCGGTCACGCTTGCGAGCTTCTGGGTGCTGTTCGACCTGCAGTTTGCAGTGGTGCTGCTGCTCGTCCTGCTCCTTCATGAGCTCGGCCATGTCGTGGCGATGCGCTGGGTCGGCCTGCCGGTGCGCGGCATCTATTTCATCCCGTTCATGGGCGCAGTCGCAGTTGGCATGCAAGGCTTCGGGACGGAGGCAAAGCGCGGCTTCATTGCGGTGATGGGCCCCGCGGCAAGCGTCCTGACGACGGCGGTTTTCGTGCTCTTGGCCGAAGGCAGCACGACAAACATTTGGTTCTCGCTTGCCCTGATTTCAGCGTTCCTGAACGGGTTCAATCTGTTGCCGTTCCTGCCGCTCGATGGCGGCCAGATCATCGGCGCGTTGTTGTCGCGCGCCGGCGATGAGGCGCGCCGCTTTGTGCAGCTCGTCTTTATGCTGTCGGCCATTGCGCTGGCGCTCTACGTCGAGAGCTACTTTCTGCTTGCGCTGTTCGTGATCGTCGGGGCGACGCTGATTTCGCGACCGGCGCCGGGTCAGGTCTTGCCGGCAATCGATTGGTCGAGTGCGTTTTGGCTGACGGTCGCCTATGTCGCGACGCTCGCGTTCTACGTGTTCGTCGTCCTGAACCTGAGCTTGGAAATGCGCGCCAAAGGCCAGCGCGGGATCCAGCTCGGCGGGGATCCTTCGACCGAGGCGCGTAGGGTTCGCAGCGTCAGTCCGTCGCCCAGTGTTGGGCGTGCGGTGCAGCAGGCGGGCCGTCGCGCAACAGTGGCTCAAGCACAGTTTCGACATCGGACTGGCTCAACCCGCGCGTGATGAACACGAGGTTCGATGTGCCGGTCGACGCCTCTGCCGACACCTCAAGCGGAGCCGGCGGATAGAAGACGTGCTGCACGCCGTGAATGACGAACGGTGCGGTCTCGCCAGCGACATAGACGATACCCTTAACGCGCAAGAGCTTCTCGCCGTGAACGGTCCGCAACATCTCAAGCCCAGCAGACAGCTTGCGCCCATCAACAGGCCGATCGAAAGAGAGCGCAAACGTCGTGATGCCGTGGAGGTGCCCGTTGCCATGGCCGTGGCCATGATCGTGGTCGCTGTGCGCATGATCGCCGTGCTGATGCGCCGGGTGTGCGCAGTGTTCATCGGCGCAGTTGTGATCATGATGGTGGGCATCGGCCGCAAGCCATTCAGGCGCGGCGTTGCGGATCGCGACCGGCTCGAATGCGCCGAGGTTGAAGAAGGCATCCGTCGCGACCGCGCCGAGCGCTGCCTTGACGATCCGGGCTGATGGGTTGAGTGCGCGCGCCTTCTGTTCCAGCTCGCCAACGCTGTCACCACCCACGCGATCCGTTTTCGTGATCACGATCACGTCCGCGACTGCGATCTGTTTTGCCGGCTCATAGTCGTGCGCAAGTTGCCCCTCGCCGAACTCGCCATCGAGCGTTGCGACGATCCCGTCCAGTTGGAACAGGCGAAAGAGCGTCTCCTCCGTCATCATCGTCTGCGCAATCGGGGCCGGGTCTGCGAGACCGGTCGTCTCGATGACGACGCGGTCGAGGGCCTTGATGCGGCCGGACATCGCCTGTTCGCCGAGCCGTTCGAGCGCTTCGACAAGGTCGCCACGCACCGCACAGCAGACGCAGCCTGACGGCAGCAGGACCACATCTTCCGTCGCGCTCTCGATCAATGCGTGGTCGAGGCCGACGTCGCCAAACTCATTCACAATCACCGCGGTGCCCGCGAGCGCAGGGTCAGCGAGCAAGGACTTCAACAGGGTTGTTTTGCCGGAGCCGAGGAAGCCGGTGAGAACCGTGACCGGAACGGGAAGCTTCATAGGGCTTGAGCTCACATCATGTTGCAAAGCGGAAGTGCATCACGTCGCCGTCCAAGACAACGTAGTCCTTGCCTTCGAGGCGCATGCGGCCTGCGTCCTTGGCGCCATTCTCGCCGCCGAGCGTGACGTAATCGTCGTAAGCGATCGTCTCGGCGCGAATGAAACCGCGCTCGAAGTCCGTGTGAATGACGCCGGCCGCCTGCGGGGCGCGCGTGCCTTTCGTGATGGTCCACGCGCGCGATTCCTTTGGTCCCACCGTGAAGTAGGTGACGAGATCGAGCAGCTCATAGCCCGAATGAATGAGCCGATTCAGGCCCGGTTCTTCGAGTTCGAGGGTCTCGAGATATTCAGCGCGCTCGTCTTCGGCCAGGCTTGCGATCTCGGCTTCGATCTTGGCGGAGATCACGACGGCGGAGGCGGCTTCTGACTTCGCGCGCGCGACGACTTCGGCTGAATAGCTGTTGCCGGTGGCCGCAGACGCTTCGTCGACGTTGCAGACGTACAGCACGGGTTTCGCTGTCAACAGTTGCAGGCCGCGCCAGCCGGCTGCCTCTTCCGGGGCGACTTCGGCATGACGTGCAGGCTTGCCTTCGCGGAGTGGAACGAGCGCTTTCTCGACGAGCGCAAGCGTCGCGATCGCCTCTTTGTCTTTCGCGGTTGCTTTCTTCTGTAGCGTCACATGGCGCTTCTCAAGACTTTCGAGATCGGCGAGCATCAGCTCGGTCTCGACCGTTTCGGCATCCGCGAGGGGATCGATCCGGCCTTCGACATGCGTGATGTCCTCGTCCTCGAAACAGCGCAGCACGTAGGCGATGGCATCGACCTCGCGGATGTGGGCGAGGAACTGGTTGCCAAGCCCTTCGCCCTGCGCCGCACCGCGGACCAGCCCCGCGATATCGACGAACGTCAGCCGTGTCGGGATGATCTCCTTCGACTTCGCAATGCCGGCGAGCGCATCAAGCCGTGGGTCGGGCACGCCGACCTCACCGACGTTGGGTTCGATGGTGCAGAACGGATAGTTCGCGGCTTCGGCGGCAGCCGTCTGCGTCAGCGCATTAAACAGCGTCGACTTGCCGACGTTCGGCAGCCCCACGATCCCCATGCGAAAGCCCATGTCGTCCTTACCTCTTGTCGTCGGCCATGGCGGCAGAAGCGCTGGCTATCCGCGCGGTTTGCCGGTCAACCATGCCTTGAGTTTGTCGGCCAAAGCGCCGCCCTGCGCCCCGGATGTCTTCGCGCTGGCGTTCGCTTCAGCGGTTGTGGGCTCTGCTGGCGGGTCGGACGTCTTCGGCGCGCGTTTCGATTTCGACTTTGGCTTGCCGGGTTTTGCGGCACTGCGGGCGAGGGCGCGTTGGCTCGGCGCGCCGCCACCGCTGCCGGCCGCAGCCGTTGATGCGGCAGCGCCCGTTGCAGCTTTTGGTTTGGCGCTGCTCCCGCTGCTGCCGCTCCGTTTCGCGGCAGAGGGCCGCGCCAGTTGGCCGCCCGGTTCGCTTGGCGAGGCATCGCCGATCTCGCGCGCCACGTCTGACTGGAATCGCGCGTAGTCGCCTTCCGCGAGCCGGTCGCCCGCGCGCGCGAGCGCCGTCAGCAACTGCTCGACCCAGTCGGCCTCGGCTTTCGCAAAGTCGTGGAGCACGTAGCCTGCGACCTTGTCCTTGTGTCCCGGATGTCCAATGCCGAGGCGCACGCGCACGTAGTCGTTGCCGAGGTGATTGGTGATCGACCGCAACCCATTGTGGCCGGCGTTCCCGCCACCCGTTTTGACGCGCAGCTTGCCGGGCGGCAGGTCGAGCTCATCGTGGAGGACGACCACATCGCCGAGCGGAACTTTTAAGAACTTGGCGGCCTCACGAACGGCTCTGCCCGAGTCGTTCATGTAAGTGCCAGGCTTCAGCAGGAGCACGCGCTCGCCAGCAATTTTGCCGTCGGAGACGAGACCCTGAAACCGCTTGCGCCACGCAGGCAGCCCGTGGTCCTCGCGGATACGATCGAGCGCGAGGAAGCCGATGTTGTGACGGTTTCGCTCGTATTTGGAGCCGGGATTTCCAAGGCCAACAATGAGCTTCATGGCACGTACCTCAGCCCGGGCCGCGGGCGGAGACAATGGCCTCCGCCCGGACGTCAAATCGCAAACCCGGCCGAACCGGCAGGCCGCAGGGAGGCGCTACTCTTCCTTGGTGTCGCCGCCATCTCCGTCGCCGTCGCCCTCCTTGGCTTCGCCGTCGGCACCTTCGCCATCGCCTTCGCCGTCTTCGTCGTCACCTTCAACCGCGGCCGTCGCGCCCTTGCCGACGATGGTTGCGATGGTGAAATCGCGATCCGAGATCGTTGGTTCGACGCCTGCCGGCAAGGTCATCTCGGAAATGTGGATCGACGTGCCAATGTCGACCTTCGAGAGATCGATCTCGAACGCGTAGGGAATGTCGTCTGCCGGGCAGAAGACCTCAACTTCGTGTCGAACGATGTTGAGCGCACCGCCGCGTTTGAGGCCGACAGACCGCTCGCGGTTCTTGAAGTCGACCGGCACGTCCACACGCACGCGACCATCATCGTTGATCCGCTGGAAGTCGACGTGGATCGGGAAATCCATCACCGGGTCAAGTTGGATGTCACGTGGCAGAACGCGCTCTGACTTGCCGTCGAACGAGACGTCATAGACCGTCGCGAAGAAGCGGCCGCGGGAGATGAGCTTGCGCAGCTCATTGCCTTTCAGCGCAATCGTGACGGGTTCTTTGTTGTTGCCGTAAATCACGGCGGGAACGTTGCCTTCGCGACGGACCTGGCGGGCGGCCCCCTTACCGGCCCGCGGACGTGCGATGGCGTCGATCTGAGCGACCATCTTTGTGTCTCCAATAGAAATGGGGACCTGAGCGGTCCCGTTCACCCAGCCTCCAAGGGTGCTGCGGTGGTCTCATCATGTGTGAGATGGCGCACCGTATACTTCGCCACGCGGCGCGAGGGAAGAGCCAATGCGCCGCCGCGGCGGGCCGGGTCGTGTGCCGGATTGGGTCGCCCGGTTACCGCGCAGAAAGGTACTTGCAAACGGAATAGCAAATCTTTCGACGTACGCTGTCAATTCATCGAGGATTTCATTGACGGAGACTGCGGCTGTGGCCCGCTCCCTTACGCTCTTTCTATTGCTGATCACCGCGGTCGGGGTTGCGGCTGTGGCCGGGCGTGAGCTTGGCAACGCGCGCGGCAAGGCACACGCCGTCGACCTCTACAAACTCAACGGTCGTGAAGTCTCGATCCTTGATGCCTGCCACCGGTCGTTCCAGCGCCATGCTGTCGAACTGAACGTGAAGCGGGCGCGGATTACGGTTGCGCTCGGGCCGTTCGTCGGCTGCGCCTGCATCGCAAAGCGGCTCGCGCCAAGCGTCGAACCGCTCTATGACCGCGCCGCTATGGCCGCGCTGGACGCCACGACGGCGACACCATCGCGATTGCTGAGGCGCGTGCTGACGCAACGTGCGGAGCGAAGCTCGGTGCGGGAATCGGCTGACCGCTTCGATGTGACCCGCGCGGAACTGACGAGCCAGTTCGGGGTCGTCGAGCGCTCCGTCCGGTTCTGCGCAAACCCGCGCAACTATGTTCGCAACGAAGAGAGCTGATCCGGCGGTCGCTGCGCGCGCTGTTGCTGAGGGGCAGACAAGACAATGGATGACTTACTCAAGATCGGAGCCGCCGTCCTGGGCCTCGCGGTCATGGTGCTTTGGATGAGCCACGCTGGCAGCGCGGTCGCCCGCGAAGACATCGTTGCTGAGTTCAAGCTCGATGAGCGTGAAGGCAAGTTCCTCGACGTTTGCATTGCGATGACAGAACGGTTGAGCAAGTCGCTTCGGGTTGTCCGCGATGGCAACCAGCGCGACGTCATCGCCGAAGTTGGCTGCGGCTGCATTTCCAAGGAAGTCGGCAAGCGGGTGAAGGCCGGTTCATTGCTGCCGGCTGCAGCGGTTCTTGATCTGACCGCCGCGCGCCGCTCAATCCGCTTTAGCGGCCCGACCGTTCAAGACCGCATTTACACGACCGTCGGCTCCGCCGTCTCGCGCTATCAAATCACGCACGAGCAGTTCAATGCCGCCGAGAAGCCGGTCGGCGACGCGCTGGAGGTGTGCACCGATCCGCGGCGCTACGAAGGCCTGAGTCTGGCCGGCACCTGAGCCCGATCAGTAAAACAGGCTTGAGACGCTCGCCTCTCGACTTGTCCGAGAGATGGCCTCTCCGATCAAATCCGCGACCGATAGGATCCGGATGTTGCGCGCGGTCCTGACAGCCTCGGTGGGCTGGATTGAATCCGTCAGCACGAGCGACTTCAGGTCAGAGTTCTGAATGCGGGAGACCGCGCCGCCCGACAGGACGCCGTGTGTGATGTAGGCGTTCACCTCAGTGGCCCCTTGCGCAAGCAGTGCATTGGCCGCGTTTACAAGCGTTCCGCCGCTGTCGACGATGTCATCGATAAGCAGGCAGCGTCTGCCCGCGACCTCACCGATCACATTCATAACTTCGCTTTCGCCCGCGCGTTCGCGGCGCTTGTCACAAATCGCGATCGGCGCACCGATGCGCTTGGCAAGACCGCGTGCGCGCACGACGCCGCCCACATCCGGCGAGACGACGCACAGTTCTTCAAGGTCGAAGTTTTCGCGGATGTCGCGGACAAGCACGGGGGCTGCGAACAGGTTGTCCGTCGGGATGTCGAAGAAGCCCTGGATCTGGCCCGCGTGGAGATCGAGCGTCATGACGCGATCGGCGCCTGCGCGTTCGATCAGGTTTGCAATCAGCTTTGCCGAGATCGGCGTGCGTGGGCCCGGCTTCCGGTCCTGACGCGCATATCCGTAGTACGGGATGACTGCCGTGATGCGCCGTGCCGATGCCCGCTTGAGCGCATCGATCAGGATCAGCAGCTCCATCAGGTTGTCGTTCGCCGGGAACGACGTCGACTGGACGATGAACACGTCCTCGCCGCGCACGTTCTCCTGGATCTCGACAAAGACCTCCATGTCGGCAAATCGCCGGCAGGTGCCTTTCGTGAGCGGCACGTCGAGAAACTCGGAAATGCCTTGCGCGAGCGTCGGGTTCGAATTGCCGGAGACGAGTTTGATCTCGGGAGGCGGCAGGTCCTGATCCGTCGCGGTGGCGGAAGAGGGGTGGCTCATCGGTCGGTCCGATCGCGTTCAGGACGTGCGGGGCGTGCCTTGTCGGGGAAGCCCGGCTATCGCGGCTCGTCTAGCAAGCCACCATACACCCTGTAAACATGCGGCCCCGTCGGAACATGTCAATAATGTGACAGACATCGGCCGGGTGGATCGCAGGCCACAATCAGGGCAGGTGGCCAAAGCAAAAAAGGCGGCCCCAAAGGACCGCCCCTTCACACCGAAATCCAGTTAACCGGAATGGCCTAAGCTTGAAAATGAACGGCCAAATTCAGGCACTTCTCCAGAACAGGCGGGCACACATCCGCCGTACCTGATCCGGTGTCCTCGATGAATGCAGGCAGCGCGCCTCAGCGGGACCCGAGGCGTCCAGCCTGCCAAACCCATCAGTTGGTTTTGGTCGCAGCCTGGTTCTGGCGGATCAGACGCATAATGCCCTGTGCCGCCGCGCCGGCCGCCGCATCCGCCGTCCGGCCCCAAGCGCCGTTGAGTGAACCGGCCGGGATCTCATTCTTCTGTGAGACGGTGCCAAGATTCGCGCCCTTCGGATCGCGCACGTCCCAGTCGATCTGGATCGGCTGCTTGCCGCTACGCGCGGTGCCGACGACGACTTTGCCGGTGACCTTGTAGGCCTGCGCGGTTGGCGAGTTGACCATCGACACGCCCTGACCGCTCAGCTCCTTCGAGAGCGCGCGGGCAAGCGATGTGCTGCCATCACCTGGCGCGCCGCTGACGCGCGGCGACACTGCTGTCAGCCGCGGAATGCTGCCCGTTGTTGTCCGCGACACACCCTGCACGGCCGGGGTCGCCGTCGCACCAGGCGTGGCGACGAGCGGATTGGCTGCAATCTGTGTTGGTTGTCCCGTCGTTGCGCGCGGCCCGGTGGAGCCAGGCGTGGCGACGAGCGGTTGCGCGGGCGTCTGCGGGCTCGGCGCGGCTTTCTTCGGCAGCCAGTTACCGAGCGACGTCGCCGTCTTGTCGACGATCTGCGCGATAATCGTTGGCGACACCGCCTGCCACGGATCGCGGCCGTTGGAGCCGTTGATGATCTCTTCCCCGGTGATGCGATTGACGCGCTCGCCCGTTGGATTGGTCACGTCCCAAATATAAGAGACCTTCGTGCCGCTGCGTTCGCGGGCCGCAACGACATAGCCGCGCAGCGTGTAGTCGGCTTTCTCGTTGGCGCCCTTGGCGACACCGACGCCCTTCTTCGAGAGCGACGATGTGAGCTGCGTCGAAAGCTGCGATGCGACCGTTTCCGGCGCACCGATGATCGGCGCGAGTGCAATCCGGTTTGCCGGCTTGGCGGCGGCTGGGCTTCCCGTCGCGATTGACGCGTTCGGGGTGCCGTTGGCGCCGTCGAGTAGATTGCTGCCGCTGTTGGCGCAGCCCGCCAGCATTGCGGCGGCTGCTAAGACGGCGAAAGCTGCAGCCGGCTTCAGCCGGTGGTCGCGGACTTTCGCAGTCGCATTGATGGTCGTCACTGTGACGCCCCCCTCTCAATGTCCCGCTATGATCCGGCAGCCGGCGTACGAACTTTGCGGCTGGAGCAATCCGGTACTCCGAAATCTACGCGTACGCGCTGCAGCCATGTCCGTCCAGAGCTTGAGGGAGACATCACCTGCGCTGGTCCCGCAACCACGCCGTCTGCCGAGGCAGAACCTGTGGATTGTGCAGTTAGGTCACGACGATGGCAGAGATTTGACGCCCGTAGTCGGCCTCTTTTCGATGCGTCGCACGCCGGTAAGAGAAGAATCGCGATTCGTCGGCGTAGGTGCATGCGGGGATTTGCTCAATGTGGTTCACGCCTGCAGCGCTGAGCTGATGGTGCACGAAGCCCGGTAGGTCGAAGTGCGGGCGGGCGGGCGGTTCGGGTGTTGTAAAGAACCGGGCGAACGCTGGGGCTTCTGCCAGGAACCGGTCCTTAAACTCCGGCCCGACTTCGTAGTTTGGCTGATGGATTGTGGGGCCGATGGCGGCGCGAATGCGGGCCCGGTCAGCGCCGGCTTGCACCATCGCCTCGACCGTTGCGGCGAGGATCCCATCGACGGCCCCGCGCCAGCCGGCATGGGCTGCGGCAACGACGCGCGTTTCGGGATCAGCAAACAGGACCGGTGTGCAGTCGGCCGCCAGCGCGCCGATGATGAGGCCGGGCGTCGCGGCGACCAATGCGTCGGCTTTGGGCGGTGGACTGGTCAGTGGACGATCGATTGTGAGCGCCGTTGCGCTGTGGACCTGATAGAGCGTGTTGAGCGGTGCGCCGGGCTGGCCGAGGGACGCTGCGACGCGGGCGCGGTTTTCGAGCACGGCCGCGCGATCATCGTCTGAGCCAAGGCCAACGTTGAGACCGGCGTATATTCCTTCAGACACGCCCCCTTCACGCGTGAAAAATCCATGTGCGATGCCGGGGAGCCCCAAAAGTGAGGTCGCAGTCAGCGGGTGCGGGTGATCGGGCATGGCAAGGCAACTCGTGATTAGGCGGCCGGAAAACCAGGCAAGAGCGGCAGGCTGGGTGAGCGGACCCCGATGGCCTTGAAGCGTGCGCCCATGCCGGTTGGCGCAAGCAGTCTTAGCACGCCCGCTTCGATATCGGCGGCGCGGCCCGGGTTGGCGGACATGAGTTGTGACGCGCGCTCCGGTGCACCAAGCGCGCCCAGAAACGCAGCCTGTGTGAGCGGACCATCGACGGCGAGTGACATCGAGCGCGCATGCTTGGCGAAGGCTGCGAAATCGACCTGCGCCGTCAGGTCCGCTTCGCCGGGCGAGGTCAGCGGGTGCTCATAGGCATGGCCGCGCACCGCCTGCAACGTGTCGCCGAGTGTCTGGGTTGTGTGGCCGTAGTCGATGAACAGTGCTGCCATCTGCTCCCAAGGCGCGAGCACCTCATCGACAATGCCATACTGGCAAACGGTTGCGATGGCGCCGCCGGTGCGGTCACCGGCCCAGGTATCGAGTTCAGGCATCGCCAGCGGCTGTGGCGGCCCATCGGCGACTGCGCGCGGACCTGTGAAGGCAAGCGCGCCGCGATCGTCAATGCCGACGCGACGGCGATACCAGCCGCCATCGGCCAAGCTGAACTGGGCAACCGGCAGGACATCGAGAAACTCGTTGCCGATGAAAAGTGTCGGGGTCCGGTAAGCGTCGGGCGCGGCCTCGAGCAGGTCTTCGATGGCTTCGCACCACTGCAGATTTATCGTCGACGAGACGTCTTTCAGGCGGGCGGCTTGCTCTGTCTTGAGCGTTTCGTTTGTCTCAATCAGGCTGAGGTGAGCGGCCTCGAGAAAGCCCGGCACAATGCGCGCCGCGCGTACGGCATCAGCCATAAGTGTGCCACGGCCGGGCCCGAGTTCCACGAGGTTGAACCGGGCCGGTGACCCCATGCTCTGCCAGACCACCGCGCACCAAAGCCCGATGATCTCTCCGAACACCTGCGAGATCTCAGGGGCCGTCACGAAGTCGCCCGCGCGGCCGATCGCGGGCTTCCCGCGATAGTAGCCGTGTTCCGGATGCTGGAGGCAGTGGCGCATGTATGCGCTGACGCACATCGGACCGTCGCTCGCGATGCGCGCGCGTAGAAAAGCGAGCAGCGGCGTCTCGCGGCGGGCGTCGGGATCGTAGGGCGGTTGGTCAGCCATGGTTCGGCGGCGGTTCGCTCAGCGGCGCGTCAGGCAGCCTGCTGACTGCGCTTCGACGACATCATAATGAACGCGAGCCCGAGGAGCACCATCGGAATTGAGTAGGCGATGCCCGGCGTCAGGCCGAAGGTTGTGAGCGCGTGCGCAGGGTCCGGCTGGCGGAACACCTCGCAGAACGACCGCGCGAGACCGTAGCCAATGAGGAACGTGCCAACGACCATGCCCGGCTCTTTAAGCGCCCGCATCTGATGCGTGAGAACCCGCAGGATGAGGAAGAGCGCAAGGCCTTCCAAAGCTGCCTCGTAAAGCTGGCTCGGGTGGCGCGGGGTCGGCTCGACGGACGGATAATCAATCGCGGCGTTCGGGAACACCATGGCCCAGGGTACGTCGCTTGGCCGGCCATAGAGTTCGCCGTTGATGAAGTTCGCGACCCGGCCGAAGAACAACCCGAGCGGCACCGCGGCGGCGCACAGGTCCATCGTCGACCAAGGCGATACACTGTTGATGCGCGCGAAGATCCAGATGGCGGCGCCACAGCCAAGCAGCGCGCCGTGAAACGCCATGCCGCCCTTCCAGATCATGAACACTTCGAGCGGGTTTTGAATGTAGTAGCCCGGCTCGTAGAGGAGGATCGAGCCGAGCCGGCCCCCGATAATAACGCCGACCGTCATAAACATCAGAAGGTCATCGGCCTTGGCCGAGGAGAACGGGGCTTTGCCGCCCGGCCAAAGCGCATCCTGCGAGACAAGCCTGCGGATATAGAGCCAGCCGAGGAGGAGGCCCGCGAGGTAGGCAAGCCCGTACCAGCGCACCGCGATCGGCCCCAATTCGAAGGCGACCGGATCGAGCGTCGGAAACGGGATGGCGAGGGGGAGCATGGCGTTCGGGAACCCGGGCGGCCGATGGCATGAAAGCGGCGAGAATTCGCGCCCGTTGTGCGCTTACCGGCTTCGCCGTCAACCGGTTAACGTCAAAGGGCGCGTTGCTCTCTCAGGCCTGTCTCTTATTTGTAGAAGAACGGATCACCGATTCCCGGCCGATGCGCCGCTGATCGCGCCCGTGCGACAGGAGAGAGCCATGACACAGACGACAGGACGCTTCTTCGATGACATCGCCAAATTGATGTCGACGGCGGCAGGGGCCGCCAATGGCGCGCGCGTCGAAGTCGAGACGATGGTGCGGGGCCAGGCCGAACGCATTCTCAACGAAATGGACGTCGTCCGCCGCGAGGAGTTCGAGGCGGTCAAGGCGATGGCGCAGAAAGCGCGCGAAGAGAATGACACGCTGCGCGCCAAGCTCGCCGACCTCGAAGCGCGGGTGTCGAAAACCTAACCGCCTACGGACGAACGCCGCGCGCCGCTGACCTTTGCATTGCGAGTCCACAGCTTGTCCACGCGGGCCACGGTCAAGTGGCAACGTGCCATTTTCCGAGCGATTTTGCCGGTGACGAATCCCGCCGAGCGGCTTGCGACTCGGGCCGCTCGTCTGTTTGGTCCAGGGCTCCGGCGGCACTGCCGCGGTCTCGCGTTCGGACCCATTCCGGCTGACGCTTCGCGGCGGCCATAACTCATGATTGGACCTTGCATGGCGATGGCGGAACCGGCGCGCGCGATCAACCCGATTGAGCTGATCGAACAGATGGCCCACCGCCACGATTGGTCATGCGAGCGCACGACGGACGACGAGTTAACGCTCGTCATCGCCGGTACGTGGACCGACTACCATGTGTCGATGAACTGGCGGAACGACTTGGAAGCGCTGCACATTGCCTGTGCGTTTGATTTCCGCGTCCCGGATTACCGCCAGCATGAGGTCTACCGCCTGCTCGCACAGATCAACGAGCAGCTTTGGATCGGCCATTTTGACCTTTGGGCAAGTGACGGCCTGATCATGTTCCGCCACGGATTGCCGCTGGCGGGATCGGAAGTCAGCGTGCGCCAGTGCGAAGCCTTGATGAAGGCTGCATTGGAGGCCTGCGAGCGCTACTATCAGGCGTTCCAGTTTGTCGTCTGGGCCGGCAAGGAAAGCCGCGAAGCCCTCGTCTCTTCCATGTTCGAGACCGAAGGCCAGGCCTAGGCGACGTCACGCGGCGGCCCGTAGCTTTCCGCGCAACGCATCGGCGGCAGGTCATGGTTGAGAGTTCCGACAGTTTTGGGTCAGCGCGCGTTCTGCTTGTCGGTTGCGGCAACATGGGCGGCGCGATGCTGCGCGGATGGATTGCCGGCGGGCTCTCAGGCGAGCGCCTGATGGTGCTGGATCCGGCCCCGCGCGATGACGTCAAACAGGCCGTGGCGGCGGCCGGCGGGCAGGTCGTGGCGGACGCGGCCGCGCTCAGCGATCGCGCGCCGCCGGACTTGGTGGTCCTCGCGGTCAAGCCTCAGATCATGGATCAGGTTCTGCCAACCGTCGCGCCACGGATCGGCGATGCGACCGTCGCGCTCTCGGTGGCAGCCGGACGAACCATCGCGAGTTTCGAGGCAGCGCTTCCGGCCGGCACCGCAGTTGTCCGCTCCATCCCGAACACACCGGCGGCCATCGGGCGCGGCATTACCGTTTGCTGTGCCAACGCGGCCGTCACTGCCGAGGGACGCGCCCGCGTGACCGCCGCGCTATCCGCCATCGGTGCGGTCGGCTGGGTCGACGACGAGGGGCTCATTGATGCCGCGACGGCCGTCTCCGGATCGGGCCCGGCCTACGTGTTCTACCTGGCCGAGTGTCTGGAGGCCGCCGCACGCGATGTCGGCCTGCCCGCGGACCTTGCCCGCCAGCTTGCAGTCGCGACGGTGTCGGGCGCTGGCGAACTGTTGGCGCAAGCCGACGCGCCGGCCGCGACTCTGCGCGAGAATGTGACCTCGCCCAATGGCACGACGGCGGCCGCGCTCGATGTGCTCATGGGCAACGACGGTCTGCGGCCTCTGCTTGCAGCCGCAGTCACCAAGGCGCGGGACCGGAGCCGCGAATTGTCGGACTAAGGCCCGTCCCGCCCGTGAAAACGCCGCGTTAACGCCATCGGCTGCGGGCGCTAATAATCCACTCGCCGTCTCACTACGTCTTGATGAGCAGCGACGCTGGAGGCCAAAGCCATGTTCGACACCACCACCGACAAGGGCAAACTGTTAGACGCCGCCATGGCATTGGCAGCCGAACGCCCGTGGGACGACGTCTCACTCGTCGACATCGCCGAACGCGCCGGCATCAGTCTCGACGCGCTGCGCAAGTCGTTTGGCTCGAAGACGCAGATCATTTCGGCGTACATGCGCGCCGTCGACGATAAGGTCCTCAAAGAGCGCGAACGCGACGATGAGCAGACGCCGCGCGATGCACTCTTCGAGACAGTGATGGCGCGCCTGGATGCGATGCAGCCTCATAAGGATGCGTTGCGCTCGATCAACGATGATGTCAGCCCGGATTCGACGCTGTTTCGCTCCTATCTAAATTCGCAGCGCTGGATGCTGCTCGCCGCCGGCATCGATGGTGACGGCGCGCGCGGCGTCATCCGCAGCGTTGGATTGGCGCAACTCTTCGGCTCAGTCTTCCAGACGTGGCTTGAAGACGACGATCCAGGTCTCGCAAAGACCATGGCGATGCTCGACCGGCGTCTGCGGCGTGCGGAATCGACGATGTCGACCATTGATCAGGCGATCGGTGGGGCTGAGCGGCTGAAGAAGACCGTTTTCGGCGGTCTTCGGCAAACGGCCTCGCGCGTGCGCGACCGGGCAGCCAACCGCGGCGGACCTGCAACCGACCCGGATCCGATCGACCCCGTCCCGGCCGGCGACATCTGAAGCGGGGGAACCGTATCGGTGACGTCGCTCGCATGAGGCCTTGGCTTCTTTCGCGGGCGGTGATCGGTTAGAGGCACGCAACGCCCCGATCAGGAAACCGCCGCTATGTCTGAAGCCGCCGACACAATCTCATTCTACGACTTCTTGAAGGTCGATATCCGGGTCGGGACGATCATTCAGGCCGAGCCCTATCCGGAAGCGCGCAAGCCGGCCATCAAGCTCCAGATCGACTTCGGCGATGAGGTCGGCGTCAAGAAAAGTTCCGCGCAGATCACGGTCCACTATGACGTCGACACGCTCGTTGGGCGGCAGGTCGCAGCGGTGGTCAACTTCCCGCCGCGCCAGATCGGGAAGTTCATGTCCGAGGTGCTCGTCCTCGGCTTTCCCGACGCCGATGGGGCCGTGGTCCTTATCCAACCGAGCCTGCCCGTCCCCAACGGCGGCCGGATGCATTAAGCCAGTTGCGGCGCGGTTCGACCCGCCCATGCTCTCTCGGGACAGTCGCGAGGCACGCTCTTCCGCGAGCAATGCCTCCAACTCCAGAGCGTGAGCACCGCGCCAGGAGAAGGCTAACAGGCGTGCGGATCGCGCGGCGCGGTTCGTCGCGGACTCTAAGCGCCGTCGAGCGGCAGCGTAGACGGGCCCAAAAGACTTCCGCTGCCGGCAGCGGGTCCCGCGAGCCTACGCGCCCGGCGCGACCTACAGCGGCAGCCTGAGCGATGCGCGCAGCCCGCCCATGGTGGAGGAGGAGAGGGTGATGTCGCCGCCGTGGCTGCGGGCGATGTCGCGGGCGATGGCGAGGCCGAGGCCGCTGTTGCCCTGCTCCTGGTTGCGCGAGGGATCAAGGCGGTGGAACGGCTTGAAGACGTTTTCGCGTTCGTCTTCGGGGATGCCGGGGCCGTTGTCTTCAACATCGATCCTGACGGTCCGACGTTCGGCGACGACGCGGATGAGCGTCTCGGTTCCGTAGCGCCCGGCGTTGCTTACGAGGTTGGTGATCGCGCGCTTGATCGATTGACGCCGCATGTCGAGCCGCCACTCTTTCCGGCGTTTGCGAAGCCGCAGTTCGACATCGTGGCCGATCATGGCCGCTTCGTCGCGGACCTCGCTGACAAGCTCTAGCAGGTCGGCGGTCTCGACCTCTTCGCCGGTATCGCCGCGCGCGAACGCGAGATAGTCGGCGAGCATCTGCTCCATGTCTCGGACATCGTTGCTGAGGAGCTGGGTCTCAGGTGAGTCCTCGAGGAACGCGAGCTGCAACTTGAACCGCGTGAGCACGGTGCGCAGGTCATGGCTGACGCCGGCCAGCATCGCAGTGCGCTGGTCGACGTGCTGTTTGATCCGCTCCTGCATCTCCTGGAACGCGACCGTCGCTTGTCGCACCTCGCGCGCCCCCCGGGGGCGCAGATCATCGCCAACGGCAAGCCGGCCCTTTCCGAAGGCGTCCGCAGCCTCCGCGAGTGTCAGGATGGGCCTGATCTGGTTGCGCAAGAACAGGATCGCGACCGTCAGCAGGATGATCGACGTGACGACCATCCAGACGAGGAAGATGTGCGAGTTCGATGCGTAGGTCTGACTTCGTCGGGCAAAGAAGCTCAGGATCGCATCGTCCATCTTGATCTTGATTTCGACGTGCTTGGAGCGGCCGACGGTGTCGATCCAGAACGGCTCGCCCTCAAGCCGACGGCTAATCTCGTCGGAGAGCGTGCGATCGAGCAGCGAAAAAAACGGTTTTGGCTGAGCGGTCGGCAACTCGCCGGCCGGCAGCACCTGCATCAGGATGTTGAGGTTGTCGCGGGCGAGCGATGTGAGCTGCCGGTAGTCGTCGTTGCCGTTGTAGTCCTTGTAGAGGACGATGAGGGCGGAGATATCGCGGGCGGTTGCCTCGGAGAGGTGGCGGGTCACGGCCTGCCAGTGGCGCTCCATGAAGACGTATGTGACGACGCCTTCGAGCATCACGATCGGTGCGATGATGATGATGAGGGCGCGGGCGTAGAGGCCCTTGGGGACCAGCTCTGACAGGTAGCCGCTCAGGAACGCCGGGATGCCGCGGAGCCGTGCGCCCACGTGCGACAGCAGTCCGCTGACGGCGCCGAGATCTCTGGAGTTGGTCGTCGATGCCATTGGTCTGGCGGGCTCTCATTGCGTCGGCGGCAAGGCGTGGCGGGGCTCAGCCTCACGTCCGCGAACGTGCCTGCTGCGCGGGTTCAAGGCTGACAGCCTGCACGACGGACCGCGGCCAGCCTAGTCGCTGTAAAGAATATAGCCTTTTCCGCGCACCGTCTGGAGGTAGACGGGATTGGTCGGGTCTTTCTCGATCTTGCGGCGCAGACGATTGATCTGCACGTCGATGGCCCGCTCAGACCCCGTCGTCTCGTCCCCCGACAACTCATGGCGCGCAATCGAGACGCCTGGGCGTTGCGCGAAGTGGCGGAGGAGTTCGCGCTCGCGCTCGGTCAGGCGAACCGTTTCATCGTCCTTGCGCAGCTCGCCGCGCGTGATGTGGAACCGATAGCGGCCCATCACGATCTCTTCCTTCGCATCGGGCGTTTCGCGCTCGCGCCGGAAGATGTTGCGGAGGCGGAGCAGCAACTCGCGCGGCTCAAAGGGCTTTGAGACGTAGTCGTCAACGCCGATTTCGAGACCCTCGATGCGCTGGGAGGGCTCTGAGTTTGCGGTGAGGAAGCAAATCGGAACGTCGCCCTCTTCGCGGAGTGACTTGGCAAGCGACAGCCCGCTTTCGCCCGGCATCATGATGTCGAGCAGGATGAGATCGAAGCTCAGGCCTTTGAGGGCTGCGCGGGCGGCTTCGGCGCTTTCCGCTGGCGTCACGCGATAGCCATTGCTGCGCAGGTAGCGCGTGAGCAGCGACCGAATGCGCTGGTCGTCGTCGACGATCAGAATATGGCGCGCATCGTCAGCCAGATCGGCCGGCAGGTCCGGCGACGCGGCCGGGCCGGGGGTTGCGTGCAGTTGGGCCTCGTGCGGCATCGGCAGGGTCTCCGTTACGCGTCAGGTCCGGCGAGCGCGCCGCGCGCGGCGGCTGCAAGCAGCAGGTCGTCCACGTGATCGCGGTCGCCCGGCGAGACCATCCCACTCAGAAAGGCCCGGATTGCAACAGCCGCATCGGGCCCGGCGCGCTCAAGCGCAACAGCGATCCTACGCATCTGCAGCTCGGTCAGGTCGCTCGCCAGCCGCGCGCCTTCACCGGTCGGATACAGCAAACGCTGGCGGCGGTCGATGGTGCCCGGCTCCTGCACGATGAAGCCGCCGTCCACCAGCTGTTTTAAGACGCGGGCGAGGCTCTGTTTCGTGATTTTGAGGATGTCGAGCAATTCCGCGACGGGAAGGCCCGGGTGCCGGGACACGAAGTACAACACGCGATGGTGCGCACGGCCGAAGCTGAGGTCGGCGAGCTGTGCGTCAACCTCGCCGGTGAAGTCGCGATAGGCGAAAAAGAGGAGCTCGATCAGCTCCGTCAGTGTGCCAGGATTGAGCTCGTCCGGCAGCGGCGCTGTCGGCGCTCGGTCGGCTGGAGCGAGATTTTGGGAGGACGATCCGAGAGACATCGGGAGGTGATGCGGTCCGATTGGAAATTAGGTCAGTTATGTTGACTTAAATTTGGCAGCATGGCTAGCTCTGGTCCTTCGCGCAGCCTGATTTTCAGGCAATTCGCCGCCCGCCGCATAGCCAAACACGCGGCCAGTCTCGGAAGGAATGAACGATGGCGGACCTGATGCCTTACGACGACCGCGACGGGGTCATCTGGTGGAATGGTGAATTGGTGCCGTGGCGAGATGCCAAGCTGCACGTCCTGAGCCACGGTCTGCATTACGCATCAGCGGTGTTTGAAGGTGAGCGCGCCTACAATGGTGTCGTCTACAAGCTGACCGAGCACTCGCAGCGCCTGATCGATGGCGGCCGCGAACTCGATTTCGAGATCCCTTATTCGGTCGAAGAGATTGACCAGGCAACCCGCGACGTGGTCGCCGCAAACGGCTTTTCGGATTGCTACGTCCGTCCGATCGCGTGGCGCGGCAGCGAGATGATGGGTGTTTCGGCGCAAAAGACGAAGATCAATCTCGCGATCGCCGCCTGGGAGTGGGGATCGTACTTTCCAATCGAACAGAGGCTGAAGGGCATCCGTGTCAGGTGGGCGAAGTATCGTCGGCCCGATCCGATGACGGCGCCGTCGTGCACGAAGGCGGCTGGGCTCTACATGATCGGAACGCTTGAGAAGCACCGCGCCGAACGCGAAGGCTATGCCGAGGCACTCATGCTCGATTGGCGGGGGCAGGTTGCCGAGTGCACCAGCGGCAACATCTTCTTTGTGAAAGATCGCACACTGCATGCGCCGCTGCCCGACTGCTTCCTCGATGGCATCACGCGGCGGACCGTCATGAAGCTTGCCGAAGCGCGCGGCATCGAGACGATCGACCGGGTGATCATGCCCGACGAACTCGCCGACTTTGATGAGTGCTTTATGGTTGGCACAGCGGCAGAAGTGACACCGATTGCTGAGGTTGGGGAGTACACCTTCACGCCGGGTGAAGTCTGCCGGACTCTTCTGGAAGACTACATGGCCGAGGTGCAGCCATCTGCAGCGGCGCCGGCCGACGCTGCCGAATAGCGCCGCTCAGACCTCTTCCGGGTCATCGGCGCGGCTCACCCTCAGGCTCGCCCAGATCGGCGTCAGGATCAAAACGGTGGCTGTGCCGAAAGCAATCAGCAGCCACCTTGGGGCGTCGCTTCCAAAGAGTTGGAACGCGCCGATCAGCGCCAGGATCCAGAAGGCTGCTGGCACGCAGACGACCAGCAGAAAGCTGAGGCTTCCCGAGATCAGGCCGGATTGCGTGCGGTCGGCCATCCGCGTCGCACCTTCATTGCGTGTCAGTACGTCAGCCACGAAAAAACGCCCTGCGCCCTGAGTATGCAGGGCAGGGTAGTGGCGAAAGTACGACTGAAGGTTTAACGCGTTAACCAAACACGGACAGTCTGCATACCGACGGCATGCCGCATCACCATTCGGCGAATGGTGTCTCGGGCACTGGCGTGAGCGGCGCGGTTCCGGTCTTGAGCGCCTTCATGTTGTCGATCACGAGCTGGCCCATCGCGCGGCGTGTCCGCAGCGATGCCGAGCCCACGTGCGGCAGCAGCACGGTGTTCTCAAGCTTCATCAACTCCGGATTGATGTTCGGCTCGTTCCACATCACGTCGAGGCCGGCGCCCGCAATCGTCTGAGAGTTGATGGCCGTGATCAGTGCGTTTTCATCGACAACCGAGCCGCGGGCGACATTGATGACGACCCCGTCGGAGCCGAGCGCTTCGAGTACGTCCTGATTGATCAGGTTCTTGGTTTCAGCCGTGCCCGGCGTCACGACGATCAAGGTGTCGACGGCGCGGGCCATCTCGACGATGTCGGTATAGAACGGGTAGGCGACGTCGCTCTTCTTGGTCCGGCCGAAGTACGAAATCGGCGTGCCGAATGCTTCGCACCGGTGGGCAATGGCCTTGCCGATCCGGCCGAGGCCGACGATGCCAATGGATCGGCCCTGCAGGCTCATCGGCGTCAGGCGGTAGTCGCCTTCGCTGGCCCATTTCCCATCGCGGAGCCAGCGCTCGGCGGCACTCAACTCCCGCACTGTCATCAGCAGAAGCCCGAGCGCCGTGTCGGCCACCTCGTCCGACAGCACTTCGGGTGTATTGGTCACAATGATGTTGCGGCGGCTGGCTTCAGCGGCATCGATGGTGTCGTAGCCGACACCGAAGTTCGCGATCAGCTTGAGCTTCGGAAGCCGGTCCATCAACGCGCCATCGATCTTCAGCCCATGCCCTGTGTTACAGAGGATCTCGACGTCGCCACCGACCTCATCAACCAGCTTTTCCGGGTCGTTGGCCTGCGAGACACGATGCACATCGAAGTCGCTGTCGACGTCCAGCTTGAGCTGATCGAGCAATCCACCTGTCATCAATACCTTCACGGCACCCGTCCTCGTTCGCCTGCGCGCTTTGTTCTTCGGGCGGGAAGTAACACCGTCGCGCGTGGTATCGCAATCAACACTAACTCCGCCTCGCGGTTGCGCTCGCCCCCGAAGCGCCGGATGACATAGCCATGGACCTTCAGGACGAACCATTCGACGTCGCGATCATCGGGGCCGGGCACAACGGGCTCGTTTGCGCAGCTTATCTCGCCCGCGCGGGACTCAAGGTTGCGTGCTTTGAAAAGAACGAGGTGGCGGGCGGCGCCGCGATCACGGAAGAGTTTGCGCCAGGCTTCCGCAACTCGGTCGCCTCCTACACCGTCAGCCTCCTGAACCCAAAAGTGATCGCCGATCTCGACCTCGCGGCTCATGGCCTGCGGATCGTCGAGCGGCCTATGTCAAACTTCTGGCCGGTCGATGATGCCCGCGCCCTCTCGTTTCCAAATGGTATGGCGGCCCGGCAGGCCGAGATCGCAAAATTCTCTGAGGCCGATGCGGCCGCGCTTGCCCGATATGATGCCGACCTCGAGCGCGCAGCAGATGTTCTGCGCGATCTCGTTTTGCGCACACCGCCAAACGCCGGCGATGGCTTGCAAGCGCTCGTGTCAGGCGCTGGCGTCGGCAAGCGGCTCGCAGGGCTATCGCTCAGCGACAAGAAGCTGCTGACCGATCTCTTCACGCGCAGCGCCGAGGACTTTCTGGGCGACTACTTTGAGGACGAGACGGTCAAAGCCGCGTTCGCATTCGACGGCATCGTCGGTGCCTATGCGGCGCCATCGACGCCCGGCACGGCGTATGTCCTCCTCCACCATTGTTTTGGCGAAGTGAACGGCAAGCCGGGTGTCTGGGGCCACGCGATCGGCGGTATGGGTGCGATCAGCGATGCGATCGCGGGGGCGGCCCGCGCGGCAGGTGCGCGTATCGAAACGGGTTGCGGCGTCAGCGAAGTGGTAAGCGCGGACGGTGAGGTGCGCGCGCTGCGGCTGACCGATGGGCGCGAGATCGCGGCGCGCGCAGTGGCGGCCAACGTCGGGCCGAAACTGCTGTTTCAGCGGTTGATCCCCGACGGCGCGGTGCCGGCTGCCGTGGCCCAGCCGTTCCAAAGCATGAAGACGGGCTCCGGCACGTTCCGCATGAACCTCGCACTGAGCGAACTGCCGGACTTCACCTGCCAGCCGGGCACGCACCAGCAGCCGCACCATGGCGCCGGCATCATCATCGGCCCGACGCTTGCCTACCTCGAAGACGCCTACCTTGATGCGCGCCGGGATGGCTGGTCGCGGCGGCCGGTGATCGAAATGCTCATCCCGTCAACGCTCGACGATACGCTTGCACCACCCGGCCAGCACGTCGCGAGCCTGTTCGTGCAACACGTCGCACCGCACCTCCCGGGTGATCGAAGTTGGTCGGACCCGACAGAGAAAGAGCGATTTGCCGATCAGGTGATCGAGACGCTTGGGCAGTACGCGCCGAACATGCCGAAAGCCGTGATCGCCCGGCAGGTCTTGTCGCCGCTTGACCTCGAAGAACGCTTCGGCCTGATTGACGGTGATATCTTTCACGGACAACTCTCGCTGAACCAGCTTTTCTCGCTAAGGCCCGTGCTCGGGTCGGCCAACTACCGGTTGCCGCTGAAGGGGCTTTACCTCTGCGGTTCGGGCGCACATCCGGGCGGCGGGGTGACAGGTGCGCCGGGCCACAACGCGGCGCGGGAGATCCTCCGCGATCGTGGGCTTCATGAGGGCTGGTTCGCGCGATTGCGCCCGGCGGGCTAAAACTGCCTGACGCGCCAAACCGCAAGCGTCGCGGCCGCGTTTCACTGATATGACACTCATACTGACAGCGGCGCCGACGACGCCCGCAGAAAGACTGAAAGCGGTGGACGCAGAGGGATATCGGGCAGCGATGCGCCACCAAGCCGGCGGCGTCGCAGTCGTCGCCACGGGCGATGAAGGCGCGCGGGCTGGGCTCACGGCAACCGCCGTTGCTTCCGTATCCGATGCGCCGCCGACGCTGCTTGTCTGTGTCAACCAGTCAGCGAGCGCGCATGCGACACTCGTTAATGTCGGCACGTTCAGCGTCAATTTCCTCAGCCGCTCGCAGGACCGAATCGCCGACGCGTTCTCAGGCAGGACCGACCATGTCGGCGAGCATCGCTTTTCGATTGGCGCGTGGACGACGCTTGCGACCGGCGCGCCGATCCTGACAGGCGCAATCGCAAGCCTCGATTGCCGCCTTGATCAGCGCCACGAAAGCGGCACGCACTCGATCTTCATCGGCACCGTGATCGAGACGGCACATAGTGCGGACGCAGCCCCGCTCGTCTATTTCCGCAGCCGCTATTGGTCGGTCGGCGAGGGCGCCTGATGGCGCTCTTACGACTGGGGTAATCGCCTTGCCTCAGCCCCACGACCTGACGGCGTCGTCGTCGCTCTCGCGCGCATCGACCCAGGCCCCGACGCCGTCCGCTCCGGTCTCCTTCTTCCAGAACGGCGCGCGCGTTTTCAGGAAGTCCATCAGGAAGGCTGCGGCCTCGAAGGCATTTTGCCGATGGCGGGAGGCTGCGATCACCAATACGATTTGATCGCCGGGGCGGAGGTCTCCGACGCGATGGACAATGGCTGTTGCGTCCAGATCCCAGCGGCGGTGGGCTTCTTCGTCAATGCGCTGAAGTTCCGCCTCGGTCATTCCCGGATAGTGCTCGAGCGTCATTGAGGCGAGCACACGATCGCTTGCCTTACCGCGGACGAGCCCGGTGAACGTGACGACGGCGCCGATATCGGTGCGCCCCGCTGTCAGCGCGCGCACTTCCGCGTTGAGATCAAAGTCATCGGTTTGGACGCGGACCCCCATTTCAGCCGCCGGTGACCGGTGGGAAGAAGGCCACCTCACGCGCGTTCGCAAGCAGCGTTTCGGGCTTAGCGTGGACCTGATCGACTGCGGCGCGGACCTTGGCGCCATCTTCGAACGCGGCGGCGTAGGCTTCGTCCTGTCCCTTAAGCCAGGTCATCAGGTCGCCAACGGTCGCGACGTCGGCTGGGATATCGCGCGTCTCGCCGCCGGTGCCGAGACGCTCACGCAGCGAGGCGAAATAGACGAGCTTCAGCTCCATGGTCTGTCCCAACACTCCATCAGCCATTGATGTGCGGCCAGGCCGCGCGGAGGTAGTCGAAGCCCGTCCAGACCGTCAAGGCGGCGGCAATCCAGAGAAGGAGTGCCCCGAGGTCGACGATGGCGACGCCCGCGACCGTGCCGATGACCGGTGCGATCAAGAGAAGGCCGAGCCCGATCATCTGCACCGCCGTCTTGGACTTCGCAAGCGCCGTCACATGGAGCGTGATCGTGCGTCCGGCAACGAACTCGCGAAGGCCCGAGATGAAGATCTCGCGCGCCAGAATAGCAAGTGCCGGCACGATCGCGACGCCGCTGATGCCGCCGCTTGCGAGGAGGGCTGCGAGGACGATGCCGACGAGCAGTTTGTCGGCGATGGGGTCGAGCATACGGCCGAGGTCTGACTGTTGATCCCAGGCGCGCGCGAGATAACCATCGAGCCAGTCGGTGAGGCTCGCGGCGACAAACAGGACGAAGGCAATCAAAGGCCCGGCTGGCGCATCCAGCAAAAGCAGCGCCAAGGCAATGACAGGGACGGCCGCGATGCGCCCGAGCGTCAGAATGTTTGGCAGGTTGAGCGCGTCGGCGCGCGAGAATTCGTCGGCTTGGCTCATCCCGGCAGCGTTGTTTGCAGCCGGCCGATTGGTCAAGCCTGCGAACGGTCGCGGCGCTGATCAATTGGTGTCGCGGTTACGTGCCGGAAAGTTAGGCGTTCTGCGGCCGCTTGAGCGCGTTCAGTTCCTCCAGAAGCGGCGTCAGACCTTCGGTGTCCATGAGCACGAAAACCTCGAGATCGGCCTGCGCGCGCTCGCTCCAGCCGGCGCTTTCGAGGGCGACCTCGGCCTTCGAGAACAGGCCGTGATTTCGCACGGGCGCATTCTGGATCTTGGCTTCGACGCGCGCGCGGGCTTCGTCCGTCATCTGGGCTGACTTGGATTTTAAGAGCTGGCGGCGCACTTCGCTCATGTCGGTGTCGCTGTGGGCGTGCGTTTCTTCCTTTTTTAGATGCTCAAGCTCGCTCAGCCCGAGGCCCCAACCGCCAAAGGCGAACCGCCGCGGCTTCGGCCAGCGCACGACGCGCAGATCATCGAGCACGCCCGCGAGCTTGTTCATCACCAGCGCTTTTTCGCGTTCATCCGGCAGCGTCGAATAGAGGTTCGGAATGACGAGGTAGGACCTGCGTTTGTGATGGATCAGATGCTTGCGGATCCACTCAATCGAGATCCCATCGCTGGCGATCGCCCGCTCGATGGCGCGGCGGATGTGGGCGCGCGCCTGAGTGTGGATTGGCAGCACTGGCTTGTGCGGCGGGTTGAGCGCGGTCAGGACGAACAGTCCAAGGTCAACGCCGAGCGTCGCGAGCAGCGCGATCAGATCGCGGCCGGTGATCGGGTTGCCCTGGTCGAGGCTGCCGTCATCGCTTGCCCCGCCCGTGATCCAGGCAAGCGCGCTTTCCAGGCCTTCGCCAATGTTGGTCCACAGGTTCTTGACGGCATTGGCGACGCCGGCCGGGCCCTCGTTGAATGCGGCCTCGCGCAGGTTGAGGACGGCCGGTTGGGCTGCCTGTTCGGCGGCGGCTGAGAGGCGCTGGGCGAGGGTCGGATCATAGCAGGAGAAGCCCGCCTCGCCGGGTTTGGCCGTGACGGCCTGAGCCAGCGCGCGCATCTCTGATGCGGTCGAGGTGCCAAGTTCGTTGGACCGCGCAGCAATCGAGCGCGCACTTGTCCTAATTGTGCTTGCGCGCGCCTCGAAGGCTGCCTGGCGCTCGACAATCGATTGGCCGGTCGGCGCGGCGGATGCGTTCTGGCGCAGGCGGTCGAGTTCCGAGCGGACCGGCGCGATCCATGAGTTCGTGATCGTATCGCGCAGCGACGCCACGCTGTCGCGGACGCTGGCGCGGGCGTTGTAGAGCGGGCCGCGGCCGGCACCTGAGCGGATGCCGCACGAGCCGCCGGATCGCTCTTCCCGCTGCATTTGAGACTCCGACCAGGCAACGACGCTGTCGAGTTGAATGCGGACGGCTTCGAGGCGGGCGGCGATCGCGCCGGTTGCGTCGCGGGCATCGTCGCGCATGGCAGCCATCGACGTCTTGGTCGCTTCCTGACCGGCAATCAGGCTCCACCAGAACCCGTAGCCGAACCCGACTGACCAGAGTGCCAGGAACAGATAGAGCGGCAGCATCAGCCCGCGCTCGCGCAGCGACCGTTCGCGGCCAAAAGCTTCGCGAAGCGCGAGCCACATCAGCAGCGTCAGGGCGACCACGATCGCGATGATCACGGCATCGTTGGTGACCGGTATGCCGCCGATGGACTTGCCGACGCTGTCCGAGCCGGTACCCTGCGCGCCGACGATGAAGTCGGTCATGCCGCTCCAGGTCGCAAAACCGGATATCACCAGCAGCATGATCGATGCTGCACCAATGAGCGGGTTATCGCCGAGAATGTAGCCAACGACGTTGCGCCAGCGGAACTTGCGCAGGACCTGCGCCTCGCGCGCCTCTTCCGCGCGCACTTGCGCCCGAAGCTGCGCCGCCTGCTCTGCCGATGCCGCATCACTCGCCATTGCAGCACTCCCCCGTCACTGCCGTACTGCTGCGATATCTACAACACGCGCAAAGCGCTGTCGCGGGCCGGACGGGGTGTGGGCGGCATTCCCATCACTGACGTGACCGGTCGGCACGTTTGCTTGACGGCCTGCTCCCGACCCATCAGCCGCCGAGACGGAAGATCAACGTCTCCTCGCGCGTGCCAATCCGCTTGCACGCACGATTATAGCGCGGGCGCTCGCCATAGAGGGTGACTTGCGTTTGGTCTTCGCTGACCTCGCCTGAGACATCGAATGGCTTCGGGCCGCAGTTGCGCGTGAAGACATAGGCGGTGCCGAGATAGCGGCCACCCGTCCGTCGCCCCTCGAAGAGCAGCGTGCCGGGTTTGACGCCAACGGACTTCAGCCCATTCCGCGGCCGTTGATAGACAAAGCTGCGTTCAGCTCCGGAGGCGACCAGGCGCATGGCCGAGCCGTTGTGCATCCAGTCACCCGTGCGCGCTTCCGGCGCCCCGTCATTGCCGGTCGCGGGGGGCGGTGGCTCAGTCAGAGACGCTTTATACGTATCCGTCACCCGCTCAACTTCGCAACGCGCAGCCGCCGGCAGTCCGTCGCTAGCTTCTTCGCAGAGAAACACCGCTTGCACCGGATCACCGTTCATCCGAAACGTGGCATCGAGCAGGTAGCGTTCGAATGAGAAGCTGTAGCGCTTGCGCGCTCCGCCAAGGCTGGCGAGGCAATAGCCGGCGCGCCGCGTGATGATCGTCTTGGTGCCTGCTTTGAACGGGATGGGCGACGACTGATCGCCGTCGTTGGTCGCCTCAAACAGCGTCCCGTCGTTCATGAAATAGGAACCGTCTGCGGTTCGGCAGCTATGCTGGTAGTCGCTTGCAGCCGTTGGCAGTGCACTGCCGAGCGCCAGTGCTGCGGTGATGAGGATGGTCCCGGCCATGGCGCCCGGGACCGGAGCGGTGGCGGATTGCATTTCGCGTCTCTCCGTCTCAGTAGGTCGCAATGCCGTCAGACGACACGAGAATGTCGACGGCTGCAAGGCAGCTCTGCGGTCCGATATCGCGCCCTGCGGATCAATGTCGTCCGTGGTGCTGCAGCCAAGGCCTGCGCTAAGATGCGGCGCAACAGGCGGACGACGGCACAGGTAGAGAGACCGGACATGGCGAACGCAGACGACCCGATCGTGATTGCAGGCGGCGCGCGGACGCCAATGGGCGGCTTTCAAGGCGAGCTAAAAGGGGCGACGGCGCCCGAGCTTGGTGCGGCGGCGATCAAAGCAGCACTTGAGGCGGGCTCGGTTCAGCCAGATGCGGTCGACGAGGTGCTGATGGGCTGCGTGCTGCCGGCAGGGCTCGGCCAGGCGCCAGCACGGCAGGCGGCGTTCGGCGCGGGCCTGCCGAAGGGTGTGCCTGCGACGACGATCAACAAGATGTGCGGGTCCGGCATGAAGACCGTCATGCTCGCCGTCGATCAGCTCAAGGCCGGCAACGGCGATGTCGTCGTCGCCGGCGGCATGGAGAGCATGACGAATGCGCCGTATCTGATGCCGAAAGCGCGCGAAGGGCTGCGGCTCGGTCACGCGAAGGTGCTTGACCATATGTTCCTCGACGGCCTTGAGGACGCCTACGACACCGGCCGGCTGATGGGCACGTTCGCCGAAGACTGCGCGGAGAAGTATCAGTTCACGCGTGAAGCGCAGGATGACTATGCGCTGACATCGTTGTCTCGCGCGCAAAAGGCGCAAGAGTCGGGCCGGTTCGACGCTGAGATCACGCCGGTCGTGATCAAGACGCGCAAGGGCGAGACCGAAGTCGCAACAGACGAACAGCCGAAGTCGGCGCGGCCAGACAAGATCCCGACGCTGAAGCCTGCGTTCAAGGCAGATGGCACCGTGACGCCCGCCAACGCGTCGTCGATCTCAGATGGCGGGGCAGCTCTCGTCCTCACGCGCCAGTCGAGGGCGGATGCGTCCGGTGCGCAGCCAGTCGCGCGCATCCTCGGGCACGCGAGCCACGCGCAGGAACCAGGTTGGTTCACGACCGCGCCGGTGCCTGCGATGCAGAAACTGCTCGATCAATTGGGCTGGTCGGTCAGCGATGTGGATCTGTGGGAAGTGAACGAGGCCTTCGCCGTCGTCCCAATGGCGGCGATGGCCGAGCTTGGCATTCCGCACGACAAGCTGAACGTCAACGGCGGGGCCTGTGCGCTGGGCCATCCGATTGGCGCTTCAGGTGCCCGCATCATCGTCACGCTCATGCATGCGCTTAAGGCACAGGGGGCCAAGCGCGGGATTGCCTCGCTTTGCATTGGCGGCGGCGAGGGGACCGCCGTTGCAATCGAGATGATCTAGCGTCTGCTTCGCCACTGGATTTTTGGGGGCCAGGTCAGTCCAACTGACTTGGATAAGCCTGGCGATCGAAGAAGCTGCGGATCGTGCGCACGACGGGCGGTGCGTAGAGAATGCGCGCGTGCCCGAGATCGTCAACGAGCGCGAGCTGGCCCCTAGGCACGCCCTGTGCGATCGCGATTGCATCGTCGACCGGGATGATCGGGTCATCGCGGCTGTGCACGATCAGCGTCTCCATGCCCGTGTCGCGAACGATCTTTGCCGCCGTGATCGCGTGGATGTCGCGCTCACCAACCCGCGCGACACGATGCTCGAACGCCCGCTGCTGGTCTGGCGCAAGCGCACATCGGCGGCTGAAGTCGCCGGTGATCCGCGTCATCGTGTTTGGCGGGGCGACGAGCGCTGTCAGGCGAAATGACGTTGCCGGGCCGATCGGCGGTTTGCCCTCGGCGGCAAGCAGGCCCGCGAGCGCACCGATGCTGTGGGCGATCAGGGAATCGAACGGACCAAGCGCATTTGCGACGGCTTGGACGCCGCGCGCGCAGTCGATAAGGCTCGCCGCGCGCTGCGGTGAGTGCCCATGCGCCGGCATGTCCAAGAGAACGACGCGGTGGCCGTGCTGGCGCAACGGTTCGGCAATCGCTGTCATAAACGAGGCTTCGCTTGTCCAGCCATGCACGATCAGGATCGCCGACCGCGCCGGACCTCGCGGCGCCAACGTGAATGTCGCGATCGGTCCAACGGACGATGCGATGAATTCCGGTTGCTGGCCACGCAGTTGCCGCCGCGCCCGCCGCACGAGCGTGTCGTGGTTCAGCGGACGCATATCCGACAGATCCGGCCGGCAGAACAGGGCATAGGCCGCGTCTCCAGCGAGCCCGGGCGGCAGGGGCGTCAGCGCAGGTATGTCCGGCAGAACGGGCATCGCGCACACATGGTCGCGCAACCGCCGTCCGTAAAGGGATCGCCGCTCGAAGTGTGAACTCTTACAGCCGGTTACAGCGACGTTCTTTAAGCCCGTCCGTAGCGGCGGCGGCCGGCTCCTAGAAGCTCAGCGAGATATCGCGGTGTTGCGAGTTGCAGGCTGCAACGTAAAGCGCTTGGTCCCGTGGCAGACGGCGCAACTTGCGCAGCCCGATCGTCGTGCGGATCTGCGCCTCGTAGGCTTTCAACGGCTCGAGCAGCTTGGGCGCTGCCGCGCGCCGCCAGGCCAATTCCGCTTCATGTAAGTCGAGCGCCTTGGTGAGGTCTGTTACAGCCTTGGCAAGGTCCGGAGATCGCGCACGGACGGCGCGACGGGCGCTGCTAATTGCTGAGCGGATACTGCGCGCGCCTTCGACGGCACCAACCGCGCGCATCACGGCCTGCATTCTGTCAGCGAGCGCGCCGTTCTCGACCGAACCGATCTCGGGACCAAGCGCCTCGATCTGGCCGCGCAACGCTGCGAGTTCGTCGGTCGCCTCAAGTGTTGCGATGAGTTCGGTGATGGGCTCGTAGGCGGCATCGACGGCGCGGCGGTATTGGCGGCTGGCTGTCTGCTCCGTTTTCTGCAGCTTGGCAAACTCCGCCCTTGCGCCCTCCCATTCCTCAGGGATGGTCTCCTGCAGCGCTGCAATCGTCGCCTCTTCCGCTGAGATGTCCGCCTCGATCGCGGCTTTCACTTCGTCGCTTGCCGTGCGCGACCGTTGTAGTCGCGTGCGCAAGACCTGGATCTCGCTCTTGTGCCGCGCGATGTCAGCTTCGATTGCGCGGACGATCGTGTGCAGTGGCCGGTAAGCGGGCGCTGCGGACGCGATCGCTTGGTCGGCCGACCGAATGTCTGAGACGCGCTCGAAGCTTTCTTCAGCCTTCTTGATTGCAGCGTCCAGGTCCCGTGCAGCCGCCTTGGGCAGGTCGCTCTTATCGAGCGTCTTTGCCGTCGTGATGGCCTGACGCAGCGCGTCGCCGTTCGTTTCGTACTGCGAGAGGACGTACTCCTCGATGCAGTGTTGAAGGCGCGGGTTTTGTGGCGGCGGCGCCGTCTCAGACAGCAGCGATAGCCGTGTTGGCAGATAGTTCACCAGCGGCGGAAAGCTGCCGACGATCCCAAGCGCTGCGATTTGCAGCGCGATGAACGGGACGACGCCCTTGTACATGTTGAGCGTGGTAACCGCTGCTGGGGCGACCCCGCGCAGATAGAAGAGCGCAAATCCAAACGGTGGCGTCAGGAACGACGTTTGGATGTTGAGCCCGATCATCACGCCAAGCCACACGGCGGTGATGTTCGCCGACGGGTCCATGAGCAGGATCGGGGCGACAATCGGGACGACGACAACGGCGATCTCGATGAAGTCGAGGAAGAAACCAAGCAGAAAGATCACCGCCATCACGATGATAAACTGTGCCCAGAACCCGCCGGAGAGGTTCGTCAGGAACTCGCGGACCAACTCCTCGCCGCCAAACGCGCGGAAGGCCGCCGTCAACATCGCGGCGCCGAGCAGGATGATGAACACAAGCGATGTCGTCTTCGCAGTGTCGATCATGACGCCCTTCAGCGTCTCGTCGATCCGGAAGGCGCGCCATCCGCTCCAGGCAAGCGCGAAAAGGAACGACGCCACTGCAATGGCTGCAAGCGTGACGCCGAGCTGGTCGTCGGCTGTTTCAATGCGGCGGACGTTGATGTCGAACGTTTGCGTGATGAAGAAGATCGCGACGAGCGATGCAATCGCGATGATGGCTGGGATAAACGCCCCGCGCTCGCCTTCCTTCAGGCGGTAGCCCGCCATGATCATCGCGCCCGCAGCCCCGATGGCACCGGCCTGGTTGACCGTCGCAATCCCGAGGATGATTGAGCCGAGCACCGCGAAAATCAGCGCTAGCGGCGGTACGAGAATAATGACGACGCGCAACCAGAACCGGGCGTCCATCCGGCCCTCGAACGGTACGGACGGCGCACTCTTTGGCCGTATGATCGCGAGCGTCAGGATGTAGGCCATGTAGAGGCCGACGAGGATCAGGCCCGGTACGAGCGCGCCGAGGAACATATCGCCCGCGCTCGTCGAGACGACGCCGAACTCGGATGGCATCGAGATGTTGCCGGTCGCGTCCTTGTAAAGGTTCTTGCGTGCGGTGCCGGCCTGGTCGACGGCGCTTGCAAGCTGGTCGGCGAGAATGATGAGGACGATCGACGGCGGGATGATCTGGCCGAGCGTTCCGGAGGCGGCGATCGTGCCGGTCGCAAGGGACTGCGAATAGTTGTTGCGCAGCATCGCAGGCAGCGAGATGAGGCCCATCGCAACGACCGTTGCGCCGAGAATGCCTGTGGTTGCGGCAAGCAGCGCGCCGACGAAGACGACGGAGATGCCGAGCCCGCCCGGGATCGGGCCGAAGAGCTGCGCCATCGTCACAAGCAGGTCTTCAGCGATCTTGGACCGCTGCAGCATGATGCCCATGAAAACGAACAGCGGGATCGCGATCAGCGTGTCGCGCTCGACCTCCCAGTAGACCCCTCGGAAGTTCGTGACGCCCGCCGTCAGCCAGTCGATCGGGCCGCCCTGTGCAAAGTAGGCTGACGCGTCACCGGCAAACAGCGCACCGCTTGCGGCAGCAAGGCCGATCGTGGTGATCGCAGCCCCCGGAAGCGCGAACGCCACGGGGAAGCCTGACGCGAGCGCAAGCGCCATCACGAGGATCAGGACGGCGAGAAAGAGCAGTTCCATATGGTGGGCGTCCGGGTGTCAGGCGGTTCGGCGAGGGCGGTGAAGGCGGCAGACGATCAGTGGCCGCCTGGCTCAGGTGTTGGCCGCCATCCGGGGTCGCCGCGAATGTCGGCGACCGCCTCCATCAGGTAGGCGCAGAACTGCAGCATCATGGAGACGGCAAAGACGCCGAGGAAGCTTGCCATCAGATACTTGACGTACATCCCGAAGCCCGACTGCGAGACCTCAAACGAAAGAAACGGGCTGACGATGACGGCCGATTTGGTCCACGTGCCGAGCGAAAGGACGACCCAGCAGAACACGATGCCCATGAGGATCGATCCGACCATGTTCACGTAGCCGCGCCAGCGACGCGAGAAGGCTGCGTAGAACACGTCAACACGGACGTGGCCTTCGTCGAGCAGCGTGTAGGCGGATGCGAACAGGAACAGCGCGGCATACCAGAAGCGGACGAGGTCGCCTTGGAATGCTTGCTCGTAGGAGAAGATGAAGCGCGACAACACAATGAAGAGTTCGGCGAGCACGACGAGCAGGCCGAGCCAGATGAAGCCGAGCCCGCGCGTTACGGCGGCGATGATGAACCCGAGGACCACGAGCGGCATGTGGATATAAGGCCCGCGCCAGCGCGAGCGGCCAAGCTTCGTCTCGATGTCGCTGCCAAACAGGGTGGCAAGCAGGCCCTCGACGCGCAGGAACGAGATTACGGCATCTGCAAAGCCAACGAGCACGACCGCCCAGAAAGCGGCGCGAATGACGTAGGTGACCGAGCCGTTCAGGATGGCTGCGTCAGCCCGCAACGTCTGCCCTGGTGTGCGCGTCACGTAGAACAGCGCCAGCAGGAGACTTGCGATGTAACTGCCGAGTTGCACCCAGGCAAGCGGCTGATCTGTCGAGCCATTGGCGAGCGCGATCACGCCTGGCAGGCCCTGCCAGTAGGTGAAGTAGAGGTTGACCACGTAGACGAGCGTCGCAATCGCCATTGTCCACGCAAAGACGCGGGTCAGTTGGGAGGCGAACGTCGCTTGCGGGATGGAACGGTCGGCGGAAGACGGTTCGTCGGCAAAGTCCGGCACGGCGCCTGCGACGTCGGTCATCGAGTGGTCCCTTGGGAGCGGAACGGGTGGCGCGCGAGAGCAGGGCCAGCCGGTGTTGGGTGCGCGGCAGTGTGATCCGCCGCGCGACCGTTCGTAAAGGGCCACACCGGGCTTTGCGCCCGGGTGTGGCCGAGGCTGCCTGGCTTAGAGACCGAGCACGCGGTTGCGCTGTTGGACGAAGGCCTGGTCTGAAAGACCCGTCCAACGGCCGATGTCGGTGCGGGCTTTCACGAAGCTCTCGTGGATCTCCTTCGCAAGCGCCGAGTGCGCCTGCGTTTCCGCGAACACTTCCTTCGAAGCTTCACCAAAGCTGTCGTAGATCTCGTCGTTGAACTTCTTCAACTGCACGCCGTTCTCTTCGATCAAACGTGTGAGGTAGACACCGTTGTTGGCGTTTGTCTCAGCCATCTGGCGCGCGTTTTCTTCGTTGCACGCCGCGTGGATGATCGCCTTGTCGGTGGCTGACAGGCCTTCATAAAACGCCTTGTTCATGCCGAATGAAAGCTGCGAACCCGGCTCGTGCATGCCCGGGTAGTAGTAGAACTTCGCAGCCTCATAAAACTTCATGAAGTAGTCGTTGTACGGTCCGACCCACTCCGTCGCATCGATCGCGCCAGAGACGAGGTTTTCGTAGATCTGGCCGCCTGGAAGCGAAACCGGCGAGGCGCCAAGCTTGGCCATGACGTCGCCGCCGAGGCCCGGGATGCGCATCTTCAGACCTTTAAGGTCGTCAGCCGTCTCGATTTCCTTGTTGAACCAGCCGCCCATCTGGACGCCCGTGTTGCCGCAGGCAAAGCACTTGAGGCCAAAGCCGTCTGCGAGCTTGTCCCAAAGCGCCTGACCGCCGCCATACTTAATCCAGGCGTCGATCTCGGTGTAGGTCAGGCCGAACGGGACGGCGGTGAAGTAGGCCCAACCTGGGTGCTTGCCCTTCCAATAGTAGTCGGCAGCGACGTAGGCCTGCGCGTTGCCACCTGCGACGGCGTCGAACGAGTCGAATGCGCCGACGCGCTCGCCTGCCGCAAAGTACTGAACGTTCAGTCGGCCTTCGGTCAGCTCACCAATCCGCTTGGCTAGGCGCTGGGCGGAAATGCCGAGGCCGGGAAAGTCGCGCGGCCACGTCGAGACAATGACGAGGTCTTTCGACGACTGGGCGATTGCCGGCGCTGCAAGCGTGGTCGTTGCGGCGACGGCACCTGCGCCGGCTGCAAGCGATGATTTTTTCAGGAATGAACGACGGTCCATGAAGGGCCACCTCCTCAGTTGGTTGCGTCTGTCGGAAGCAAGCCAAAGGGCCGCCGGTCGTTTGCGCATGCGGTATGCGCGCTCAGCACCAGAGCCGGAAAAACGCGTTTGCTCCCCAGCAGCAGCTCTCGTTATTCTTATTGCTCGCGAGCCGCTGCCGACTTGTAGCCTAGTCGGCGGGGCGAGGATAAGGTCGGGTTAGTGGGTATTCATCCGTAGTATTGGGTAGGCCGTGCGCTCCGCCCGTTTGCCGCCGCCGCCCGCTTGAAGCGAGACCGCGCTTGAACCTCCGCATCAAAGTCCTGCTGCTCGCGACGCTGCCGCTGCTGCTCGCGATCGGCGCCATCACGTATCTGGTCAATCGGCAGTCTGCGGAGTTATCCGCGCAGGAGATCGCAGCCTTCAAGGAAGCAATGGTCACGGCCAAGAAGGCCGAACTCCTGAACTACGTTTCGCTGGCGCTCACTTCGATTGATCACATCTACAACGCCGGCGTGCCCGAAACGCCGGAAAGCGAGCAGGCGGCCAAAGCGCTCGTCAAGCGCGTGCTCAACCGGCTGACGTACGGCGAAGACGGGTACTTCTTTGTCTACGACTACGAGGGGCGAAATCTCGTCCACCCCAAACAGCCCTGGCGCGTTGGCAATGACTACATTGGCCTGACTGATCCGCAGGGCCGGAAAGTCATCGCGGGGCTTATCGCGCAGGCGAAGTCAGGCGGCGGCTATTTCTATTACACGTGGGAGCAACCCTCGACCGGCAAGCAAGGCGAGAAGATCGGCTATGCGGTCGGCCTCGACCGCTGGGGCTGGATGCTGGGCACCGGCATCTACGTCGACGACATCGCAGCCCGCGTTGCCTCCTCGCAGGCGGAACGGCGCACGCGCATCGACGAGACGTTTGTTTCAATCCTCGGAATTGCGCTGCTTGCGCTCTTTGCCGTTTTCGCAACCGGCGTCGCGATCAACTGGCGCGAGAGCCAACTTGCCAATGCGCGGCTCCGGCAACTCACGACGCGCATCGTGCGCGCGCAGGAAGACGAGCGCGGACGCATCTCGCGCGAACTCCACGATGGGATCAGCCAGATCCTCGTCGCCGTAAAATTCGCGCTCGAACGGGCGCAGCTTGTCGGCTCGAAGCCGTCGGCGACGGTGCCGCAAGTTATCCATGACGACCTGGCCAAAGCCGAGAGCAATCTCGATACCGCCATTCGCGAGGTGCGGCGCGTCTCGCAGGGTTTGCGGCCGGGCGTGCTGGATGATCTTGGTCTGCGTGAAGCGTTGCGGCAGCTCGTTGCGGATTTTTCTGCGCGCACGGGGATTGCCACCACATGCCATCTGGCGCGATTGCCGCGACGGATGCCGCAGGACGCCGAGACAACGCTCTACCGGATTGCTCAGGAAGCACTGGCAAACGTCGAGCGGCATGCCGGCGCCGGTGGCGTCGAGGTCTCGCTTGAGCGTAGCAATGATGCGATCACGCTGTGGGTCGGCGATGATGGTGTCGGTCATGCGGGCAGTGCCGCGCGGTCTGCCAAGCGTGCTGACCGCGGCGGGCTTGGTCTCAGAAACATGGAAGAGCGGCTTGAGCCCTTTGGCGGAACGCTCATCGTCCAGACAAGCGCATCGGGCACGCGCCTTGGAGCGCAAATGCCGATCGACATCGCCACGCCGCAGACCGCCGCCCCGCGCGCGCCGGCCGCCGCCGACGAGGTGTCTCAATGAACGGGGATGACGTCGCGGGTCCGATCCGCATTGTCCTGACCGACGACCACCGCATGGTGCTCGATGGCCTGAAGTCCTGTCTCGAAGCCTATGACGATCTCGACATCGTCGCAGCTGTCACCAGTGCGGCCGAAGCGCTGGACGCCATCGCGGAGCATCGCCCCGATGTGGTCCTGCTCGACATCAACATGCCCAACATGACCGGGCTTGAAGCTGCGGCCCGCATCACCAGCGAGCATCCCCGCACCCGCGTCCTCATGGTCAGCATGCACGACACGGCCGAGTACATCTCGTCTGCACTGGCCAACGGGGCAAGCGGATACGTCTTGAAAGATGTGCCCGCGCGCGAGATCGCAACGGCGATCGTGGCGGTTCATAGCGGCGGGACGTATCTGTCCTCGGGCGCTTCAGACCGGTTGGTCGCGCGCCCGTGCGCGGATGATGCTGCCGTAAATCTGAGCAGCCGCGAACAAGATGTGCTGGTGCTGTTGGCAGAGGGCAAGAGCAACAAGGAAGTTGCACAACTCCTCACCATCTCCGTGCGGACGGTGGAGACGCACCGCAAGAACCTGAAGCGGAAGCTTGCCATTTCGACGACGGCCGGCCTCACGCGGTATGTCATTCAACATGGCTTGACGCGCACGACTGGAGCCTGAGAACTGCCGGGACAGAACACGACTTCGCGTCAATCCTTCCGGAGAGTTCATGCCCGTCCTCAACAGCATCGTCGACATGGCCCCAGACATCACCGCCTGGCGCCGCGATTTTCACGCGCATCCTGAGTTGCTCTACGAGGTGCACCGGACAGCCGGCATCGTTGCCGAGAAGCTTGAGGCGTTCGGTTGCGATGAAGTCGTCCGCGGCATCGGCCGTACCGGCGTTGTTGGCGTCATTCACGGGCGCAAGCGCAGCTCGGGCAAGGTCATTGGCCTGCGCGCCGATATGGACGCGTTGCCGATTGACGAAGAGACGGGCGTTGCGCACGCGTCGAAGACGAAGGGCCTAATGCACGCCTGTGGCCATGATGGGCACACGGCCATGCTGCTTGGTGCCGCGCGCTACCTCTGCGAGACGCGCAACTTTGACGGCAGCGTCGTCGTCATCTTCCAGCCGGCCGAAGAGGGCGGGGCCGGTGGCAAGGCCATGGTCGAAGACGGCCTGATGGAGCGCTGGGGCATTGACGAGGTCTACGGCATGCACAATGCGCCGGGCCTGCCGGTCGGTGAATTTGCGCTGCGCCCCGGGCCGATGCTGGCAGCGTCCGACTGGATCATCATCAACCTCATGGGCAAGGGCGGTCACGCAGCCAAGCCGCATCTCACCGTCGACACCGTGCTCGTCGCCTCGCACATCGTCACGGCGCTGCAGTCGATTGCGTCGCGCAACGTCGATCCACTGCAGTCCGGCGTCGTCTCGATCTGCACGTTCCGAGCCGGTAACGCCGGCAATGTCATCCCGAACACCGCCTACCTTGAAGGCACAGCGCGGTCGCTGCTGCCGGAGGTGCGCGACTTGCTTGAAAAGCGCGTTGTCGAAGTCGTCGAGGGGACGGCCACGGCGTTCGGTGCCACTGTCGATGTCGAGTACCGCCGCGACTACCCCGTGACGTCCAACCACGCCGCGCAGGCCGCATTCGCGACCGACGTCGCGCGCGAGGTTGTTGGCGCTGGCAAGGTCGATGATGACGTGGTGCCCGTTATGGGTGGCGAAGACTTTTCGTTCATGCTCGAAGCGCGACCGGGTGCGTTCGTGTTCGTCGGCAACGGCGATAGCGCCTCGGTCCACCATCCAGCCTATGACTTCAACGACGATGCGATTCCGTCAGGCGTGTCGTTCTGGGCGCGCCTTGTTGAGACCGGCATGCCGGCTTGAAGCGTCAGCGCTGCAGCACTTCGACGTCCGCGTTCCGACCACTCTGGACGCGGAAGCTGCGGCGGTAGCTTTGCCCGCCTGAAATCGCGCTCACGGTGTAGGTACCGGGCGCGAGCACGTGCCGCGGCAGGGCGCCGACGCTTTCGCGGATGACGTCGCCGCTGTCGGCAATGATCGTCCAGCGCGTGCCGGCGATGGCCTCGCCGCCCGCCTTGGTGACGAGTTTGAACGTGATCGTCGCGGCCTGATGGCTGACTTTCGCGACGGTTAGCTTGCCCGCCTCGACGGACACTTGCGACCGGACAACGGCATTCGCCCGGCCGACGCGGGACTCGAGAAAGTAGATGCCGGCATTTAACCGCGCGACCACACCGGGCCTCAAATTGTTGATGACGAGCTTGCGCTGACCCGACTGATCGCTCTCATCGGAAAAGATTTTGAGGCGCACCGACTGCGGCGGCGGCGCCACCTCGCCGATCATCACATCAGCCCGCAACCCGCCTGCGTTCAGCACAAACCTCTCGAGCAACCGGCCGTTTGCGAGCACAACCACGCGGCGCGTGAGGTTTGCCTGACCGTAAGCTGCGTTGACGAAGTATGTGCCTGGCGCAAGCTGCAAGCGCGGGTCGGCTTGCTTCACGGTTTGCAACAGACGCGGCGCGGCGTTGAGCCCGATGCCGCGCTGAAAGATCCGCCAGGTGAGACCGTTATCGATGGTCTGGCCATCGCTGGTCAACGCCGCTTCAAGCATCAGTGTGCCGCTGTCGGCCGGCATCTCTTGGTCGGCTTGCTTCGCGCGGTCTGAGCGGGGGACGATTGTCGTGTTGAAATCAGGCTTCTGGCCGCCGCCGCCACTGCGGTCCTTGAGCTCCGGAACATCCTCGATCGGCCCGCGGATTTCGATGTCCTGTGCGTGAGCGAGCGGCACGGCGATCGCGATGCAGAGTGCGGCTGCGGCTCCGGCGATGATGCGGTTGCGCGTCATTGGCGTGCATCCAGCGTGGTTGTCGTCACGCCGCCTGTTGCAACGTCCGCTGTCCCCGCGATCGCGTCTCCGCCCACCGGCCAGGCGCGCACGGTGTACCGGCCTGGCGGCACGAGTGCGACCGTCTCAAGGCCATTGCCGCGCCAGACCCGGCGGCCGTTTTCGTTCAGCACTTCCCAGAACGTCGCGCCGCGGCTCGCGGCACTGCTGCGCAAACGCAAGTTGAGCCGGCCGACGCCGTGCGTGACGACCGCGTTCGTCGTCTGGTCCGGTGCGATCACCATCGTGACGGTCGCACGCGACTGAGGCTCGGCGACGCGGCTTTGGACAACGTAGCGCCCGGGCGGCAACCGCAACTCGTGGCGCGCGCCGAACAGAATACGGGCGGTGTCCTGCGCTTCGTTTTCCCGCCAGACCCGGTAGCTGATGCCCGCCACGCTGTCGGGACTTCCAGCGCCGCCAAAGTCGGTTGAGAGCTGCGCGACGCCGGTGCGCAGCGACAGCGAAACAGTGCGGGTTTCGCCGCGTGCGAGTGTGACGTCGCGGGCGACTTCGGCGTCACCCTGGCGCGCGATCAACCGGTAGACCCCGTCGGGCAGTTGGAAGCTCGGCGTTGTTGCCGTCGTCCGCGCCACCTCATCGAAGGTCGCTGTCTCAGCGGTGTCGCCGCGCCGCTCAAGAACGCGGATGAGGACGGGTTCGTTGCGGGCCGACGCGAGCGCAACCATAAGTTCCGCGCCCGGCAGCTCGAATGCGACGACCTGGTTCGCACCGGCCGCCACATCTAATCTGATGGTCTCTGCAAGGCTGCCGCGGGTCGCCGTTGCGAAGTATGTCGCCGCTGGCAGCATCATGACGGGGTCGTCCACGAGGCCGACGTAGATGGGTGGCTCGGTTGGTTTGCCGTCGCCGTCCACGGCGCGCAGCGTCAACGTCGTCCCGGCAATCGCGCTCCGCGACGTGGCAAGCGTCGTTTGGAAATCGATGGCGCCTGCCTTGAGGTTTGCAGCGAAGATCGTCTGCCGACCGGACTTGACCTCGACCTTTTCCGAGACGGTTACGAGCCCTGCTGCGCCGGTAACGGTGTAACTGCCGGGTGCCAAAGACACCGTGGCGACACCGCTCGAGACAACGCTCTTGGGCGCGTCGCGGCCACCCTCTCGTTTGATGGTCCATCGGATCGGCGCGCTGATAAGCGGGCCCGCCTTGGCGAGGTTGGCAGCGAGCACGATGCTCTCCGGCCCCTCGCGATCGGTAATCCCCGACGGCAGCGTTTGGCTTGTGGCAAGTGCACCTGGCGCTGCCGCAGCCGTCTCAGTGCCCGGCTTCTTGCCGGCGTCCGCGCTGCCTGCGAGACGCGGTGCAGCGCCGCCGAGCGCTAATGCCGTCAGTTGGACGAGGCTCGGGCCGATCTGGTCGCGGTCGAGGAGCTGGATGACGCGCCCGCCCGTCTGATCGGCGAAACAGGAATAGACGGATGGCGCGCCGGCTTCGACGAGCGTCATTGCGTGAATGACAAGGTCCGGCATATCGCGGCGCAGCTCCGCAGCCGTTGCGCAAGGGTCGGCGCGGCAATTGTCGGGGCCGTCGTGGATGACGATCATGCGCCGCGGTGCTGGCGCCGCCTTGATCGCTTCACCGGCCACGCGCATGGCCTCTGCAATGGGCCCGCGGCCCTGCGGATTGAAGCGGTCGAGCCGGGATTTGAGGTCGGTGAGATCAGGCGCGGCGAGCGGGCTGATCGTCTCGATGCGATTGCAGGCCGCGCGGCGGCGGTATCCGAAGCCGAACACGCCAAGCTGCGCCGGTTGTCCGGCCTTTGCTAGGCCTTCAAGCAGCCCGTCACGGGCGACCTGGTACTTCACGCCGTTGCGGCCCGTCGTTTTGCCCCACATCGAGCCGGACCCGTCGAACACCACTGCGAGGCTCGGCCCCTGCTGGGCGGCGGCAGGTATCGCTGAGGCATACGCTGCCATTGCAACACAGCCCGCCGCGGTCGCCAGTCGCGTTGCTCGAGAGATTCGCTTCGCAAAGGTCATGGGTCGAGGTCGCAATCGTCCGATGGCGGTGTCAAGTCAAACCCGGGTCAAGCGCCGGCGCGGATCGATCCTGACCCTTGACGGCGGTCGTTTTGCGGCAGATGTGATCGCAATGACACCTGCTCCGGACGTCCTCGCATTCCTGCTGAACCGCCGGTCGTCGCGGCCGAAGATGCTGGCGGCGCCGGGCCCGTCTGCCGACGAACTGCGCACGATTTTGACGGCTGCTGCACGCGTGCCGGACCATAAGAAAATCGTGCCCTGGCGGTTCCTTACAATTGCGGGCGATGCGCGGTCCGCGCTTGGCGACGCGCTGGCAGAGATCGTGCGCGCCGAAGCGCCGCCAGACGATCCGCCAGGTGCCGTTCGCCTGCAGACCGAGCGCGAACGGTTTGGGTTCGCACCGTTGGTCGTGGCTGTTGTATCATCGCCGCGCCTGACCGATCGCGTGCCGGCCCACGAACAGGTGCTCTCTGCCGGTGCCGCCGCGTTCAACCTCTGTTTGGCGGCCAATGCGCTTGGCTATCACACCGCATGGGTTACCGATTGGCCGAGCACGCATGACGGCGCGAAGGCGCTCCTCGGACTGGAGGCGCACGAGGCGATTGCGGGCTTCGTGCACGTCGGGACCGCGGCGGAAGATCAGCCTGATCGCGACCGGCCGGACCTCTCAGACATCGTCACCGCCTGGAGCCCGCCCGGCGCGCAGCAAGACAACTGACCTCAGGACACGTCCCATGTTTTATGATCCGATCGCGAACACGCACGGCCTCCGCCACGATCCGTTCAAGGCGCTCGCCGTGCCGCGGCCGATCGGTTGGGTGTCGAGCCTCAGTTCCGCAGGTGACGTCAACCTCGCGCCGTACAGCTTCTTCAACGCGATCAGCGACCGGCCACAGTACGTCGTGTTCGGCTCAGCCGGCCGGAAGGATAGCGTCCAGAACATTTCCGAGACGGGTGAGTTTGTCTGCTCTATGGCGACCGAGGCGCTGGCTGCCGCGCAGAACGCGACGTCCGCCCACGTCCCCCGCGACGTGGACGAGTTCGACATCTCGGGTCTGCACAAAGCGCCGTCAGAAAAGGTTGCGCCGCCGCGGGTGCGCGAAGCCCCTGTCGCGTTCGAGTGCAAGCTCTGGAAGATGTTTGATCTGCCGCCCGTCGAGGCTGGCGGCGCGCCCGGCTACACGATTGTTTTTGGGTTTGTCGTCGGCACCTACATCGATGATGCGTTCATCAACGACGGCATCGTCGACACGGCGGCGATGCGCCCGCTCGCGCGGCTCGGCTATCTCGATTACGCCGTCGTCAATGCCGCCAACACGATGACGCTGAAGCGCCCCGGCTAGGTTTTGCCGGCACGCGCGAGGAGGCGTTCGGCGCGTATCAGATGCGGCTTGTCGAGCATCGTGCCATCGAGCGATGCAACGCCGGTATTCGTGTTCGCAAATGCGTCGACAACGCGCCTGGCGTCAGCGATCGCCGCCTCAGATGGCGTGAACGCCGCGTTAATGATGGTGACCTGACCAGGATGGATTGCGAGCTTGCCTGTGAAGCCGTCGCGTGCGGCTGCTGCACACTCGCGCCGCAGGCCATCATCGTCGCGGAAGTCCGCATAGACGGTGTCGAGTGGCTGCATGCCGCCAGCAACTGCGGTCATCAAGCAGAGATCGCGGGCCAACTGAAACGGCGAGGTCAGCGCGCCGGCCTCATCGCGGTTCGTTACTGCGCCAAGTTCAGCCGACAGGTCTTCAGAGCCCCAGCTCAACCCGATGAGCCTGGGCGTCGCCGCGACAAACGACGCGAGATTGAGCACGGCGATCGGCGCCTCCGTCGCGATCGCAATCATCTCGTAGCTGGCATCAGCGCCAAACGCGGTTTCGATCAGCGCCGCGCCGGCTTGCGCGTCCGCGCCGGATCGCGGCTTTGGCAGAACAATCCCGTGTGGCGGGCCAACTGCGAACGCTGCAAGATCAGCTTCAGCGAGGCCTGACTGGACCGGATTGATGCGCACCCAGAGGCGCGGTGAGTCTGCGTTGCCGCCGTGTTCAGCCACGAACCGCGCCGACATCTCGCGCGCGGCCTCTCGCCGATCCGCCGCGACGGAATCTTCGAGATCAAGTATGAGCGCGTCAGCCCCGGTCCCGAGCGACTTTGCAAGTTTCCGTTCGCTATCGCCCGGCACAAACAACATCGATCGCATAACGCATCATCTCCGCTGTGATCAGCCGACAGCTGCGGCCGGCGCCTTGTGCATCATCGCTTGCCGCAGGCACGTCGCGACCAGCACCTCGTTCTGGTTGAACGCCTCATGGCGGAACGAGATGATCCCAGTGGCGGGACGCGACCGGCTTTCGCGCATCTCCTCAACCGTCGTCCGGCAGTGCAGCGTGTCGCCGTGAAAGACCGGCGCTGGAAACCGCACTTCCGTCATCCCGAGGTTCGCGACCGTCGTCCCAAGCGTTGTGTCGCTCACCGATACGCCGATCATCAGGCCAAGCGTGAACAGGCTATTGACGAGCGGCTTGCCAAACTCCGTTTCGGCCGCAAAGGCATGGTCGAGGTGCAGTGGCTGCGGATTGTGCGTCATGCACGAGAACAGCGTGTTGTCGGCTTCCGTCACCGTCCGACGGATGGCGTGGTCGAAGACATCGCCCACGGTGAATGCGTCGTAGTAGAGCCCTGCCATATCAGTCGCCGCTACGTGCCGCCCCATGGCGGCCGCGCGTCCTTTGGTTGATTAGTGGAATGTGGACGCAGGTTTGCCGCCTGCCGCCCGCACTGCCAAGTCAGAACGCAAGATGTCGTCACCAAAGGCTAACGCGCGCCGGCAAACGTTTCGCACACACCCCCTTGCCGCGCACTGCCGTTGTTCAGTAGCGGAACTGTTCGGACAAGATGCGTTCATCGAGGCTGTGGCCCGGATCGAACAGCATGAGAAGCTCAGCATCGGCGGCTTCCGCGATCTCAACGCGGACGACAGACTTTGTCTCTTTGTGGTCAGCGACGGCGTTCACGGGTCTCTTTGCCGGCTCCAGGACGTCGACGATCACGCGGGCGCGGTTCGAGACGAGCGCGCCGCGCCACCGCCGCGGACGGAACGGGCTGATCGGGGTCACTGCGAGAAGCGGCGCCTCGATCGGCAGGATCGGACCGTGCGCCGACAGATTGTACGCAGTCGATCCGGCCGGCGTTGCAACGAGTACGCCGTCGCAGATCATTTCGTCCATCCGGACTTTGCCGTCGATGTGAATGCGCAGCTTCGCGGCCTGGTGCGTTTGGCGGAAGAGCGAGACCTCGTTGATCGCGAGGCCGGTCGCAACCGAACCCGATGCGTCTGTCGCCGTCATCCGCAACGGCCGGATGCGTGTGACTTCTGCTTCGGCGAGGCGGGCGCGCAGATTGCCGTCTTCGAAGTCGTTCATCAGAAAGCCGACTGACCCGCGGTGCATGCCATAAATTGGAACGCCGGTGCCGAGCATTGCGTGCAGCACCTGCAACATCAGTCCGTCGCCGCCAAGGGCGACAATCACATCGGCTTCGCCGACCGCCACATCGCCGTACGTCTCGCGCAGCGCCTGTGCGGCCGCTTCCGCCTCGTCGTGCTCGCTGGCAACGAACGCGATGCGCTCAAACGCGCCGGTCCTTTGCAGACCGTCGGCTCTGCGATCTGAGATGGTCTCGGACATCGGCTCTCAGCTTCCTTCCGGCTGTCACGCGCGGTAGTCTTTGGCCCGGCGTTGCGCCACGCAGAAGCCTGCGAGCGCAGTTGCGCCAGCCGACGACCAGCGCGGAGCCGTCAGTGGCATCACCAGCCGATCCAATTTTAATCTACGCGACCTTTCCGGATGCTGAAAGCGCGCGGGTCATCGCCGGACGGATTGTCGACCAGCGGCTGGCCGCCTGCGCAAATATCCTGGGTGCGATGACTGCGGTGTATCGGTGGGAGGGCGCGGTCACCGGCGGTGATGAGGTTGCGGTGATCTTCAAGACAACGGTTGCGCGAGCGGAAGCGGCCATCGCCGAGATCAGCCGCCACCATCCCTACGATGTCCCGGCGATCGTCAGTTTGGAGCCAAGCGGCGGCCACGCGCCGTTTCTTCATTGGCTCGCGACAGAAACACGTGCAACCGACAGACCTGACAGCCAGGAATAAGACGCATGAGCCAAGCAACCCTAAACCCCAGCTTGCAAGCGAAACTGACGCCCGCGCGCATCGTCCCGGTGCTCACGATTGCAGAGCCCGAGCAGGCGGTCCCGCTGGCGCGGGCGCTCATTGATGGCGGCATGAAGACGCTTGAGATCACGCTGCGGACGCCGGCCTCAATGCGGGCGCTGCACGCGATCGCCAAAGCCCTGCCTGATGTTCTGGTGGGGGCCGGCACGGTGCTCACACCGGCGCAAGCCGAGGCCGCAATCGAAGCTGGCGCGCGCTACCTCGTATCGCCTGGCATGACACCGGCTCTGATTGGCGCGGCCGAAGCGTGGCGGGTGCCGTTCCTACCGGGTGCCGCGACCGCGTCCGAGGCGATGGCGCTGCAGGATATGGGCTACCGCGTGCTCAAGTTTTTCCCTGCTGAAGCCGCTGGCGGCGTTGCAGCGCTGAAGTCACTCGCAGCGCCGCTTGGCGACGTGCACTGGTGTCCGACCGGCGGCATTACGGCTGCCAACGTCAGCGACTATCTCGCGCTTGCAAACGTTGTAAGCGTTGGCGGCTCGTGGGTTGCCCCAAAGAAGGCCGTCGAGGAAGGCGAGTGGGAGGCGATCAGCGGCCTCTCGCGCGAAGCCATGACGCTTGCTTGAAGATGACGCTCGCTTGAAGATGACCCTCGCTCGATACCGTGGCGTCGCCGCGAACGGTCGAAGGTGGCCTAAGCTGTCGCGCGAAGTCTCTCGGCAAGTGGGGCCGTCGCAGCTTTGGGCACAATGGCGCCGCGATGCTGAATGACGGCGGCGGCCACGTCGTGTGCAAACGAAATCGACTCTTCAAGGTCTTGCCCGGCGATGTGTGCGGCCAGGAAGCCTGCGTTAAAGGAGTCGCCCGCGGCTGTCGTGTCGACCGGCTCGAGAGTCTCAGGGCAGGGCACCGATAAAGACGCGTTATTACCGCTCCAGCCGAGCGCGCCGTTGTCGCCGAGCTTCACGACGACGGTTGAAGCCCCACCATCAACGATGCGGCTTAGCGTTTCTTTGGGGTCCTGCTCGTCCCAAAGCGCCTGCTCGTCATCAAACGTCGGGAGCGCGATATCCGCGCGCTGCCAGAAATCAGCAAACACCTTGCGCGTCGCGTCTCTATCGCCCGGCCACCCGCGTGGGCGGAAGTTTGAATCCATCACAACGCGTGTGCCGGCCTTGCGGGCACCGTCTATGAGAGCGCCAAGCTCCTCTCGCGCCGACGCGTCGTACAGCGACAGCGTGATACCCGACAGGTAAATGAACTGCGCACTCGCAAACGCCTCGGCCAGGCGCGCGCGGTCCGCGAGCCGGAGGTAGTCCCGCGCCGGAGCCGTCTCCCGCCAATACCAGAACGTCCGCTCCCCGGCTTCCGTCTCGATCAGGTAAAGCCCGGGCATCCGGTTTTCCGCCCGCACAATCAGCTCGGTCCCGACGCGGTTTTCCTCCGCGATGGCGACAATGGCATCGCTGTACGGGTCGGCGCCAAGCGCCGTTGCGTAGGCGACTGGGACGTCCGCGAGCCGCGCGAGATAAACGGCGGTGTTGAACGTGTCGCCGCCGTAAGCAAGGCGGAACGCGTCGTCTGTCGTGCGGGCGAGTTCGACCATGCACTCGCCGATGGAGATGATGTGAGCTGGCATGGGTCAAGCCTGCCCGACTGCTTACGGGCAGGCAAGGCGGTCTGCCCGGCAACGCACGCTATTTGATGCGCTTTTCGAGTTGCGCGAAGAACGTGCGCGCGTTGAACCGTGGCGTGCGCACGCGGCGTGGACGGTATGCGCGGCGGCCAACCCGGAACCGCGCGCGGGCGACACGGCGCTGAACCCTGCGGGCGGCGATCCGGCGGCGTCTTTGGATGGCGCGAGCGCGTGCGCGTTTCCGTTTCGCGGCAGCCACGCGACGTTTCCGGCGCGCCTCGACACCGCGCGCACGGCTGCGCGCGGCTCGCACCGTCCGCTGGCGCGCCTTGCGTTGCGCTGCACGGCGCGCTGCGATTGCCTTTTTTGCCTGACGCTCACGCCGCGCCACGTCTTTGATATCGCGCACCAGTTTGCGACGCGCCTCGAGTTCGCGGTCGGGCTGCGCGACGGCGGCGGCCGGCGCGGCCGGCGTTTCAGACATCGCCTCAGGGGGCGCGGCTTGTGGAACAACAGGTAGCCGCACATCGAGGGCTGCAAAACGCAGACGCGCATCTGGCGGCGCGGGCCGCTTGGGCTTGGTCGTCTTCTTCGCTTTCGCCCCGGTCTGCGAAGCACGTGGCGGCACGGGGCGTCGGTTCGGAAGCGTCACGGCCGGAGGCGCCGGGCGAAGCGACGGCGCCGCCCTCGAAGCCGGCATCAGGCGGGCGACTGTCGGGATCTGCGCGGCTGCCACAACAGAGCGCAGTTCGGTTTGGTCTGTCGTCGGTGCTTTCGGCTGTCGTGGGGAACCAAGCGCAACCGGCGCCGTCCGCGATTTTGCAACAACGGGCGCAGGATCGGCATTGACGACCTGGGTGCGCACCCGCCGGACGCCGCAATCGCTGCCGCCATGACCGCGCAGCAGCGCAAGCAGGATGTAATCGGGATCAGCGGTCGGCAAACGCGCGTTCACGTTACTGACGAACGTCGACATCGCGGTCTTCGCGCGCCCGGTCCACCGAGCGTTGAGCGGGCCTGTGTAGCAGCCGACCCTGACGAGTTCCGACTGCAGTGATTTGACGAGGTCTGCGCGGGCATCAGCATCGCTCGGACGCGCAAGCCTGGCGGGACCCTTGGTGATTGAGCTTGCGACCACAATACGATTGGTGCTGAGCGCTGGTGCGGGATGGCTTTCTACACGCGCCAAACGAGGCGTTGCCGGCTTTGCTGCTTTCACTTTCAGCGGCTGCTTGGCTGGACGGGGCCCCGGCTCTGCAGGTGCGGCTGAAACTTTGCGTGGCGCGTAGGCCGACGGGGTATCCAGCGCGGCGGCCAACTGCGGCTGCGCCTTCCGGGTCATGATTTCAGTCACCCGCCGGACCTGCTCTGCGCCTTGCGAAGCGGGCAGGGCGTAGGCGAGAGCGGCGCAGGCGCAGAAGAACAGCGCCCCAATCAGTACGCGATACATGACCAACCCCCTCGACCAACCACCCGCCATCAACGCGCGAGCACCTTGAAACGATTAACCATCAATGAACCGCTTGCCGAGACCGCCGCCGCGAAAAAATGTGCAGGTGCATCGTAAAAACGCAGTGGGCTGATCCGGCGTCATCGCGGGAGGCTGCAACTGTGGGAAGACTGTGCAGAATCTGCTCTGCCTGTGGATTAATGAGCCGTCCGCGCAGACACGAAAGCGCGGCAATCTCGCCACACTTCGCGACCTCGGCCAATAGATCACTGAATCCACGGCGGAAAAATCGGGCGAATCAATCCATTTCTGGTCGCCGAGGGGGAGATTAATTGTCGAGTACCCGTTTTCACTCGTCCCCATCTTGATGTTGTTCACACGTTTTCCCCAAGCGGCGGGGTCGGCGTTACAGACATCAGATGGTCATGCCGGGCTCTGCTCAAGAGGGCCCGCCGGGGGAGACATCGGCTCACACCGCTCGCGGCCTTTTGGGGAGGCCTGAGCTGCTCAAGGTGAGGCCCGGTCCGTCACTTCCGTAAGCGCGCGATTTCGTGCGCCGCATGAGGGTGGCCCGCTCGTTCAACCAAAAATGTCCCTTTGCCCTGGGGCGTAACGCGTCTCGCCAGGGTTCAATCGGAGAGGACAAAATGCGACATGCTCTGGGCGTTTTAGGCGTCCTAGCAGCCGGCGTATTATTAGCTGTGTCGGCTGCCATGAACTGGCGTTTCGGGTATCAGCTTGGAACCACCGAGTTTGACGGCATTATTTATGGCTCCGCATCTGCGGCGGCCGATTGCCTGAAGGCCCTGGTGCCGTTCTTTATCTTTGCCGCTGTAAAAAACCGGATGTGGAGCCAAGCTGCTGCATCCGCCGTGGTCTGGCTCGTCGTGACGGCATATTCGCTCACGTCAGCTCTCGGCCACGCCGCGCTGAACCGGCAGGACACCGCCGGGCAGCGAGCCGCTGAGGTTGCGACCTACTCCAACCTGCAAGCCGATCTGAAACGCGCCAAGGAGCAACTCTCCTGGGTGCCACAGCATCGTCCTGCAGCCATGGTGCAGAGCGAAATCTCGGGAATGCAGGCCCGAAAGCCATACAAATGGTCTAACGGCTGCACGAACGTGAAGGGCAGGACGACGTATCGTTTCTGTAAAACCTTCACGGCTTTGAAGGCCGAACTCGGCGCTGCCGAGCAGGCCGCCAAGCTCGAGTCTCGCATTGAGCGGACTCAGTCAGAGCTGGCGAAAACCAACGGGGCGGGCCTCCGGGCTGCAGACCCTCAAGCACAGATTCTCGCGGATCTGACCGGCGCTTTCCTGCCGGGTGTCTCCGTCGAGAATGTCCAAACGGCCTTGGCTGTCTTCATTGCTCTTCTACTTGAAGTCGGCTCGGGGCTCGGAATGTACATTGCCTTCTCGCAGTGGCGATTGGGTGGTGTGCGTCGCGTAGAGGTTGTTGAGCCGAAGGGTCAGGTCTCGCTTAACGAGGCTATCCGGACGCGCAGCGAACCAGCACTACCTATGGAAACCGTTGTCCCGCCAGAGGGTGGCGCCAACGACAACACGGGACTGGAGTTTGATGACGATAGCGAAGAAGACATTCCCATCGTGGCATCGGTGGCCCCGCAGGCCGAAGGTGATGACGTCGATGAGGATCTCGTTTCACAGTTCAGCCGCGAGCACATCCGTTGTGCAGAGGGCTCGAATGTAACGTTCCAACACTTGTACGAAGAGTTCTGCGCGTTTTGCGTCGATAAGGATCGAGCAGACGACATCAAGACCCAGCATGCATTCTACAATCGCATGAAGGCTCTTGGCTTCGTTCGCACACATGATGAACTTGGAATCGCTGTCTACGCTGGTTACCGGTTGCGTAATGCGAAGGGTCGAACGGGGGATAAGAAGTCGCCCGCCTTCCAAGCAAAAGCCGCTTAACTCAGCGGCAAACCGAACAGAAAGAGGTCGCTTCGGCGGCCTCTTTTTTTTGGGCTCAACGCGCTTTGGCGCGTTGGGCTTTTTTTTTTTGGTCCAACCTGCGCAAGCTTGGTTGGCACAGATTATTGCGCTGTTCGCGCGTTCTCTCTTTTTTGGTCCAACCTGCGCAGGCTTGGTTGGCACACGAGTCCGACTGCCACTCGCTGCGGCGCGCTACGCTGACCGAAGGTCAGCTTCGTGCGCCTCGCTCTGTTCTTCGCGGGGTTTGCGGGTGGCTGCCGTGGGCGCGGTGGGCGTGGCGGGTCTCTCTCTTTTTTGGTCCAACCTGCGCAGGCTTGGTTGGCACGCGAGTCCGACTGCCACTCGCTGCGGCGCGCTAATCTGACCGAAGGTCAGCTTCGTGCGCCTCGCTCTGTTCATTGCGGGGTTTGCGGGTGGCTGCCGTGGGCGTGGCGGGTCTCTCTCTTTTTTGGTCCAACCTGCGCAGGCTTGGTTGGCACGCGAATCCGACCGCCACTCGCTGCGGCG
>JBCBIY010000008.1:0-142605 GCA_038523925.1 Pseudomonadota bacterium | reverse complement strand
GGTTGGACCAAAAAAGAGAGCGCGCGCCGCCACCCACCGCGCCCACGGCAGCCACCTGCCAACCCCGCGAAGACCAGAGCGAGGCGCACGAAGCTGGCCATCGGCCAGCGCTGCGCGCCGCAGCGCATGGCTTTAGCGGAATCGTGTGCCAACAGGGCTGTTGCCCTGTTGGACCAAAAAAGACAGAGCGCGCCGCCACACCCACTGCGCCCGCGGCAGCCACCTGCGAACCCCGCGAAGACCAGAGTGAGGCGCACGAAGCTGGCATCGCCAGCGCAGCGCGCCGCAGCGGGTGGCTTTAGCGGACTCGTGTACCAACAGGGCTGTTGCCCTGTTGGACCAAGAAAGAGAGGCCAACCACCACACCCACCGCGCCCGCGGCTGCCACCTGTTAGCCCGGCGAAGAACAGAGCGAGGCGCAAGGAGGTGAGGCATCAGCCTCACCGGATCGCACCGCAGCGAATGGCGGTCGGACTCGTGTGCCAACCAAGCCTGCGCAGGTTGGACCAAAAAAGAGAAGCGCGCCGCCACCCACCGCCCTCGCGGCAGCCACCCGCGAGCCCCGCGAAGACCAGAGCGAGGCGCACGGAGCTGGCATCGCCAGCGCAGCGCGCCGCAGCGGATGGCTTTAGCGGACTCGTGTGCCAACAGGGCTGTTGCCCTGTTGGACCCAAAAAGTCAGCGCGCCGCAGCGAACGGCATTTACTTCTTGGACACCGCAACTACGCGACAGGGCGCCGCGATGGACATCCACTATTGAACTCGGTTCAAAAGCTGCTATATCCGTCATTGATCAATGTTCAAACCAAACACGAGAGAGCTATGATCGCGCGCTTGATCGAAGAATTGTTGGGTCCGGAATTGCGGGCTGCGGCTTATGGCGGCCCGTCGGACCGGTGGTCTTTTGGGGCTGATCTCTGGTCGCCCGTGCCGCGACGGGGCGCTGCGCATTGGCGCGGCCACCTGTGGCGCCTGGTCCACCCGTTCCCGCCGCGTCGGGCCCCCGCCGCTCAAACCTGAACGACCCGTCCAACCACTTGAACTACGATGCTGCGAGCACCGCTTTGCCGGGCTGCGCGGCTTGAGGAGACATCGCATGTTCACGTCGCTCATGACGTCTCGACGCTTCCTGCCGATTTTTGTCTGCCAGTTCCTGTCGGCGCTGAACGACAACTTCATCAAAACGGCGCTGTCGATCCTGGTGCTCTACCAACTCGGTTCGTCGCAGGGCCCGCTTCTGGTGACGCTCGCGGGTGCGACGCTGATCCTGCCGTTCTTTCTGTTCTCCGGCCTCGGCGGTGAACTCGCAGACCGGTTCGACAAGGCGCGGGTGACGCGCTGGATCAAGATTGCCGAAGTGCCGGTTGCGGTGCTTGCGGCTGTGGGCTTCTACGTCAGCTCCGTGCCGATGCTGTTTGCGAGCCTGTTCGGGTTCGGCGTGCTTGCCGCGCTGTTTGGGCCAATCAAATACGGCATCCTGCCCGAGAAGCTCGAAGTGCGTGAGCTGCCTGCTGCCAACGCGCTGGTCGAGGGCGCAACGTTTCTTGCAATCCTCGGCGGCACGATCGCAGGCGGCATTGCGATGACGCAGGTCGCAGGTGCCGCCATCCTCTCACCGTGGATGATCGCGAGCCTGATCGCAGCGTTTGCGGGACTGGGGCTTCTATCGGCTTACGTCGTGCCGGTGACGGGCGCTGCCGAACCGACACTCAAGGTGACAGCCAATCCGCTTGCCTCGACGTGGCGCCTGCTGAGTGAGCTTAGATCTGATCGGCGGCTCTGGAATGCGGGCTGGATCACGGGTTGGTTCTGGTTTGCGGGCGTCCTTGCGCTCGCGATGCTGCCATCGCTCGTGAAGGAGGCGATCAACGGCACGGAGGCGGTCGCGACCGCGGGCCTCGTCGTCTTCGTTATCGGAATTGCATTTGGCTCGTGGGCGGCAGCGCGCGCGTCGCACAACCGTCCCAACCTCGCCGTCGTGCCAGTGGGCGCGGTACTGATGGGTGTCTTCGCGCTCTATGCCGCATCGCTGATCGCAGCCCTGCCGGCCAAGCCCGAAGCCCCGGTGACGCTTGCAGCGTTCGCAGCAGACCCAATCGGTCTGCAGCTCGCAGCCGCCCTGTTCGGGCTCGCCGCTGCCGGTGGCCTCTTCATCGTGCCGGCGTTTGCGGCCCTGCAAATGTGGTCCCGGCCCGAGCGCCGCGCGCGCACGATCGCAAGCGTCAACATCCTGCATGCGGGCCTCATGACGGTCGCAAGCCTCGGCCTTGCCGGCGCACAGGCAACCGGCGTTGCCTTCGCCGTCCCGTTCCTCGTCATCGGCGTTGGCGCATTTGGCGCAGCCGCGTTCGTCTGTAAGGCGTGGGGGCGCGATGGCATCCGCGATCTCGGCTCAGCGGTGTTCAAGCTGTTCTACAAGCTCGAGGTCGAGGGGCTCGAACACCTGCCGAAGCCCGGCACGCGCGCCATCATTGCGCCCAACCACGTGAGCCTGCTCGACGGCCCGTTGCTGCACACCGTGCTTCCCGACCATGCCGCATTCGCGATCTGGACCGGGGCCACGCGCTGGTGGTGGTTCCGCCCGTTCATGAAGTTGATCGCATCCTTCACGATGGACCCGACCAACCCGATGGCGACGCGCGCGCTCGTCAACGAGGTCAAGTCCGGCCGCACGCTCGTCATTTTCCCCGAAGGCCGCCTGACGGTCACCGGCGGCCTCATGAAGGTTTATGACGGCACTGCGATGATTGCCGACAAGGCAGACGCCGTTGTGGTCCCGGTCCGCATCGAAGGCGCAGAACGATCGTCGTTCAGCTATCTCCGCAAGACGCAGACGAAGAAGGCGTGGTTCCCGAAGATCAAAATCACGATCCTGCCGCCTGAAAAGCTTGAACTTGATGATGAGCTGCGCGGCAAGGCGCGGCGTCAGGCAGCCGGCGCAGCCCTACAGCAGGTCATGGTCGAGACGGCCGCGAAGGCAACGAACATCGACCGCACGCTGTTTGCTGCGCTCGGCGATGCGCACCGCACGCGCGACACCGGCAAGCCGGCCGTTGAGGACCCGCTCGGCACCAAGCTCAAGTATCGCAAGTTCATTGCTGGCGCGCAGGTGCTCGGCGGCAAAATCGCTGAGCGCACGGAGACCGGCGAAGCCGTCGGCGTGCTTCTGCCGAACGCGGTCGGCGCGGCTGTGACGTTCTTCGCGCTGCAATCCTATGGCCGTGTCGCGGCAATGCTGAATTTCACGGCCGGCCCGGCCAACGTGACCGCCGCCTGCCGCGCAGCCGATATCAAAACCGTCCTGACCTCGCGTGCGTTCGTCGAAAAGGCGCACCTTGAGGACCTCGTCGCGGCGATCGGTGAGACCTGCACGGTCGTCTACCTGGAGGACGTCCGCGCTTCCATTGGGTCGCGCGACAAGATCAGCGGTTTCCTCAAAGGCATCGCCCCGCAGGTTGACCGCAAACCCGATGACCCGGCTGCGATCCTGTTTACCTCGGGCAGCGAAGGTACACCGAAGGGCGTCGTCCTCAGCCACCGCAACATGCTGGCAAACGCGATCCAGGCGGTCACCGTTTGCGCGGCGAACGGCGAGGACAAAGTCTTCAACGTTCTGCCGCTGTTCCATTCGTTCGGGCTGACCGCCGGCCTCGTGATGCCGCTCGTCTCCGGCGTGCCTGTGTTCCTCTATCCCTCGCCGCTGCACTACCGGATCGTGCCGGAACTCGTCTACCAGACCAACGCGACGATCCTGTTCGGCACAGACACATTCCTGACGGGATATGCGCGCACCGCGCACCCGTATGACTTCCACAGCGTGCGCATGGTGCTTGCGGGAGCTGAAGCTGTGAAGGAGCGCACGCGCGCGCTTTACATGGAACGCTTCGGCGTCCGCATCCTCGAAGGCTACGGCGTTACGGAAACAGCGCCGGTCCTCGCGCTCAATACGCCGCTCGCCAACCGCAGCGGCACCGTCGGGCGCATGGTCCCGATGATGGAGGCGCGCCTTGAGCCGGTGCCCGGCATCGACGATGGCGGCCGGCTTTATGTGCGCGGCCCGAACGTCATGCTTGGGTACTTGCGGGCTGAAAACCCGGGCGTGCTGGAAGCGCCGGAGGGCGGCTGGCACGACACCGGCGACATTGTCGAGATCGACGCTGGCGGGTTCATTACGATCAAGGGCCGCGCGAAACGCTTTGCCAAGATTGCCGGCGAGATGGTCTCGCTATCGGCCGTCGAAGCGCTGGCAGCCGAACTTTGGCCGGACGCAATGAGCGTCGTCGTCGCCGAGCCAGACCCGCGCAAGGGCGAGCGCCTGACGCTGATCACCGACAACGCAGCTGCAACCCGCGGAGACCTCCAGGCGTACGCCAAACGACAAGGCGCGGCAGAGCTGATGATCCCGGCCGAAGTGATGATTGTCGAGAAGGTGCCGGTCTTGGGCAGCGGCAAAGCCGACTACGTCGCGGCAGCGCGCGCGGTCGCTGACGCCCGCGCTCCGGCACCCACCGCCGTGGCGGCGGAGTAGGGAGATAGGGACAACGCCGGCCGGCGCGGCGCTTTCGAAAACCCTCCGATGAACGCCTGGCACGCAACGGCTTGCGATTGCGGACCAACCAAAGCGAAAATTAATTGGGCAATTGCCGTTGCGGTTGCGGCTCGGCGGGCGCATGTGGCGGATATGATCACGCTGCGCCCACCGGTCGAACATGAACTTGCCGCGGTCTCTGCCATGTGCCTGCGGTCGAAGGCGCACTGGGGATACGACGCGGCATTTATGGCGGCGTGCGTCGCCGAACTTACGATGAGCACGGCCGATCTGATGCGCGATGCCGTGGTGATCGCCGTGGCCGACCAGACGATCGCGGGCGTCGCGCAGGTTTCCATCGACGGGACGGACGGTGCGCTCGAAAAGCTGTTTGTTGATCCGGCGCACATGGGGCGCGGCGTCGGGCGGCGGCTGTTCGATTGGGCGTTGCGGACGGCGGCGCAACGCGGTGCGCGCGGGCTCATCGTTGAATCGGATCCTGCAGCCGCCGCGTTCTACCAGCGCATGGGCTGCATCCGCGCCGGCTCCGCCCCGTCCGCCGTGATCCCTGGCCGGCATCTCCCGCGGCTCGTGTGCCGCGTACCTGGCTAAGACCCCAGGCGGCGGACACACCTAAGATCTCCCCTCGCGACGGATCGCGCGCGCTCGTGTCGTTACCTGTCGTTGGCGCGGACGGCCCGCGGACCAGACGAATGGCGCCGCACCCACGTGTGCGATGCGTAGCGGAGACCGCGGCGATGCCGAAGATGCACATGATTTCACTGCTTGCGACCGGAGGCGCGATTTGCACGCTCGTGGGCTTCACAATCGCACGCTACGCGCCATTGCGGTCTGCGGCGCGCGGCCGACAAGACAACGCCGGTCCCGCGGGCGGCAGCGGAACGCCGGCTGGCTGGCTGCTGGGTTTGATACGGCGCACAGGCCGGCTGCGGGGCCGGGGCCTGCGGGAGACTACCGCCACACGTCCCGAATCGACGAATACCGCGTTTGAAGCCTACCGCGCCGCAACGCTTGAGCGGCTGCACGATGAGGAACGCGCGTTCGCGGAGTACCTAGACCGGCTGCGCAAAGCGCGGGATGCGGAAGCGTTTGAGGCCTTCCTCGACGACCGGCCAACGGCCGCGCAGCCGCCCGGTCCCGAGCGGGCAGGATAGGGCCTAAAAACCATGGTGCGTGCGATGACGTCTTTGGCTTGGGTTGCGCTCGGCGGCGGCGTCATTGCTTTGGTCATCGGCGGGGTTGCCGCTTTTCAGACTTGGCGCGCTGGCGACGCACAGCTTCAGATCACGGAGACGCCGGCAGCCGCGGCGATGCGTGCCAAACGCTGCGCAACGATCAAGGAATCGGTCGCCGACGCTGGCTTTGCAGGCAAGGTCACCGTCGCCTGCGACGCGCGCAAAGCGGAGCTGATCTCGGACACTTATCCGGACCACGATCTCATGAACGGCATCGTCGGCGCGATCGAACAAGTGCCCGTGCCGGCGCATAACCATGCAGCGCCGGTCGCGCTTGAGCCACGACTGACCGCGCGCCCAAAGACACGGGACTCATCATTGGGCGTTGCGGTAAACGGTGTCCCGATCTTCGACTATACCGCCGGCGGCGAGATGAGCGGCGAAGACCTCAAGCATCATCAGGAAGAGCACGACACGCTGCTTCGCAAGGAGCTCGACACCTGCGGTGGGCATGCAGGACGCGGCGACGACTATCACTACCATAAGCTGCCGACGTGCATGATCGACGCGATGAAGAACAAAGGTGATGCGGCGATCATCGGATGGGCGTTCGATGGCTTCCCGATCTATGGAACGAACAACCCCGACGGGAGCGCGATCCCGGCGGGCAAGCTCGACGTCTGCAACGGGCAGCCGGATCCGGTCTACGGCTATCGGTATCATGCATCGGACGGGCCGCCGTACATCATCCAGTGTCTGATGGGTGAGATCCCCGGTGAGCGGCGGTTGCCGCGTGTGCCGCCTCTACGCGCAGCCGGAGGTGGTGGCGCCAGACAGGGTGGACGCCCGATGCCGGGGGGTGTTCAGGGGCTGACGTTCAAGAAGAACGCGCGCGGTGGGCGCGTCATGGAATACACGCGCGATGGCGAGGCGTACTACATCCGCTACCGCCCGTCCGGAAAGCCGCACTGCTACCAATTCGAGACCCGAACAATCGTCGGGAACGGCGTTGTCCAAACCGGGGAGTACTGCCGATGACTGGATTGAGCAAAGCCGTCGTTCTGGCCGCCGCCGCGAGCAGCCTTCTTTCAACCGGATGCGACAGCCGCCCAGCCAACAACAGCACGGTCCTGAACGAGCGCGTGATCGACGGTCAGGGTGCGCGCCAGGTCACAGCCGAGATCTGGGTCGACAACTGGTTCAGCCTGGCCGTCAACGGCAAGCCGCTCCTCGAAGACAGCGTGCCGTTCAAGACCGAGCGCTCGTTCAATGCCGAGCGCGTCACGTTCCGCGCCGATCTGCCGATGACACTCGCGTTCGCGTTTCGCGACTTCATCGAGAATGACACCGGCCTCGAGTACATCGGGTCGGGCCGTCAGCAGATCGGAGATGGCGGGGCGATTGCACAATTCACCGACGCCGACACCGGCGCAGTCCTCAAGGGCACGGACGCAACTTGGCGATGTCTGGTGGTCCACCGGGCACCGTTGCGCCCCGCCTGCGCAGCCAATCGCAACCCTAAGGTCGGCGAGGGTGATTGCGCAGCCGAGATCGTGCAGGCGCCGGCCGGCTGGCAAGCCCCGGGGTTCGATGACAGCGAGTGGCCGCCTGCGACCGTGCATCCGCGCGCGGATGTCAGCCCCAAGGGCGGCTACGACAAGATCACGTGGTCAGAGCGGGCGAAGCTGATCTGGAGCGAGGACCTGAAGCGCGACAACACCGTGCTTTGCCGCGCCGTGATCACGGCTGGCTAACCTCTGGGTGCCTCGTCGGCGTCGCGATTGCGGTCGTAACACGCGGCGAGCGGAAAGGCCGGCAGCCAGGCTTCGCGGCGGACGGTCCAAAGCTCGTAGGTCGGTGCCAGTTGATCGGGCGCGTCCAGGGCGCCGAGGTTGATCTCGACCTCATCGCCCGTGCGCAGGAACACCGATGAGCCGCAGCGGGGACAGAAGTGACGGCCATCGAAGTCGTTCGTGTTGCCCGCAATGGTGACGGCATCGGCAGGAAACACGGCCGCTGAATGAAACAGGGCGCCAGTGTGTTTGCGGCAATCCATGCAATGGCAGATGCCGACACGGTCGGGTTCGCCCGTAGCCGAAATGCGCACGTCGCCACAAAGGCAGCCTCCGGCGATCGGGTCCACGTTCGCACTCCTTGTTAGGTCAGTGTCAGTGTCAGGTCGGCGTCAGGCTAGCTTGACGACATCGCCTCGCGCACCCGCTGCGCCGTTTCAGCCGTCGCACGATCTACAATGCCGTCAGCCCGCGCCGGGCGGTGGCGAAGCTGGAAGGCTTTGACGACGGTTGCGATCCAGGCTGGGTCAGCCGAGCCCGCGTCAATATCGTAGCCGATTTCAGCAATTGTGGACAGCGCGTCGGCCTCTTCCGCGGCCGTTAGCGGCGTCGTCTCCGTCGCTTGCGCGGGGGCGACCCAGACCGCGCAGCCAGCCTCGGCGAGCCGCATCCACGGAAACTTTTCGCCGGGGTCGACCTTGCGGCCGGGCGCGACGTCGGAATGCGCGAGCACGCGCCGAGCCGGCACTTGCTGACGTGTCATGATATCCGCAACGAGCGCAATCACCGCTACGATCTGCGCCTCGGGAAACTCCGGGTAACCATCGGCATGGCCGCGGTTCTGGATTTCGATACCGACGGAGCGCGAGTTGATGTCCCGGTCGCCCTGCCAGCACGATTTGCCCGCGTGCCACGCGCGTTCGCGTTCGGCGACCATCTGCGTGATGCGCCCATCGTCATCGATCAGGTAGTGCGCTGAGACCTGTGACTGAGGCGCCGCCAGCCACGTGATCGCCCGCGCCGCCGTCGGCACGCCGGTATAGTGCAGGACGATCGTGTCGATGCCGGCTGATCCAAGCCGCACACCAAAGTTCGGCGATGGGCAGAGATCTACGACGCTGGAGCTGTCCGCGCGGAAGCCTGCCACGGCTCATAGGCCCCGTTCACGGCTGATGTCTTCGTAAGCCGCGTTCAGCGCCGCAGCGCGTTCTTGTGCTTTTTCAATGACTTCTGGCGCGGCCTCGCGGGCAATCAGGCGGTCTGGGTGGGTCTCGCGGAGCAACGCACGATAGTGCGATTTGAGGTCTGCGTCAGATATCGCACGGTCGACGCCAAGGATCGTGTAGGCATCGTCTGGATCGTGGACGAAGAGCGCGCGGATTGCTTCGTAGGTCGTCTCGTCAAAGTCGAAGAGCTCGGCCACGCGCTTCAGATAGCGTTCTTCGCCCGCGTGCAAAACGCCGTCCGCCGCTGCGATGTGGAACAGGCCTTCGAACACGTCGCGCTTCATACGGTCTTGGCCGGCCAGCAGACGCGCGATCTGTTTCGCGTAGCTCTCGAAGCCGGCGATGTCGCGCTTGGCGAGATCAAACAGCCGTTGGACGCGATCGGCATCTTTGGGGCCGGGCTTGAACACGCGCGCAAACGCGTCGTACTCGATGCCGCTTGCGACGCCGTCCGCCTTGGCCATTTTCGCCGACAGCGCGACGACCGCTGCGGTAAACGCCGTCCCGTTAGTCGCGCGGCAGTCGTCCGCGGCAAGCGTGCCAAGCTCGCGTTCGAGCATGTTGTCGGGCGATGATATGTTTCCGAGCCCGAGAGCGCGGCGGATGCGGGTCCAGACCATGCGTCAGTCGTAACCGTATTTGCTGCGCTGCGGTAGGTGTCGGCGCAACGGGTGGGCGGGGCGGCGCGAACGCATTAGATAGCGGGCATGAGTGGTTCAAAAAAAGACGGGGGGCGGCGCAGCTACCACCACGGCAATCTGCGCGAGGCGCTCATTCAGGCGGCGCTGTCGCTGATCTCGGAGAAGGGGCCGGCCGGGTTCACGTTTGCAGAAGCGGCGCGCGCGGCCGGTGTGTCTCCGGCAGCGCCCTACCGCCACTTTCGCGACCGAGAAGCCCTGTTGGCGGACGTGGCGTGTCAGGGGTTTCGCGCATTCGCGGCAGCCCTTGAGGCGGCCTGGGATGGGGGCAGGCCCAACGCGCGGGCGGCGTTCAATCGGACGGGCCGCGCGTATCTCGCGTTCGCGCGCACTGAGCCAGCCTACTTCTCGGCCATGTTTGAGTCGGGTCTCGATCCATCGGGAAACGCTGAACTGCGCGAGGCGGGCGATGCGGCTTTTGCCGTTCTGCGGACTGCGTGCGAAGCGGTTATCGCGACCGTGCCAGCCGGCCGGCGTCCGCCCGCGCTGATGATGGCGCTGCACATCTGGTCGCTTTCGCACGGGATCGCCGCGCTCTTCGGCCGGGGCGATGGGGCCCGCCGACCGATCCCGATGCCGCCTGAAGATCTCCTTGAAGCCGCCGCCCTCATCTACCTCGACGGCGTTGGCGCGGAAGAGTGAGCCCCAGACACACCGGTCCGAGTGCCGCCGCCGACGGGCACCTTTTCATCCGACGTCGTCGCAATCAGGGCTTCTCGAAAAAGTTGGCCAAACCTCTTGACCGGCGGCGTGATCCGACCCAGCTATGTGAATGTAAAATACATTTACATGCCAACGGGCAACGCAACGGCCCGAGCCAAAGGAGCAATTGGGGATGACAGAAATGGTTGCGCGCATCGACGACTACGGGAAGGGCGCCTGGATCGCTCTCATGGTCGTCGCTTTCATTATCGCCTGGCCGGTGGGCCTCGCGATCCTTTTCTATCTGATCTGGAGTGGACGCATGGGCAAGGGATGTTCGAAGGGCCGCATGAGCCGTGCCGCTGCAAAGTGGGAAGACAAAATGAACCGCTGGGGCATGCAGGCAAAGGCTTACCAGCCGACCGGCAACGCCGCGTTTGACGAGTACCGCGCCGAGACGTTGAAGCGGCTCGAAGAAGAAGCAAGCGAGTTCAAGTCGTTCCTTGACCGGCTGCGCATGGCGAAGGACCGCCAGGAGTTCGAAGACTTCATGGCTGATCGCAAATCGCGTGGTCCGCAGAATGGCGGCACCTCCTCGGGCCCGACCGGTCCGGAGGCGCCTCAGCCCCAGGGCTGACGCCGCCCCCGAGACTTTGGCAACTGGCAGCAGCGCGTCTCATACGAGCGCCGGATCGGTTCCGGCGGAAACGGAACCGATCCAACTGCTGCTGCCGTCTCTTGTGCGACCGGCAAGGGGCCCGGCATAAGCTCGGCGCATGAGCCAGACGACACTGAACTTGAGCGAGACGCGCTTCACGACCATCGACGGGACCTCCGTCGTGGTCGAAGTCGATTCGATGGATGAGGCGAAGCACGCGCTCAAGGAGCTGAGGCACCTGAAGCGGGAGCTGCGCCACTACCGCAAAGACCTGAACGCGGCCTTCCGGGCAGCCCGGGCCCGCGAACGGCGCAACAAGCGGCGGAAGCCGCAACCGCTGTTCACATCGTTCGGCGATTACGTCGGGCTCTCAATCGCGAGCCTCGCCACGCTGCTGAGGCCGGGCGCGCAGTTGAATGCGCCGCGGGCCGCAGCCGACCTCAACCGCGAACTCGCGCGCGTCGATGAGACGATCCACAACATCGACGACTGTGCCCTCGACATCGAAGGCAAGCTGATCAGCGACAGCTAGCGCCGTCGCATCGGTCGTTGCGGCTCAAGGGGTCGCACGTTCAGATCTTCTGATTGTACTCGCCGACTTCATCGTGCTGGCGCAGTTCCAGATCGATGTCGTTGAAGATCGCGCGCATGTTGTCTTCGCTCGTCGGGCTTTCAACGACGACCACAAGCTCCGGCTTGTTTGACGATGCGCGCACGAGGCCCCAGGTGCCGTCTTCCAGGGTCACGCGAACGCCATTGACGGTCACCAGATCGCGGATCTTTTGCCCGGCCACGGTGCCGCCCTCGTCGCTCAGCTTTTGATAATGCGCGACCACCTGCTCGACGATGCCGTACTTTTTCTCATCCGCGCACTTGGGCGACATGGTTGGCGAACTCCACGTCTTCGGCAGCTCGCGACGGAGGTCGGCCATGGTCTTGTCCGGGTTGCGATCGAGCATGTCGCAAATCGCGAGCGCGGCGACGAGGCCGTCGTCGTAGCCCCGGCCGAGCGGCGGCTGGAAAAAGTAGTGGCCCGACTTCTCAAATCCGACGAGCGCCTTTTGCTCGTGCGTGTAGCGCTTCATGTAGGAGTGGCCGGTCTTCCAGTAGAGCGTATGCGCGCCGTTCTCCTGAAGCACCGGGTCCGTCATGAAGAGGCCCGTGGATTTGACGTCGGCAACAAACGTCGCGTTGTCGTGCAGGGCCGAGATATCGCGCGCGAGCATGACGCCCACTTTGTCGGCGAAAATTTCCTCGCCCTCGTTGTCGACAACGCCGCAGCGGTCGCCATCGCCATCGAAGCCGAGCCCGACCTCGGCACCGTTCTCTTTCACAGCGTCGGCGATCGCATGCAGCATCTGCATGTCTTCGGGGTTTGGATTGTAGCGCGGGAATGAGTGGTCGAGATCGCAGTCGAGCGGGATGACCTCACAGCCGATCTGTTCGAGGACTTGCGGTGCAAACGCGCCGGCTGTGCCATTGCCGCAAGCAGCAACCACCTTGATCCGGCGCTTGAGTTTGTCGCGCTTCGTAAGGTCGGCGATGTAGCGCTCAGGCAGGTCGGGTATGTGGATATAGCGGCCGCCGACGCCGGACTTGAAGCGGCCTTCAAGGACGATCTCCTTTAGCGCACTCATCTCGTCGGGCCCAAACGTAAGCGGGCGCTGCATGCCCATCTTGATGCCAGTCCAGCCATTGTCGTTGTGGCTGGCGGTGACCATCGCGACGCCTTCAACGTCGAGTTCGAATTGCGCGAAGTAGGCCATCGGCGAGAGTGCGAGCCCGATGTCGTGGACCTCCGCGCCGCCAGCCAGCAGGCCTGAGATCAGCGCCTGTTTGACCGATGCCGAGTACCAGCGGAAGTCGTGGCCAACGACAATGCGCTTTGGTACGCCGCGCTCGCCGAACAGGGTCGCGAGGCCAAGCCCAATGGCCTGCAGGCCCATAAGGTTGATCTCTTCGGGGAAGAGCCAGCGCGCGTCGTACTCGCGGAAACCCGTCGGCTTGACGAGCGGCAGACGCTCGAACGCGGCAGTGTTGGGCTTTAGGTCAGCGCGCGGAGTGGGCAGCATCTGTCTCAGGTCCTTGTCAGCGCGACTGCCCTGTGAGCTGCCGCATGATCACACGCATGCCGCCTGCGCTCGAAGCGGGCAGCCGCGCACGTTCTAACTCTGAAACGCGGGAAAGGCTGCAACCTCAGCCGCGAAACGTCAGGAAATCACCGGAAAACTCGTACGAGCGCAGATCGCGCAGGTAGTTCATGCCGAGTAGGCTCTCGCCAAGCGCGTTGGGTTTGGCAACGAGCGCGTCGAGCCCCTGCCTGCGGATCCCGCCGACGGATATGCTGTCGAGCCGGACGGCGGCTGCGAACCCGGTGCCGTTGGCCGTCTGCACGGGGATCGTAAAGCTCATGCCGGCCACATCGAGACCGGCGGCGGCCGCATCGCGGCTTGTGAGCACAACCTTGGAAGCGCCGGTGTCGACCAGCATCGTGACCAGCCGACCGTTGACCTCTGAGCGCACGGCAAAGTGACCGTCCGGACGCTTGCGGATGCGCACGGCGCGCTCTTCGCGATCCGACGTGCCGACGTTGATGCCCGTGCCCGGCGGCGCCAGTTCGCCGGCGACCCGGTAGTAAATCGGCGCCAGATCATCGCGAAAGGAGTAGCCGAGGACGAGGGCGAGACCGAGCCCCGCCCAGATCATCAGGTCGCGCCCGGCCGAGAGCCAGCGGCCGCCATACTCAGACGCGATGCCGCCCGCGAAGTAGAACAAAAGAGCCAGAGACGCGGCCACGCTTGCAATCACGTAACCGTTCGCGCCCGCGAGCGTGCCCTCGTTGCCAAGCGCCAGCGCCGCGACGGCTGCCACAACGAGCATCAAAATACTGAGCCATGCCACGGCAGCCCGCCTTCATTTGTAATGAATCGTTGAGCGGAAATAGGTTCCCGCACGGCAAAAGGCAAACGTTGGAACGTGGCAGAACCGTGGTCAGGATGCGGCGCGCTGAGGTGTGCGTCGGTCTGCGCCGTATGCGCGCGGCACCAGACGTGGTGGCCGATTGGCGCGACCAACCAGAGGCGGCGGCGCTTTCGGATTGTGCCGCTCCTGGCCGAGCGGCTGGACGGGATCAACGCGGGAAAGGATGCGCTGCGGCGGCAATGTGATCACCGCTTCCGTCCCCTTGCGGAGTTCCGAGAACAGCTCGAAGCGACCGCCATGCAGCTCAATCAGGTTCTTGACGATCGGCAACCCGAGACCGGTGCCGCCTTCCGCTGTCTCATGGGCCAGCGAGCCTTGTCCGAACGCCTGCATGACCTTCGGGATTTCGTTAGCCGGAATGCCGGGGCCGGTGTCGATGACGCGAAGGTCCTGGCCGCCATCCGGTGTTGCGGAAATGCTCAGGGTGATCGAGCCGCCCCACGGCGTGAACTTGACGGCGTTCGAGAGCAGGTTGAGGCAAATCTGGCGCAGCGCGCGCTCGTCAACCCAGATCGGCGGCAGGCCTTCAGCATAGTCTTCGACGATCTCGACGCCTTTGGTCTCAGCGCGCAGCTTCAACAGGCGGTGGCTGTCTTCGACGATGTCAATGAGCGCAACCGGCTCTTCATGCAGATCATAGCGGCCGGCCTCGATCCGCGAGAGATCGAGGATCTCGTTGATGAGGTGGAGGAGGTGGCTGCCGCTGTCATGAATGTTCTGGGCGTAGCCGCGGTAGGTCTCGTTCTCCATTTTGCCGAGCACCTCCTTGGTCATCACTTCTGAGAAGCCGAGGATGGCGTTCAAGGGCGTGCGCAGCTCGTGGCTCATGGTGGCGAGGAAGCGGGACTTGGCGAGGTTGGCCTCTTCAGCGCGGCGCCGGGCCTGATCTGAGATCGCTTTGGCTTCCTCGAGCTCAGGGATCAGCAAGTCCTTCTGCGCGCGAAACTCAAGCATTGAGAGGGCCGTTGAGTGCAGCCCGCGCGCGAGGAAGATGAAGTACAGATGGACGCCGATCGCCATGGCGGCGAGGGCGAGATAGAAGAACTCCTGTTGGAAGACGAGCCGCGCGACGACCGCCGCCGTCATCGGAATGGTGCCAACGTAGAGGATGTGCGGCACGCTTGACGCAAACGTCATGCGGATCGCGAGAACGATGATGAGCGAGGCGAACAGGAAGACGTGCGACGAGAAAATGTAGTCGGCACCAACAGGTTCACTCGAGCCGATGCCGACGAGTGCAAATCCCGCAAGCGACGCCCCGCCAACGGCCTCTGCAAAAAACAGGCGCCGGCGCCAGACGGCAACGTCAACATCGGCGGCGGGCAACTTCGCGAAGCTGCGGCAGGTCTCAAGCAACAGGACCTTGGCGACGATCACGATCAGGAGCCAACAGAACGCCTGCCAATAGGGCGCCCAGGTCATGTAGGCGAGCGCGAGGATCAGGGCGAGGACGGGGATCGTCCACTGAGCCGACAGCTCGTTGCGCACGAACATCGCGAGCAACTCGTAGTCGAACTCGGGATCCTTGCCGCTCTGGGTGAGCCGCGCGCGCGCCGCGCGAACGCCGCCAGGGCGAGCCTGAGCGCGGGCTTTGCCCCGCCCGGTGCTCTCCCGTTTGTTCGCCGCCTGATGCATCCACTCGCCCGGCGCCGCCGCGGCGCGCTCTGCCAAAAATCCGGCGGGGCTGAATGTCTGCGCACGCAAACAGATTTCCCCGGGTTTGAAAGTCCCGGAAAATCCCTAATGCGCCGTTTAACGACGTCTTAAAACGCGGCCTAACTCACATGAAACTGCATCGTTTGAAGCGATTTTTGAAGTCGCGCGGCGGACGCCGGGTGATCATTGCCATTGTTGCTGCAATTCTGGGTGGGCTCGGCCTCTCTGAGCAGTACTCGGGCGGGCGGTCGGGGCCGGTGCCGGACGGGCCCGTTTCGGGCCGCGCGCGCGTCATTGATGGCGATAGCCTGCGGATCGGCCGCCATGAAATCCGGCTCGTTGGGATCGACGCGCCTGAGGGCCGGCAGTCATGTCAGCGCGGCGGGCGAACGTGGGCCTGCGGACAGGCTGCGGCTGACCGGTTGCGCCAACTCGTGCGCGGGCGGGATGTCGCGTGTGCTGCGGAAAAGCGCGACCAGCATAATCGTCTGCTTGCGACATGCCGGGTTGCGGGGCAGGACATTAATCGCGCGATGATTGCGTCGGGTTTCGCGGTGGCGTTTGGCGCCCGGTACCGGTCCGTGGAACAGCAGGCGAAGCAGCAAAAGGCGGGGCTCTGGTCCGGCTCGTTTCAGCGGCCGTCGGATTGGCGCCGGCAGAACCTTTAGTTTCCGTCGAACGTAGAGATTTATATGGCGCCCACTCAAAGCGCGCGATTGATCGGGTTGCGCTCAGACAGGCGCAGACTTTCGGGAAAGACTTGAGAATGCAACTTCGCGTCATCGGATGTGGTGATGCCTTCGGGGCGGGCGGGCGACTTCAGACCGCGTTTCACGTCACCGGCAGCGACCACAACATGCTGCTCGACTGCGGGGCGACGACAATGATCGGCCTTGCGCGCGATGACATCGACCCAAACGGCATCACCACGATCGTGATCTCGCATTTGCATGGCGATCATTTCTCCGGCCTCGTTTGGTTTCTGCTACACGCGAAATTCCGGGGAAGGCGGTCTGCCCCGCTGACCATCGTCGGCCCCGACGGCATCGAAGACCGCTTAGCGCAGACGTCGGAATTGCTGTTTCCGGGCATGACCAGCCAGCCGTGCGCGTTTGAGGTGACGTTCAAGACGTTCGACGTCGGCCGCGATGTCGAGGTTGACGGACTTGCGGTCGAAGCGTTCGCCGGCAAACATCCATCCGGCGCGCTGTCTGCAATGCTCAGGCTGTCGTTCGCAAACAAGGTGCTCGCGTTTTCAGGAGATACCGAGTGGGTTGATGACCTCGTCGCCTGTGCTGACGGCGCCGACCTCTTCATCACCGAGTGCTACGGGCTCAAACCCGGCATCCCCTACCATCTCGATTGGCAGACGTTGAGCGACCGGCTCGACCGTCTTCGCGCCAAGCAGATCCTGCTGACGCATATGAACCCAGAGATGCTGGCCGCGCGCGAGCAGGTCACGCACCCCCGCGTGAAGCTCGCTGATGACGGGCTTGTGGTGACCTTTTGAACGCCAAGCGCGATGCAATGACCGCGCCGGCAAGCCCGCCTTCCGTTGCCGCACTTCGCAAGCGCATCAAAGCCTGCCGCATCTGCGTTGAGCAGCCGTTAAAGACACCGCTCCCGCACGAGCCGCGCCCGATCTTTCATATCTCGCAAACCGCGCGTGTCGCGATCTGCAGCCAAGCGCCGGGGACGCTCGCGCATGCGTCAGGCAAACCGTTTTACGATCCCTCCGGCATTCGCTTGCGCGCGTGGCTCGAGATGGACGAGGCGACCTTCTACGACCAGTCCAAGGTGGCCATTGTCCCGATGGGCTTTTGCTTTCCAGGCCAGGACGCGAAGGGCGGAGACCTGCCGCCACGGCGCGAGTGTGCGCCTCGGTGGCGCGAGGCGGCGCTGTCGGTGTTGCAGGAACTCGAAGTGGTGCTGCTCGTCGGAAGCTACGCGCAGCGCTGGCACTTGGGCGCGTCAGCCAAGCCAACGCTGACAGAAACGGTCCGCAACTGGCGCCAGTATGCGTTCGCCAATCAAGGACCGCGCATGTTCGCGACGCCGCATCCGTCGTGGCGCAACAATGCGTGGCTGAAGGCCAACCCTTGGTTTGAGCGCGAGTTGTTGCCGGAGCTCCGGTCCGCGGTCGACATGGCACTGACGCATACGGAAAACTGAGCCCAACCATTGACGTTTGTGTGCGCGCCGGTCGACCTTTGCGCCATCATCAAGAAGCGCGAAAGTCGATCCCATGTCGCTTGATGCGATGGACCTCAAAATTCTCGCGATCCTCCAGGAAGACGCAACACTTCCTGTCGCCGAGATCGGCAAGGCAGTCGGGCTGTCGACGACGCCTTGCTGGCGGCGCATCCAGAAGATGGAAGAGGCCGGGATCGTCCGCAAACGCGTCGCGCTCGTTGACCAGAATGCGGTCGATGCCGGCGTGACGGTCTTCGTCTCGATCAAGACCGATCAGCATAACGCGGACTGGCTGGCGCGCTTCCACAAAGTGGTCGAAGCGTTCCCGGAAGTCGTCGAGTTCTACCGCATGAGCGGCGAGGTTGATTACCTGCTGCGCGTCGTGGTCCCCGACATCCAATCGTACGATGCGTTCTACAAAAAGCTGATTGCGAAGATCGACATTGCGAAGGTCGCCTCGGCGTTCGCGATGGAGCAGATCAAGTACACCACCGCGCTGCCGCTTATGTTCGCTGAAGACGCATTGCCGAAGGCGCGTGGCCGCGGGGCGTCTGATGCAAAGCCCACCAGTTGAGGCATCGCGCTACGCCGCGACAACGGAGCGAAAGATGTCCGATCAGGTGACGTACGGCGTCGTCGACAAAGAGACGCTGCTCAGCATGAGCGGGCTCGCGTTCCTGCAAGCCATCGCGTCCGGCGCGCTGCCGCAGCCACCGATTTGCGAGACCGTCGGTTTCGCGCTGGTGGAGGCGCGAGAAGGCTTCGTTGCCTTTGAAGGCGAGCCGCTGCCTGCGCATTTCAATCCGATCGGGTCGATCCACGGCGGCTACGCTGCGACGCTGCTGGATAGCTGCATGGCCTGTGCGGTGCAGACAACGGTGCCGCAGGGCTCCATCTACACGACGCTCGAGATCAAGGTGCACTACACTCGCGCGATCCAGCCGGGTGTCGGCCGGTTGCGCGCGGAAGGCACTGTCATCCATGCAGGCCGCACGACCGGCACGTCAGAAGGCAAGCTCGTCGACGAGACCGGGCGGATCTACGCGCACGGCACGACGACGTGTTTGATCATGAAGGCTGCATAACAGCCGCGAGGCGGGAGCCTTGCTCGCCGGCCGCTAATGCCGGGTGAGGTTCTTCGCGCCCGCGTGCACTAGCGACTTGCGGACATGCGCAACGGGGATACTAAGGCCGCCGTCGACGGGTTGCGTGCCCTGCGAGCTGACCACGTAGCCGAGACGCTCGAAGAAGCGCAGCGCTGCAAGCGGCACCTGCGCGCTCATGCGATGACACCCGGCCTGGATGGCCTTCAGCTCAGTGTCGGAGAGGAGCCGCCGCCCGAAGCCCGCGTCCGAGAATACCGGGTGGACGAACAGCCAGCCGAGCTGCGCGGTCGCGGCCACGTGTGCGGCATGGCGCCAGCCGCAAGTCCCGATTATGAATCCGTCGGCTTTCGCGCCGTAGAGCCGCTGTTCATAAATCGCAGTTGCGAGCGCATCCGCATAGGCCGATGAATTGATCGTTGCGCGGTACGCGGCAAGTTCATGGTCGGTGAGGAATGGTCCTGATGACGAGGCGATGGCTGCGTGGTGCGTTGCGCGCACGTCCGACAGGTCATCGATCGACAGCGGTTCAATGGCCGCTTGAGCATCGATCGTGTCGCCACGCGGCGGCGGACTGAGCTCAGTCAAGGCGCACCTCCTGCTGGCGGCGCTGCAATCGAGTGCTGACCCATTCGCCAGTTCTCGTGCCGCGCCGGCCTTCAACTCATCCCCACGCGAAGCACTGTGGATAAGCCTATGACCGATGCCTATTGCATTTCGGTGACATCAGCCCGCGCACATTGAACGAAGCGCACCGACCGTCGGTTCAGCCCCTATTTTGCGGAGGTCACACGCGTGAGTCGCGTGGTTGTCTATTGTTCAGTGGACTTGAACAAATCGTCGCGCAGGTGTGCATAACTCTGCCGCGCGTGTCAGCGGACTGGGGAAAACCGACGGCGCTGGGTCGTTTCGGTCTGCTGATTCGCCTGGACCCCGTCCGGAATGTACTCGGCGGTCTTACACGAGCAGCCCTTCACGTACTGCTTCCGGTAAAGGAACGCGGTGTTGAGCTGCGTGTACGTCGAGTTGTCCTGCGCCGACACCATCTGGTCGATCGAGCTGCCTGGGTTCTGGTGGTAGTAGAGCCCGGTTGGTGCCGCGCATTGCGATTGGCAGGCCTGGGCGTCGCGCTCGAAGTAGTTCGGCAGCGTCGAGAAGCTGACGGGGAAATAATACCCATCGCACAGCCGCACGCAGAGCGTCCGATAGGTCGCGAAGGGAAGCCCGCGATAGGTGTTTGAGCGGCCCGCAAGCCCGCTGCTGTCGCCGTCTTCGAAGAACGAGGCAAACGGGTTGCTGTTCATCCGCCGCGCCTGTTGCTCGTAGGCCCGGCCACAGCGGTTGCGCGCGAGTTCGCGGACGATGTCGTCCTGCATCTGCTGCCGGTTTGATCCGGAATACTGCTGCAGTTCGGCTGACGCATCTTTCGCTGCCTGCCGGGCGCGCTGCAGCCGGCGGTACGTCGAGACGCATGCGCGTGTGTTGCGCAGCGTCCGCTGGAAGAAAAACTCATCCCAGCAGTCGTTGGATTCAAGCCGGCCTTCGAGCAGGCGCGAATCGCGGCGGGCGCGGCTCAACTGGTTGCGAAGTGCGCCGCGGCGGTCACTGCCCGTGCGTCCGCGGTTGGCAACATTGGCAAGCCGACGCTCGAGTTGCAGGCAGACGTTCGCGCGTGAACCGCCGCCGAAGTTTTCCGCTTGGGGAACCCGTTGCTGCTGTCTCGGCTGGACCGGGCGTTCACGGCGCTGCTCCCGTCGCGTCTCTGTCTCCCACGGCCAGCGCCAGTCCTGCGCGACGGCGGGTACCACCGTAAACGCGGCAGCCACCAGACAGCCGGCACCCAGCAGTGTCCGTGTCACGCGCGGCGTCGGTTCAGGTCTTTGGCGGTTGGTCGACATTGCGTCGGGCGGCATCCTTCGGGCGGCCCCCAGAATTCGTGAGCCCGCAGGTTGAATCCGGCATAGAAAGGGTTCGCTATGAGGTCAATGGAGCCGAATTGCGGCGCTGTGTATGTCTTGCTGGGCGCATCAGGCAGACAACGGACAATGCGGAGAACAGAACATGGCAACGCCGCTTGATCAGGCAGCCGAGGAGCTGAACCGGCTTCGGCTGGCGCGTGCGACGACGGACGAGTTGGATGCAACGCTGCAACCTGCCGGTATTGCCGAGGCATACGAGATACAGGACCGGATGATCCGCCTGACGGGTCAGCGGCCCGCCGGCTGGAAGGTCGGCGCGACGTCTGGCGTCATTCAGGACAAGCTCGGCGTCAGCGAACCGATTGCCGGGCCCCTCTATGAACAGTCGATGTTTCCTGCGCCCGCGGAGCTTGCGGCGGCCGAGTTTTCGCATCACGCGATTGAATGCGAATTTGCGTTTCGGATCGGCCGGTCGCTGGCGGTCGGTGATGGGCCGTACACGCTTGAGGCCGTCGCAAGCGTCGTCGAGGCGGTCGTGCCGGCAATCGAACTCATCAGCCCGGTGTTTGAGACCGCACTCGGGGGCCACTTTCCCTCGCGCGTTGCCGATGGTGCGATGAGCGCCGGGATCGTTGTCGGCGCCGCCACGGCCGTGGATGGCGCGCCTGACCTGCGCGACGCAGCCGTTGCGCTGTCGGTCGACGGAGCCGAGGTCGCCTCGGGCCGCGGCGCCGACGTCCTCGGCGATCCGCGGGAAGCCCTTGTCTGGATCGCCAATCACTTGAAAAGCCGCGGCCGCACGCTTGATGCCGGCATGCTCGTCTCGACCGGCACCATGACCGGTCTCGTCCACCTTGAGCCCGGACAGACGGCTGAGGCAGACTTCGGGCGCTTCGGCCGCGTCTCCGTTCGGTTTGCTTAATGGTGGGTTGCGGCCTGCTTGACGGCGCGCGAGCCCCCGCCGATAACCCGCGCATGATCTGTTGCCGCCCATCGTCGGCGCCCGCCGGCATTCGAATTACGCTCTGACAAACCAAGTCCGCGCGTGGCACGGCTCTTTGCCTGATCACATCACCTGATCATTTGAGAGACGTCCGGCGCCGGCAGAGGACCGTGCTCATGGACGTCCAGCTCTACAACACGCTGACGCGGCAGAAGGACCGGCTCGAACCGATCGATCCAGCGAACGTGCGCATGTATGCGTGCGGGCCGACCGTCTATGACCGCGCCCACATCGGCAACGCGCGGCCAATCATCGTCTACGACCTGTTGTTCCGGCTGCTTCGCCACGTCTACGGCGAGGATGCTGTGACGTACGCGCGCAACATCACGGACGTGGACGACAAGATCAACGCGCGGGCGGCGGACGAGGGCGTCGCGATCGGCGACCTGACGCAACGCACCATTGAGCGGCTGCACGACGACCTATCTCATCTCGGCGTCCTGCCGCCGACGATCGAACCGCGCGCGACCGCACACATCGATGAGATGCGCACGATGATCGAGACGCTGGTCGCGCGCGAGCACGCTTACGTCGCCGAAGACCACGTGCTTTTCCAGGTCGCGACGCTTGAGACCTACGGCCGGTTATCGAACCGATCGACGGACGAAATGGAAGCTGGCGCCCGTGTCGATGTCGCACCTTACAAGCGCGATCCGATGGATTTCGTGCTCTGGAAGCCTTCCAAAGACGGCGAGCCGAGCTGGCCATCTCCGGCGGGGATCAAGGCGCCCGGCCGGCCTGGATGGCACATCGAGTGCTCGGCGATGGCGGGCAAACACCTAGGTGATGTCTTTGACATTCATGCCGGCGGCATCGACCTGGTCTTTCCCCATCACGAGAACGAGCTTGCCCAGTCGTGTGCCGCGCACGGCACGCCGGAAATGGCGTCGATCTGGCTGCACAACGGCTTCCTGCGCGTCGAGGGCGCGACGATGTCGAAGTCAGCGGGAAACTTCATCACGATCCACGATATGGTCGCCTCCGACATGTTCGGTGGGCGCACGTGGAACGGTAAGGTTCTGCAACTTGCAATGCTCGGCGTGCACTACCGCCAGCCGATCGACTGGACGGTCGAGCGCCTCAATCAGGCGCGCGCGACGCTGATGGAGTTTGCCGATCTCACAGCTAACGTCTCGAACGACGGCGCGCCCTACGAGGAGGTCATCGCGGCGCTTGCCGATGACCTCAACACGCCCCGCGCGCTCTCGATCCTGCACGGCCTCGCCAAGTCCGCGCGCCGCGGCAGCGCCGAGAAGGCCGAAGCGCTTGCAGCTACGTTGCGGTTCATGGGGCTTAGGGAAACGGAAACCCGCGCCGACTATCGCGGTGATGCGGCGGCGGCCGATGTGGATGCCGACATGGTCGAGGCGAAGATCGCTGAACGCCTCCAAGCCCGCGCGCAAAGAGATTTCGCGACAAGCGACCGTATCCGTGACGAGCTGCTCGCGCTCGGCGTGCAGTTGAAGGACGGCAAGAACCCTGAGACGGGCGCGCCGATGACGACCTGGGAGCGGGCTGAATGAGCCGCGAACGTCTCTACCTCTTTGACACGACGCTGCGCGACGGCGCGCAGACGACCGGCGTCGACTTTTCGGCCGACGACAAAGTGCGCGTTGCCGAGCTGCTCGACGAGCTTGGCCTCGATTACATCGAAGGCGGTTATCCCGGCGCGAACCCGACCGACACGCAGTTCTTTGCGAGCCGGCCGAAGCTTGCCAACAGCCGGTTCGTCGCGTTTGGGATGACCAAGCGGGCCGGCCGGTCGGCTGCGAACGATCCGGGCCTGCAGGACGTCGTGCAGGCTGACGCCGACGCCTGCTGCCTCGTCGCGAAGGCCTGGGACTATCACGTCCGCGTCGCGCTGCAGTCGACGAACGAAGAGCACCTCGAAGGCATTGCGCAATCCGTTGAGGCGATGGTTGCAGCCGGCCGCGAGGCGATGATCGACTGCGAGCATTTTTTTGATGGCTACAAGGCCAACCGCGACTACGCACTTGCCGTCGCGAAGACAGCGCACGGGGCAGGTGCGCGCTGGGTCGTGCTGTGCGACACCAATGGCGGGACGTTACCGGACGAGATCGCCGAAATCGTCGCTGACGTGACGCACCACGTGCCGGGCAGCCACCTTGGCATTCACGCGCACAACGACACCGAGAACGCCGTTGCCAACTCGCTCGCGGCCATTCGCGCCGGGTGCCGCCAGGTGCAGGGCACGTTGAATGGCCTTGGCGAGCGATGCGGCAATGCGAACCTGACCTCGCTGATCCCGACGCTGCTGTTAAAGACCGATCTCACAGAGCGCTTTGAGACGCAGGTCACGCCGGCGCGTCTGCTTCGTCTCACGCATGTGAGCCGCGTGCTCGATGATCTCCTCAACCGTTCGCCCAACCGGCAGGCGCCGTACGTTGGCACAAGTGCGTTCGCGACAAAGGCTGGCATTCACGCATCGGCCATCCTCAAGGCGCCGGAGACGTACGAGCACATCAAACCCGAAAGCGTCGGCAACGAGCGCCGCGTGCTCGTCTCCGATCAGGCCGGCCGTTCCAACATCATGTCGGAACTCGAGCGCGTCGGCATCGCAGTCGAAAAGTCCGATCCGCGGGTTGGCCGGCTGCTCGACGAAGTCAAGCGTCGCGAGGCGCAGGGATATGCGTTTGAAGGCGCCGACGCCTCGTTCGAACTGCTCGCGCGCCGCACCCTCGGCGACGTGCCGCAATACTTCCGCGTCGATTCCTTCCGCGTCATGGTCGAGAAGCGCCACAACGCCCGCGGCGAACTCGTCACGATCTCCGAAGCCTCCGTGAAGATCGCGATCCCCGGCGTGGAAGATTGCGCGTGGTCGATCGCTGACGGAAACGGGCCGGTGAACGCGCTCGATCAGGCGCTGCGGAAGGACCTCGGCCCGTATCAGGACGCAATCAGGACCGTCGAACTTGTTGACTACCGCGTGCGCATCCTGACCGGCGGCACCGAGGCCGTGACGCGCGTCCTCGTCGAAAGCCGGGACACCGCGACGGGCAGGCGCTGGTTTACGGTCGGCGTGTCCCCCAACATCGTCGATGCCAGCTTTGAAGCGTTGCTCGATAGCATCAACTTCAAGCTCTACAGCGACGGCGTCCCCGCCGCCGGCGCATGGGTTGACGCGCGCTAGTGGGCGCCTGTCGCTGAGCGCGCCAGTTCGATCACACCGCACGCGCCACGGCCTTGAACCCACTCGCATTCAAGTCGCGCTGCCGGTAGGTTTGCGTTCACGCTTTCGGGGCGATGGCGATGTGGGGGCGGACATGCGGTGTGCGGGTCGCGCGGTTTGGGCAGGGTTGGGCCTCGGGCTAGCGGCCGTCGTTTGTGCGTCTGCGGCACTCGCTCAAGACGCAGCCGAAACGCCAAAGCCGACAGCGCGCAAGCTCGCGCCAGACCAAGCCGCAGAGCCGCGCAAGGCGCTCACCGCTGAGCTCCGCGCGCGTTGGAAGAAGCGCGCCGAACTCGAAAAGGCCGGCAAGCGCGACGAGGCCCTGACGCTCGCCACCGAAACCTATCAGCTTGCGCGCAAGGGGCTCGGTGCCAAAAACGCTTTTACCGCCTTCAGCGCGCGCCAGGTCGGCAATCTGCTCTACGCCAAAGGCGACGCGAGGACCGCGGCAAACTACTATCTCGCCGAGCTGATCGGCGTATCTGCGACCGCCTCAATCGACAGCGAAATTTATCGCGCCGCGGCCAACCGGCTCGCAGGCGCCTACCAGACCGCACGTCGCTACGCTGACGCCGAGAAGCTGTTCCGCCACATCCTGAAGGGCGCCACGCGGGGGCCGCGCTCAGCCAAGTCCGAGATCGCCGAAGCCTACTTTCGCCGTCAGCTTGGCCGCGTGCTGCGGCGCATGGGTCGGCCGCAGGACGCAGAGGCCGCGTACCGGGACGCGGTCGCGCTTTATGAGCGCCATATCACGGAGCCCGATTTTCGCGTTGGCCTCGTGCTGACGGACCTCGCAGGTGTGCAGCGCGTCCAGGGCAAGTTTCAGCCGGCGATCGACACCTATGGCCGCGTCGTCAGAATCGTTCGCGCGGTCAAAGGCGACGACGACGTCAATCTCGGGATCGTGCTCGACAACATGGGCAACGTCTTCCGCGAGATGGGCCGCATGGGTGAGGCGGAGAAGGTCCAGCGTCAGGCTGTCGAGATTTTTGAGGCGAAGCTTGGCGACGATCACCTGACGACGGCGCTGGGCCGCGCGAACCTCGCAGTCGTGTTCGATCAGCAGGCCCGCTACCGCGAGGCCGAGCCGCTGTATCAGAAGGCGCTCGCCGTCTACCGCAAGCGCCTCCGGCCATCCGATCCGCGCATTGGCGTGCTGCTCGACAACTACGCGGGCTTCAAACGGCGCACCGGCGATCTGCCGGCCGCGCGCAAGCTCTATGATGCCGCGCTTAAGAGCCTGACGCAGGCCTATCCGGAGGATCATCCGGAGGTGAGCAAGGTGCTGAACAATCTCGCGCTCGCCGAGCAGCGCGTCGGCAACCTCAAGCGCGCCGAAGAGCTGATGCTGCGCGCCCTTGCGATCACTGAAAAGACGTTCGGCAAGGATCACTACCGATCAGGCATCATCCTCGGAAACATTGGCGACGTGCGAATTGGCGCGAAGAACTATGGCGGCGCGCGCACGGTGCTGTTGCGCGCTGTCCGCGTCATCGAAGCCGCGGTTGGCGACGACCATGAAGACTTGATCCCGCCGCTGCGGCTGCTTGCTGGACTGTCGCTTGGGATCAAGGAGTATGACGCAGCGCTCGCCTATTCGCGTCGCGCGATGCGGGCGGAGGAGGGACGGCTTCGGCGGTTGCGCCTTGATCCCGAAGGCCCGGTGCTCGCGCATGGCGGCGATTCAGCGTTTTCCGGCGCCCTCTACGTGCTCGACCGCGTGCGCCAAGCAGCACCTCAGCGCGCCGAGGCGCTCGCCCGCGAAGCATTTGAGATCGCGCAACGAGTGTCGGCTTCGGCAGCGGCGCTGTCTGTAGCCCAGATCGGGGCCCGTCTCGCAAGCGGCAGCGCCGATCTCGCGAAGCTGGTGCGCGAACGCCAGGACCTCGCGAAGGTCTGGAAGCGAACGAACGCGGACCTGATCGCAGCCGTCACGCGGCCTGATGCCGATCGCGACCGGCCGGCCGAAGCGCGTTTGCGGCGCGCGCGTGACCAGGCGGTCGCTGATCTCGCGCGTCTTGATGCGGACCTTGGCGACCGGTTTCCGCAGTTTGCGAAGCTTGGCACACCCCAACCGCTCACGGTCGCCGACGCGCAGGCAGGCCTCACGCAGGACGCTGTGCTCATCCAATTCACCCGGCGCGCCAATACGCTCTACGCATTCGCCGTCACGCGCGACACGTACGTCTGGCGGAAGTTGCCTACCACCGTGCGCGAGACGGTCGAGAACGTCGCTGCCATGCGGTGCGGACTCGATAGCGCGGAGTGGGTTGGCGACGTCAGACCGCTGCGATGTCTCGATCTGATTGGCGCGATGCCGGATGACGGCGGCGTCCTGCCGTTCCCGCGAGAGCGCGCGCACAAGCTCTACATGACGCTCATCTCGCCGCTCGCTGACGTGATCGGCAACAAGCGATTGATCGTCGTGCCCGACCACATTCTGGCGAAGCTGCCGCTGCAGACGCTGCTCGCGAAACCCGCTGGCGCTGACGTGCCGCTGGCCAAGCTTACATGGCTCGCCAAGTCGCATGCCGTAAGCGTCCTACCGTCGGTTGCGAGCCTGACGACACTGACGGCTGCTGCGAAACCGCGCACGACGTCGCGACCGTACCTGGCCGTTGCAAACCCGTTGCTGACCGGCGCAACGGGTGATGACTTCAGTGCCTTCAAGCGCCAGGACTGCAAGCCTGCCAAGCCAGCGGAGACTGAGACCAACCTCTCCGTGGCTGCGCTTCCGGGCGTTAAGAATGCAGGTGGGTTGGTCGTCCGCGGCGGCGCCGTTGAGGCACAGAGCGTGCGGCGTCTGACACCGCTTGCTGACACGGCCGATGAGGTCTGCGACGTCGCCCGGATTTTTAACACCGCCGCAGACGACGTCCTGCTCGGGAGCGCGGCGACGGAAGCCCGCATCACGGCTGCAAACGACGCTGGGCGGCTCGCGGAGGCGCGCATCCTCCACTTTGCGACGCATGGCCTTGTCACCGGAGAGGTGCGCGGCCTCACCGAACCCGCACTCGTGCTCACACCGCCAGCCGAAGCCAAGCCGGGCGACGACGGCTTGCTCACCGCATCGGAAGTGGCACGGCTCAATCTCGATGCCGACTGGGTGGTCTTGTCTGCATGCAACACGGCTGCTGGCGATGCGCCCGGCGCAGAGGCGCTATCCGGTCTCGCGCGCGCGTTTCTCTACGCCGGCACGCGGTCGTTATTGGTCTCGCACTGGCCGGTGCAGTCGGCGGCGGCGGTGAGGTTGGTGACCGATACGGTGGGGCGGCTCACCAAGGAGCAAGGGCTCTCGCGCGATGAGGCGCTTCGCCGTGCGATGGCGACGCTCATCGACGATGACGCCAACGCGCTCAATGCGCATCCGCAGATCTGGGCGCCGTTTGCACTCGTCGGCTCGACGGCGCCGCTGGTGACAGCCGCCGTCAAACCGGTCCCACAGTCCGCAATCACTGCGACGCCGCTGCGTAAAACCGTGAAGCCGGCACGCACGCGGGCTCCACGCAGACGCGCACGTCGCGCGGTGCAGCGTCCAAAGCCGCCGGCCGTGCAGCCGCAAGATGATTGGCGGACGCGGGTCTTCAGTCGCTGAGAAGGTCCTTGAGGATGCTGTCGGCATCGCCCGTGCCGTCGATGAGGCCATCGACCAGTACGCCAAGGCGGTCGGCTGCTGCGGCCTTAGCGACCCGGTCCTCGACGGCGCGGATGAGTTCGCGGCGGAGCAGGTAATGTCCGCGGCGCGCGCGGGCGGCGGCGCGCGTTTCGGCTGCGCGGCCCGGCAGGCGCGCGATGAGTGCGTCGGTGAGTGCGGCCATCCCATCACCCGTCAGCGCGGAGACAGCGAGGACTTCAGCATCCGCCCGGCGCGCATCGCCGCCAGGCAGCCGGAGCGAAAGGGCGCCTGCCAACTGTTGCCGCGTTTGCGCCGCGCCGGGCCGGTCTGCCTTTGTGACCACCAGCACGTCTGCGATCTCGAGCAGCCCGGACTTCATCGCCTGGATGTCATCGCCGAGGCCTGGTGCCGCAATCACAAGCCGAACGTCGGCAATGGCTGCGACATCGACTTCACTTTGCCCGGCACCAACTGTTTCGACGATCACGACATCGAAGCCCGCGACATCGAAGGCATCGATCATGCGCACGGCCGCCGGCGTCATCCCGCCAAGATGCCCTGAGGCTGACAGCGAGCGCACGAACACGCCATCGTCGCCCGTCGCAGCCGTCATACGCATGCGATCGCCGAGGATCGCGCCGCCGGAGACTGGGCTCGATGGATCAATCGCGATGATCCCGATCGTCTGGCCGCGCGCGCGCAACGTTTCAATCAGCGCGTTGACGAGTGTCGATTTGCCAGCGCCCGGCGGACCTGTGATGCCGACAACGCCCTGTAGCTTGCCCAACTCCAGATGCTGGCGGAGTGCAGCCGTCATGGCGGCCGTGCGTGTGCCTGCGCGTTCGAGTTCGGTTAGCGTTTGGGCAAGCGCGCGCCGTTCGCCATTCGCAGTGGCCGCCGCAAGGTCCGCAGCGCTGCCCGCATCTGACGCGTGCCGCCACGGGTTCGTCAAAACCGGTCCGGGATAGACGGATCGCCGCTGGGCACGTCTTCCTTCGCCCACTCGGTTTCGATTGCTGGCATGATCTGCTCAGCCGTCTCGACCGTCAGGAACTCAACCGTCAACTTTTGACGGATGAATGTCTCAGCCCGCATCTGGTCGAGCAGCATCATGAACGGTTTCCAGTAGTCGGCGATGTTGGCGACGACGATTGGTTTGTTGTGTTGGCCGAGCTGCGCCCAGGTGAGCTGTTCGACCAGTTCTTCCAGTGTGCCGATCCCGCCCGGCAGCGCAACGAAGGCGTCTGACTTCTCGTACATAAGCATCTTGCGCTCATGCATATCCTCGGTGACCGTCATCTCCTGGACGTCGCGCAACATCAGTTCGCGCTCGACGAGGAATTTCGGGATGATCCCGGCGACGTGCCCGCCGGCCTCAAGCGCCGCGCGCGCAACCGTGCCCATTAGGCCCAGGCTGCCGCCGCCATAGACGAGGCCGTGACCCGCCTTGGCGATTGCTGTGCCGAGGTTTGTTGCTGCCTGCTTGTAAACGGGTGATTTGCCATCGCCCGATCCGCAGTAAACGCAAATCCGCCGCTTCGGGATTGCCGCCGTCTCTATCGCCATTGCTTCGCCCTCACATCCGTCGGAACGCGGCACTTAGCCCAAACGTTCTTATTCGTGCGCTTCAAATCGTATTTTTCTGGCGACGGATCGGCTTTCTGACGCCAGGCCGGCCACAATCGCGTGTCCCGCTGGCGCAGTGGCCAGATTCGCAGCCCGCGCACACGCCTTAACCATATCATGGCGTATCCGGACACGTGTGGCCCGGCGGCCAGAGCGCGGTCATCGACTTGACGGCATGTTCAGGTTAACGGGGCAGTCGAGGTCCGCTGGAGGGGCACGGGTTATGTTGAAGTTTGCCTTGCCGGCCGCGCTCGCCCTGCCAATGGCGGTCTCCTGGAGTGGCATTGTTGCTCTGAGCGAAGCGCCAGATGTGGTGCCCGAAACGCATCTGGTGCGGGTTGCGCTCAGCGAGCATGCGGGGCGTGGATCTGACCTGCAGCCGGGCGATCGCCTGCTCGGAGAAATGCGCGCCTGGGTGTCTGCCGCGCAGGCCCGCGCCATCCCCTCGCAACAAAGCCTTAAAGAGAAAGCGGCCCCGATCCGGCTCGCACAGGCTGCCGAGACCGATGACGGCGAGCCGGCACCCGATGCGCGCGAGCGGTCGCCGATCCGCGATTATGTCGACCCTGCGCTGCGGCGGCTCCAGCGGGCCGGGGACAACTATCGCCGCGAGATCGTGCCGCGACTGTCAGCGGGCGGCGGATACGATTCGATAGGCGCCGATGGCAATGCACGCGCGCGGCCTGCGGATGACGACGTCGACCGTGGGCCGGGAAGTGGCATTCGTGAGCAGTTCGATTCCGTCTTCGAGGACGTCTCATCGTTCCTCACGCGTGCGCTGCGCGGATACCAAGGCGAGATCGTGCCGCGCCTGTCAGGCGGCCTTCCGTCAACGGTCATCACCGATCGTGAGCGCCAACGCGCTGATGATGAAGAGACGGCGGGGACGGATACCGATGAGGCGGACGCGGCGCGGCGGCGTGCCGAAGCGCGCCGGCTGGAACTCGAACGCCAGGCGCGGCTTGAAGCGAACCAGCGGATCCGCGAACAACGCGAGGCCGAGCGCCGCCGGGCAGATGCCGAAGAGCGGGCGCGCGAGCAGCGTCAACAGGCCGAAGCGCGTGCGCGCGCTGAGGCGAGCGAGCGGGAGCGGGCCCTCGCGCGTGAGCGGCAGTCGGTTGGCGAGGCTGACCAAGAGCGCGCGCTCGCAGACGCCCGCGCGGCAGCCGAGCGCGAGCGGGTAAGGCTGCGAGCGGAAGCGGAACGGCAAGAGGCCCAACGTCTGGCGGCCGAACAGCGGCTTGCTGCGGCCCGAGATCGCGGTGAGACAGAGGCGGCTGAACGCGCAAGACGTGAGGCAGAAGCCCGTCGCGACGCAGCGCGCCGCCGGCTTGAAGAGGCGCGCGCAGAGCAGGAGCGGCTGCGCCGTCAGCTCGCGCAAAGCCAAGCGCAAGACCGTGCGCGTGAGCGCCAGGCGGCCGCCGATCGCGAACGCGCCCGCGCCGAAGCGGAACGGCGGGCGGCCGCGGACCGCGCGCGGGCCAGTGACCGCGAGGGTCGCCTCACCGCATTTCGCCAGACGCTCGAACGGGCCGAGGCCGCCGCCCGCGACGTCGATGAGTTCGCCGATGAGGCCCGCGACCGCGAGCAGGCGGCGACCGCAAGACTGCAAACGGCAGATCGCGATCGCAGCCGGCTGCAGTCGGAGGTGGCCGCGGCCCGCCGTGGACTTGCAAGAGCCAATGGTGACGCCGAAACCGAGCAGGCGCGGCGGCGGGCTGAGCAGGCGGAATTCGAGCTGGAGCAGGGCCGCGCGGCGTCTGAGCGTGCGCGACAGCAGGACCAGATCATCAGGAATGCGGCCCGGCGTGTGACGTCGGAAGACCGCCGCGCCGCGCGTGCAGCGCGGGCTGCGAAGGTCGCCTACGATCGTCTCGCCGAAACACCGTCGGCGCGCAGTTTCAGCGCAAGCACGGTGGCAACCCTGAACCGGGAAGCCGAGCGCGCCGAAGCCGCGCGTCGGCGCGCGCGCGCGGCGCTCGAAGGGTTGCGCTCCGACGCGCGCCTGGCTGATGGCGGTGCGGCTGCGACAACGCCGGCGCAACGTCGCAATAGGCGCGCTGCACAACAAGACCGGCGCCAGGGCCGCGCCGGCGCCGATGACACCGTCCAGCGCGCGGCCGCCCGCGACGGCAGCCGTAATCCCGCTTCCGCAGCAGACGGTCGCAGCACCAACGGCGACGCTGCGGCTGCCAGCACGCTGAGGGCAGAGCGCCGCGCCCGCCGCCGGGCGCAAACCGCACGCCGCGCCGCGGCCCGGTCGCGTAAGCGTACGCGGCGGCGAAGCCGAAGGGCGCGGGTCGCAAGCTTCCGCCGCCGCGCGCGCGCAGCCGCCAGCCGCCGGCGAAGTCGAGCGCGTTGCCGCCGGGCAGGGCGCCGCATTCACCCGCCCGGACGCTACGTCGTCCGGCGAGGCGACTCGCTCTGGCGCATTGCCCGGCGTCACTATGGCCGCGGCAAACGCTATCGCCGGATCTACCGGGCGAACCGCCGCAAAATACGCAATGCGGATCTGATTTATCCCTGTCAGCGTTTCCGAGTACCCTAGACCGCATCGCATGCGGCTCTGAGGGTTGAATGCGCGCGCGTGCTGGAGGCCGACGCGTGGGCGCTCTGCCCCCCCGGCGGTTCCGCTCGCTTAAGGCCATCCGGTGCGGGCAATGTTGCCTGCGCTGGAAACTGCTGCGCCAAACAAGACTTGAGATCAGATCAGGCGCGCGCCGGCGGGCCTGCACTGATCTGAGACAGGAAACCTGATGCGCAAATCGCGCGGCGGACCCATCGCCGCTTCCGATCTTGAGCGGTCTGATCCGCTGGTTGTGTTCCGCGGCCTCCTGCCGTTCGTCTGGCCTGAAGGCCGGCCGGACCTGCGCCGCCGCGTTCTCGCAGCGTTTGGCGTGCTCGTTATCGCAAAGATCGTCACCGTCGCGGTGCCCGTCGCTTTCAAAGAGATCACTGACGCGCTCACGTCGATCGAGAGTGGCGGGAGTGCTGCGGTCGTCACCGGGCTCGGCGCAGCCGCGGTTGGCATGATCCTTATCTACGGTCTCGGCCGCATCTTGATGGTCGTGCTGAACCAGATCCGCGACGTGTTTTTCACGCGTGTCGGCCAGCACGCCGTGCGCCGCCTCAACGCCCGCACGTTCCAGCACCTGCACAGGCTCTCGCTGCGCTTTCATCTGGAGCGGCGCACGGGCGGCCTTTCGCGGGTGCTTGAGCGGGCAACGCGCGCCATCGAGCTCATCATCCGCATGGGTATTCTCAACGTCGTGCCGACGCTTCTCGAGCTTTTGATGATCGGCGTGTTGCTGCTGGTCTACTTCAACTGGGTCTACGTGGTCATCGTGTTCGGCACGATCGGCCTCTACATGTGGTTCACGCTGAAAGCGACCGAGTGGCGGATCGCAATCCGCCGCGAAATGAATGACAGCGACAACGAGGCGAACACCAAGGCAATCGACAGCCTGCTCAATTTCGAGACGGTCAAGTACTTCGGCAACGAAGAGATGGAGAGCCGCCGGTTCGACAGCGCCATGGGCCGCTACGAAGCCGCTGCGATCCGCACGTTCAACTCGCTCGCGCTTTTGAACTCAGGCCAGGTCGTCATTTTCACAGCCGGCATGACGGCCTGCATGTGGCTTGCAGCCCGCGGCGTCGCCTCCGGCACGAATACCGTCGGCGACTTCGTCATGATCAACGCCATGTTGATCCAGCTCTACATGCCGCTCAACTTTATGGGCATGGTCTACCGCGAGATCCGGCAAGGTCTCGTCGATCTGGAGACGATGTTCGCGCTGCTCGGCAATGATCCCGAGGTCCGGGACAAGCCTGGTGCCACGCCGCTTCAGGTGCGGGAGGGTCAGATCACGTTTGATCGCGTGGCCTTTGCCTACGAAGCTGAGCGGCCGATCCTGCGCAATCTGTCATTCGACGTGGCGCCAGGGAGCATGGTCGCGATCGTCGGGCCATCGGGCGCCGGCAAATCCACGATCAGCCGCATCCTGTTCCGCTTCTACGACATCCAGTCGGGCCGCGTGCTTATCGATGGGCAGGAAATTCGCGACGTCACGCAGGAGAGCCTGCGCGAGGCGATCGGCGTGGTGCCGCAGGATACCGTCCTGTTCAACGACACGATCCGCTACAACGTGCGCTATGGCCGGCCTGAGGCGAGCGATGACGAAGTCGAAGCTGCGGCCAAGCTCGCGCAGATCGACGACTTCATCCGGCAGTTGCCGCAGGGCTATGACACGATGGTCGGCGAGCGCGGGCTGAAGCTATCGGGCGGCGAAAAACAGCGCGTTGCGATTGCGCGGACGATCCTGAAGGGCCCGCCCATCCTGATGCTGGATGAGGCGACAAGCGCGCTCGACAGCCATACCGAGCGCGAGATTCAAGACGCGCTCGACACGGTATCGAAGAACCGCACGACACTCGTCATCGCGCACCGCCTCTCAACAATCGTGCACGCCGACAAGATCCTGGTGATGGAGCGGGGTGAACTGGTCGAAGAGGGAACGCATGCCGAGCTGCTTGCGCGAGACGGCGTATACGCGAGCCTCTGGAACCGGCAGCGCGAGGCAGAGAAGGCGCGTGAGGATCTGGCACGGGCGCTCGAAGAGGCCGAACGCGCCGGGCTTCCGGTTAACCGCCGCGCGGAGAACGAACCTGCCGAATAGATCGTGCGGTCGGCGTTCGCGCCGGTCAGACCGCAGCGTCAGCCGCCTTCTGCAACTCGAACAGCACCAGGCTCGAGATGTAGGCGACGTAGCAAAAGAAGAGGACGAGGCCTTCACCGCGCGAGACGTTACGCTTGCTCCAGGCGAACGCCAGCAGCAGGGCCGTGGCTGCCAGCATGATGACGTTGTCGTAGACGACGATGTGTTCTGCGACGCGAAACGGCTCTGGCGACAGGAGCGACGTCACGCCGCCGATTGAGAGCATGTTGAACATGTTCGAGCCGATGACGCTGCCGACGGCGACGTCTGTCTGGCGGCGGATCGCAGCGATGATGGCAGTGACCAGCTCCGGCATCGATGTGCCGATCGCGACGATCGTCAGGCCAATCACCTCGTCTGAGACATCCAGGAAGCGGGCGACCGCGATGGCGTTGTCGACGAGGAGCGAGCCGCCTGTGATGACGATGACCATCCCGATGATCGCGATTGCGACAGAAAAGAGAATGCCGCCGAGCGTGGCGCGCGGGGCGGGATCGTCGAGCATTGCGCGTTGCGCCTCGACCTTGTGCCGGTCCTGCAACCACACGAACACAAGGTAGACGAGCAGGACGGCGACGAGGATCACGCCGACCGTGCGCGTGAAGGGCAGGAACGTTGCGATCGCGATGAAGAGGATGGTGGCCGCCATCACCGCGCTGCCGTCGCGGAAGACGGTTTCGCGGGCGACCGGCATCGGCAGCAGCAATGCCGAGAAGCCGATAATCAAAAGGATGTTCGAGATGTTCGAGCCGACAATGCCGCCCATCGACAAGCCAGGCGAGCCAGCCCACACGGCTTGAACGGCGACAACCATTTCCGGCATCGATGTGCCGAAACCGACAAGCGTCAGGCCGATGACGAGGGGAGAGACGCCGATTTTCTTGGCCGCTGCAACCGAGCCTCGGACAAGGATTTCACCGCCTGCGATCAGAAGGACAAAGCCGAGCGCCAGGCCGGCAAGTATGAGAGTGTCAGGCATGAATAAAGGGTGCTCGCGGCAGGCCGGTCGTCAGGAGCCCGTACGAATGTCGGCCTCAATGTAGCTCTGCACATAGAGCAGTGCGGTCAGATCACAATGGTTGACGACAACACCGCGCTTGTGTGCGGCCATCGCGTCACGCACGGCTGGCTTGGCGCGAAAGGCAACACCAAGCCCCGCGGCCTTGAGCATCGCAAGGTCATTCGCGCCGTCGCCAACGGCGATTGCGTCGCCAACATCGAAGCCATGCTGCGCCGTCAACTCCTCAAGCGCCTGCAGCTTTGCCTCGCGGCCGAGGATCGGCGGGACGACGCGGCCGGTGAGCTTGCCGTCTGCGATTTCAAGCGTGTTGGCGCGGTGCTCATCAAACCCGAGTTCACGCGCGACGATGGCTGTGAAGTGCGTAAAGCCGCCTGAGACCAGCGCGCAGTACGCGCCTGCCGCTTTCATGCTGGCAACGAGTTCGCGCGCGCCCGGCATGTAAGTCATGCGGTCAGTGGCCATCTGATCGAGGACGCTGGCATCAAGACCTTTGAGCAAGGCAACCCGCTCGTTGATCGCGCTTTCAAAGTCGAGTTCACCGCGCATGGCAGACGCCGTGATCGCCTCGACCTGTTCGCGAAGGCCAACGGCGTCGGCCAACTCATCGAGCATCTCCTGCGCGATGATGGTCGATTCCATATCCGCGATCAGAAGCCGCTTCTTCGACGGTGGAGCATCAAGCCGGTAACAGTCGACCTTGGCGTCGTCCATGCCGGGCCAGACCTCGGCGATCCGGGTGTCGGCGGCCGCGGCATCGGCGGCGGCGATGCTTGCCGTGACCGCGCGACCGGCCACGAGCGTTTCGCCCGGCCAGTCTTTGAGTGCGGCGCCGTGCTCTGGCAGTGTCGCCGCGACGTAATAGAAGGTCGTCTGCCCCATGGCCCCCCGCGCGTTTCCGCCGCCACCGAGGCGATCTGCCGTCCTCATCGCAGGTCCGACTGCGAGCGGCAAGTCAGACCTCGCCATGGCGCTTGCGCACGCGCACGACGGCGTCGTCATCAATGCAGATAGCATGCAAGTCTACGACACGTTGCGGACGCTGACGGCGCGGCCGACGGCGGCTGATGAAGCGGCCGTCCCCCATCGCCTCTACGGTCACGTCGCGGCAACCGCACACTATTCAGCCGGCGACTGGGCCCGCGAGATCGCGCCGGTCCTGGATGCGGTTTGGGATGCGGCCCACCTGCCGATCATCGTCGGTGGCACGGGGCTCTACTTCCGCGCACTGACGGAGGGCCTCTCGCCCGTCCCGCCGATCCCGGATGAGATCCGCGCCAAGTGGCGGGCCCGCGCGAGCGAAGTGTCAGCGGCTGAGCTCCATCGCGAACTCGCAGCGGCCGATCCAGAGATGGCGGCCGTGCTCAGGCCCTCCGATCCGCAACGGATGGCACGTGCACTCGAGGTCCGCGAGGCAACCGGCCGGTCGCTGCTGGAATGGCACGCGGTGCCGGGCGAGCCCGTCCTCCGTGACGCGGCGGTTGCGCGCCTGGTTCTCACCGCCGAGCGGGACTGGCTCTACGCGCGTGCGGACGCGCGCTTTCTGCAGATGATATCGGACGGCGAGGCGCAGGCGGAAGTGGCGGCGCTGAGGGCGCTTGATCCGCCGGCGGATGCGCCGGTTCTCGGGGCGCTGGGTGTCGCGCCGCTCATGGCCTTGGCTGCCGGAGCGCTTGATCTCGATGAGGCCATCAGCGCCACGCAGACCGCGACCCGGCGCTACATCAAGCGGCAGCTCACGTGGCTTCGACGCAATATGACTTCGTGGAAGACTGTTGATGCGCAATTTAATTTATCAAAAACTGTCGCTGAGCTAAAATTCTTCGCGGATTGATTGACCGTCCGCAGGCCTCGAGATACCCGACCGGCTAACGCGGGGGCATCGCATGCCGCCGGGCAAACCGATCGACAGCATGAAGGATAGCGTGATGGCACGCATGATGACGGGCGCCGAAATGGTCGTCCAGGCGATGACCGATCAGGGGGTCGACACGGTATTCGGCTATCCGGGCGGCGCCGTTCTTCCGATCTATGATGAGATCTTCCAACAGGAAGCCGTCAAGCACATGCTCGTGCGCCAGGAGGGCGGCGCGGTGCACGCCGCTGAAGGCTACGCTCGGTCCCACGACAAAGTCGGCGTCGTCCTCGTGACGTCGGGCCCGGGCGCGACGAACGCGGTCACCGGCCTCACCGATGCGCTGATGGATTCCATTCCGCTCGTCTGCATCACCGGGCAGGTCCCGACGCATCTGATCGGCTCTGACGCCTTCCAGGAGTGCGACACGGTCGGCATTACGCGCTCGTGCACGAAGCACAACTACCTCGTCAAAGACGTGAACGACCTCGCGCGCGTTTTGCATGAGGCGTTCTATGTCGCGCGCACCGGCCGACCCGGCCCGGTCGTCGTCGATGTGCCGAAGGACGTGCAGTTTGCAACCGGCGCCTACATCGGCCCCTCAAACATCGAGCACAAAACCTACAAGCCGCAGCTCAAGGCTGACCCGGCCGCCATCGAGGCGGCCGTCCGCCTGATCGCGTCATCAACGAAACCGGTGTTCTACACGGGCGGCGGCGTCATCAACTCGGGGCCGAAGGCGTCGGAATTGCTGCGGGCCTTTGTGCGCCAGACCGGCTTCCCGATTACGTCGACGCTGATGGGCCTTGGCGCTTACCCGGCCTCCGACAAGCAGTGGCTGGGCATGCTCGGCATGCACGGCACGTACGAAGCCAACATGGCGATGCACGACTGCGACGTGATGATCTGCATCGGCGCGCGGTTTGATGATCGCATCACCGGCCGGCTCGATGCGTTCGCGCCCAACTCGCGCAAGATCCACATCGACATCGACCCATCGTCGATCAACAAGAACGTCTCAGTCGACGTGCCGGTCATCGGCGACGTTGCCTACGTGCTCGAAGCGATGGCGGCGGAGTGGAAAGAGCGCGCGCCGAAGATCGACAAGCCGGCGCTCAAGTCCTGGTGGAAGGAGATCGATGGTTGGCGGGCGCGCAAGTCACTCTCCTACAAGCAGTCCGGCCAGGCGATCATGCCGCAATACGCCGTCGAGCGATTGTACGAGGCGACCAAGGACCGCGACACGTACGTGACGACCGACGTCGGCCAGCACCAGATGTGGGCGGCCCAGTTCTACCGGTTCGAAGAGCCGAACCGGTGGATGACCTCAGGCGGGCTGGGCACGATGGGCTACGGCCTGCCGGCGGCGATTGGCGTCCAGCGTGCGCATCCGGATGCGACGGTCGTCTGCATTTCGGGCGACGCATCCATCCTCATGAACATTCAGGAGTGCTCGACCGCGGTCCAATACAACCTGCCGGTCAAGGTGATGGTGCTGAACAATCAGTACATGGGCATGGTCCGGCAATGGCAGCAGCTTCTGCACGGCAACCGGTATTCCGAAAGCTACACCGACGCGTTGCCGGATTTCGTGAAGCTCGCCGATGCCTATGGCTGGTCGGGGCTGATTTGCGATGACGCGCGCGACCTCGATGATGCGATCAAACAGATGTTGGAGACGCCGGGCCCGGTCGTGTTCGACTGCCGCGTCGCCAACCTCACCAACTGCTTCCCGATGATCCCGTCAGGCAAGGCGCACAACGAAATGCTACTCGGCGACGAGGCCACCGACGACGCCATCGCAACCGCGATCGACAAGAAGGGCAAGGCCCTGGTCTAGCCGAGGCGTTCGGCAACAGGTGCGCGCGACGGTGGGTTGGTTCGTCGGCCCTGATGGGGCTTGGTGGGCCAACGGTGCCGACGATCAAGACGGTAGGCGCGTAGCGTATCGGTTCTTGCAGCAACGAAGGCGGCGCGCCGGGGTAGGCATAGGTTGTTTCTAGCCGGGCTTCTCAACTAGAGCTTGGCTTCCGCAACCGGCTGCATTCGTGAGACAGCCCACTCGGAGACATCCACGATGACGCTCGCGCAAATCTTTGCCTTCAATCTGGCGTTGCTCGTCGCGATTGCGTCGCCCGGGCCGGCATTGCTCGTCGCGCTACAGACGGCGCTGTCGTCGGGCCGGCTTGCCGGTATCGCGGTTGGCTGCGGGCTTGGTTTGATGGCGTCGATCTGGACGTTGCTGGCGCTGGTCGGGCTCGATGCGGTGTTCTCGCTCGTGCCCTGGGCCTACGCCGCGGCGAAGATCGCAGGTGCGCTCTACCTTTTCTACATCGCCTGGCAGATGTGGGCCGGCGCGCGCGATGCGATTACGGCCGGCGCGAAACCGGCGCGCCGTGCGTTTCGCGATGGGTTTCTCATCAACGTGCTGAACCCCAAGTCGGTCCTATTCGCAGCCGCCGTCCTCGTCGTCATCTTTCCACCTGGGCTCGGCGTGGCCGAGATCGCGTTCATCACGCTCAACCATCTAGTCGTGGAGATTGCGTGCTACGCGGCGCTCGCCTGCGCAATGACGACCCCGCGCGTGCGCGATGCCTACCTGCGTGCGAAGGTCTACATCGACCGCGTCGCAGCATCGGTCCTGGGCGCACTTGGGCTCCGGCTTTTGATTTCGCGCGACTAAGCTTCCGCACCTGAGGCGTGCCCGGCCGGCTGAACCGGGTCTCGGCCGCGGCTCAGGACCAGTCAGAGTAAAACGAGGAGGCAACACGATGCATTTGTCAGTTGGCAACAAGCTGTACTCGTCGTGGTCGATGCGGCCGTGGCTGGTGCTGCACGCATTCGACATCCCGTTTGACGAGACTGTCGTGCCACTCGATACGCCGGAGTTTGAGACCTATCGCGCGGCGGCGCAGGCGCTCGGTGCGTCCGGTACGGTGCCGATGCTGCAGGACGGCGATGCGGTGGTGTGGGAGACGATGGCGATCATCGAACATGTCGCCGACCGTTTTGCCGACAAGGCGATCTGGCCCGCTGACATGGCTGCACGGGCCCATGCCCGCGCAATTGCCAACGAGATGCACGCAGGTTTCGGCGCACTGCGCGGCGCGTGCCCGATGAATTTTGGCAAGCGGTTTCCGCAGAAGGACCGAGGCGACGCAGCGGCGCGCGATGCGGCACGGATCGAAGCCCTGTGGGCGGCCGCCCGCGCCAAATTTGGCGCGCCGCGTGGAGCGGGCCCGTTTCTCTACGGCGCGTTCTCAGCCGCCGATGCGATGTACGCGCCGGTCGTCGCGCGCTTCGATGGCTACAGCTTCAACGTGACCTCTGAGACGCGCGCCTACATGGACGCCGTGCTGGCGCATCCGTCGGTCGCGGCGTGGCGCGAAGCTGGGCTTCAGGAAACCTGGGTGATCGACGCGGACGAGGTTGACGAAACGCCGAATGCGGTCTTTCGGTAGCGGCGTTTGAGCGAAGGGCAAGCCGATGTCAGCCGATATACCCGCCAACGCGAACGACCCGCAGCAGTCGCATTATCCCGCGCCGCAGCGCAACGAAGAGATCGTGAGCCGAACGCTCTCGGTCCTCGTCGACAACGAGCCGGGCGTGCTCGCGCGCGTCATCGGGCTGTTCTCGGGCCGCGGCTACAACATCGACTCTCTGACGGTGACCGAGACGGAGCACGAAAAGCATCTGTCGCGGATCACGATCGTGACGCGCGGTACCCCAGCCGTCATCGAGCAAATCAAGCATCAGCTTGAGCGCATGGTGCCGATCCACAAGGTCAACGACCTGACGTTTGACGGCGTCGCACTCGAGCGCGAGCTGGCGCTTATTAAGGTCGTCGGTCAGGGCGAGGACCGGATCGAGGCGCTGCGTCTGGCGGAGATCTTCAAGGCCGATGTGATCGATGCCTCGACCGAGCACTTTGTGTTTCAGATCACGGGCCGCCAGAACAAGATCGAGCAGTTCATTTCGATCATGACCGAACTTGGCCTCGCCGACGTCTCTCGGACCGGCATTGCCGCCATCGGCCGCGGAAAGCTCAGCATGTAACGCCGAGAGGCGAGGGCGGGCGCGTTATGCCATGCCTTCGATGACGTAAACGCGGGCAGGCGCACCATCGGCATTCGTAATCTTTATGGGTGCGGCTGACAGAAAGACGTCGCGGGCGCTGATCTCTGCGGTGTTGGTCAGATACTCGACCATGTGCACGCCGGCGCGCAGCAACGTGTCGTGCGTGACGTTCTCTTCGATCGGGCGCTGTTCGCCATCAAGCATAAGCCGGATGCAATAGTCCTGCGGGAAGTCGAAGCAGACCGTGCGGGGGGCGCGGCTCTCGAGATACTCTGCGCCATCGCGCGTGATGTAGGGGGCCTCACGCCAGAACGCTTCGGTGTTGATGTCGCGATGCCGGTGCCATGCAGTGACGAGCAAGAGCCGGTCGCCAGCCTCCGCTCTTGCCGCATCCAAACGGTCTTGCAACAGCGCCGCGTCGATCGCCTGGTTCGGCTGCACGTCCTTGAGGTCGATGACCTTTGCCGGGCCGACGAGATCATCGAGGTCGGTTGCCTCGATCGTCGGTTCGCCCTTGAAGAAGTGCCGTTTGGCGTCGACGTGGGTAAAGCCATGGCAGGGCAGGCGGATGGTTGTGGCCTGAAACAGATCGCCAGCTTCCAGATTGCCTTTGACGCTGCGCTCGACAGACCATCGGACGTGGCCCTCGCCAACCGGCACGCTAAGATCAATGATGCGCATGGGCGTCAGGCTCCTTCGGCCACGAGGGGCGTGTTGAGACGATAGACCCTGGCGGCAGTGTCGTGGAAGACGGCGGCGCGCTCCGCCGGTGTAAGGTCAGAGAGCGCGTCCTGATAGCCGCCGATGATGGTCGCGAACGAACCGGTGAGCCGATCGACGGGGAAGTTCGAGGCGACCATGCAGCGGTCCGGTCCAAAGCGTTCGAGCACATGATCAATCAGCGCGCGATGATCATCGAGGCGCCAGAGCTGGCTCGGAAGGCCCATGCCGGAGATCTTTATCGTGAGCCCAGTGTCGGTGGCCGCGCGCGTGATCGCCTCGCGCCAGCCGCGAAGCGTCGCCGGATCCCGGTCGCCGGGCATGAACATGTGATTGATCACGACCGGCGTCTCCGGCACCGCGGCGCGCAATTCAAGCAATTCGTCAATGTGCCACCACGGCGCTTGCAGCTCGAAGTGTAGGCCGTGGTCCGCCAGCCGGCGATAGCCGCGCTGCCAATTCGGATCGCTGAGGCTGCCGGGCGCCCCAATCTCGATTGCCGCCGCCGACGGCGCTGACGTCGGCTTATGTCTGATGCCGCGGACAAACAGGAATTCCGCATGACCGGCGAGCTGATCGCCGATATCGCCGCGATCGAGAAAGGCGCGGGCCACATGCGCGCGATAGTCCGGGCGCCTTGCAAAAACCTCCGCGATCCATCGCGTCTCACCGACGGGATCAACCGGGTCCCACTCGCCCTCCATTGTCACGTGGCCCACCACGTCAAACCCGCTTGCATCGCGATCGTAGTCCTCTGGCCGGTAGTCGCGCTTGATCGCGGAGTAATCGCCATAGCGGAACGGGATGTTTGCGCCGGGCGCGAGCCAAGGATGCGTCTCGGCGGTTGGGGCCCAGACGTGGTGGTGACAATCGATGATCGGCGTTTGCGCGCGCTCGGTCATGCCCGGTCTCGCGTGGTTTCGGCGCGCGGCTTGTCAAAGGACCTGCGGTGCGTGCACATCACGTCCCGCAAGGATGACCGAGGCCGGAGGGAAACGCCATGCCTGCACTTTCAACGCGCGCTGGGCGGATGACGTACTCCTGGAACGGTATTGCGCCGGACGCGGAGGCAACGCCCGCGCTGGTCTTGATCCATGGCGCAGGCGGGCAGGCGCGCGATTGGCCGGCTGAGTGGCGCTATCGCTCCAATGCCGCGCAAACCCTAGGGGTCCGCACGCTGCCGGAAACCCACGCGCTCAGTGGCCGGGCAGTCTACGCGCTTGATCTGCCGGGCCATGGCGGTAGCGATCCGCTCCCCGATGGCGCGCCGACAGTCGGGCGCCTCGCAGAGACAGTCTTGGAGGCTGCCGACGCGCTGGGCCTCGAGCAACCTGTGCTCGCGGGTCACTCGATGGGCGGCGGCATTGCGCTGACGGCGGCCGTGCAGGCACCAGAAAAGGTCGGAGGGCTCGTCATCATCGGCTCTTCGGCGCGGCTGCCGGTCACCGACCAGATCCTCGACGGGCTTACGTCTGACTTCGACGCGACGGTCGACATGATCGTGAAGTTCTCCTGGGCGAAAATGGCGCCTGCCGTCTACCGCGAGACCGGACGCCGCCACATGAAGGCCTGCGGGCCGGATCAAGTCCTTGCCGATTTTACGGCCTGCGCCGCCTACGATGCGCGGGAGGGGCTCAGCGCGATCACGGTGCCCGTGCTCGTCCTTGCGGGCGAACGCGACAAGATGGTGCCACAGGCGGCGTCCGAGAAACTGGTCGCTGGATTGGGCGATGCGACGCTCGATGTCGTGGCGGGTGCCGGCCACTTCATGCACTTCGAGCAACCAGGCCGCGTCGCGCGGTCGATCGAGACCTTCATGGCGCAGAAGTTTTGACAAGGTCTGGATAGCCTCAGCGCGGCTTTGCGGGCGGACCGAAAACCCGCTAACTCGAAGCGCATGGCACAGGGGCAGACAACATCCCAAGCGGGCGCGGCGAAGGCGCCGGAAAACGCGCGCGGCACGGCTAAGTCCGCCGATGCCGCAGCCGGCGTCACACCGTCGATGGCGCAATACCTTGAAATCAAGACGGCCAACCCGGACAGCCTCCTCTGGTACCGGATGGGCGACTTCTATGAGCTGTTCTTCGAAGACGCCGTTGTCGCGTCGGCGGCGCTTAGTATCGTCCTTACCAAGCGCGGCAAGCACCTCGGCGAAGACATCCCGATGTGCGGCGTCCCAGTCGCGCGCGCTGATGAATACCTGCAGCGGCTGATCCGGCAGGGGTATCGCGTTGCCGTTTGCGAGCAGCTTGAGGACCCGGCCGAGGCGCGGAAGCGGGGATCCAAGGCGGTCGTCAAACGCGACGTCGTCCGGCTCGTCACGCCGGGCACGCTCACCGAAGAGACGCTGCTTGACGCTAAGGCCGCGAACTATCTCGTTGCGGTCCACGATGTGCCCGAAGCCGATGGCGCGCCCGCGTCGGTCGCGCTGGCGGCGTTTGATCTGTCGACCGGCGAGCTGGAAGTCGGCGCCGTGCCTGCGCCGGACCTCGATGGTGAGATCGTGCGGCTTGCGCCCGGCGAGATCTTGATCAGCGACCGGCGGGATGCGCCTGCTGGCATCCAGAGCGCGGCTGAACGCAGCGCTGCCGCTGTTACAGCCGTACCCGGCCAAAGCTTTGATAGCCTTGCAGGCGAGACGGCGCTTAAGGCGGGGCTCGGCGTCAGCGACCTCGGCGCGTTCGGCAGCTTCTCGCGCGGCGAACTCGCGACGCTCGGCGCGCTGTTCCGCTACGTCGAGCTGACGCAGGTTGGACAGCGCACCGTCGTCCAGTCGCCACGGCGGATCGGTGCCGATGCGTCCGTGATCATCGATGCGGCAACGCGGGCGAGCCTTGAGATAACGCGCGGCGCGAGCGGAGATCGGGGCGGCAGTCTCCTGGCAGCCATTGACCGCACGGTGACCGGCCCCGGCGCCCGGCTCCTTGGCGCCCGGATCGCAGCGCCGCTGACGACGCTACCTGAAATCCGCGCGCGCCAGGACGCCGTCGGGTTCTTCATCGATCAGGACATCGTCCGCGAAGACATCCGCGCCTGCTTGAAGGCAGCACCAGATGTGGCGCGCGCGGTCTCGCGTCTGGCGCTGATGCGGGGTGGTCCGCGCGACCTTGGCGCCGTCCGCGATGCCCTGGCGGCGGCGGCAACGCTCGACCAGTGTCTCGCACCCGCGTCGGCGAGCGGGCTTCCGAAAGACATTGCGGCGGTCAGGCGTGACCTGACAGGCGTTGCAGTCGAGTTGCGCGCCAGGTTGGATGCGGCGCTCGATGAGGACCTGCCGCCGATCCGGCGCGACGGTGGTTTCATCCGGGCCGGGTTTGATACGGCACTCGATGAGGCGCGGGCGTTGCGGGACGATAGCCGCGCGGTCATGGCGGGACTTGAAGCGCGCTACGGTAAAGAGACCGGCGTGCGCGGGCTTAAGATCCGGCACAACAACCTGCTGGGTTACTTCCTCGAGGCGACGAGCGCCAACGCGAAACCGCTGCTGGAGGCGCCGCTGAGCGACACATTCCGCCATCGCCAGACGATGGCGAATGCGGTGCGCTTCGTAACCGATGAACTCGTCAAGACCGAGGGCAAGATCGCATCCGCCGGCGGCCGCGCCCTGGCCCGAGAACAAGAGCTGTTCCAGGAGCTTGCCGATGCGATCCGTGCAGCCGAACCGCAGCTCGCGCGGCTCGGTGCGGCACTTGCCGATCTCGACTGTCTGACCGCGCTTGGCGAACTTGCGAGAAGCGAAGGCTACGTCCGCCCTGAGGTCACCGACGATCCGGGCCTCGCGATCATCTCCGGCCGCCATCCCGTCGTCGAGCAAGCGCTGCGCGCCGCGACCTCCGATCCGTTTATCGCGAACGACTGCGTGCTTGGCGACGCTGGCGACGGCACGCCGCGACCACCCGGCTTCGAGCAGTCGGGCGATGCACGGGTCTGGCTCGTCACAGGGCCGAACATGGCGGGCAAGTCGACGTTTCTGCGCCAGACCGCGCTCATTGTGCTCATGGCCCAGGCGGGATCGTTCGTGCCGGCTGAGCAAGCGCGCATCGGCATCGTCGACCGCATCTTTTCCCGCGTCGGCGCGTCTGACGACCTGGCGCGCGGGCGGTCCACATTCATGGTTGAGATGGTCGAAACAGCAGCGATCCTGACGCAGGCAACGGACCGGTCACTTGTCGTTCTCGATGAAGTTGGCCGCGGCACGTCGACGTTTGATGGCTTGTCGATTGCGTGGGCGGCCGTCGAGCACCTGCACGACCAGATCGGCTGCCGGGCGCTGTTTGCAACGCACTACCATGAGATGACTGCGCTCGCCGATCGCCTGGCTTCGGTGGCAAGCGTGACCATGGACGTGAAGGAGTGGCGCGACGAAATCGTGTTTCTCCATCGGGTAAGGCCCGGCGCGGCGAACCGGTCTTATGGCATTCAGGTGGCGCGGCTCGCGGGGCTGCCGGGCGACGTCATCGCGCGCGCCGGCGAAGTCCTCGCCGTCCTCGAAGATGCCGATCAGGGCCGCGGCTCGGCGGATGCGCTCACTGACCTGCCACTGTTCGAGGCTGCAAGGCCAAAGAGCGTGACCATGGCGCAAACCGGGGCCGCACCATCGCCGCTGCAGGATGCACTTGATGATGTCAGGCCGGACGAATTGAGCCCGCGCGCAGCACTCGATCTCCTGTATAAGCTGAAGGCGCTTGCGCGCGGAGATTGAGGCTTATGGATACCTACGAACCGTTGTCGGTTGCGCCGATCGAGCCGGAGGCGCTTGAGGCGCGGCTGACGCTTCTGTTTCACCAAGCGGGCGGCGATGCGACGAAGGCACGGCCGCAGGTCCTGAGCTTGATCAAGCAGCTCAACGCAGACGCGCGCACATTCGCAGAAGAGGACCTCATGCGGACCGGCGATGGCCGGGCGTGCGCGGCGTTCCTGTCTGAGACCATGGACCGGCTCATCGCGGGTCTCTACGGCTACGCCTGCGCGCACATCTATCAACCCGCATCCGACGGCACGACGGAGCGCGTCGCAGTCATCGCGACGGGCGGCTACGGCCGCGGCTTGCTCGCGCCGGGCTCCGACATCGATCTCTTGTTTCTGTTGCCACACAAGAAGTGCCCTTGGGCCGAGAGCATTGCTGAGTTCATCCTCTACCTGCTGTGGGATATGGGGCTGAAGGTCGGCCACGCGACACGCTCGATTGACCAGTGCATCAAGCTTTCAGCAACGGATATGACGATCCGTTCAGCGCTGGTCGACTCGCGATTTGTCGTCGGCGACTGGCAGCTCAGCCGCGAATACAATGAAGCGTTTTGGGCCGATGTGTCGAAGCAGTCGGCGCGCGCGTTCGTCGATGCGAAGATGAAAGAGCGCGAGAGCCGGCATGTCCGCGCCGGCCGTAGCCGCTTTCTCGTTGAGCCGAACATCAAAGACGGGAAAGGGGGACTGCGCGACCTCCATACGCTGCATTGGCTCGCAAAGTATCTGACCGGCAACGAGCCCGGCACCGACGCCGTCGAGAAAGGCGTCTTCTTGAAGAGCGAGATGACCACCTTCCGCCGCTGCGAGGACTTCCTCTGGACGGTGCGGTGTCATCTTCATTTCCTGACCGGGCGCGCCGAAGAGCGCCTCGCCTTCGAGTATCAGCGCGAGATGGCAGAGCGGCTGGGCTATCGCGAAGCAAAGGGCCTTCAGGCCGTCGAGCGCTTCATGAAGCACTACTTCCTGATCGCGAAGGACGTCGGCGATCTGACGCGAACGGTTGCGACGGCGCTTGAGTTTCAACAACTCAAAGCCACGCCGCGGCTTGATGAACTCTTCAACCCCGTCAACTGGGTGACACGCCGCCGCGTCCGCCAAACGACCGAGTTCCGCATCGAAAATGGCCGCGTCGAACCGGTTGATCCCGATCTCTTCAAACGCGACCCGCTCGCGATGTTTCGCATTTTTAAGACGGCGAACGAGACCGGTTCGCTGTTTCACCCGGAAGCCTTCCGCGCGATTGGCCGGGCATTGCGGCTGGTAACCGACGACGTGCGCCGCGCGCCCGAGCCGGCTTCGATTTTTATGGAGCTGTTGTCGGAAGCGAAGGCGGCCGAGGCAATCCTGAGCCGGATGCACAGCGCGGGCCTTCTTGCAGCCTACATGCCCGAGTTCCGGACCGTCACCTCGATGATGCAGTTCAATATGTATCATCATTATACGGTCGACGAGCACCTGCTCAAAACCGTTGGCGAGCTGAAGGCGATCGAAGCCGGGCAGACGCAAGACGAACTGCCGCTTTCGACTGAGATCTTTCCGACCATCAAGAACCGGCGCGCGCTCTATCTCGCAGCGCTCATCCACGACATCGGCAAGGGCCGGCCGGAGGATCACTCGCTGCTCGGTGCGCGGCTCGCACAGACGATCTGCGAGCGGCTGTTGCTCGACGATGCGGAAACCGAACTCGGCGTCTGGCTTGTCCGCGAGCACCTGACGATGAGCAATGTCTCGCAAAGCCGCGACCTGTCAGATCCAAAGACGATCGAGGACTTTGCCGCGATCGTGGAGACGACGGAGCAACTGAAGCTCCTGTTGCTGCTGACTGTGGCCGACATCCGCGCGGTGGGGCCCGGCACCTGGAACGGCTGGAAAGGCGCACTCCTTCGCGAGCTTTACTACAGCACCAGCCGCGTGCTCCGGCCGGACGACAGCGATGCCGATGACAGTGTTGCGGCTGCGAAGGCGCAATTGCGCGCCGTGCTGGAGGCCTGGGACGACGAGGCGTTCGCCGCCTATGCTGCGCGCCACTATCCGGACTATTGGGGCCGCACTGACCTTGCGACGCAGGGGGCACACGCCGAACTCATCCAGTCGATCGCAAACCGCAAAGACCGCATCGGCACGACGTTCAAGACCGACGCCTTCACTGAGATGACGGAGCTGATGGTGGCGGCGCCGAACCACGCGCGGCTGCTGTCACTCTTTGCGGGCTGCTGCGCGGCTGCGGGTGCCAACATCATGGGCGCACAGATCGTGACCATGCGCGACGGGCTCGTCATCGACACGTTCCAACTCAAGCGCGACTTCGACGACGCGGAAGACGAGACGCGGCGAACCGAGCGTATCGCGACGATGATCCGCCGCGTGTTGCGGGGCGAGGTACGGCTCGCTGACCTGCTTGCAGCGCGCACCGGCCGCCAGCAGACCCGCATGGCCGCCTTCGATGTCACGCCAGAAGTCGCGTTCGCGAACAAGCTGTCGGACCAGTACACCGTGCTCGAAGTTTCAGGCCGCGATCGGCCGGGGCTGCTCTACGACCTGACGACCGCGCTTGCCGACCTTTCGATCGACATCCAGTCCGCGCACATCACCACGTTTGGCGAGCGCGCGCGGGATGTCTTCTACATCACCGACTTGCTCGGCAAGAAGATCACGTCGCCGGACCGGCAAGCGGTGATCGCGACGGCCGTGACCGCCGTGCTCGACGAAGCCGAGGGCGATCCACCAGCCGCACCGGCGCCCGGCATTCCGGCGACATCGGACGTTTAATCGCTTGGGCTTTGCTCGCGGCTGATGGTCTGCGAAAGCAATTGCCGCGTCGCGCGCGGTTACCTCAGAGGTAGGTGCGGCGCCTGCCAACTTGGCGCAATAGTCAGGATTGGGCCGCGTCTGTCGGCTCGACCCGATTCGCCGCGTGAGGCCGCATGCCGTTTGCAGACGAGCTGAAGGATTGGCGGCGGAGGCGGCGGATGAGCCAGCTCGATCTGGCGCTTGCAGCCGGTGTGTCGTCGCGCCATGTCGCGTTTTTGGAGACCGAGCGCTCCAAGCCCAGCCGCGCGATGGTCCTCAATCTGACGAGCGCCCTCGAGGTCCCGGCTGCCGATCGCAACCAGCTCTTGCTCGAAGCCGGCTTCGCACCCGCCTACGTCGCGCGGCCGCTCGATGAGCAGGACATGGCGCATGTGCTTGGCGCCATCGATTGGATGTTAACGCGCCATGCGCCGTATCCGGCGTTCGCGGTTGATCGCCATTGGAATGTCGCCATGGCAAACGCGACCGCGCGTACAATCCTCGCAGCGATTGGCGTCACTCCCGGCGAAAGTCTTCTTCAGGCGTTGCAGGACGCACGTCTGCTCCGGCAAACGGTCTGTAACTGGCCGGAGGTTGCCTGCCATCTGAGCGAGCGCTTGCGGCGCGAAAGCAGCCGGCTTGGCGGCGACGCGGTGCTTGATGAGGCGGTCATTGGACTGCGCGAAGAGGCGGCGGACTTCAACCGAGGGGCCGAGCATACGCTCGCACCGATCATGCCGCTGCGCCTTCGCCTCGACGATCAGGAACTCGCGTTGTTCTCGGTGATATCAGAGTTTACGTCAGCGCAGGATGCCGGGTTGGCTGAGCTGAAAATCGAACTAATGTTCCCCGCCGATGACGCCTCCCGCGGCCTGCTCGAAGCGCTTGCCGACGGGGCGTGATGCGCCGCCTTCCCCGGGCGCGAACCCTCAAGCGTCAGTTCGTCAGCGTCACCTGGCCCTGTGCGGCAGCAAGCGCGGTACCGATATCGCGGAAGGCTTGACGCAAAGCGTTGCCGTCATAGGGGAAGAAGTAGCGGCCTTCGCCGGCGCAATCGTAGAGCACGCGGCGCGCATCGCCTTCAGGCAGCGTGCTTGGGTGTGGCTGCGGGCGGTCGCTGTTGACGAGACCGAACCCGACGGCAAAAACCATCACGTTCTTGTCTTCAGCCTTCATGGCGGTGCAGAGCGCACGGGCATCCTGGCGCGCGCGGCTGCAGGGGTCGCGGCCGTTGCAGTAGCGATCGCCGTGATGCAGCGTGTAGTCGCCATCCGTCATCAGCACGACCGCCTTCATCGCGCGGCCATCGGCGTAGTCAAGCGGGCGCTGGCTTGCCTCCCAAACCGACGCGAAGTTCGGCGAGATCGTGTACCACGACCATGCCGTTCCAAGGTGGCCGGCCGTGCCACCGGATGGGTCGGTCAGGCTCGAGATTTTCGCATCCAGCGTCGTTTTGCTGTTGGTGAGCGGCTGTATCGGTGCGGCGGGAAGCGCGCATGCCTCAGATGCGTTCGTCGTATAGCCCGGATCGGGAAAGCCGGTTGTTGGCGCATCGTCGGTTGATGTGATGCTGCCGGTCCGTTCGGAAAGGCACGTCTTCAGATAGAGCGTGCGCGTACGCGTCTCGAGGGTCGTGCGCGTGACGTTCTCGTTGCTGCAGCGCTCACGGGTCCGGTAGCAACTTGGCTTGTTGTACCAGTAGCGCTGGCAGTATCCGCGCCATCCCGTCCGCTGCTTTTCGCGCCGGCAGACCCGCTCTCGCGTCGTCCGCGTGACGCGCTCTTGATAGGTCTCGGTGCGGGTCTCAGGTTTGCCGGTCACGCGCGCCATGAACTTGCGGTCGAGGTGCACGTGCTCGGAGAACGGCACCACCGACATACGGATGTTCGGGTTGTCGCCGGCTGGCATCAGGATGCTGAGCAGGTCTTTCGCGGCAACCCGCATCGCGCCCATGCGCGTGCCATCGCCCCCCTGGCTTCCAGGAACCGTGTTGTCCGACCAGCCCATCGAACCGGTCGTGTCGACCATGAGTGCGATGTCGAGGACCTTGGTTGACGTGCGCGCCTCACTGGTGACGTCGATGTCGACGCCGTCGCGCCCGAAGAACGACATGAAGGGCGCAGCCGACTTGGTCTTGAGAACGGCGGTGACGACGCCGCTCGAACCGCCCACGCTGATGGTGGCTTCAATTGCGCCATTGGCGGGGCCTGCGTTGCTGGCGTCGCCGGCAACGGAGTGATTGTTGGCGGTCAGCAGCCCGTTGAGATGCGCCGCGGCCGCTGTCTCCGCCTTACTCGCATCGCCGGTTGTCGTCAGCGTGCGCGCGGCCTGAATGACGACGGCGTCAGCAAAGCGCTGCATCTCGGTTTGCAGCGCGGTCGCGCGGCCGTAATCGAGCGCCAGGCCGACGAAGCCTGCGAGCGCAACGAAGACGATCGCGACGGTCGGCGCGACGATACCGCGTTGATCTTTCCGAAAACGAGCGAACAAGCGCATCGGCCATTCCCCTGAGCGGCATCGGTGGCGGGCGTCGCAACGCCTACGCCGCAATCGTCCAGGGGTTCGCTTAACGGATTGCTAACCGGCGTTCGGTTTTAGGTCGGCTGAAGCGGGGCGCAGCCAGAATTGCATCGGGTGATCGGTCTCGGCCGTGTCGCCGATCTCGCGCCAGGGATACGCGCCGACCATGCCCGCGACCGGCTGATATCCGCGCTTGCGCCAGAACGCATCGAGCGGCCGGTAGGTGGCCGGGCGGCGTGGGTCATCGTCAGAGCGGATGACGCCGCAGAACGCGAAGTGCGTGAACGCTTGCCCGCGCGCGGCGCCGAGGTCGCGGCCGGCGGCTTCTCGCTTGTCGAAGAATGCGTGCCCGATGCCGCGGCCGCGGTAGTCTTCAAGCAGCACGCTCTCGCCGCAATAGAACACGCCATCGGGTGCGATGCCGTGCGCCGCGAACAAGGGCCCGAACTCCGGCGTGTGGCTCATCAGCGGCGAGGCGGTCGCGGCTCCTATGATCGCGTCGCCCTCGCGGGCTGCGATAATGATGGCGTCGTCGGCCTCGATGAAGGCGCCGAGGTAGTCCGCCTCAGACTGAGCGGTCCCCTCATAGAGATACGGCCAGGCGCGGAAGACTTCGCAGCGCAGGCGCGACAGGTCCGGGATCGCAGCGCTCGCCTCACCCCCGGTGAGCCGGACAATTTCAATGCCGCCGGTCGCCATGCCGTGCCGCCCGTGATCTCTGAGCGTTAGATCTCGCTCACCTGCGTAATCCAGTCAGTCAGATTGTAGTAGGTCGTCACGCGCGTGATCTTGCCGTCAGCGACCGCGAAGAACGTGCCGGCTGGGAGCTGATAGGTCTGGTCGCGCGCCGGTGGCAGGCCATCTTCGGTCATGCGGTAGGTGCCGTTGACGTTGAACTCGGCGGCGGCCCGCGTGCCGTCGTCGTTGACGAAGATGACGAGGTCGCTCAGCGCTTCCTCGTAGTGATACGTCATGCGTGCATTGAACGCTTGAAAGCGCTCCTTGCCGATCCGCCGTTCGCCACCTTGGTTGACGTCGTGGATGATGGTGTCGCTGACGAGCGCGAGCATGGCGTCGGTGTCGCCTGCGTTAAAGGCATCGTAGTAGCGCTGGATGAGGTCGCGCGTCGCGTCGGCGGTCATGCGTCGGTCCCGGGTGTAGAAGGTCTTGCGAAGACTTAGAGGGGTTGGGGGCGAGATGAAAGCGTGCGGCGAGCGCTGATCGGTCAGAGCGTTGCGGCGAGCCACGTGAGGCAGGCCTCGAACGCGTCCGCTGCAATGATCCCGTCTGCGGCAACGGTGTCGCGGCCGACAACCATCGGCAAACCGCTTTCGCCCATGGCAACCGTGATCATGAGGTTCTCGGCGAGGCCGAAGTCTTCGATCTCAAGGTCAGGGCCGTCATAGTCAAAGGTGAGCTGCGCGCGGTCACGAAACGCCCGCGAACGGTCTGCGAACGGCACGGCCGTATGGGTGTAGCCGACAACCGGCCGTCCAAGCGCGCGCATGAAGCCGACCTCAAATGCTGTCCCCGAATCCATCGAGACGCCGCGGAAGGGGCAGGCGTTTGCGATGGCCGCATCGCACGAGCGCATCAGTGCTTCATTGGCGAGCGCGATCCGACGCGCTTTCTCGTCCGGCGCAAGGCCATCGAGTTCGAGCGCGGCATCGAGCGGAAACACGCCATCCAAGCCATGAGCGTCCGCGCGCCGGACTTTCGCGCGGCCCGCCGCCATCGGGTCAGGCAGGAATACATCGGGCCCCGCAAGGTAGACCCGCGGTCGGCGCACGGCGCGACCCGCATCCTCAGCCTCAGCCGTCTCGTGCATCGCTCACTCCCATCCCCGCTTGACCTCGCCGCGCCCCACCGCGTACCGGGCTGGCCATGACAACGATAGACCACGTTTTCCCGACGACCATCTACCGTGCGCGGCTCTTCCCGCGCGGTACGGCTGCGCGGAATGAGGCGCTCGCAGCCCTTGCCATGTCGCTCGGGCAAGACGACGAGGCCGGTCTCAGTTGGTCGGAGGCCCACGACTATGGCGGCTACACATCGTATGCGTCGCTCAATGACCTGCCCTGGAGGTTTCCGGAGTTTCAGGCGTTGAAAGATGCGCTCGATGTGCACGTGGCGGCCTTCGCGGACGCGGTTCATTTCGATCTGGGCGGCGACGTGCTCGCGCTCGACAGCCTGTGGGTCAACCTGCTGGCACCTGGCGGCCATCACGCAGCGCACCTGCATCCGCATTCGGTCGTCAGCGGCACGTACTACGTGAGCCTGCCCAAGGGTACCAACGCGATCCGGTTTGAGGACCCGCGCCATGCCATGATGATGGCAGCGCCGCAGCGGCGGGCGTCAGCGCCGTCTGCGCATCGACCGTTTCTTACAGTAAAGCCGAAAGCTGGTGACGTCCTGCTCTGGGAAAGCTGGCTGCGCCACGACGTGCCGACCAACGAGAGCGACGAATTGCGGATTTCCGTGAGCTTCAACTACGGCCTCGGCCGCGGCCCAACAGCGGAGGGGCGCGATGCGTGATGGGCCGGCCCAACCACCGTTTTCCGTGGCAGCCTTGTACCGCTTCGCCTCCATAGGCGATCCGGTCCAACGTCAAACCGAATTGCAGTCGCTCTGCGCAGAGCACGCCATCACGGGAACGTTGCTCATCGCGCACGAAGGCATCAACGGGACAATTGCCGGCACTAAGATCGGTCTCGATGCTGTCGTCGGCGCGATCCGCACATGGCCCGGCTTCGACACGCTCGAAGTGAAATGGTCAGGTGCGTCAGAGAACCCCTTCATCCGGCTCAAGGTGCGGCTGAAGTCGGAGATCGTCACTATGGGCGTGCCCGATCTCGACCCAGCCGCGAATCGGGGCACCTACGTTGCGCCTGCCGACTGGAACGCGCTCATCGCCGATCCCGATGTCGTCGTCATTGACACCCGCAATGACTACGAAGTCGCGCTCGGCACCTTTGAGGGCGCAGTCGATCCAGCGACGCCGACGTTCCGCGACTTCCCCGCCTGGGCCGACGTGAACCTTGATCCGGCCCGCGACACAAAGGTCGCGATGTTCTGCACCGGCGGCATCCGCTGCGAGAAGGCGACGGCACTTTTAAAGGCGCGCGGGTTCGAGAACGTGTTCCACCTTCAGGGTGGCATCTTGAAGTACCTCGAAGAGGTGCCGGAGGACGAGAGCCGGTGGCGCGGTGAGTGCTTCGTGTTCGACCGCCGGGTCAGTGTCGTCGAGGGTCTTGAAGAGGGCACGCATACGCTTTGTGCCGTCTGCCGCAATCCGTTTCAGTTTGAGGGCGCGCAGGGCGGCTTCGCGCCGGAGCCGTGTCCCGCGTGTCGTGCGGCGGCCTCGCCTAATCAGAAGGCCCGGGCCGCCGAGCGTCAGCGCCAGATCGCAATCGCAAAGGCCCGTGGACACGCCCACCTCGGCCCTGATGCCGCCGCATCGCAATCCGACAACGATGGCGACTGAAGCGGCGCTGTTGCTTTGCCGGTGCACGGCCCACTACAAACGAGGGCGTGCTGAGAGACCATCCTTGCGCCGCTTACCGTATCGCCGCTAGGCCATTGCGGGGGGTGGGTGTCTGAGGGCATAAGCAACCAGCGGCACTCCTGAACTCGCGAAGGAACGGGTCACACGGGCATGCGATGTAACTGGCTGCGTTGGATGTGGGGCGTACTCCCGCTCGGCCTTTTGATTGCGTTTGCAGTCTCCAGCAAGCACGAGGCCATCGAGACGGATCTGCGTGAGCGGACGTCGACGAAGCTCGAGCAGGTCGGACTCGGCTGGGCGCGGACAGGCTTTGAAGGCCGCGACGGCCAAATCGACGGGGCGGCCTACACCCCCGAGCAGCGCCGCGAGGCGTCTGACATCGTCCGCTCCGTCTGGGGCGTGCGCATCGCCGACAATCGCGCCTCCGTTATCGAAGAGCAGGAAAACTACACCTGGACTGCGCGCCGCGATGGCGGGCAGATACAGTTGACGGGGTTCGTGCCCGATAGCGAGACGCGCGCGACCATCATCGGGACGGCACGCGAGCTCTTTGCCGATGCGCGGATTGCCGACGAGATGAAGCCCGCGCGCGGTGCGCCCGAGCGTGCGTTGTGGGTCGGGGGCATCAAGTTCGCGTTGTCGCAGCTTTCACGTCTTGAACCCGGCGCGCAGGTCGACATGCGCGACCGCGACTTTGCCATCAATGGCCGCGCGCGAACGGTCGGAGATTACGCCCGCGTGCGCGGCGCGCTGGCCCAGGCCCTGCCAGACGGGGTTCGTCTTGTGAAAGACGAAATCACGCCGCCTGCCGTGTCGCCCTATACGTGGTCCGCCGCGTTTGATGGCAAGCAAGTCGTCTTCGAAGGCCACGTTCCAAACGATCAGGCGCGCAGCACGCTTGCCGACGCAGTCAAGCGCACGTTCCCGAGTGCCGCGATCGTCGACAAGATGGTTGTCGCGTCCGGTCAGCCCAATCGCTGGCTGCTGACGGTCGGCGCGCTGCTGCGCGAGATCAAGCCGCTCAAGACAGTCGCGCTGAAGCTTGAGGACGCCGTTGTTACGGTGATCGGCCTTGCTGAGCGCGAAGCGACGGCGACCGACGTGCGCGCGGCGCTGGAGCGCGCGGTCCGGCGTCCGTTCACGCTGGACCAGGACATCAAGTTCAATCAGCCGGACCTGCCGGTTGCGGACCCATACGAGACGAGCATCGCGGTCACCGAGGCGGAACTTCTGCTGACGGGGTCTGTGCCAAGCCAAGCGCAACGCCAGGCGCTTCTGCAGCGCGCGACCGAGGCGTTTCCGAACCGCAAGGTGACCGACAACCTCAGCATCGCGCGCGGCCAGCCGGACGGATGGTCAACCTGCATTAACAGTGGCTTGAGCGGGCTGCAGTCGATCGGCAACGGCCGCTTGCGGATGATCGACGCTGAATTCACGCTATTTGGCGAGACGCGCGATCCGGCGCTGCAGACGCGGCTTGCCGGGCGGCTTCGGGCCTCGACCAGCCGGTCGTGCCGCACAAACGTTGCGCTTTCGATCCTCAAGGCGCCTGAGCCGAAGTTGCGTTGGCAGGCACAGCGCACGGACGGGACGGTCGTCCTTTCAGGCGAGGTGCCGGATTCGCGTACGCGGACCGCACTGATCGACAAGGCACAGACCTTGTTTCCCAACATCATCGTCGATGACCGCATGCGGGTTTCGCCGGCGCGGTCTGAAGTCTGGTCTGGCGTTGCGATGACGGGGCTCGAACTCCTCGCGCGTCTGCGGTCCGGGGCTGCGACGCTGAACGCGCAACAACTGACGATCACGGGCGAGGCGCCGGACACGGGCGCTGCGACCGTCATCAAGCAGCGGCTCGCGTCGTCGCTTGCCGAGGGGTATTCGGGCACCGACCGCGTGCTCGTGAAGTCAGACGCAATGATCTGGTCAGAGCGTGAAGCGCGTCAACGTGCGAAGGCGGACGACGAGCGCCGCGTTGCGGCCGCCGCTGAAGCCCGGCGCCAGGCGGAAGCGCGCCGGCGGGCCGAGATCGCCGCTGAAGAAGAGCGCCGCCGCGAAGAGGCAGCCCGCCGCCGCGCGGAAGAGGCCCGGCTCCAGGCCGAGCGCGCTGCCGAAGATGAACGCAAGCGGCGTCTTGCAGAAGAAGAGCGCAAACAGCGCCTCGAGGCGGAAGCCAAGCGCGCTGATGCCGAAGCAAAGCGGATTGAAGCCGAGACCGCCCGCATCCGCGCGGCGCAGGATCGCTGCCAGCGCGCGCTCGATTCCGTGAAATCCACCGGCAAGATCAACTTTGAGCTCGCGCGTTCCGACATCAAGCGTTCGAGCTATTCGATCCTCAACCGGATCGCGGACGCCGTGATCAATTGTGAAAATGTGCGCATCGACATATCGGGCCATACCGACTCGCAAGGCACCGACGAGAACAATCAGCGCTTGTCTGAGCGCCGCGCTCAGGCCGTCGTCGCATTCCTGGTGGATGCCGGCGTTGACCGGAGCCGGCTGAACGCGACAGGCTTCGGCGAGAGCCAGCCGCTCGTGCCGAACACCACTTCGGACAATCGCGCGCGCAACCGGCGCATCGAATTTACAGTTCGCCGCGAATAAGGCGCGGGCGGAGACAGGATGGCGGGGGAGACGGTACTGGACGCGCGTTGCGCTTTCGGCGCTGTCAGCAGCAGGGGCAAAGAGAGCGATGGACTATCTCGTTTGGCAACTCGGTTGGTACGTCGCCGCGGCGTTCGCCTTCGGCCTCGTTGTGGGCTGGATGTCGTGCAGCCGCGAGAGCGACTGAGCGCGGCGCGTTGCTTGAGCCCGCAATCCGTCTGACGGTCGATCCAATGGCAAAGAGTTTGCTGCGATGACGATGCTTCTCTGGGAGACAGCCGCGCTGCTCCTCGGCGCCTACTTCCTTGGTGCGATGTTCGGGTGCATGACGCGCCGCCTGATGTTCCCCGGCACGCTGCGCGAGACTGCGGCAGAGCCGGTTGTGCAGACAGCGGCACCGGTCGCGGCGGCGGCCGCGTCGCCAACGACCGTGAAGTTTCACAACGCGCTGACAGGCGATGGCCGCCAGGCCGACCAGTCAGCCCCGGCACTTGAACCCGTTGCCCCGCGCATCGAGCAGATCGAACCGATTGCAGCCCGCACGGCTGAGGCGCCTCAGTCATTTGATGCCGGCGCAGCAACCGCGGGCGTCGCAGCGGCAGGCGCCGCAGTTGCAGGCGTCGCGCAGGCGTTCGGAACCGCTGCGCCGCCGCCGCAGACCGGCCAGCCAGACGCTGAGCGGATCGAAGCGGTTGCCTTCGCGGGCCCGGCGCCAGGCCCTGCCGACGACCTCGAGAATATCTACGCGATCGATACGGCGCTCGCGTCTGCGCTCAAGGAGCGTGGCCTCATGCGCTACGCCGACATCGCGAACCTGGATTCAGCCCAAGTCGGCCGGCTCGACGAGGCACTGGGCCTCGGCGGGCGGATCTCGTCAGAAAATTGGATTGAGCAGGCGGAAGTCCTCGCAGCCGGTGGCGCCACGGCCTATTCCGCCGGACGGGCGATGGGCGATCTCTCAGTTGCGTTCCCGGCCGCTGACACAAGCGTCGCCCGCGAAATCGTGCCGCCCGCGCCGCCACCGGAGCCGGACCCGGCGCCGATACCGGCCGCGCCGCCCCCGATCGCAAGCGCGCCCTCAGAGCCCTTGGAGCCGACGGAGCCGCCGCGCGAACCCGAGCCAACGCCTGCACCACCAGCGGCGCCTGTGGTCGACGACACCGCCCGTCAGAACGCAGCCGCGGCCGCCGCGCAGCGCGTCATGGCCATGGCGCCGCCACCAACCGCGCCGCAAGCCGCTGAGGCATCTGTGGGCGCGCCACCGCCAGAGCCGCCCGCCTCGCGCGACAGCGTCGGGCGGACTTGGGAGGCATCTGATCTCGGCAAGGCCGGGATTGCAGGTGCGGTCTCAGCGGCCGCAGCGCTTGCTGCCACCGCGCGGTCAGAGGCGCAGTCTGATGCGGCCAACGTCAGCGCTCCGGCGCCATCGCCGGAGCCCGATCCCGATCCGGCCCCAGAAGCCGAGCGGTCGGACACGCTTGCAAGCCAGATTGCCACGATTGCGCCAATCGCAGGCGGCGCTGCTGCAGTCGCAGCGTTTACCGCTGACGACGAGCCACCAGCGGTCGAGCCGGTGCCGGAACCGGCCGCACTGCCGATCGCCACTCCCGAGCCTGCGCCGGACGCTGCGGCACCGCCAAACGTGCTCCGCTCGGTCCGCTCGTCTGCGTTGCCCGGCCTTGCTTCGGATGCCGCGTTCGATCAGGCCGACGATCTCAAGCGCATCCGAGGCATCGGCATCCGTGAGGAGCGCAAGCTGATCGGCCGCGGAGTTACGACGTACGCCCAAATCGCAGATTGGACAGCCGACGATGTCGACGCGGCCAATGCCGACCTCGGCGAGGATGGCCGGGTCCAGCGCGACAACTGGATTGAGCAAGCCCGCATGCTGGCAAGCGGCACCGAGACGTCGTTTGCCCGGCGCCATCGTCTCGAAGCGTTAGGCACCGCTGTCCAGGCAACGCCGCTGCCGGCCGCCTACAGCGCGCCGCCGCCAGCACCGGAGGCCGAGCCCGTCGCCGAAATCGAGGCGCCGTCTCCGCCACCGGCAACTGTGCCTGAGCTAGAGCCTCAACTAGAGCCTGAGCCTGAGCCAGCACCAAGTTTGGCTGACCAGATCGCAACGATCGCACCGCTGGACGACGATCCGGCACCCGTTCCGGAACGCGACGACACACCAGATGACACGTCGGCGCTCGGGGCGGCGACGGGCCTGACAGGCGTCGCCGCCGCAATCGCCGCGGCGGCAGGCCCCGCCGACCCACCACAAACGCCGGCAGGGGAAGACGACACGTCCCTAGCGCCACCGCCACCGCCGTCAACATCGGGCAGCGAGTTGCGCTCCGTCCGCTCGGCGGCACTGACGTCTGGCGGCAACACGGACCCGGCGGGCGACGATGATCTGAAGCGTGTCCGCGGCATCGGTGTGCTGATCGAGCGGCGGCTGAACGCGATGGGCGTGACGCGCTATGAGCAGATCGCGAACTGGACGAACCAGGACATCGACTACTTCAGCACGGCCTTCGACTTCCGCGGGCGTATTGAACGCGAGCGCTGGGTCGAACAGGCGCGGATCCTCGCATCCGGCGGCAGTACGGAATTCTCAAGCCGCATCGACAACAACGAGTTCTAGTCCGAACCTGTCACCCGCGCGGCCTCAAGCCCGCTGATCATCATCAGTATCGCGCAGAAACTGCGCGATTACCGCAAGGGTCTGCGCGTCTTTCAGGAGCGGCGCGTGGCCTTCGTCCGCGACGGTGTGTGCTCGGAAGTGTGGGTGGCGCTGCGCCATCTCGCGGACGGTCGCCTCGCTCAAAAGGTCCGAGCGCCCTCCACGGATCGCGAGACACGGCACGCGGGTGAGCCCCGTAAACTGCGGCCAAAGTTCCGGGATGCCATCCTTCGTCATCGCGAATGTCTGGGCAATCGCCGGGTCGTAACCGGGCACGGGCCGACCGCCTTCGTCGTTGAACCATTGCCGCGCGATCCGGTCCCAGCCGTCATCGGTTACGTTTGGAAAGTCGCGTTCGGCCATGCGCCGGCAGAGGCTTGCTGCCTCCTCCCAGGTATCAGGTGCCGGCATCTTTCCAACGTAGCCTGCGATGCGGGACAAGCCGTCGATCTCGATGATGGGCCCGATGTCGTTGAGCACGACGACGCCGAGCCGCGTCGGCTGGATCGCTGCAAGCGCCATCGCAATCAGGCCGCCGCGCGATGTCCCGATCAGGGCCACGTGGTCGAGCTCTTCCGAGGTCAAGACGTCGATGAGGTCGGCGGTCTCTGTCTGGATCGTATAGTTGCGCCAGTCGCTGTCGAAGTCCGACCCGCCGCGACCGCGCATGTCGATCGTCAGCACGTTGCGCGCGTCCGGGCCGGTCGAAAGCGCGCGGGCGAGCACGTCGAAGTCGCGGCCATTGCGCGTCAGTCCCGCAAGACAAACCGCGGTGCGCCGGCCCGCGTTCCCGCCCTCCGCCGCGTAACGGCGCGCCATCACGCGGACACCGCCGCTGACCGTGCGCTTGAACGTTTCCGGCTCCGTTGCCGGTTCAATGCCCGATAGGTTTTGCATGCCGCCGCCTATGTTTCGCGCGCCGTGATAGCGGTGAAAGCGCGGAAGGGCCATATTGGAGTGGCGGATGGCGATGTTGGGCGACAGCAACGCGCCGAGCCCGCTGTTGCCAGGAGGCAGACGTTTTGCTTGAGCTTGATCATACGCTGCGTGAGATCCCGTCAGGCGGTCTCGAGACGCAACACACGTTCGACGCGGCCGCGCGGAAAGCGCTTGCGGACCGGCTCGGCATTGTTGCAGTCGACGCGCTCTCGGTTGCCTACGACATCCTACCGGCCGGCGCCGATGGCTTCGACGCGTCAGGCACGATCCGCGCGCGCGTGCAGCAGACGTGCGGCGTGACGCTCGAACCTGTAGGCCAATCGATGGAAGAGCCTTTCGAGATCGCCTACCGGCTCTCTGCGCGCCTCCCGCCCGAGGCTGCGAGCGGTGGCGAAATCGAGGTTGACCCGTTAAGCGGCGACGAGCCAGAACCGATCCGCGGCAATCGCATCGCGCTTGGCCCAATCATCGAGCAGGTCGTCGCAAGCGCGCTCGACCCGTTCCCACGCGCACCCGATGCCGCACTGGATGTCTCGCAGGCCGGAACGCCGCCTGTCGAAGACGCCAAGGAGGCCTCGCCGTTCGCGTCGCTTGCAAAACTGAAGGCTGGCGACGACAGCTAGCAGGGTTGACGCCCGCAAAGCCCGCGGTCCGGGGCGACAACGGCTCGGTTGTGGCTCTGGTTGCGCAAACGAGCGCAATGGATATGGTGCGCACCGTTCTCCTCAAGTTGACTGCGACCGCTCCTCCATGACCGCCGAGCACACCATCGCCCTTGACGCCATGGGCGGAGACCGTGGGCCTGAAATCGTCTTGGCCGGCGCGGCGCTTTCGCTCGAGCGGAACCCGGAGCTCGCTTTTCTCCTGTTCGGCGATCAGCCAGAAATTGAGCATCAGTTGGCGTCTCGCCCGACGCTCCGTGCGCGGTGTGAGATCGTCCACACCGATGGTCTGATCGAGATGGATGCGAAGCCCGCGCAGGCTATGCGGAAGGGCAAGGGCACGAGCATGTGGGCCGCCGTTGAAGCGGTGCGCGACGATGCTGCAGCGGTTGCGGTATCCGGCGGCAACACCGGCGCGCTCATGGCGATATCAAAGCTCCTGCTGCGTCCGCTTGGCGAGATCGAACGCCCGGCCATCGCCGCGATTTGGCCGACCGTGCACAGCGAGTGCATCGTGCTTGATGTTGGCGCGAACATCGGTGCCGACAGTCGCCAGCTGTGCGACCAGGCGCTGATGGGCGCTGCGATGGCGCGCGCGCTCTATCATGTTGAGCGCCCGTCGGTCGGCCTGCTGAACGTCGGCTCTGAGGATGTGAAGGGCGGCGAGGATGTCCGCGAGGCGCATGCGGTCCTGCAAAGATCGACGGATCTGCCAATCGACTACCGCGGTTTTGTCGAAGGTGACCACATCGGGCTCGGCGCGGTCGACGTGGTCGTGGTCGAAGGTTTTGCAGGCAACATCGCGCTGAAGACTGCGGAGGGGACCGCGCGCCAGATCGGGGCGTACCTCAAGGCTGCCATGACGCGGACCCTCATGGCCCGGATCGGCGCCTTCCTCGCGCAAGGCGGGTTTCGCGTTCTTCGCCAGAAAATGGATCCGCGCCGGATCAATGGTGGAACGTTCCTTGGGCTGAATGGTCTCGTTGTTAAGTCTCACGGCGGAACGGACGCGCTCGGTTTTGCAAGCGCGATTGATCTCGGCTACGAGATGGGCCGTTCGCAGCTGCTTGGGCGGATCGTTGATGACGTGGCGACGTTTCACGGCACGTTGAGCGAAATGGCAACAGCCGACTGACAGGACGCTCTGCAGTGAGCGTTGCATTCGTAACCGCGAACGGCGCCATGTGCGCGTTCATCGAGGGCCTGCTGACCAGCAGTCCGTGCGGCAGCGAGGAGCCCTGATGGCGACCATCCGATCTGTCTTCCGCGGCGTTGGCGCGAGCCTGCCAAAGCGCGTTGTCGACAATCACGAGCTGAGCAAAATCGTCGACACGAACCACGACTGGATTGTGGAGCGCACGGGGATCCACGCGCGCCATATTGCAGCCGATGATGAGACGACGTCAGACCTCGGCCTTGCCGCCGCCAAGCAGGCGCTGGTCCGCTCCGGCCTCGATCCAACCGACATTGATCTGATCATCTGTGCGACCGCGACGCCGGACAGGACGTTTCCCGCAACCGCAGTCCGCATCCAAAACGGCCTTGGTGTCACGCGCGGGGCGGCGTTCGATATTCAGGCGGTGTGCTCGGGGTTCGTTTATGCGCTTGCGACGGCGGATAACTTTCTGAAGGCCGGCCAGGCCCGCCGAGCGATCGTCGTCGGCGCCGAGACGTTCTCACGGATCATCGACTGGAAGGACCGCACGACGTGCGTGCTTTTCGGTGACGGCGCCGGGGCCGTTGTGCTCGAAGCGCAAACAGCGACTGGCACGCGCGAAGACCGCGGGATCGTCGCAAGCCGCATCCGCTCCGACGGGCGGCTTGAAGACCTGCTCTATGTCGACGGCGGACCAGGCTCAACAAAGACGGTCGGGCATCTGCGCATGAACGGCCGTGAAGTGTTTCGCCATGCAGTCCAGAAGATCTCTGGCGTCATCGAAGAGACGCTTTTGATGTCCGGCTACACGGCGGGTGAGGTCGACCTGTTCGTGCCGCATCAGGCGAACATGCGGATCCTGGATGGGATCGCGAAGAAGCTCAACGTGGCGCCGGAAAAGATCGTCCGTACGCTTGAGCGGCACGGGAATACATCGGCGGCGTCAATCCCGCTCGCGCTCAATCAGGCGTTCGAAGACGGCCGGCTGTCCGACAATAAGCTGATCATGATGGAAGCAATGGGCGGCGGCTTTACCTGGGGCGCCGTGCTCGCGCGCTGGTAGCGCGACGTCCGTACAAAAAACAATCGATATCAGCCGGTTGCGGCCGAATTTGTTGACCACGTCAGGCCTTGCCGCTAGCGTTTGTGGCATAGCGGAGGCGGACGTATGGGCGGCAAAACACTTACCCGGGCTGATCTGGCGGACGCGGTTGTCGCGCGCGTCGGCCTGCCCCGGAATGAATCGCAGGATCTTGTTGAGACGATCCTCGGCGAAGTTAGCAAGGCGCTTGAAGACGGCGAGAACGTGAAACTCTCGTCGTTCGGCTCGTTTGGCATCCGCGAAAAGTCAGAGCGCGTCGGCCGCAATCCAAAGACCGGCGAGGAAGTGCCGATCACGCCGCGGCGCGTGTTGGTGTTCCGGCCATCGACGATCATGAAAGAGCGCATTAACAGCGGCATGCGCGCGCGCAACAAGGTTGTCTCCTGATGGCGGCTGACGGCCGTGGTTCATCTGATCGCAGAGGCGCCGGTGCTTTTCGCGCCATTGGCGAGGTGGCTGAGGCGCTTGACGTCCCAAAGCACGTCCTCCGCTTTTGGGAGCAGAAGTTTCCGCAGCTTCGCCCGATGAAGCGTGGCGGTGGCCGGCGCTATTACCGGCCCGACGACGTCCGCCTGCTGTTTGGCATCCGCCAGCTCCTTCACGCTGAAGGATTTCAGATCAAGGGCGTCCAAAAGATCTTCAAAGACCGCGGCGTCGATGCTGTGAAGGCGCTCGGGGCTGAGGCCGAGGCCGACATCGCAGCCGGGCGGACTGCGAAATTGAAAACCGGTCGCAGCAAAGCAGCCGTCGCGCCGGACCTGCTCGCGAGCCGGATCGAGGCGGCGCAGGCCCCGCCGATGATGCGCGACGCCGTCGAGCACGCGATCGCGGAACTTGAGCTCTGTCGCGACATGCTTAAGGCGGGTCTCGCTGACCGCGCCTAACCGGCCCGGCATGCGGCTCGCGTCCCGGCGCTGCGCGCCGCGCTGAGTTGACCGCGCCGCGTCGCTCGGGCAAACGTCAACGGCTCGGAGCGTGGCGCAGTCTGGTTAGCGCACTTGTCTGGGGGACAAGGGGTCGGGAGTTCAAATCTCCCCGCTCCGACCACTCGCCAACCGGCCCCCACGTGCACCGGGTTCGCGAGAAATAAATTCTTAAATCGTAAATTCTTGAACGTGCGAGTTCGCGCCGCGCCAATGATGGGCGGCCGCCTGCACTTTCTTTTCCCACCATCGCCCAATGCCCGCGTATTGCCGCTTGTCGTCTGGGTCCCCTCTGATACTCTCGGCAGATCGCGCGCAGTGCATGGCTGCCATGTGCACAGTTGCACTCGCTGTGATCTGAAGACCGAACAAACGGTCGAGGAGTCAGAAGGGAGACTTTCATGAAGAAGTTTGCGATTGCGGCGACAGCCGCATCCGCTGCCTTCCTCGTCGCAGGTGCCTCAGCAGCAGTCGCTGCCGAGTGCGAAGAACTGAGGCTTGGGTCCGCGATTTCGCTGACCGGCAAGTATGCGACCAACGGCATTCACGCCAAGAACGGCTACGAGTTCGCGATCAAGAAGATCGACGAAAACGGTGGCGTGAAGATCGGCGACAAGTGCTACAACTTCAAAGTCACGTACTACGACGATGAGTCCAAAGGTGACCGCGGCGCGACGCTCGCCGAGCGCCTCATCAACCAGGACAAAATCCAGTACATGCTGGGCCCGTATTCTTCGAGCCTGACCAAGGCAATCGCCCCGGTCACGGAGAAGTACAAGATCCCGATGGTCGAAGCTGAGGGCGCATCGCGCTCGCTCTTCAACAAGGGCTACAAGTACCTCTTCGCGGTGCTTTCAACCTCCGAGCAGTATCTCGCATCCGCCATCACGTTGGCAGCCGAGCAGGCTGAGAAAGCCGGCAAGAAGCCATCAGACGTGAAGGTTGCTGTCGCCGTCGAGAACGACCCGTTCTCGCTCGACATCCGTGCGGGCGTTCTGGAAGACGCCAAGAAGCTCGGCATGAAGGTCGTCGTTGACGAAAAGCTGCCGCGTGACTTGTCGGACATGAGCTCGATCCTCACGAAGGCCAAGCTCGTGAAGCCTGACGTTCTGATCGTCTCTGGCCACTCGAAGGGTGCTGCCACGGCCGTCCGCCAGATCGGCGAGATGAACGTGAAAGTCCCGATGATCGCGATCACGCACTGTGAAGCGGCTGACGTGACGGGCAAGTTCCCGAAGGCTGCTGAAGGCGTACTCTGCTCGACGCAGTGGGCGGAAACGCTCTCCTACGAGGACCCGATCTTCGGTACGGCTGCGAACTACGAGAAAGAGTTCAAGGACGCCTACCCTGAGTACAAGGACAAGAAAGTCCCGTACCAGACTGCTCAGGCAACCGCTGCCGTCTACGTCTTCAAGGACGCATTTGAGCGCGCTGGATCGCTCGATAAGGACAAGCTGCGCGACGCCATTGCCGCGACAGACCTTGCGACGTTCTACGGTCAGATTCGCTTCTCTGACGCTGGCAACAACATCGCAAAGCCGATGGTGCTCCGCCAGATCCAGGGCGGCGAGTACAACGTGGTTGCGCCGTCGAAATTCGCGTCGCACCCGCTCAGCTACCCGCGCGAGTAGCTGACTGACGATGACAGAAGAGCCGGGCCAAGTGCCCGGCTCTTTCGCTTGTATGAAGAACAGGTGGCACTAAAGCCATCGCGAGCCTAGCGGCTCGAGGGGACGACGAAGGGACTGCCACCGATGGATCAAATCCTCGGCAACATTCAGCTGCTGATCGACTACCCGGTCGCGAATATCGAGATCCTAGTCCAGGGCCTGATGATTGGCGCGATCTTCGTGCTCGCCGCTTATGGGCTCGCGCTCGTCTGGGGCGTTATGAACGTCAAGAACCTGGCGCAGGGCGACTTCGTCATTCTCGGCGGCTACATCTCGTGGTTCCTGGTCAAGACCTTTGGCGACTACGGCATGCACCCGCTGATGGGCGTGCCGATCTCCTTCATCGCGCTCTGGGGCATCGGCTGGGTCGTCTACAAGCTCGTCATCAACCGCGTCATTGAGCGCGACCTGTTCACGTCGCTGCTGGCGACGTTCGGCATCGGCATCATCTTCGCGCAGGGCATGAACCTGATGTTCGGCTCTGACACACAGAGCCTTCGCCTCGACTACAGCTCCTTCACGTTCTTCGATGGCATCGTGAACATTCCTGTCGCGAAGCTGATCGCGGTAATCCTCGCAGCCCTGCTCGCAGCCGCGGTCATCATCTTCATGAAGTCGAGCCGCATGGGCCAGGCAATCCGCGCGACCGCGCAAGATGCCCGCGCTGCCCGCGTCATGGGCATCGACACCGAGAAGGTCTACGCCTTCACGTTCTCTCTAAACGCTGCGATCTGCGGTGCCGCCGGCGCTCTGATCGTCCTCGTCTGGGAGATCCAGCCCTTCTACGGCATCGCCTACTCCGTTCGTGCCTTCGTCGTTGTGACGGCCGCCGGCCTCGGCAACCTTCCAGGCGTCATCGCAGCCGGTCTCGGCATCGGCGCGCTTGAGCAGTACGGCGGCCACATCTTCGGCATCGGCTACCAGCAGGCGATCGCGGTGTTGTTGCTTCTCATCGTTCTCATCTTCCGCCTGATGCAACAGCAGCGTCAGCGCCAGGTGCTGGCTTAAGGACCCGACGATATGCGGTATGTCATCTACCTTGCGCTGCTCGCGCTTACCGTCGCGGCCCCGTTTCTGTTTCCCAACTTCGGGACGTCGCTTGCAGCGCTTTGGCTGCTGATCATCGTCGCGCTCACGTGGGACATGACCGGCGGTCAAATGGGCTACAACTCGCTCGGCAACATCTTCTTTTACGGGACCGGCATGTACGTCGCGGCGGTCGTCGCGATTGGCATGGTCTATGATGTCGGCGAGTACACGAGTGCAGCCGGCGGCGGCATTCGAAACTTCACCGAGACGCAGTACTTTACGGGCATGCTTGTTGGGTCGCTGGCAGCCGGCGTGTTTTGTGCGCTGAGCGCGCTGGTGATCGGCTACATTACGTTCGGCCTGCGCGGGCCTTACTTCGCGATCGGCACGCTCGGCGTCGCGATCGCAGCAGGCGAGCTCGTTTCGAACTGGGATTGGGTCGGCGGCGGCCAGGGCATCGTCCTGCCGGTTTATCCAGGCGATCTCGATACCTCGAAGATCTTCTTCTACTTCCTGTTCGCAGGCCTCGGCGTCGCGCTGATCTTCTTCCTCTCGTGGCTCTACAAGACGCGATTTGGCGCCGCGATCAACGCGATCCGCGACGACGAAGAAAAGGCGGAGGCGATGGGCCTCCATACGCTGCGCTACAAGCTCATCACGTGGTCGATCGCCGCATTCTTCGTCGGCATCGCAGGCGGCATCTCAGCGTTCCAGCTCATCTCGTTTGAGCCGCTCGAGACGGCCTACCAGACGATCAACCTCGGCATCTTCATGGTCGTCGCGGTCCTCCTCGGCGGCAAGGGCACGCTCTGGGGGCCGGTCATCGGCGCCATCCTGTTCCACGTCCTGAAAGAAGTGACCTGGACATACTTCCTCGGCTGGCAGTGGGTTGCGCTCGGCGCGCTTATCGTCGTCACCGTCGTCTACTTCCAGGATGGCATCATGGGCTGGCTCCGGACAGTCAGGCCCGCGTGGTTCGGCGTCCGCGTCGATAAGAAAGACGAAGCGCCGCGCGGCGGCCAGCCAATGCCGGAGCCGGCCGAATGAACAACATCATCGAAGTCGATACCGTCACGAAAACGTTCGGCGGCGTCGTCGCCAACAAAGACATTTCGATCCGCGTGAAAGAGGGCGGCATCACCGGCCTCATCGGCCCGAACGGATCGGGTAAGACGACGCTGTTTAACTCGATCGTTGGCTATCACCCGATCGATGCCGGCTCCATCCGCTTTGAAGGCGATGAGATCTCCAAGAAGCGCGTGCCGGAAATTGCGCGGCTCGGGCTTCTGCGCACGTTCCAGCAGACCCGCATCTACGGCGCGATGAATTGCGTCGAGAACATGCTGATTTCGATCCCGCACCGGAAGATGCGCACGATCGACATGTTCCAGACGAACACCGAGTCGGACCAGGAGAAGGCCGAGCGCCTGCTCGATTTCGTCGGCCTCTATGAAAAGCGCTACCTCAGGTCCGGTTCGCTATCGTTCGGCCAGCAGAAGCTGCTCGAGTTTGCAATGGCGCTTATGAACGAGCCGCGCGTCCTGCTGCTTGATGAGCCAACCGCCGGCATCAACCCGACGCTGATCAACGGCCTCATCGATCGCCTAAAGCGCGCGAACACCGAATTCGGCATCACGCTGCTCGTCATCGAGCACAACATGCGCGTGATCATGAACATGGCCTCCGACATCTACTGCCTCGCGCACGGCCAGTTGCTCGCCGAAGGGACGCCGGACGAAATCCAGAACGACCAACGCGTTATCGACGCCTACCTTGGAGCTCACTGAACAGGGAAGGACTGCCGCATGCCGACGCCTTTCAAGCCCGACGGATATCCAAGCGCATCGCCGTACTTTGTCCCGCGCGATGCTGACGCGATGATCACGTTTCTCGAGACGGTCTTCGGCGGGCAGCAGACGCGCCGCTTCAATCACGACAACGGTCAGCCGAAGCATGTTGAAGTCCAATTCGATGACGTCGTCATCATGATCGGCCGGCCGGCGTCAGACGACTTCGAGCAGGTCTCCAACATGGTGCATGTGTACGTGCCTGATGCAGCCGCCGTGTATGAGCGAGCACTCGCCCATGGCGCCGTCTCCATCCATCCGCCCGAACAAAAAGACGATCCAGACCTCCGCGGCGGCTTCGCCGATGCCTGGGGCAATAGCTGGTTCGTCGCCACCCAACAGCAATCCAGGGACTAGCAATGAGTGACAACGACACCGCCAGCGCGGCTCTGCCCGATGGCGCGGCGACCGGACGACCGGACCCGGGCAAGGACGCGGAAAAGTCGAAGGCGGCCGGCTATCACATGGGCGCAGTCGACACCGTCATTTCGGTCGACGAAGTCACGCGGCAGGTCTCGGCGATTGCTGAGACCGTTACTGTCGATCAGCTCGACGCGCTTGTGCCAGGCGAGCCCTACCTGCAGATCAACAATCTGCGCGCCGGCTACGGGCAGATGGAGATCCTGCACGACATCAACCTGCGCGTTGGCCGGAAGCAATCGCTCTGCCTGATCGGCCCGAATGGTGCTGGCAAATCGACCGTGCTGCACGCCATCTTCGGCTTCAACAACATCTTCTCGGGCAGCATCGAGATCGGCCCGCAAGGCGAGAAGAAAGACGTCACGAAGCTCTCGCCGAATGAGAAACTGAGCCAGGCCGGTATCGCCTACATCCTGCAGGACAAGTCCGTCTTCCCCGGCATGACGGTTGAAGAGAACCTCTGGATGGGCGGTTTCTTGAAGGACAAGCCGGCAGAAGCGCGCCAGGCAGCCGAAGAGATCTTCGACAAGTATCCGCGGCTTGCAGCCCGCCGCCGCCATCTCGCAAAAGTTCTGTCAGGCGGCGAGCGTCGGCTGCTCGAAATCTCGCGCGCACTCGTCATGAACCCGGAAATCCTACTTGTCGACGAGCCGTCAATCGGCCTGGAGCCGCGCTTTATCGATATGGTGTTCGAGATCCTGCATGACCTGCAGCACGTCGAAGGGAAGACGATCGTGATGGTCGAGCAGAACGCGAAGAAGGGCCTCGAGTTCGCCGACATTGGCTACGTGCTCGTCTCAGGCGAAATCGCGATTGCCGGCCCCGGCAAAGATCTCCTCGCCAACCCCGACGTCGGCCGCCTCTTCCTCGGCGGCTAGACCAGCGCTCGTGCACGTTGGCTCACCTGGCCTGATCAGCCTGATGATCTGACGCTGCATCCTCCGGGTTGGGCGATGCCGCCGAACCCGGATCGCAGACGCGTGTCCCGTTGCACCAGCTCGTGACGTCGCCCCGTTACACGCGCGCCACGTCCGGTGGGACGGCGGCTTCATAGGCTTTGGCGAACGTGATCAGTTGGTCCTCGCGAAACGGCCGGCCGACCAGTTGGAAGCCATTGGGTTTGTCGTCGCCTGCGCGCGCGTAAGGCAGTGTGACCGACGGCAGGCCCAGGTAGTTGATCGCCCGCGTGTAGAGCGTGATGCGGGCAAGCGCGGGCAGCAGCGATTGTGAGTCTGCCACGTCGAGTTCGGCGATCGTCGGCACGGGGTCTGGGAACACCGGCAGAAGGATCGCGTCACACGCGCCAAATGTTTCGTCGAGCACCTTCTGCAGCATGAATCCGCGGGCGCGGAGCGCGGTGTTGTGGTCGACGGCGGAGATGAAGTGACCGACCTCGATGCGCGCGCGGACCTGCGGCCCGTAATCGTCAGCGCGGTTCCGCATGAAGGCTGCGTGGCCGGCTGCGACGTCGGGCAGGAGCAAGAGCTGGCCCAGCGCCTCCAGTGTCGGCCAGTCCGGAAACGTGACGGCATGCTCGCTGCATCCCATGTCGCGGAGCACACCGCGTGCACTTTCGAGCCGGGCGAGTACGCCTGCCTGCGACTGGCCGTTCACCGCATCATCGATGCCGATCTTGAAGCCTGCCGGGCTCTTCTCAAGCGCGCCGAGGAAGTCAGGCACGGGCACGTCGGCTGCGCGGCCGTCGCGCGGATCGGGGCCTGCGATCAGGCTCATGACGAGCGCGAGGTCATCGGCATGGCGGGCGAGCGGCCCGATGCAATCGTGCAGCCCGGATAGCGGCATCGCACCTGCAAGTGACACACGCGACCACGTCGGCTTCAACGACTTGATCCCGCAGGCGGCCGCCGGCAGGCGGAGCGAGCCGCCGGTGTCGGAGCCGAACGCGGTTGGGATGACGCCGGTCGCGACGGAGATTGCTGAGCCCGAGGACGACCCGCCGGTGATCAGCGCGCGGTCATGCGGGTTGCGGGCATGGCCGATGATGTAGTTGTGGCCGGTCGGGCCGAACGCGAACTCGGTCATGTGCAGCGCTGCAATCTGCAGCGCGCCGGCCGCCTTCAGGCGCGCGATCACAGTGGCGTCGGCTTCGGCGGGCGTGTCGGGGTGAATGTTCGCGCCCCACGTGGCCCGTTTGCCGGCGCGGCCGAACATGTCTTTGTGTGCGAGCGGCACGCCGTGCAGGGGGCCGAGATCGCCGCCCTGCGCGACGGCTTTATCCGCCGCCTCGGCGCCTGCGAGCGCCTCGTCATCTTCAAACGCGATGACGGCGTTACACGCGTCGTGGACCGGCCGGAGACGGGCGAGCGCCGATCGGGTCAGCGCTTCGCTCGTGACTTTCTTCGTGCGGATGGCAAGCGCCATTTCGAGCGCCGAGGCTTCATCAAACTCGGTCGCGGGCGCGTCGGTGATCTCGGTCATCGCTTTGCGAGGTCCGCGCGCATGACCCGCTGCATGTCGCTGCCATCGGCTGAAAACGGCAGCATGTCACTGGTCTCGCCGGCCACCGTCTCAAGCCGTTTGATCAACGGCGCCATGGCCTCGCGCCGGTCGGCGGGCACGTCGTGGCCGCCAAGGTTCGCAGGCCGCGCGGTTTTCATGTCGATGCCCATAAGACGCCTCCGGTTTGAGCGGGTCGCAAGCCGTCGGCCTGCGCCGGCAAAGTTAATTCAAATTGAGCGGTCGCGCTTAGAGCGGTCTTCAGCGCGATCTGGCAGTGTCCTTGTCATCAGGCCGAGGGGCTTGATGGTGAGGCGCCGTTGGGGGACGGCGCCTCGCCATCCTTCGCCTGCCTCGTTGAGCCGGCAGCTCAGCCCTTTTTATCGGCATTGTTGAGCCGCGCGAGCAGGCTCGACGTGTCCCAGCGGCTGCCACCCATCTTCTGGACTTCTGAATAGAACTGATCGACGAGCGCTGCGACTGGCAGGCTCGCCCCGTTCTGGCGCGCTTCCGCGAGCGCGATGTCCAGGTCCTTGCGCATCCAGTCGACGGCGAACCCGTGTTCATAGTGGCCGTCATCCATCGTCTTCCAGCGGTTCTCCATCTGCCAGGAGCCGGCTGCGCCCTTTGAGATCGTGTCCATGACGGCTGGGATATCGAGGCCGGCCTTCTGCGCGAAGTGCAGACCTTCCGAGAGGCCCTGGACGAGGCCTGCGATGCAAATCTGATTGACGGCCTTGCAGAGCTGACCCGCGCCGGCCTCGCCAATGCGGGTGACCTGGCGCGCATAGTTGTCGATGACGGGTTGCGCGGTGTCGAACGTTGATTGCTCGCCGCCGACCATCACGGTCAGTACGCCGTTCTCAGCGCCGGCCTGCCCGCCCGACACAGGCGCATCGAGAAAGCCGAAGCCGCCGTCCTTGGCGGCGACGGCCAGCTCGCGGGCGACGTTTGCGGATGCCGTCGTATTGTCGATGAAGATCGCGCCGGACTTGATGCCGTGAAAGGCGCCGTCGTCGCCGGTTGTCACCGAGCGCAGGTCTTCGTCATTGCCGACGCAGCAAAACACGAAGTCGGCGCCGTCTGCGGCGGCCTTCGGCGTCGGTGCCGCTGTGCCCGAGCCGTACTCCGAAACCCACGTCTCAGCTTTCGCCTGCGTGCGGTTGTAGACGGTCAGCTCGTGGCCGCCCTTCTTGAGAAGATGCCCGGCCATCGGGTAACCCATAACGCCCAAACCGATGAATGCGACCTTCGCCATCGTAAAGCTCTCCCTGCGCGGCTTTTGCTCGACTTGTGATGTCAGAGCTAATAGACGCCCCGGCTGATCGCACACAAGGTGCGCGGCGCCGGTGGCTGCCACGCGGCGAGAATGGAGCAGGACATGAGCCGAGCGGAGACGGGCCCGGCGCCCGTGACGATTGCAGACATTCGTGCGGCAGCCGCGCGCATCGCGGGGCAGGTCCGGCGCACAGAAATGGACCGCAGCGAGACGCTGAGTGCGCTGCATGGGGCTGAGATCTGGCTGAAGTTTGAGAACCTGCAATTCACAGGCGCATTCAAAGAGCGCGGTGCGCTCAATCGTCTGCTGCAACTCGACGATGATGCGCGCCGCCGCGGTGTGATTGCGATGTCGGCTGGCAATCACGCGCAAGGTGTTGCCTATCACGCGGGCCGGCTGGGCGTGCCGGCGAAGATTGTGATGCCCGAGGGCACGCCATTCGTGAAGATTGAGAACACACGGCGCCTCGGCGCCGATGTGACGGTCACCGGCGCGACGCTCGAAGCAGCCGCGGCGCATGCCCGCGCGCTAGAGGCGGACGGCGGGCTCACGTTTCTGCACCCTTACGATGATGCGGACGTCATCGCGGGGCAGGGGACGATTGCGATCGAAATGCTTGAGGATGTGCCAGACCTCGACGTGCTGATTGTGCCGATTGGCGGCGGTGGCCTCATCGCCGGGATGGCTACGGCTGCCAAGGCGATCAAGCCGGGCATCGAAGTCGTCGGCGTTCAGGCCGCGCGCTGCCCCTCAATGTTCAACGCGCTAAAGGCTGCGGCGCGGGAGGTACGCAGCGACACGCTTGCAGAAGGCATTGCGGTAAATGCGCCGGGCGCCCTGCCGCTTGCCATAGCGAAAGACGTCGTCGACGACGTCGTCCTGGTCTCAGAGGCGCAATTGGAAGCGTCGATTGCCGAACTCCTGGAAATCGAAAAGACACTCGTTGAAGGCGCGGGCGCTGCGGGGCTTGCGGCAATCGCATCAGACCCCGGCCGGTACCGCGGCCGGAAGGTTGGTCTTGTTCTCTGCGGGGGTAATATTGATCTGCGCCTGCTGGCGAGTGTGCTGACCCGTCAGATGGCGCGGGCCGGCCGTCTTGCCGAGCTTGCAATCGACCTCCAGGATCGGCCGGGGCAGCTTGCGCGCGTCGCCGAGACGATCGGATCAGCAGGCGCGAATATCGTTGAAGTCGCCCACCAGCGCACATTTTCAGACCTGCCCGCGAAAGCAGCCCTGCTTGAGGTTGTGGTTGAGACGCGCGACCGAAGCCACCTTGATGACACGGTCGCGGCGCTCCAACGGGCGGGGTTTACCTTGTCGGTCACAACGGCAGGCGACGCGCCGGCCGCAAACGCGCGCGCTGTTGAGGTGGGCGGCGGACAGTGAAAGCTTGCAGCGTCGAGCCGTTGCGTTAGGCTTTGAGCCAAACGCGGCAAGACGAGCAGGACCCAGAACCGATGATCGATTTCTATACGTGGTCGACGCCAAACGGGCGCAAGGTCTCCATCCTGCTCGAAGAGCTCGGGCTCTCCTACAACGTGCACGCAATCGACATCACGAAGGATCAGCAGTTCGCGCCGGAATTTCTCCAGATCGCGCCGAACAACAAGATTCCCGCCATCGTCGATCAGGATACCGGCATCTCGCTGTTCGAGTCGGGCGCGATCATGATTTATCTCGCCGACAAGACAGGTGAGTTTCTGCCGCGGGATGGCGAGGCGCGCATGCGCTGCATCGAATGGCTGATGTGGCAGATGGCGGGCTTCGGTCCGATGCTTGGCCAGGTCCATCACTTTGTGAAGTTCAACAAGGGCAAGGCGCCCTACGCCGAAGAACGCTTCACGAATGAAGCAAAGCGGCTCTACGGTGTCCTCGATACGCAGCTTGGCAAGTCAGGCCATGTGGCGGGCGACTACTCGATCGCGGATATGGCGATCTGGCCATGGTGCTCGCGCTTCGAGTGGCAGGGGATCGACCTGAACGACTTTGCGAACGTGAAGCGCTGGTATGAGGAACTGGCCGACCGGCCCGCAGTTGAAAAGGGCTACCACGTGCCGGTTCTGCAAGCAGCCGGCATTCCGCGGCCGTAACCTGTCGGGCGAGAGCGCCCACGTCGAATTTCCAACGGGTCGCGTGGCGGCTCACCGTGACGTCAAGAGGACATGCCGATGGCCGAGAAGCCGACCGGGCCATTCAAAGGCGTGATCGCGCCAGTTGCGACGCCGTTCGATCAGGACGGCGCGCCCGATAGCGCAAAGTTCGTCGAGCATGCGACGTGGCTGATCGAGGATGGTTGCCATGGGCTCGCGCCGTTTGGGACGACGAGCGAGGGCAACGCCATTGGCCTTGATGAGCGCATGGAGCTGCTGGAAGACCTCGTCGAGGCCGGCATTGAACCAAAGCAGCTCATGCCCGGGACCGGCATGTGCTCGGTCGCCGACACCGTCATGCTCAACCAGCACGCGGTCGACCTCGGCTGTCCCGGCGTGCTGATGCTGCCGCCGTTCTATTACAAGAACCCTAGCGACGAGGGGCTGTTGCGGTATTTCGCCGAAGTCATCGAACAGACCGACGACGACGACCTCCGCATTTATCTCTATCACATCCCACAGATGTCCTCGGTCGGCTTCTCGCTCGATCTGATCCGCCGCCTGCGCGAAGAGTTTCCCGATACCGTTGTCGGGCTCAAAGACTCATCCGGCGACTGGGCGAACATGCAGGCCATGCTCGATGCGTTTCCGGGCTTCGATCTGTTTCCGGGATCGGAGGGGTACCTGCTGAAGGGCCTCCAGGCCGGCACTGCCGGAGTCATCTCAGCCTCAGCAAACGTTAACGCGCGCTCGATGCGGGTGGTCTACGACGCGTGGGAGCGGGGCGACGTAAGCGCGGCTGAAGAAGAGCAGGTGAAGGTATCGGCTGTCCGGGCCGGCGTGCAGGCCCATCCGCTCGTGCCAGTTGTTAAGGCGATGATCGCGCACTACCGTGATGACCCGATGTGGGCCGTACCCCGCCCGCCGCTTGAGACGCTGGACGCGGACGTGGCATCGGCCGCGATTGCCGCGCTTGAAGATGAGACGGGCTTCCGGATGCGCATCTCAATTGGCGCCTGACACGCGCCGGCGCGCGCTAGGACGCCTCACATCTTTGCCAAAGAAAAAACCCTCCCGGTGGGAACCGGAAGGGTTAGAGGTGAGAGAGCGAGAGAACGGGAAAAGTCTAATTCGCGAGCACCATGGCGATGCTACTTGCGGAAACCTGATTAACCGGGGCTGCGTATTGCTCCGCGCCGCCAGTGATTGCTTTCGAGATAAGCAGGCCGCCTGCGAGGGCAAAACAGACGAAAGCAAAGAAGGTCACATACCCTCTTGAGCTTTGTCGTGTTTTTGATGCCTGGAGGTCCATACCGCTCAACTCGTCCGATCCGATGAGGCAAGTGATACGCGGTAATAGTCTGTTTGTCTATTTCAAAGCCCCTTCAGACTTAACTGCCGAGGTATTAATTTAACCGGATTTCAACCACGCTTATTTCCATTTCGTTAATCCGCAGCGAACCGGTTGTTCCTTTTAAATCAAGGGCTTGGCGCATAATAATTCCGCACGCTTATCGATTTCAAAACTGGTCTGCATTCGGACGATCGACGCGCGCATTGAAAATTTATGCGCGCCTGCGGGTTATTAAGACCGGCCATCTATTCGCGGAAGGCGTGGCCCAATCAGGTCGGTTCAACCGGGTCCCCTAATCCAGACGCGGTCACAGCCCAAAAATTCGGCAGCACTTAAGTCGCGGCGCTTCGAATTTGGCTCAGCGTTTGCCGTGGTGTGATCGCTTCCGGATCGGTTTTCAGCTCAATAAGTGCCGCGCGGCCGGCGGCCAATGCGCGATCCAGTGCCGGCTTGAACCCGTCGGTGCGCGTCACCGTCTCGCCGTGGGCTCCAAAGCTTTCGGCAAACTTCGCGAAGTCCGGGTTGGTGAGCGCTGTTGCAACTTCCCGCGCCGGGTACTCGCGCTCCTGATGCATCCGGATGGTGCCATACATCCCGTTGTTGACGACCACGATGACGATCGCGAGGTCGTACTGCATGGCGGTTGCGAGTTCCTGGCTGGTCATCATGAAGCAGCCGTCGCCGGCAAACGCCACGACCGGCCGGTCGGGATGCGCAAGTTTGGCGGCGATCGCCGCGGGCACGCCATAGCCCATCGAGCCGCTCGTCGGCGCAAGCTGCGTTGGATAGCCGCGATACTGATAGAAGCGGTTGAGGAAGGCTGCGTAGTTGCCGGCCCCGTTCGTGACGATCGCATCATCCGGCAGCGCCTCGGAAAGCTGCGCGATCACGCGGTCGAGGGCGACATCCCCCGGCACGTCGACGGGTGCGATGGACCGCAGGTATGCCGCGTGGAGCGCTTCCACGCGCGGCTGCCGACGGGCCACGTCGCCCCGGATCTCAAGCTCTGAGAGAGCCGCGACGAACGATGCGGACGTCGCGTTGATCGCGAGTTCCGGCACGTAGACCGTGCCCAGTTCGTCCGGGTCAGCGTGGACGTGGACGAGCGGTTGCTTTGGGTAGGGGCTATCAACAAGCGTGTAACCGCCGGTCGTGATCTCGCCGAGGCGCGAGCCGATTGCGATCAGAAGGTCGCTGTCGCGCACGGCGTCGGCGAGCGATTTGTCGAGGCCGATGCCGACCGACCCGGCGTACGACGGATCCTGGTTATCGATGAAATCCTGGGTCCTGAAACTTGAGGCGAGCGGGATGGCCTGCGCGCGCGCGAACGTCTGGAGCTGGGTGCGAACGTCGCTGCTCCAGCCAGACCCGCCTGCGATCACAAGGGGACGCTCAGCCTTCGCAAGGCGCTCCGCCAGCGCTGCCATGTCGCTTGGCCGCGGTGCGGCGGCAACTTCGGCCGGCAGGCGGGCTGGCGCAGGCTCCGGCATGTCGCCGGCGAGCATGTCTTCCGGCAGGCCAAGCACGACCGGTCCGCGGCGGCCGCTCATGGCGACATGATACGCGCGTGAAACGTACTCGGGGATGCGGGCGGCATCGCGAATGACCGCGGCCCACTTCACGTAGGTGCTGAGCAGGCCCTTCGTCTCGATCTCTTGAAACGCTTCGCGGTCTTCTGTCTGTGAGGCTGGCAGGCCGAGGAAGAGGATCACCGGGGTGGAATCCTGCTGCGCCACGTGCAGCCCGCTCATCGCATTTGCGAGCCCCGGACCGCGCGTCACGAAGCAAATGCCAGGCGCCCCAGTGACCTTGCCCCAGGCATCCGCCATCATCGCGGCGCCGCCTTCCTGCCGGCAAACGATCGGCCGGATGGTGCTTGCCGTGTGCATCCCGTCGAGCGCTGCAAGAAAGCTCTCGCCCGGGACGGTGAAGATGGCGGAAGCGCCGCGCGCCTCGAGTTCGGCGATGAGCTGACGGCCGGCGTGGGGCATGGAAAACGTCTCCTAGAACGCATCCGGGTTGGGCGTGGTCGCTTGACCCGAAAGGCTGAACGGCGTGCGCCCGGCAATCGGGGGGCGATCAGGCCCGCGTTGTGACCTTCGGGGCCCGGAAGATGTGTCGACTCAGTCTATGCACGGGGCTTGTCTGGGGCCAAGGCTGTCGAGGCGGCGATGCGGCTTTTCTGTCTATTGGTCGGCGTGTTGGTTTGCTTTGCGACGGCGCGCGCAGCCGACCCGCGCGCGCGGATGGCGCTCGTCATCGGCAATGGCAGCTACGCCGAAAGTCCGCTCGTAAACCCTGTGCGCGATGCTGACCGAATGGGCCGCGCGCTGGAGGCAGTTGGCTTTGAGGTCACCGTCGTGCGCAACGCAACCCGCGCGCGCCTAAAATCCGCGATCGAAACCTTCGGGACGAAGGTCCGCGCGCACGGGGCCGATGCGCTGTTCTATTTCGCCGGACACGCCGTGCAGACTGCGCGCGACAATTACCTGCTGCCGGTTGGGACCGACATTCGCGACGAGCGCGATGTGCAGTTCAAAGCCGTTGAACTTGGCGTCGTCTTCCGGGCGCTGCAGGGGCGCGGGGAGGCGGCCTCGATCATCGTGTTGGATGCTTGCCGGTCAGACGCCGTGCCGCGCCTTGCCAGGTCTCTGAAGCCGGGTCTTGCGCCTGCCACGCCGCCACTCAATTCGTATCTCGCGTTCGCGACGGCGCCCGGCAAGGTTGCCTTCGATGGCGCTGGGGCGAACTCACCCTATACAGCAGCGCTTGCCGAGGCGGTTGCGACACCGGGCGCATCGCTCGAGGACGTGTTCATCGCCACGCGCCGGCAAGTGATCGCGGCGACGGAAGGCCGTCAGGTGCCCTGGGAGCGGTCGTCGCTCATCCATTCGTTCCGGTTCCAGGACGCAGCGCCCGACCAAGCGGGCGCCTCGCCCGGCGAGGCACCGCCCGCGATCGACACCCTTGCAGAAATCAGAGCGTGGGACCGGATCAAGGCGGGCGGCACGCTGCAAAGCTACCGCGCGCACATCAAGCGTTTCCCGGGAGGCGCGTTTGAGGAACTTGCCCTCGCGCGCATCGCCGATATTGAGCGGCGGCAGGCGCTGTGGCTGCCGTGGCTTAATCCGCAACCGGCACGCCTCGTTGCCGCGCGGAAAGCAGCCGAGCAGGCTTACTCCGAGGGCGTTGCGGCCGAAGCCGAGGGGCCTGCCGTGCCCGCGGCATACGCCCGCGCCCGCGAGCGGTTCCGAGCCGCTGCTGAGACGGGGCTGGCAGCCGCGCAATATGCCCTCGGCCGCATGCACGATCATGGGCTTGGCGGGCCGGAGGACGATGCCGAGGCTGCGCGATGGTACGCCAAAGCCGCTGACCGGAAGCACGGCGCGGCGCTCGGGGCGCTGGGGACGATGGCGGAGTACGGCGAAGGCGGGCCCCGCAACCTTGCCGCAGCACTCCGCTATTATCAGCTCGGCGCTGCCGCCCGCGATGTCCGCGCGATGACGGCGCTCGGCTTTCTCTATGCGACCGGCAAGGGCGTCGCGCGCAACGCGCGGCTCGCCCGCGAATGGTATCGCAAGGCTGCCCAGCGCGACGGCTTGCGGGCGCGCTACAATCTCGCGCTGATGCTGCAGACCCGGCATGGCGGCCCGCGCGACGACGCAGAAGCCGCGCGACTTCTGACGGCGGCGGCCGCCCGCGGGCATGCTCGCGCCAAGCTTGCACTCGCCGTCGCGCATGATCGCGGCCGAGGCGTTGCCCGCAACCGCGAAGTCGCGGTCGCACACTTCCTGAGTGGGCTTGAAGCGGCCGGCAAAGCGGGCGCGGCCGCGGCGGGCGATGCCTACAAGGCGATGCGCCGGCGCACCCGTCTTGCGATTTCGACAGAGCTGGCGCGATCGGGCCACCTGCGCGGGCCGGCCTCGAGCCGCTTCAGCGCCCGGATCCGCAAGGCATTTGCAGCCTTTGCGCAAAAGTAGCGGGCTCACAGCCTGCCGCGCCGGGGCGGTCGCATGGCGCGCAGCGTTGCGCTAAGCCTGCGCGCCAGACGGGCCATAGAGAGTGACCAGCGGACGTGCGTGTTTCGAGTGGCATAGCTTTGGGCGTTGCGCTTCTCCTCGCGCCAGTTATGGCCGCGGCTGCCCAAGCGCAAACGCAGGGTCCTGCCGCTGGTGATGACGCGACGCCGGCCGCCATCCAGCCACCTCCTGACCTTGCCGGGCCGGCTCTCGCAGTGTTTGAGCGCCATTGCGTGAGCTGTCACGATGGCGAGCGCCTTGCCGTCCCGCGCGCAGGTGGCGGGCTCGCCAACATCACCGACCTTGAAGCGATCGCCGCAAGTCCTCTCGTGACGCCTGGCGATCCGGATCGCTCGCGCCTGTTCGAGGTGCTGCATGCGCGCCATGCACCGCTGTCGCTCTTTCGCCCGTTGAGCGAAACCCGCGGGCCGCGCGCGAAAGAGATCGACGCCGTGCGGGCCTGGATCGCGAACCTTGCGCCGGCGCCGCGGGACCGATGCAGCGACGGCCGCGCACGGATTGCCGAGCGGGCCGGGTGGGAAGCTGCCCGCGACCGGCTTGCGTTGTTCGCGGCTGAGACGGCACGCAACACGCGGTTTCTCTCCCTCGTGCACCTGTGGAACGCGTGCCTGCCGATTGCTGAGATCTCAGGGCTCGCGCGAGCTTTGCCGGAAGTGCTGGCGGCGCTGACGTGGCGGCCGGATCGGGCCCAGATCGCAGCCGTCCCGCTCGCGCGCGGCGACGCTGAGGACGTCACAAGGCCGGAGCTGCTCTTCAGCTTTGACCTTCGCGCCTTCGGATGGCGGCCGGAGGACTGGGAACGCCTGACTAAGCCGCTCCGGCTCTCAAGCCGGCTTCTCCAAGTGAAGGTCCGTGAGACGGCTCAGACGCGTGAGCCGATCATCGCCGCTGATGCGTTCGCCAAGCGCGCGTTCGCGTGGGAGCCCTATGCCCGCATGCTCCGCTTGCCGAAGTCGCTTGCGCAGTTGGCCGTTCTCGCCGGTGTTGATCTGGACTCGCCCGACGTCCCGCGCGTTGCCACCGAGGTCGAGACGTCGGCAGTTACCGGCGGACGGCGGTTGCTCAGTTGGTATCGCGGGCGGGCAGCGGCGCTTTGGATCGCGGAGCAGGCGGGCGACCCGCACGCCCGTGTCTTGTTTCGCCTGCCGAACGGTCAGCCCGCCGTCGCGGTCCTGCCGAAAGCGGATGGTGACGCGCAACCGTCGATCAAGGGCGGCGCCGCAGGTTGCTTGAGTTGCCATGCGCGCGGCCCGCGGCAGGTGCGACAAGCGCCGCCAGCGCAGCCGAAGACGGGCGACGCAGAACCAGCCGCCGGCCCGCACGATGAGTTCAACGCGCTTGCGGCGGGCGACACGCGCAACGTACCCCTGATCGGCAAGCTCGACCCTGTGACAGCGCTCATCCGCGTCTACGAAGCGGCCGTCGACGTGAAACGCGCGGCGGCTGAGTATGGCGTCACGCCATCGGCTTTTGTCGGAATTCTGAGCGAGCGGATCGCAGGCGGTGACCTTGCCGCGCGGCGCCTAAGCGTCGGCCGGATCAGCCGCGCAGCTTTCAACGGGCTGAAGCGCCGCCTCGCCGGCAACGCCCCGCCAACCGCGCCTGCACGCCAAAGCCGCGGCCTGCGCAAAGGCAACGACCTGCCGGTGATCACGGTCTGGTCCGGCCGCGAAACGTATGCGTCCGGAGAGCCGCTGACGTTCAAGCTGCACACGACGGCCACGTGCTTCCCGACGCTGATCACCGTCGGTGCGAATGGACGCGCGGTCGTCGTCTACCCGAACGATTTCGATCCACCGAAGCCCCTCGGCGCGGGCAAGACGCTGACCGTGCCGGCGCCCGATGCATCTTACCGGTTTAAGGCGCGCGAGCTTGGCGAGGAGCGCGTCCTCGCATTTTGCGCCGAGACGCCGGCGGCGATCCTTGCAATGCAGCCTGACTACCAGCGGCAGGTGTTCACCCTGCTTGGGAATTGGGATGCGTATCTGACGTCGGCCAGCGAAACGTGGGATGAGATGCGGCCGGTGACGCGCCCGCCACCGAAGCGGCGCCGCCGAGCGCGCCGCCGCAGGCAGCCGCGGCTCGATCCGCCGGAGCCGCCGCGGACATTGTCGCGCGCGACTTTCCGTTACCGTGTGGTTGCGCCGCGCCCTTGAGCGGACTTTATACCGGACGGCGGCCGCAAACGTGGCCCTCGCATCTTAGCCTGCCCGGAGTTTCTCAAAGCCCATGGATCGCTTCAGCGACGCGCTTGCCTACGTCACCGCCGAAAAGCCAGACCGCGCTACACTCGGTGCGCGTCCGGCCGCCGCCGCTCGCGCCGCGCGCTACTTCCTGGAGAATTTTCCGGGCGAAGTCGCTTACGCCTACAAGGCCAATAGCTCGGTGTTTCTGATTGGCGCGCTCTACGGCGCCGGCATTCGCCAGTTCGACGTCGCCTCACTCGTCGAGCTGGAGGACGCCGCGACCATCCCCGACGCGGCGCTCCACTACATGCACCCCGTGAAATCGCGGAACGCGATCCGGCGCGCGTATCACGAGTTCGGGGTCCGTTGTTTTGCACTCGACACGATGGATGAGCTCAACAAGATCCGCGACGAGACTGGCGGCGCTGACGATCTGCAGCTTTTCGTCCGCCTTGGCGTGCCGCCGATGGAGACGATGATCCCGCTCGATAGGAAATTCGGGATCGCGGGGCCTGATGCGGTTGAGCTGCTGCAGGCTGCACGTCAGGCGTGTGATGAACTTGGCGTTGCGTTTCACGTCGGCTCGCAAACCGCGACACCGGAAGCGTACGCAGTTGCGCTCGATGTCGCCCGTCGCGCAATCGTGCACGCGGGCGTCGTCATCGATTGCGTCGACGTCGGCGGCGGCTTTCCGGCGCGCTACGGGCCCGAGATGCCGACGCCGCTGACGTCGTTTTTCGATGTCATCGAAGAGCGGTTCGATGACATGCCGGTCAGCCACGATTGCCGGTTGATCTGCGAGCCGGGCCGCGCACTCGTTGCCGAAGCCGAGAGCCTGATCGTCCGCGTCGACGCGAGGCGCGGTGAAGAGCTTTTCATCAACGATGGCGGCTATGGCGGGCTGTTCGATGCAGCCCACCTCGGCTTCACGTTTCCGGTGCGGCTGCTGCGACCGGACGGCCGACTGAAGCCCGCGACGACGGCGTATGCACTCTGGGGCCCGACATGCGATTCCGTTGATCACATGCCGGGCCCCTACCTGCTGCCGGACGACGTGCGCGAAGGCGACTATCTCGAGTTTGGCAACATGGGCGCCTATGTCCGCGCAATCGCCGGCAACTTCAACGGATATGGCAAGTACAACGAGATCATCCTCGATGATCCGCCGATGTACACGATGTTCGACACGCCGGCTTCGACAGCACCGAAGCGTGCCGATGCGGAGCCATCATGAGCGACGGGCTCGACTACCTGTCGCCTGGAGCTGGCTTCCTGGAAGCCGATCGCCCGGGCGCCGACGCGCCGGAGGATGCGCGCGCGGTGGTGATTCCGTTTGGGCTGGAGGCGAGTGTGAGCTACGGCGGCGGCACGGCGAAAGGTCCGGCCGCCATTCTGGCCGCAAGTGAGCAGCTCGAGCTCTATGACGAGGAGCTGCATTGCACGCCGTCAGCGGTCGCCGGTATCGCGACGCTTGCCGAGCCGCAGATCGCGCCGGGTCAGGCCAGCGCACTCGATCAGATCGAAGCGCTTGTGCGCCAGGTCGCCGATGCCGGCCGCTTCCCGATTGTGCTCGGCGGGGAACACGCGCTGACGCCCGGCGCCATCCGTCCGTTTGTGCGCGATGGCGAGCCGCTCGTGATCTTGCAAATCGACGCGCACGCGGACCTGCGCGACGGCTACCTCGGCGAGCACTTTTCGCACGCATCCGCCATGCGCCGGGTACTCGATCTGCCCGACATCACAGTCGTCTCAGTCGGCATCCGGGCGATCTCGGAGGGCGAAGTCGCGTTCTATGACGCCAATCGCGATCGCGTCGTCATTCACTGGGCAAAGGATATGGCGAACTGGTCTGTGCCCGAGATCGTCGTGCCGATGCGCGGTAAGCGGCTCTACATCACGTTCGACATTGATGGCCTCGACAGCGCCGTGATGCCTGCGACCGGAACGCCGACGCCGGGTGGGCTTGGATTTTGGCAGGCGATGGGGATCTGCCGGGCAGCGTGCGAGGCTGCGTCAGAGGTCGTCGGCGCCGATGTCGTGGAACTCGCACCGATCGATGGCCTGCATGCCTGCGACTACACAGCAGCGCTCGTCGCCCACAAGCTCATCGCCTACGCGCGGTGTCAGCCGGCTAGATGACGGCCTCGATCAGGTAAGGCCCTTCGTGCGCGATGCCGGCGGCAAGCGCCGCTGAGAGGCCCTCGCAATCCTGGACCGATTGCCCCGTGACCCCCATGCCGCGCGCCAGGTCGAGCCAGCCGAGGTTGGGCCGCGTCAGCGACATCATGTCGATCGCGCGCGGACCGGGGTTCTGCACGCCGACGTTGGCGAGTTCGCCCCGCAAGATCTCGTAGGCGCGGTTGGCGAAGATGATGACGGTGACGTCGAGGTTTTCCCGCGCGAGCGTCCAGAGCGACTGCACGGTGTACATTGCGCTGCCATCGCCTTCGAGCGCGATGACCTTGCGGTCCGGAGCCGCCATTGCAGCACCGGTCGCGACGGGCAGCCCATAGCCGATCGAGCCGCCAAGATTGTTGATCCAGGTATGCGGTGCCGATGTCTCGGTGCGGGCAAAGAAATCGCGGCCGATCGAAATCGACTCGTCGACAATGATCGCGTTGTCCGGGATGTGGTGTCCGATGACTGCGGCCAGCGTCTCGTGGTTGAGCGGGCCTGACGGCAACTCCGGACGGGCAAGCGGTGCCTTGGCGACCACGTCGGCGCCGGGCGCGTCGAGCGCGTCTGCAAGACTGGTCAGCGCGGCCAGCGTGTCGTCGGCTGAGCTCGCGAGCGTGACGAAGCGCGTGCCGGGCGCGGTCAGGACGCTCGGCTTGTCGGGGTAGGCAAAGAACGCGACCGGCGGGCGGGCGCCCACCAGAATAATCGTGTCGTAGGGCGCTAGCATTGCGACGGCCAGATCGACGACGTACGGGATCCGGCGGATGGGTACGCGGCCAGCCCCGCGCTCCATCCGCGCGTTGGCCCATTCCGCAATGAGATCAGCGCCCGTCGCCTCCGCTATCCGGCCAGCCGCGGTCAATTGCGCCTCATGGACCCCGCTGCCGCCGAGCAGGACTGCCGGCTTGCGCGCGTCGCGAACGGCCTTCGCAGCAGCCGACACGGTTGGCGCATCGACTATCGTGGGCACGGCGGCTGGTTCGGCTTCGACGATCGCGCCGCCGTCGTTCCAGGCGGTATCACCTGGCAGGATCAGCGTTGCGACCTGTCCCGGGGCCGTCCGCGCGACCGTGATCGCTGTTGCGCCATCGCGGCCAACTTCTTTTGCCGATCGGCTGGTGCGGACCCAGTCAGACACGGGCCGCGCGAGCCCCTCGATGTCGGACGTCAGCGGCGCGTCATGCGCGATGTGATCGCGCGCGTGTTCGCCCACGATGTTGACGATGCCGGACCGGGCCTTGCGCGCGTTGTGGAGGTTTGACGCGCCATTCGCGAGGCCGGGGCCCAGGTGCAGAAGCGTCGCGGCCGGTTTGCCCGCGATCCGGTAGTAGCCGTCGGCCGCCCCCGTCACACCGCCCTCAAACAGGCAGAGGCTGCACCGCATGCCGGGCACGTGATCGAGGGCTGCCACGAAGTGCATCTCGGATGTGCCCGGGTTGGTGAAGCAGACGTCGACGCCGCCTGCGAGTAGCGAGCGGACGAGGCTTTCGGCACCGTTCATGGCGTGCGGTCCTAGGTTGATCGTGCAGGCGACACCAAAGAGGGCCGGTCTTGCCGCCTTTCGCGCCACCTTGGGCCAACGGTTAAGGCGTCATCAAGGGTCGGATGCGCGGGCTTCACCGGCTGTTTGCAACTGAGCGTTCAAAGTGTCGGCTAGGTGCGACCGGCCGGGACCGCACCTTCGAGGAGCTTTCCGATGTCGGATGCTGTCCATAACCGCGCCCTTGATGCGACGTTGCAGGCCGCGCCGAAACGCGCGCCGGCGATCAGTCTGTCCGGCCTTTGGGCAAGCTTCCAAACGTCGTCATTCCTGCTGCTGTTGACGGGAGCAATTCTCACAACGCTGCTGATCGTGCTCAGCACGCTGCCGGCGATTGTCGAACATCAGGCCGGCGCGCGGATCCTGCCCGACGTCCAGGCATTCAATCATGCCGTGCTCGTCGTGCACGTGCTGACGGCCGTGCCGCCGCTGCTCATCGGGTTCTTCGCGTTCTCAACCGCCGCGCGGAAGGCAAGCCCAAAATGGCACCGCTGGGCTGGGACCGCCTACTGCGTCTGCATCTGGGTAAGCGCCGTCACCGGATTTGCGCTTGCGACCGCCAACAGCGCAGGGCTCGTCGCCAAGGCCGGCTTCGGCGCGCTTGCTATCGCTTGGTTCTGGACGACGTACGTTGCCTACCGCACCGCGCGGCGGAAGGACTTCCTGGCGCACCGGCGTTGGATGATCCGGTCATTTGCCCTGACGCTGGCGGTTGTCGCGATCCGGCCGATGTTCATTGTCGCACCGCAGTTCGGTTATCCGATGGAGGTTTGGTATCCCGTGCTGACGTGGCTCTGCTGGGTGCCGAACCTGCTGATCGGCGAGCTCTATCTGCGTTCCACGCTTTACTCCGGCCGTCTGACCGTTCTGAAACGCCGCCCGACCCGCGCCTGACGTCGGCCGCGATCTTGCCACCTGCTCCGTTTCGCGCGAGACCGTAAGGCGACACGCGCGCCTGCTTCTAGGGCGCGCCGGACGCGACAGGGAGCAGGGCATGGCCCAGAAAGTCTTTCCGAATGCGAAGGCCGCGCTCGACGGCCTGCTGTTTGACGGCATGCTGATCGCGGCCGGCGGTTTTGGGCTCTGCGGTATTCCAGAGCTGTGCCTCTCGGCCATCAAGGACGCAGGCACGAAGGACCTGACGTTCGTCTCGAACAATGCGGGCGTCGATGACTTCGGGATCGGCATCCTGCTGGAGACCCGGCAGGTGAAGAAGATGATCTCGTCGTACGTTGGCGAGAACGCCGAATTCATGCGGCAGTACATCGCCGGCGAACTGGAGGTCGAGTTTAATCCGCAGGGCACGCTCGCTGAGCGCATGCGCGCTGGCGGTGCCGGAATTCCGGGCTTCTACACCAAGACCGGTGTCGGCACGCAGATCGCCGAGGGCAAAGAACACAAAGAGTTCGACGGCGAGACCTACATCCTAGAGCGCGGCATCGTAGCCGACCTCGCGATCGTCAAAGCCTGGAAGGCTGACCAGCTCGGCAACCTCGTGTTCCGCAAGACGGCCCGCAATTTCAATCCGCCTGCTGCAATGAGCGGCAAGGTCTGCGTTGCCGAGGTCGAGGAGATCGTGCCGATCGGATCGCTCGATCCAGACAATATCCACTTGCCTGGCATCTACGTGCACCGGCTGATCCAGGGCGAACATGAGAAACGCATCGAGCAACTGACCACGAGGGAGGGCTGACCCGATGGCTTGGGACCGAAATCAGATGGCCGCCCGCGCGGCGCACGAACTCGAAGACGGCATGTACGTCAACCTCGGCATCGGCATTCCGACGCTGGTGTCGAACTTCATCCCCGAAGGCGTCGACGTCACGCTGCAATCGGAAAACGGCATGCTTGGTATGGGGCCGTTCCCGACGAAGGATGAGGCCGATCCCGACCTCATCAATGCCGGCAAACAGACGATCACCGAACTCGACCGCACGGTTTACTTCGATTCAGCCACCTCGTTCGGCATGATCCGCGGCGGCAAGATCGCAATGGCGATTTTGGGTGCAATGGAAGTGGCCGAAAACGGCGATCTCGCGAACTGGATGATCCCGGGCAAGCTCGTCAAAGGAATGGGCGGCGCGATGGACCTGGTCGCAGGTGTCGGCCGCGTGATCGTCGTGATGGACCACACCAACAAGAAGGGTGAGAGCAAGGTCCTGAAGTCCTGCACCTTGCCGCTCACCGGCGCGGGCGTGGTCGACCGCATCATCACCAATCTCGGCGTGCTTGACGTCGTCGATGGCGGCTTGAAGCTCGTCGAGCTTGCACCAGACGTCAGCCAGTCGGACCTTGAAGCTGCCACCGAGGCGACGCTGGTCGGGTGACCTGATGCCGCCTACTTGCGCCTGCGACCGAGGACCATCTTTTGATCCGCGAGTTTGTCGCGCGGGCCGGCCCAGGCGTAGGCGAGCAAGCAAGGCTCGCGGTCGGCGACCGTTATGCGGTGCGTCCGGCGGGGCGGATTGAAAATGAGCGAACCCGGCGCGTAAACGCCATCGTCGTTTTCGGAGACCGCGCCCGAGAGGCAGAAGTAGCTCTCGGTAATCCCGTCGTGGCTATGGGTCGGGTACACGCATTTGGGCGCGAAGAGGACGAGGCCGATGATCAGGTTGTCATAGACGACCGGACCGTTGGGCCCTGCGATCTCGGCGTACGCGAACTTCCCCGACAGGTGCTTTGGCAGCTTTTCGTAGCCGTACTCCCACGCCAGCAGGTGCACCACGCTTTCGATCGCGCGAACGAGTGGCGCCGTGTTCTGCACCAGGCCGCGGTCCAGTGAGCGTTTCAGGTGTGCGCAAACCGGCTTGGTGACCGGCTCGCGCAGTTTGATCTCGGCATTGCCGTCGATGATTTTCGAGACTTGCTCGCGGACGACGCGCTGATGCGACCTGATCTTCTGGCTGCCGCCAGCGCTCGAACGCAGATACATCTGGTAATATTCGCGCAGGAGGTACGTCCAATCCGGCACGTCGTGCAGGCGCGGATGCCCCTGGGTGTCATTGCCCGCGGTTAGGTCCTGCGCTGGGCCGTTTGATGTCTGCATGGCCTGCAACCTGCGTGTCTGTCGTCGCCTTGGTTACGCGCAACCGAGTGATCCGGTCCACAAGCGCAATGCGACATCCAATCACGCCAAGCGGGCGGGCTCCGATTGCCGGCGCCCACGGGTTCTAACGGCGGATCTCATCAAGCGCCCGGGCGAAGGTGGTCTGGCCGGCCGAAATCAGCGGCACGAAACCCTTGCGCAGACGGCGGCACTCGCCTTTGGCAAACAAACACGCGCGATGACTGACGCAGTCTACGGGACAGAAGACCACGTGGCACTGTTCAATCATCGGCGCGATCTTGTGGAAGCTTTCCTGCAGGCCGCCATCGTGGTGCAGCAGGTCGGCTGAGGCGTTCTCTGCGATCACCCGCAGATATTCAATCGAGCCCGTCCGGCCGCCGAGATAGAGCACACGGAGGCGCTCGTCGGCCGGCAGGTTGAGTTCGCATGCGAGCGCCCCCGGACACGTTGCGTCGGCGTCCTCGAAGGAGCGGTTGAGCCTCTCAAGCTCCTGGATGCTTCGCCGCAGGCGCGTGATCTCGCGGGCAAGCTCGTCGTTCTGCGTTTCTGCAGCGCGGGCGCGTTCTCGCGCCTTCATGAGCGCGCGCGTGTGTTTCTCTGTCTCAAGCGCCGGATGCGACACAGGCCTCGGAGCCGCTGACACGGCCGGCACACCGCCAGCGGCGATGGCGCGTTTTTCAAGATCGGCGATCCTGTCATCACGCGCTGCGATCACCTCGCGATGGCGGCGACGGAGCCGCGCAATCACACTTTGCAGGTCAGCGATCTGGGCCTGCAACGTGTCGATGCGTTCGATGTCGACATTGATCGCGCGCCCAAGGATGTGGCTCAGCATGTGGACCTCGCCGAACGCTTCCACGTGAAGACTTTCCGGGATGTGATCGAACGTCTGCAGCGCCCAGTAAGCGCCGGGAATGCGGCCCGCGTTGAACTCGCGTCGCCAGAGCGCTTCCAGGGCGCGTCGCTCGCCGGTCTGGCCGAAAAGGCGCAGGATGCCTTCATGGCGCCGGTCCAGCACTTTCTGCGCCGTACGCGCGACGGGGCAGTCCTGCGTCAACGCTTCGACGAAGTATCCGTGCAGCTCGAACGACGGCAGGTTCTCTGCCGTTTTCAATCGGAGCCGTTTTAGGATCTCGAGCAGATCGCGGTCGCTAAGGCATGTGCCGACCACGGAGCAGGCGACGTTGCCGCGCATCTGCCAGGGACGTAGCCGCCGCCCCTTGCGCGGCCGATCGTTCGCATCGGGGGTATCGCCACCGGCCGGGCTGACCTCGCACATGCTTATCCTCGCAGGCTAAACTGGATAGTAAAAATCCACAACACTTTAGCCGCCCTGTCAATGCAGACCATAAAATTCATCTTTCATGTCGCGGCGACGTTGGCATACGTTGGCTGTGGTATTGTAGAATGCAAAATTCGTGTTTGGCTGTAGCGTGCCCACGTCACCGAGGTGGACCTATCGAAGCGGACCAACACACGCGCCGCGGGACTGTCCGTTGCCAAGCGTGCTGCGGAACCGGTTTCTCGTGCAACGAGGAGGGCCAAACCGCGTGCTGCGCGTGCTGCGGCTCCGGCGCGCACGTCCTGCGCGACGATCAGCAAGCCGTGGGGCGCGGCGCCGGCGATCGCACCGGCGGCCCGGTCAACGCCGGCAGCGTTATCCTCCGGCTGGTGTTTGCCGTCATGTTTGCTGGCGTGTTGGTCGCGCTCGCGGCAAAGTCAGCGATCTAACGCCCCAAGTCATCAACCATGCACCTCCGTTCGGCCGCCGCCTTCGGTTCGCGTCAAACTTGCGTCTTTCCGGGGATAGCGCGTCTGCGCCGGCTGCTGTCAGATGCAGTGGTGGAGGATCGGCTGCATGCGGTATTCCGGGTTCAGGCTGCTGACGGAAGCGCTGAAGGGCGGAACGGGCTGGGCGCCGATGTGGCGCGAGCCGGAGCCAAAGGCGCGCTACGACGTGATCGTCATTGGCGGCGGCGGGCATGGGCTTGCGACGGCGTACTACCTTGCAAGCGTCTACGGCATCGGCAACGTCGCCGTCCTCGAGAAGGGCTACATCGGCGGCGGCAACGTTGGCCGCAACACAACGATCATCCGCTCCAATTATCTGCTTCCCGGCAACGAGCCGTTCTACGAGTTCTCACTCAAGCTCTGGGAGGGGCTGGAGCAGGAGCTGAACTACAATGCGATGGTCTCGCAGCGCGGCGTCCTCAACCTCTATCACTCCGACGCGCAGCGCGATGCGTATGCCCGGCGCGGCAACGCCATGGCGCTCGCGGGCGCGGACCCGGTGCTGCTCGATCGCGACGGTGTCCGCAAGCTCTACCCGTTTCTCGATTTCGACACGGCGCGTTTCCCGATCCGCGGCGGCCTTTTGCAACCGCGCGGCGGCACCGTCCGCCACGATGCCGTCGCATGGGGATACGCGCGCGGCGCCGATCGGCTTGGCGTCGACATCATTCAAAACTGCGAAGTCACCGGGTTCGACATTGCAGGCGGCGTCTGCCGCGGTGTCGAGACGACGCGTGGCACGATCGGAGCCGGCAAGGTCGCCGTCTGCGTCGCAGGGTCCTCCGGGCGCGTGATGGGCCAGGCCGGCATCCGCCTCCCGATCGAGAGCCACGTTCTGCAGGCGTTTGTCTCGGAAGGTCTGAAGCCGGTCATCGATGGCGTCGTCACGTTCGGCGCGGGCCACTTTTACATCAGCCAGTCGGACAAAGGCGGGCTTGTCTTCGGCGGCGACATTGATGGCTACAACTCGTATGCGCAGCGCGGCGGCCTGGACACCATCGAAGAGGTCTCCGAGGAGGGCATGGCGATCTTTCCGTTGCTCGGCCGCGCCCGTGTCCTGCGCATCTGGGGCGGCCTGATGGACATGTCGATGGACGGCTCGCCCTTCATCGACCGCACGCATGTGGACGGGCTCTACTTCAACGGCGGCTGGTGCTACGGCGGCTTCAAAGCGACGCCTGCAAGCGGATATTGCTACGCCCACCTCATTGCGCGCGATGAGCCGCATGAGGTTGCAACCGCGTACCGCCTCGACCGCTACATGCGCGGCGCGATGATCGACGAGAGCGGCATCGGCCCGTTCCCCGGCATCCATTGACGCGGGCAAGGGGAACGCTGCCATGCTGATCAATCATCCACTGCTCGGGCCGCGCGACGCGGCTGAGTTCACGTATCTCGGCGCGGCCGAACGCCTCGCGCGCCCGGCCCCAGACGCGGCCAATGCGATCGCCGCGTTCCACGACTACGTCTACCTCCGCGACAACCTCGCCGGGCCGCATCGCGAACTCTGGCTGCACGTGCACGGTGACCGGTCGCTGCTGGTCGTGACGCGCGATACGCGAACGCACGAGATCATCGAGGTCGAACTGGCGCGCGATGCGGGTCGGACCGCGGAGGCTGGATCATGAGTGATGTCTCACTCCGCCCCGGCATGCCGGTTTTGCGCGATGGGCTCTGGCCCGGGCGCCCGGATGCCGGGCCCGCTGCACAGTCTCACCGGATCGGCGGTGGTCTCGTCGACCGCGGGCGCACGCTGGGCTTCACCTTTAACGGCCGCCGGTTTGAAGGCTATGAAGGCGATACGCTCGCGTCGGCGTTGCTTGCCAACGGTCAGCGGCTGGTCGGCCGCTCGTTTAAGTACCATCGCCCGCGCGGCATTCTGACGGCCGGGTCAGAGGAGCCGAACGCGTTGGTGGAGCTTGGCGACGGCACGCACCGCGAGCCGAACACGCGCGCGACCGTGACGCCGCTCACTGACGGTTTGGTCGCGCAAAGCCAAAACCACGTCGGCCCGCTGTCGTTCGATGCCATGGCGGTCACCGATCTTGCAGCCCCACTGATCGGCGCGGGCTTCTACTACAAGACCTTCATGTGGCCGAAGGGCTTTTGGGAGCGCGTGTACGAGCCGTTGATCCGGCGCGCGGCAGGGCTTGGCCGGCTCTCGACCGCGCCGGATCCGGACAGCTACGACCATGGCTATCTGCACTGCGACCTGCTGGTCATCGGGGCCGGGCCGGCCGGGCTCAGCGCAGCGCTTGCCGCATCCAGAGCTGGTGCGCGCGTCATCATCGCGGACGAAGACCGGCGCTTTGGCGGGCGGTTGCTCGCCGAGACCTATGAGGTCAATGGCGGCAGCGGCGCTGCGTGGGCTGCGCAAACCGCGGCCGAACTCGCAGCCTCAGATCGCGTGACCTGCCTTCAGCGCACCACCGTCTACGGCGCGTTTGACCATAGCGTCTACGGCGCGGTCGAAGTCCCTGCTCGGCAGGACCATCGCAAGCCGCGGCAGATCCATTGGCGGATCTACGCCAACCGTGCGGTGCTCGCAGCCGGCGCCATTGAGCGTCCGATCGCGTTTGCAAACAACGACCGGCCGGGCATCATGATGGCCGGCGCCGTCCGCGCTTACATCAATCGCTACGGCGTCGCACCCGGGCGTTGCGCAAGCGTGTTTACGACCTCGGATGATGGGTGGCGGACAGCCCGAGACCTTGCGGCAAGCGGCATCGAGGTCGCAGCCATCATCGACACGCGGCCGCGTGATGCCGTGCAGGCCCCGCCTGTCCAGGGCGTGCGCGCGATCTATGACGCTGAGGTCGCAAACACGCGCGGGCGGCTTGGCCTCACGACGATCCGTCTGACGAACGGCGAAGAGATCTACTCCGATTGTCTTGCCGTCTCAGGCGGCTGGAATCCGAGCGTGCACCTCACCTGCCATAAGCGCGGCAAACCTGAGTGGCGCGATGACATTGCAGCCTTCGTCCCATCGGCTGATGCCCCGCAAGGGATGACCGTCGCTGGTGCCGCAAACGGGACGTTCAGCCTTGCGGCGGCGCTCACGTCCGGGCACGCGGCCGGTGCCGCTGCGGCTCAGGAGCTGGGCTTTGGCGCCGGCGCGGATGCCGCCGCCCGCGCCGATGATGAGCCCACAGGCGTCAAGCCGCATTGGTACGTCGGCGCGAGCGCCAAGCAGGGCCGGGCGTGGGTCGACTATCAGAACGATGTCACCGGAAAGGACATTGCGCAGGCCCACATGGAGGGCTTTCGCTCCGTCGAGCACGCCAAGCGCTACACAACGCTCGGCATGGCGACGGACCAGGGCAAGACCGCCAACCTCATCGGCCTCGCGCTCCTCTCCGAAGCGGCCGGCCAGTCGATCGCTGAGACGGGCACAACGATCTATCGCCCGCCCTACACGCCGGTGCCGATCGGCGCGTTCGCCGGCCGCGCGCGCGGCAAGGCCTATCGACCGACGCGGCGCACGCCGGGCCACGATTGGGCCGCCGCCCATGGGGCCTCGTTTGTCGAGACCGGGGCGTGGCTGCGCGCGGAGTGGTTCGCCCAGCCCGGCGAGACGCACTGGCGCCAGTCCGTCGATCGCGAAGTCATGGTCGTGCGCGAGGCCGTCGGCATCTGCGATGTCTCGACGCTCGGCAAGATCGACGTGCAGGGCCCTGATGCGGCGACGCTGCTGGACCGCCTCTACGCCAACATGATGTCGACGCTGAAGGTTGGACGCACGCGCTACGGCCTGATGCTGCGCGAGGACGGTATCGTCTTCGACGACGGCACGGTCGCGCGCCTTGGCGATGACCACTTCCTGATCACGACGACGACTGCGCAGGCCGGTCGCGTCTTCGAGCACATGGAGTTCTGCCACCAAGGTCTGTGGCCGGGTCTCGATGTGAGCTTTGAGTCGGTGACGGATGCTTGGTTCCAGGTGGCCGTTGCTGGACCGAAGTCGCGCGCGCTGCTTGAGCGGATCGTCGATGCGCCGTTCGATCTGTCAAACACGGCATTCCCGTTTATGGCCTGCAGTGCTCTCAACGTCTGCGGCGGGACGCCCGCGCGACTGTTCCGCATCTCGTTTTCCGGCGAGCTTGCCTACGAGCTGGTGGTGCCGAGCCGCTATGGCCCGGCGCTGATGGATCGCCTGATGCAGGCCGGCTGCGATCTGGGCGTTGCGCCCTACGGCGTCGAAGCTTTGAACGTGTTGCGCATCGAGAAGGGGCACGCAGCCGGTGGTGAACTCAACGGTCAGACGACGGCTGCCATGCTCGGGCTCGGCGCGATGGTGTCGGCAAAGAAGGACTGCATCGGCAAAGTGCTGAGCAAGCGCGAGGCTCTGGTGGACGCGAAGGGACCGCGCTTGATGGGCTTCCGGCCGGTCCAGCGCGAAGCAGAGATTGACGCCGGCGCGCACTTCATTGCGAAGGACGCAGAGCCGTCGCTCGCGACGGATGAAGGTCACATGACCTCAGTCGCGTACTCGCCGACGCTTGGCCACATGATCGGCCTTGGCCTGATTGATCGTGGCGCAGACCGCATCGGCGAGATCGTTGTGGCCTACGACGCCGTTCGCGGCCGCAACACGGATGTCGAGATCGTCTCGCCGTACGTCTACGACCCGGACGGAGGCAAGCAGCGTGGCTGAGGCAGCGGCGTCGGCTCTTGCTGAGACGCACCCGCTCGACGGTCGTGTCGTCGAGACCGCGCGCGGGCGGCTAGAGGTTATAGCGGGTCGGGCGTTGGTGATCGCAACCTGTCCGCGCTCGGCTCGACCAGACGCCGATGGCAGCGGATCGCCATTGCCTCCGATCGGTCATGTCGCAACGATCGATGAGCGAGGGACAGAGGCGCTCGGCCTCGGCGCGTTGCGCTGGCTGATGATCTCCGATCCGACGGGCGGCGCCACACCAGATGACCCGCTGACTACGAATCCACAGCTCGAAGGCGTGCGCGTCGTTGATCAGTCTGACGGGCTCGTGTGTCTGCGGCTGCACGGCGAAGGTGCGGTCGATGCGATGCGCCGTCTCTGCCGTATCGACGTCGATGGCGAGGCACTCGCGCCCGGGCGTTGCGTAACGACCGTCATTGATCATCTGACCATCACGATTGTCCGCGACGCCGACGATACGTTTCGCCTCATCGGCCCGCGCTCGACGGCGGACGATCTGTTCCACGCAGCCGAAACGGCGCTAAGGAACGTCGGCTGAAGCCGCGCTGCGGACGCTCTGCCGTGCTGCTGATCTCGTTGATGCAACCGATGGCTATGCTTTTCGCAGCCGCGAACGTTCGGCGGTTTCCTGATCAGGACCTTCACATCGCGTTCGACTGGACCGCCGGCAAAGAGAACCACCCGCGCGCATAGCGTCAGCGCATGCGCGAAACGACAGACTTGTAGGTTCGGAGAGGGTACGGTGGAGGTCGCAACACCAGACGATCCGACCAGCCGGAAAACTGGCTCTGCGGGTCGGATTCGAACCCGCGCGCATAGCGTCAGCGTATGCGCGAAACGACAGACTCGTAGGTTCGGAGAGGGTACGGTGGAGGTCGTAACACCCGATGATCCGACCAGCCGGAAAACTGGCTCTGCGGGTCGGATTCGAACCCGCGCGCATAGCGTCAGCGTATGCGCGAAACGACAGACTCGTAGGTTCGGAGAGGGTACGGTGGAGGTCGCAACACCCGACGATCCAGCCAGCCGGAACATTGGCTCCGCGGGTCGGATTCGAACCCGCGCGCACAGCGCCAGCGTATGCGCGAAACACAAGAATCGTAGCTTCGGAGAGGGTACGGTGGAGGTCGCAACACCCGACGATCCAGCCAGCCGAAAACTGGCTCCGCGGGTCGGATTCGAACCCGCGCGCAAAGCGTCAGCGTATGCGCGAAACGACAGACTCGTAGGTTCGGAGAGGGTACGGTGGAGCTCGCAACACCCGACGATCCGACCAGCCGGAAAACTGGCTCCGCGGGTCGGATTCGAACCCGCGCGCATAGCGTAAGCGTATGCGCGAAACACAAGAATCGTAGGTTCGGAGAGGGAACCGGGAGGTCGCAACACCCGACGATCCAGCCAGCCGAAAACTGGCTCCGCGGGTCGGATTCGAACCCCCGCGCATAGCGACAACGTATGCGCGAAACACAAGAATCGTAGGTTCGGAGAGGGTACGGTGGAGGTCGCAACATCCGACGATTCAGCCAGCCGGAAAACTGGCTCCGCGGGTAGGATTCGAACCTACGACCGATCGGTTAACAGCCGATTGCTCTACCGCTGAGCTACCGCGGATCGCCTGTGCGAGAGCGGTGCATAACAACCGCCCGCTGGAGTGCCAAGCGAAAACCGCGGGCGCGGATCGCTGTCACCCAGTTCGATGTGGAGGCCACGCCCGGAATCGAACCGGGGTATACGGATTTGCAATCCGCTGCGTCACCACTCCGCCACGTGGCCATCGCTCCCGCGACCGTACGCTGCCGTGAATGAATAGTCGGTTCATCCGCGAAACAACTGGTTGCGTCGAAGCGAGCCGGGCATGTATCACACCCGCGTCATCAAGGGCAATTGCAGATCGCAACCGCCGCGAAACGTGCCGTAGGTCACGTCGCTGGCGACGCGATTTTGCCGCCCGACCTTCCGCTGCCGGGGACGCCCGGCTGGTTTCATCGTGCCGGGATCAACATGAGCGACTACGCCCTGCAGCGCCTCAACATGGTCGAAAGCCAGGTCCGGCCGAGCGATATGACGGACCGCCGCGTCATTCGCGCGATGCTGGCGCTGCCCCGCGAGACATTTGTCCCGGCTGAGGTGCGCCCCGTCTGTTACATGGACCGCGACGTTCCGCTGAGCGCGGCGGCCGAGGAGAAGGCGTCAGTGCCGCGATTCCTGCTGGCGCCGCGGACGCAGGCGCGGCTTGTCCAGGCGCTTGAACTCGGCGACGCGGCGATCGTGTTGGATGTCGGGTGCGCCACCGGGTACTCGTCCGCAATCCTGTCGCGGATTGCACAGACGGTCGTGGCGCTTGATGAGGACCCGCAACTGACCGCCATCGCGGCCGAAGCGCTGGCTGCCGAAGAGATCGACAACGTGGCGCTCGTCAACGGCCGGCTTACCGACGGCTACGATAGCGAAGGGCCATACGACGCCATGCTGTTGAACGGCGCGGTTGCCGATGTGCCGCCCGAGCTGCTGGACCAGCTCAAGGACGGCGGCGTGCTGGTGGCGGTTGCGCAGGTCGACGGGGTTCGCCGCGCTGTGCAATGGCGCCGCACCTCGGGCCAGTTTGCTGACCGCCAATTGTTCGATGCCGATGCGCCGGTGTTGCCAGGCTTCGAGGCGAAATCCGAGTTTGTCTTCTGAGCCGTTGATTGCAAACGGAAAATCACCTCTCCAATCATAGGTTCAACGAACGTCTTTAGGCGTTTGTTAACCGCAGCGATCGCACTGTGGGGCGACTGAAGTTCGGCCTGCGAACCTCGGTCCTGTCTGCGTACTCCGTCACCGCTGATCCTTTCACGCCGCGTCTCTGGCGCCCGGCGGTTCCCCTGTGTTTGCCCGGAGTGGCGCAATGACCGTTTTGGGATGTCCTCCCAAACACCGAAGTGACCGGACTGCGCTGACGCGATGGGCTCTCGCCGCGGCGGCGGCTGTGTGTGCCTGCGCGCAAGCAGGCGCGGCGCAAGCTGAATCGCTGCACCAGGCGCTGACGTCAGCTTACGAGAGCAATCCAACACTCGATGCACAGCGGGCCCGCGTCCGCGCGACGGACGAGACCGTCTCGCGTGCGCGTTCTGGCTGGCGGCCGCGTGTGACAGGGCGCGCGAGTTATGGCTACGAGCACCTGAAGACGCGGCCTGACCAGACAGGCACTGGCGGCTCGAAGGAATACGGCTACGGCGTCAACCTGACCCAGCCGCTGTTTGATGGCTTCCGGACCCGCAATGCGGTCGGCCAGGCAGAAGCGCGGGTGCGCGAGGGCCGGGCCAGGTTGCGCGGCGCTGAAGCTGCGATCCTGCTCGATGCGGCAACGGCCTACATGAATGTCGTGCGCGACCAGATGCTGGTGCGCCTCAACGAAGCGAATGTGCGGGTTTTGACCGGTGAGCTGCGCGCCGCGCGCGCCCGCCGCGCTGTCCGCGAAGTGACCCGAACGGATGTCGCGCAAGCAGAAGCCCGCCGGGCGCGTGCCCTTTCAGCGCTCGATGAAGCCCGCGCCAGCCTTAAGGCAAGCCGTGCGGACTATCGCCGCGTGGTCGGCCATGACGCGCAGGGTCTGCGCAAGCCGCCGATGAAGCTCAAGCTCGTGCCGCGCACGCTTGAAACAGCCATTCAGTATGCGATCCGTGAGGCCCCGCGCGTGCATCAGGCGCTCTACCGCGAGACAGCGGCGCGGCATGAAGTTGACCAGATCTGGGGCGAGCTGCTGCCGCAAGTGCGGATCGAAGGCGACTTTGAACACCAGTACGCACCGGGCCGCGGGACGACCGAGCAGCAGGAAGCAAGCATTAGCGGCCGCGTGACGATCCCACTTTACGCCGGCGGCGAGACGCGGGCGCGGGTGCGTGAAGCCAAGCACCTCCACGTCGGCCGGCTGCAGGAGATTGAACAGGCAAAGCGCGAAGTTGAAAGCCGCACGACGGCTGCTTGGTCGCGCCTCATGGCCGCCCTCGCGCGGATCAAGTCGGATCGGATTCAGGTGCGCGCCAGCCAAACGGCGCTTGATGGGGTGCGCGCTGAACAGCAGGTTGGCCAGCGGACGCTACTTGATGTGTTGAACGCGGAGCAGGAACTGCTCGAGGCGCGCGCCGCGCTCGCCCGGACTGAGCGGAACGCGGTCGTCGCCCAATACACGCTGCTCGCCGAGATCGGACGGCTTGACGCGGACATGCTCAAGCTGTCGACCGCGATCTATGAGCCGAAGGCGCACTATGAGGAAGCCAAGGGTAAGTGGCTGACGACTTCAATCAAGCAGCCGGTGCCGGTGTCGCCTGAAGAGGCGGAGCAGACGGAGGCGCGGCAGGCCTGGCGGCTGCGCCCTTCGCCCGAGCGGGAAATCATCGAGCCTGAGGCCTGGCCGCCAATCCCAAATCGCGAGGCGGAGCGTGCGCCGGCCCACGCGCCGCTGACGACGGGTTCGATTGTGCCAAGCCGCGAAGCCGCGCCGCGGAAGCGCGCTCAAAAGCAAAATGCGCGCGTACCGCTCAAGCTACGCACGCCGAAGTTGCAGACTCGTACGCGGCGCAAGAAGAAGATCGCAAAGCGCGCAAACGTCCGCATGCCAACGCCGCGGTTCCGCAACACGCAGCAGGTGCGCCGCGTCCAGACGAAACGGCTGAAAGCCCCGGTCTCACTGCGCGCGCGCACCTTCGACTAGTCCACGCAGTATCATTTGAAATGCACGCTGATGATCAGCACTCAACTGTGCATCATGTGTGGGCACCGCCACGCTCGATCCCGAAAAAACCAAGCCCGTCCAGGCGCTGCGTTGTGCGCCGGGCGCACTCGTGGCCTTTGTTGATAGGTTGTTAAGAATTTCGGGACTCGTCCGAAAGAATCGATCTCTGGATGCGGAGATTAATTCGTAGGGCGAGGGCGGGCAGTGCTGGCAGGTCAGGCGACACTCAGACGTGGACTTCGGATCCTAGCTGTCCCGAGCCTCGCCTTCGCGATGCTTGCTGGTGCGCTGGGTGCGATGCCTGCGCAAGCAGACACGCTTAATCAGGCGCTGGCTGCGGCTTACAAGAACAATCCGGAGATCGACGCTGAGCGCGCGCGGTTGCGCGCGACGGATGAAGGCGTCGCGATCGCGAACTCGGGGTTCCGCCCGGACATCAGCGCCAGCGTGAACGTCGGCGTGCAAAACACGAACACGGTGCCGGACTCGCCAACCGAGGGCCGCTCGCGCCCCCGCGGATACGCACTCAACCTCAACCAGACGCTGTTCCAGGGGTTTCAGATCGTGAATTCGGTCAACGAGGCCGAGGCGAACGTGCGGGCCGGGCAGGAAACGCTCCGCGATGTCGAACAGCGCGTTCTCCTTCAGGCGGCGACGGCCTATGTCGATGTCGTCCGCGATCTTGCGATCCTGCGATTGCGGCAGGCCAACCTGACCTTCCTTCAGCGCCAGCTGCAGGCAACGCAGGATCGGTTCCAGGTCGGTGAAGTGACGCGGACCGATGTCGCCCAGGCCCGCGCGGCGCGGGCCGCGGCTGCGTCTGCAATTGATCTTGCGCGCGCAAACCTACGGGCCAGCCGCGCGCGCTACCGCCAGGCCGTTGGCCAGGCCGCAAAGAACCTGCGCGAGCCGCGTCTACCATCGCGGCTTTTGCCGAAGACCGTCGCCCAGGCCATCGCAGTTGCGCGGCGCCAGAACCCAGCGGTCATCCGCGCGCTCTACCTCGAGCAGGCGGCCCGCTTCACGGTCGCGCGCATCACGGGGCAGTTGGCGCCATCGGTCACGCTTGAAGCGCAGTATTCGAAACAGCGCGACTCGACGGCCGCCTCCGAGCTCAACGAGCAGGGCTCGCTGACGGCGCGCATGAACATTCCGCTCTATCAAGGCGGCGAGACGTACGCGCAGATCCGCCAGGCCAAGCACCAGCATGTCGGCCGCATCCAGGATATCGAAACTGCGCGGCAGCAGGTGCGGTCCGATGCCGTCAGCGCGTGGTCGTTGTTCCTTGCGTCGCAGGCCCAGCTCACGTCGGCGCAGGTGCAGGTGGATGCCAACCGCATCGCGCTGCAGGGCGTGCAGGAGGAGGAGCGCGTTGGCCAGCGGACGCTGCTCGACGTGCTGGAGGCGCAGCAAACGCTGCTCGATTCCGAGGTCGCGCTGTCGACGACCCGCCGCGACATCGTTGTGAACGCCTACACGTTGCTTTCCGCGATGGGTCGGCTCGATGGCATTCAGTATCGGGTGGCTTCAAAGCTCTACGACCCGGACGTCCACTACCACGAGGTGCGCCGCAAGTGGTTCGGTCTTTCGATCACGCACCGCGATGGACGCCGCGAGCGCTACCACGCAAAGCCCGGCAAGCACGGCACCTACAAATAGCATTCGGCAGACGGCAGAAAGTCGCGACAGCGCCTTGAGGCCGGCGCCCGTCTGATGGACGATCTCCGCGTGGGATGTCTGTTGTGCGATTTCAGCCTTGTTTTTGCGGCAGCTTTCACTTGTTGTGAGAATTAGAGCGCCGAGTCGTCGCCGGCTCCGCTATCGCCTACGCTTGCGTGGATGCCAGACCGCGTGTTGCCGAGAGAGACGCCATGAGCAGTCAAGATCAGAACGCCGAACCGAGCATGGAAGATATCCTGGCGTCGATCCGGAAGATCATTTCCGACGATCCGCGACAGGTCCCAACGACGCCACCGATGCCGGCACCTGCGCCTGCGCAAGACGCGTCAGAGCCAGCCGCCGATCCAGCGCCCGCGCGCACGCCCGTGCCAAGTGATCCGCAACCGGCCGTCGCCCGGCAGCCTTGGCCGCGCGCAGCGTCCGTTGGCGAGCCACGACAGGAGCGCGCAACCCCTTCGGCTGAAACGCCCGCTGAACCGGCACCCGTCGCAGAGCCGCGCGCGCCCGTCGCGAAGGCGGAGCCTGCTCCGATGGTTGCGGCGGCGCATGACCAGCCCGCCGCCGCCCAAGCTGCGGAACCGGCACCCAGCACCACACCCGTTGCCGAGACGGGTTCGCTGTTTGCAGCGTCAGCGCCGGCGCGCTCAGATGAGCCCTTGCAGGACGCGGCGCCGCCGGCTGAACCTGCTGCTGACATCGGCACGCCGGATGCAGCGCGGCCGGCTGCATTCCAAACGGCAGAGGAGGCCCCTCCCGCAGCGCTCTCAGCGTTGGACCGGCTCCGCGCCTCGATGCGTGCGGACCGGGAAGCGCTGGCGCGGTCAGAGGCTCAGCCGTTGCGTGATGTCACGGGCTCGGCCGCGACTGAGACAGGGGCCGCGCCGGAACCAACGTCCGGTCAACAAGCGGAGCTGACATCCGGCGTCGCGCCGTCGCCTGAGCCGGCCGACGTTGGCCAGCCCGACGCCGAGGTCGCGGCATCGGGTGCGACGTCAGAACCAGAGGCCAAGGTCGAGCCGGTCGTCGCGCGCCACGTCGAAGCCTCGCAGGCAGAGCCCGCACCAGTGGCGTCGAAACCCGCGGCGCCCGCGGCTCCAGTCGATGCCCACAGCGCGGTGGCGTCTGCGGCACTGGCGAGCGCTGCCGTGCGCAAGGCGGAACCCAAGACGCCAGCCGTTGCGGACCCGACGCCGACGGCGGTGACGCCAAATGCTGCGACCGATGACACGCCGGCGTCTCAGTCAAAGGCGGCGGTCGGCGGCTCAGCGGGCGAGGCACTCCTCGAAGATGTGCTGCGCCCGATGATCCGCGAATGGCTTGACGAGAACCTGCCGGGGCTGGTGCAGAAGGCGCTTGCCGAGGAATTGAAAGCGCGCCGCGAAACCGGCGCCGTAAAGCCATCACCACGGGCCGACGCCGCGGAGTAAGCCCGCCGGCCCGCGCCCTTCGTTTCGGCCCTTCGTTCCGGCCGGTGCGGCCGCGCCAGTTGACAGCGGCAAGACCCCAGACTTACGTCCGCCTGACCCGGGGCAGTGCCTCCGCCCGCGCGTCAGTGTCCGCGAACCGAACCACACGATCATGCTCGAAAAAACCTATCAGCCCGCCGAGATCGAATCCCGGATCGCGGAGGCCTGGGAGCAGGTGGATGCGTTCAAGGCCGGCCGCGAGGACCGTAAAGACGGCAAGCCTTATACGATTGTCATCCCGCCACCGAACGTGACCGGCTCGCTGCACATGGGCCACGCGCTCAACAACACGCTGCAGGACATCCTCTGCCGGTATCAGCGCATGAAGGGCCGCGATGTCCTTTGGCAGCCAGGCACGGATCACGCCGGCATCGCGACGCAGATGGTCGTTGAGCGCCAGCTCATGGAACACCAGGAGCCGGACCGGCGCACACTCGGCCGCGACAAGTTCCTCAAGCGCGTCTGGCAGTGGAAAGAGGAATCCGGCGGCACGATCATCAATCAGTTGAAGCGCCTGGGCGCGTCCTGCGATTGGTCGCGCGAACGCTTTACGATGGATGAGGGCCTGTCCGACGCCGTCCTCAAGGTCTTCGTCGAACTCTACCGTGCCGGGCTGATCTACAAGGACAAGCGGCTCGTCAACTGGGACCCGCAATTCCAGACGGCAATCTCCGATCTCGAGGTCGAGAACACCGACGTCGACGGCCACATGTGGCACTTTAGGTATCCGCTAGCCGATGGCGAGACGTATGAGTACGTCGAGAAAGACGCCGACGGGACGGTCACGCTGCGCGAGATGCGCGACTACATCTCGATCGCGACGACGCGGCCGGAGACGATGCTCGGCGATGGCGCGGTTGCGGTTCATCCATCGGATGAGCGCTACGCACCGATTGTCGGCAAGCTCTGCGAGATCCCGGTCGGGCCGAAGCAGCACCGGCGGTTCATCCCGATCATCACGGATGAGTATCCCGACCCTGCGTTCGGCTCTGGCGCGGTTAAGATCACCGGCGCGCATGACTTCAACGACTACGCTGTCGCCCGCCGCAACAACATTCCGCTCTATCGGCTGATGGATGACGTCGCAGCCATGCGCGATGACGGCGCGCCTTATGCGGACGCGTCGCGTGCTGCGATGGAGATCGTGAAAGCTGGCGGCGAGCCGGATGCGGCGCACGTCGACGCGATCAATCTTGTCCCGGAAGCGTATCGCGGCCTCGACCGGTTCGAGGCGCGCAAACGCGTCGTCGCCGACATCGATGCCGAAGGCCTGATGATCAAGGTTGAGGACAAACAGATCACGCAGCCGTTTGGCGATCGCTCAAAAGTCGTCATCGAGCCGATGCTGACCGACCAGTGGTACGTCGACGCCGAGACGCTGGCAGCGCCGGCGCTTGCAGCTGTCAAAGACGGGCGCACCCGGTTTGTCCCCGATCGCTATGCCAACGACTATTACCGATGGCTTGAAGACATTCAGCCGTGGTGCATTTCGCGTCAGCTGTGGTGGGGCCATCAGATCCCGGCATGGTATGGGCCGGACGGCGAAGTCTTCGTCGCCGCAAGCGAGGCCGAAGCGCAATCGGCGGCTGAGGCGCACTACGGCAAACCGGTTGAGCTCGCGCGCGACGAAGACGTGCTCGACACTTGGTTCTCGTCTGCGCTCTGGCCGTTTTCGACGCTCGGCTGGCCTGAAGACACGCCCGAGCTGAAGCGCCACTATCCGACCGACGTGCTCGTCACGGGCTTCGACATCATCTTCTTCTGGGTCGCCCGGATGATGATGATGGGGCTGCAGTTCCGCGATGAGATTCCGTTTCACACGGTCTACATCCATGCACTCGTCCGCGACGAGGCCGGCCAGAAGATGTCGAAGTCGAAGGGCAACGTCATCGACCCGCTGGTCCTGATTGACCAGTACGGCGCAGACGCGCTTCGCTTTACGCTGGCGGCGATGGCAGCGCAGGGCCGCGACATCAAGCTGTCGACGCAGCGTGTCGAAGGCTATCGCAACTTCGCAACCAAGCTTTGGAACGCCGCCCGCTTTGCCGAGATGAACGAGTGCATGCGGGTCGAAGGCTTTGACCCCGCAGCCGTTGAGCAAACCATCAACGTTTGGATCCGCGGCCGGACGGAGGCGGCGCGCGCGGCGACGACGGAAGCGATCGAGACGTACCGTTTCAACGATGCCGCCAACGCCGTCTACGAGTTCGTCTGGGGTGAGTTCTGCGACTGGTATCTGGAGCTGATCAAACCGACACTCAACGGCGACGATCAGGCAGCCGTTGCCGAAACGCGTGCAATGACCGCCTGGGTGCTCGATGAGATCCTAAAGCTTCTGCACCCGTTCATGCCGTTCCTGACGGAAGAACTATGGGCGCGGACGGCGGAGGTTGGCCTCGCGCGCAAGGCGCCATTGACGCTCAGCGCGTGGCCGCAATCGAGCGGCGCGATCGATGCCGCAGCGGAAGCCGAGATCGGCTGGGTCATTAAGCTCGTGAGCGAGGTCCGTTCGGTCCGCTCTGAAATGAACGTTCCGGCTGGCGCACGGACGGGGCTGGTCCTCGTCAATGCGGATCGGGAGGCGGCGGCGCGGGCCGAGCGCAACGCCGAGACGCTGAAGCGGCTTGCGCGCCTCGACGCGATCACCGATGCGGACGCGGCGCCGAAGGGGGCTGCCATGCTGGTGGTCGACGGGACTGATGTGGCCCTGCCGCTCGCGGGCGTCATTGATATGGCAGCGGAGCAGGACCGGCTGACGCGCGAGATTGAGAAAGCTGCGTCTGAGATCGGGAAGATCGATGGCAAGCTCGCCAACCCCAACTTCGTTGCAAAGGCGCCGGCTGCAGTCGTTGAAGAAAACCGCGAGCGCCGGGCGAACTTCGAGGATCAGATCGCGCGGTTGTCGGCGGCGCTGGACCGCTTGAAGGCGGCGGCGTGAGCTTGTTACCAGCCGGCGCGGGCGAGGAGGCCACTCTTGCCGCCCGGCTCTTTGCTCGGCATCGTCATGATCCGCAGCCGTGTAAGGCGCCACTCGAACCCGGTCCGCTCAAACGTCGAGATGATGTGCCGGTCGCGCTTGAAGCGATCGCGGATTTCAAGTTCGACCGTGCGCCAATCGAGAAACTCAGCGCGTTTCAGGCGGTCGGTCAGGGCCTTGAGTCGCTCAGTCCAGGACCGCGTTGCCGGATCGACCGGAAGGCTCAAGCGCTTGCCAGCTTCGAACCGTGTGCGCGCGTTGTAGAGCTGCGGCAGGCCGGCGGGCGTCACGTACGTCTCGACGAAGCGGTCGACCATCGATGCGCCGAACGCAGCCTTCACCCGTTGCCACAACGACGGGCGTATCCGCCGTCCCGCGCGCATCACGGCCGGGCGGAGCTGGGCATCGCGCGCAATGGAGCCCTTGAGCGATCGGCGCACGCTCGGCCAATTGACCTTGCGTTCAAGCGTTTCGGTGTCGGCCGTCTTGACGGCCTGCATGACGGTGTAGGCGGCATAAAACGGCGACACCACATATGCGCCGCAGATGCATGCTGCGACGACCGCAACGCTCAATAAGGCGCGCATGCCCACTCTCCCCGGTTGCCACGGATCAGACGCTCGCAGATGAATGGGTCTCAAGCGCGTTTGTCATGTGCCGTTCATAAGGCACTGCGCTCAGCGGGCGGTAAGATTGATGTGCTGTAGCGGCAGGCCGGCTGTGACGTTACGGGCTGATCCGGCGCGGGGTCTTCGTGGTCGTGCTGCAAATGCGCTGGAGCGCGAACCAGTCGGCCTGAGACATCGACGGCCGGCTCGCGTAACCCTCGATCGAGGCCATGTTGCGAAGGCGCTCATTGGGTGTTGGATGCGTGCTCAACAACGATGCGGTCGTCCGGCCGTTCTCCGTCGTGCCCGACTTCGCCGCGGCCCGCGCACGCTTTTCCTTGATCCGCTCGAAGAAGCGCTTGAGGCCCTCGTGGCTCACTTCCGCACTCCGCAGCATATCGACGCCGAGCTTGTCGGCCTCGCGTTCGTCGCCGCGTTGGTAGCTTGCGCCAATCACCTGCGTCCCGATCAGGCCGGCCGCGCCGCCGGTGCCGCCGGTCAACAATTCGATGGCGGCGAACAGCCCGATCTTGCGCACCATGCCGGCTTCCGGGTGCAGCGCTTTCGCGTGGCCGAGTTCATGTGCAAGCACACCTGCAACTTCATCCGATGATGACGCGGCCCGGATCAGACCCTTCGTCAGGAACACAGCGCCGCCAGGGCCGGCAAACGCGTTGACGATGTTCCAGTCGACGACGCGAACCGTCGTCTTGGAAAGCGCGTCGTCGTCGGCGCGCAGGCGATCTGCGAGCCGCTTGAGCGCGCCCGTGCCAATCGGCGAAACGCACTCGCCGTGTTGTTTGACGAGGGAGCGCGTCAATTGCTTGCCGAGGGACTGCCGGGCCTCAACTGGAATGGCGCCCGCGATCGCGCGTGAAATCGGTGCGCTCGCCAGCGCGTACAGGCCGTAGACGAGCGCTGCGCAGAGCGCGATTACGACCGCGGTCACCATCAGCTTGTGGGTGCTGGCGGCCTTTGAGATCTGGGGTGCCCGGTCTTTGAGTTGGGCTAACAGCCGGGCGTCGCGGATGGTGACGCTTGCGCCCGGCATATGCGGATAGGTGATTACAGCGGCCGCCGTTCGGCTGTCGATCCGCTGGTCTGCCTGCAGCGCCGAGTATGGCCAGGTGACGGACTGATCGCGGCCGTAGTCGAGCACGAGGCCGCGATCATTGAGCCGCGCGGTGACCGACCACGCGCGGGCCTCGCCCTCTTTCTGGAACTGCGCTGAAGCTTGCAGATCAGGCCCGCGTCGCGTGCTTTGGTTCGCCATCGCATGCCGCCGGCGCGTGGGCCGGCCTCTCCTCAGAGCATGTTGTGAGAGCCGTCGCAGTACGGCGGATCATCGGTGTCCTTGCAGCCGCAGAGGTTCACCGTGCCGGACACGTCGGCGACGTAGCGATGCGGCTGGAAGCTGGTTCCCTGATGCGACCCGTCGCAGAACGGCTGTTTTGAGGACCGGCCGCAGGTGCACCAGAAATAGGCGCGGCCTTCGCTGACCTCGACTTGATAGGGGCCGTTCTGTGCAACGACGGGTTCATCTGACATGGGCGGGCCTCTCGGAGTTGGCGTGACGTTTTACGGCCGAGCTTGTGCCGTTGAACATCGCGCCATGTCCAGAGCGCGTGACGGGCTGCCTCACGCGGCAGCGGTTCGGGCTTGCCGGGCCTCGCCAATGCGCTTGGCGGGCGCTGCTGCTGCGGCCGGCTTGCCCCGTGTTGCCGTTTCGCGCATGCGGATGGCTTTGGCGGCATACTGCGTGACGCGGACATACCGCTCGCCATGCTTGTCGATGTCGCCCGAGATGATGATGTCGTCGGCTTCGTGAGCCTCGGCGCGGCCTTCGCGGCCCCCCTTCTTGAAGAGGGCGAGTGCGATGCGCTTTTCGGAGGCTGTAAACGGATTGTCGCCAAAACATCCGCTGGCACCGACAACCTTGACGGTTTCGATGTCGACCCAGCGGTGGCGCTCGGCCCCGGTCACGCTGTGCACGATCAACTCGTGCGGCGTGAACTCCAGGCTCTTGCCGCACATGAAGCTGATGCATACGACGACGGTTGCGAACGCGGAGAGCACGACGACGCCGAGCAGCGCCTTCATGAACAACGGAAGTTCGTTCACGACGAACAGCAATGACGTCGCAATGGCCAACGTCAGCGCGAGCAGCGCGACAAACAGCAGAAATCCGTGAAACCGGCCCGGCAAGGGGATCGATTCAGGGATCGACTTCGTTTTCTTCGAACTGCGCATGGGATGAGCCCCGGAGTTTTCGTCGCACCGAGCCTAGCGCGCGTTTCCTTAAATATACCTAAGTGAACCGGCGTCAGGCTGACCGAGGCAGCCGCGACCTTCGCCTTTAGTCGAGGGTCGGCGGTGCCGTGATTGGGCCCGGCGCGGTTGCGTTATTGAGGCCGGTAAGAGACCGTCGGCTGTCCCGATGCAGGGCTCCCCGGTGGCAGAGGAGGATCGGCGATGTCGATTGTGATCTTCGTTCTTTTAGCATTTGCAGCGGCAACGTTGCTGGCCATGAAGCGCGCGCCGCTTGCTGCGTGGGCGGCGGCCGCCGCGGTTCTGGTGCTGACCTGGCAGCTCGGGTTGTTCTCGGGTGAGACGGGGGCGCCCGCCTTCTCAATCTGGCTTCTGCTCGCATGGGTGCCCGTCGCGATCCTCGGGCTGCTCTCCATACCGACCGTTCGCCGCAGCCTCATCGTCAAGCCGGCATTCGGCGCAGTTCGCAAGATCCTGCCGAAGGTCTCCGAGACCGAGCAAGCCGCGCTTGATGCAGGCACCATCGGGTTCGACGCCGAGCTGTTCTCCGGCACGCCCGATTGGGAGAAGCTCCGCGCTGTCCCGCCGATCCAGTTAACCGAGGAAGAGCAGGCGTTCCTCGATGGCCCCACCGAAGAGCTGTGCAAGATGCTCGACGATTGGGAAATCCGCCACGAACGGCACGAGATCCCGGAAGACGTCTGGGACTATGTGAAGGAGAAGGGCTTCCTCGGGATGCTGATCTCGAAGGAGCACGGCGGGCTTGGCTTCTCAGCGCAGGCCCAGTCGCTCATTCTCGGCAAGCTCGCCTCGCGGTCGCCGGATGCCGTGACGATCGTGATGGTGCCGAACTCACTCGGGCCGGGCGAGTTGATCGAAAAGTACGGCACGGATCATCAGAAGGACTATTACCTGCCGCGGCTCGCTGGCGGGCAGGAGGTGCCGTGTTTCTCGCTGACCGGCCCGACATCGGGCTCGGACGCGGCGACGATGCGCGACGTTGGCGTGGTCACACGCGGCAAGCATGACGGCGAGGACGTGCTCGGCATCAAGCTCTCTTGGAACAAGCGCTACATCACGCTCGGGCCAGAGGCGACGCTCGTCGGCCTCGCATTCGAGATGTTCGATCCCGAAGGCCACCTCGGCAAGAGCGAGCACGTTGGCATCTCTGTCGCCCTCATTCCGGCCGACCATCCGGGTGTGAACATCGGCCGGCGCCATTTGCCCTGCGGCGCTGCGTTCCCGAATGGCCCGAACTGGGGTGAGGATGTCTTCGTGCCGATGTCGTTCCTGGTCGGTGGCCAGGAGATGGCAGGCCAGGGCTGGCGCATGCTGATGGAATGTCTGGCAGCCGGACGTGCGATCTCGCTTCCAGCGTCTGCTGCGGCTGGCGCCAAGACCATGCTGCGCGTGACGACCGCATATGGGCGCATCCGCAAGCAGTTTGGTCTGCCGGTCGCCAAGATGCAGGGGCTGGAAGAGCCCGTCGCCCGTCTGGTTGAGAACGCTTACGTGATTGAGGCAGCCCGCGCCGTCACCGCATCGATGGTGAGCCGCGGCGACAAGCCGGCAGTCATCTCGGCGCTCATGAAGTATCAGACGACCGAGCGCATGCGCCAGTCGGTCAATGATGCGATGGACCTGCACGGCGGCCGCGCGATTTGTGATGGGCCGTCGAACTACCTGCAATCGGCCTACCAGATGGTACCGGTCGGGATCACCGTTGAAGGCGCAAACATTCTGACGCGCACGCTGATTACGTTTGCGCAGGGCGCGCTTCGCTCACACCCCTATCTCTACAAGGAGATCCAGGCCGCGCAGAACGAAGACAAGGCGAAGGGGCTCGACGACTTCGAAGACGCGTTCCTGTCCCACGTCTCATACTCGGTCTCGAACCTGTTCGGCGCGTTCTTCCACAACGTGACGGGCGGGCTGTTTGCCGGCGCGCCTGACAAAGCTGGCGAGATGAAAGAGCTCTACCGCCAGCTCTCGCGGGCAAGCCGCAACTTCGCGCTCGTCTCAGACCTGACGGTTGCGCTGCTGGGCGGCGGGCTCAAGGTCAAACAGAAGCTGACGGGCCGGCTCGCCGATGCGCTGTCGGAGCTTTACCTGCTCTCATGCGTCCTCAAACGCTTTGAAGACGACGGCCGGCCGGAAGCCGATGAAGACGTCGTCGCTATGGCGTTTGCGAACGGCCTCAATCGCTTTGAGCGCTCCATGAAAGGCGCGATCGACAACTTCCCGAACGGCCTCGCGCGGCTCAAACTCAAGTGGATCGTCTTTCCATTCGGCCGCCACTATGACCCGGCACCGGACGACCTCACGCACAGCATCGTGCGCAGTGTCCTCGTGCCCGGCGCATTCCGCGATCGCCTGACCCGAGACATCTTCATCTCACACGATGTCGATGATCCGACCGGCATCCTTGAGGTGACGCTCGAGAAGGCGATTGCCGCAGAAGAGATCGAGAAGAAGCTCGACCGCGCCGTCCGGGCCGGCACCGTTCGCCGGTATCACAACAACGACTGGTTTGCTGAAGCCGTGACCAAGGACGTGCTGACGCAAGCCGAAGCCGACCAGCTCCGCGAGCTTGAGAAGCTGACGGCGAAGGTGATCGCGGTCGACCATTTCGATCCGGCAGAAGTTCGTCCAAACTACATGAAGCCCGGCCACAACCGGCAGCCGACTGCGAACGCGCCGACCCCGGTCGCCGCCGAATAGCGGGGCGCGGCACGCGCGCCGGCCGCTCGCAACCGGACGGCGCAGACAAAGCGCAGCATGCGCGAAGGAGTTCCCATGGCAGACGTGACGGCCGATGGCGCCGACCTAGATCTTGACCTGAAGGACTGGCGGTTCGAGGTCGACCGCGACCGGATTGCGTGGGCGACGTTCGACCGTGAAGGCGAGAGCACCAACGCGCTGGGCCGCCGGCCGCTCGAAGAGCTTGGCCGGATCGTCGAAGCCGTCGAACGCGGCGCTAAGCGCGACCGGATCGTCGGTCTCGGCCTATTGGGCGCGAAAAAGAAGTCGTTCATTGTCGGCGCCGACATCAACGAGTTCGACGACTTCAAGACGGAAGCCGAGGTCAAAGAGGCGATCAAGCCGGTGCTCGCGCTGTTCGACCGGATCGAGCAGATGCAGGTGCCGGTCGTATGCGCGTTCCACGGCGTCTGCCTTGGCGGTGGGCTCGAGCTCGCGCTCGCGTGTCACTACCGGATCGCAACACGCGATGATGCAACCCGCGTCGGCTTCCCCGAAGTGAAGCTCGGCATCTTCCCAGGCTTCCATGGAACGGCGCGCTCGATCCGCCAGGCGGGGCCGGTTGCCGCCATGCAGCACATGCTGACCGGCAAGATGATCCGCGCAACGGCTGCGCGCGCGGCCGGATATATCGACCGCCTCGTCAACGATCCCGTTGAACTGAAGTGGGCGGCGCGAAAAGCGATCCAGAGAAAGGCGAAGTCAAGCACCGCGTCCTCCATGAAGTCGGTCATGGGCAGCGTCTTCGCACGCGGGCTCGTCGCGCGGCGGATGCGTGCTGAGACCGCCAAGAAGGCCCGCGAGGATCACTATCCGGCACCGTTCCGCCTGATCGATCTCTTTGACGAACACGGCGGCGTCCACGCCGACATGAAGCGATACGAGACGCAGTACTTCGCACCGCTCATGGTGAGCGATACCGCGCGCAATCTTCGCCGTGTGTTCAAGCTCTCCGAGCAGCTGAAGGCACAGGCGCCTAAGGGCCTAGGCTTCCGGCCCTTGCGCGTGCACGTCATTGGCGCGGGCACGATGGGCGCAGACATTGCCGGGTGGTGTGTCGCCTCCGGCATGGAAGCGACGCTGCAGGATCTGTCGGCCGAGCAGATCGAGAAAGGCATCAAGGCGCAGTCGAAAACGCTCAAACGCAAGTTTCGCAAGAAGCCAGCGCTTGATGCGGCATGGTCACGCCTGATCGCGGATCAAGCCGGGGACCAGATCGGCCGCGCCGATGTTGTCATCGAGGCGATCGTCGAGAAGCTTGAGGTCAAGCAACAGCTCTTCCGCGAGATCGCGCCTAAGCTCAAGGCAGGCGCTGTCATGGCGACGAATACATCCTCGATCCGCATCGAGGAGATCGCGGCGGGGCTTGAAGATCCGAGCCGGCTTCTCGGCATTCACTTCTTCAACCCGGTCGCGCAGATGCCGCTTGTCGAAGTCATCCGCGGCGAAAAGAGCGCGCAGTCCGAAATCGACAAGGCCTGCGCGTTCGTCACGGCGATTGGCAAGTTCCCGCTGGTGGTCAAGAGCGCACCGGGCTTTCTCGTCAACCGCGTGCTCGCGCCCTATATGTTTGAGGCGATGCAGCGTGTTGCGAAGGGTGAGCCGAAAGAGCGGATCGATGCGGCCGCGAAACAGTTCGGCATGCCGATGGGCCCAATCGAACTCGCAGACACCGTTGGGCTCGATATCTGCGCGAACGTCGGACAGATCCTTGGCGACAAGGCCGATGGCGGTGCGGGTGCAGAAATGCTGCAGAAGCTCGTTGCTGACGGGAAGCTTGGCAAGAAGACGGGCGAAGGCTTCTACCGCTGGAAAGACGGCAAGCCGCAGCGCGGCGAGAAGGAAAACTTCGGCGACCTTGCGGCCCTCGGCCGCGATCTCGTCCAGCCGCTGATCGCGGAGTGCGAAACGTGCCTGAAAGAAGGCATCGTCGAGAGCGCTGATCTCGTGGACGCCGGCGTGATCTTCGGGACCGGCTTCGCGCCATTCCGTGGTGGCCCGCTGCACTATAAAGCCGAGCGCGAAGCTGCAGCCGTCGCGCCGTCGACCCGGGCCGCTGAGCCGCCGATTGCGCAGGAAGCTGCCGAGTAGCTTGCCTGTCCGCCGGCCGCCGCCGATTGAAACCGAGTTCTGCCTGCCTGAGGAGGCACAGTCCCATGAACGACACCACCCGCCGCGTCGCAATCGTCGGTGGCGCCCGCATTCCCTTCTGCCGGTCGCACACGTTCTACGCCGACGAGACCAACCTCTCGATGATGACGGCCGCGCTCAACGGCATTGCCGACAAGTACGGGCTCGCCGGCGGGCACGTCGATGAAGTCGTCGGCGGTGCCGTCGTTACGCATTCGAAGGACTGGAACATTGCCCGCGAGGCTGTCATCGGCTCGCGGCTGGCTGCCTCCGTGCCTGGCATCACGATGATGCAGGCGTGCGGCACGAGCCTGCAGGCAGCGCTTGGTATCGGCGCGAAGATCGCGACCGGCGAGATCGAGAGCGGCATCGCGATGGGGTCGGATACGACATCCGACGCGCCGATCGTGTTCTCAAAGAAGTTCTCCAGCCGCCTTGTCGAGCTCAGCCAGAAGAAGAGCACTTGGGACAAAGTGACGACCTTCAAAGGGCTGTCGCCTGCCGAACTCGCCCCACAACCGCCTTCGACCAACGAGCCGCGGACGGGCCTTTCGATGGGCCAGCACTGCGAGCTGATGGCGAAGCGGTGGAACATCTCGCGGTCGGATCAGGATGACCTTGCCTACGAGAGCCACAAGAAGGCGGCCGCCGCTTATGCGTCGGGCTACATGGACGACCTGCTGGTGCCGCATGCCGGCGTCTACCGGGACAACAATCTGCGCGCCGACATTGACCGAGAAAAGATGTCGTCGCTGCGCACCGTGTTCGACAAGTCGGAAGACGGCACGCTGACGGCTGCCAACTCGACGCCGCTGACGGATGGCTCGGCAGCCTTGCTTCTTGCTTCAGAAGAGTGGGCGAAGGCCCACGGCTTGCCTGTGCTCGCATACCTCACCTACGGCCAGACAACGGCGAACAACTTTGTTGAAGGTGCGGGGCTTCTGATGGCGCCGACGATCGCAGTCTCAAAGATGTTGGATCGCGCCGGGCTCAAGCTGCAGGACTTCGACTTCTACGAAATCCACGAGGCTTTCGCCGCTCAAGTGCTCTCGACGCTCGCTGCGTGGAACGATGCTGAGTACTGCAAGGAGCAGCTCGACCGGGATGCGCCGCTTGGCGAAATTGACCGGTCAAAGCTCAACGTGAAGGGCTCATCGCTCGCGTTCGGTCACCCATTTGCCGCGACCGGCGCCCGGATTGCCGCAAACGCCGCAAAGCTCGTCAGCGAGAAGCCCGGGAGCAAGGCTCTCATTTCGGTGTGCACTGCCGGCGGCATGGGCGTGACGGCCATCGTCGAGAGCGCGGCTTAAGGATCAGCCACGCCGATCATCAAGCAGCGCGTCTGATCAGGCTGGCTCAGTGGACGCGGCGCCAGCCTTCTCAGCCTCTTCCTGCTTCAGCTCTTTCTTCGAGAGTTTGCCGATCATCGTCTTCGGCAGCTCGTCTCGGAACTCGATTGCAGACGGCATCTCGATCTTCGAAAGCTTCGGCTCCAAAAACGCCATCAGCTCGTCAGCCGTTGCCGCCTGACCGTCGCGCAATTTGACGAAGGCCTTGGGGCTTTCGCCACGATAGTCGTCTGGCACGCCGATCACCGTGACTTCGTCGACCGGCGGGAACTCCTGGATCGCCTCTTCGATGCGTCGGGGATAAACGTTGAAGCCTGAGCAGATGATCAGGTCTTTTATCCGGTCGACGATGTAGAAGAACCCTTCGTCATCCATGACCGCGACATCGCCCGTGCGGAAGTACGCGCCGACGAAAGCGGCTTCGGTCGCAGCCTCATTGTTCCAATAGCCCTTCATGACCTGCGGGCCGGCAATACAGATCTCACCGCGTTCGCCGTCCGGGACGACCTTTATCGGGTCATCAAGATCGCGGAGCGAAATCCGCGTTTGCGGCAGCGGCAGGCCGATGGAACTCTCTTTGACGGGGCCGCCAATCGGGTTCGCCGTCGCGACCGGTGAAGTCTCCGAAAGCCCGTAGCCTTCGACAAGCGTACAGCCCGTCAGCTTTTCAAACTGCCGCTTTACGTCGAGCGGCAAGGCTGCGCCGCCTGACAGGCAGAATTTGAGCGACGAGAGATCGAAGCTCGCGAGCTTCGGATGGTTCATCATCGCATTATACATCGTCGGCACGCCCGGCATGACGGTCGGCTTGTGTTTGGTGATGAGCTTCAGCGCGTCATCGAGCACAAACCGCGGCATCATCACGATCTCGGCGCCGCGTAAAATGGCGTAGTTCATAACAACCGTCATTGCGAAGACATGGAAGAACGGCAGCGCGCCAAGCACGCGCTCTTCGCCCTCGGTGAGGTCCGGCGCCCAGCTCGCCACTTGCATCGTATTCACCGACAGGTTGGCGTGCGTGAGCATCGCCCCCTTCGGTGTGCCGGTGGTCCCGCCCGTGTACTGCAGCACGGCGATGTCTTGTTCCGGATCGATGTCGGCTGCCGTGTAAGGCTTGCCGGCTTTCAGCGCATCGGCTTCGAGAACGATCCGGCCGCGCACGGGCGAGCTTTTCACGTTCGCGAGATCGCCACCCTTGAGCAGGCGGAACAGCGTGGCCTTCAGCGGCGGCAGCAGTCCTGCGAACGATCCAACAAGCGCGCGCGGCAGGGTCTCGTTTTGGATCAGCGTCTCTGTCTTCTCGAACAACACCTTGAGGTCGAGCGTCACCATCAGGTCGGTGCCGCTGTCGCGGACCTGCTCGGTCAGCTCATCGAGCGAGTAGAGCGGATTGTAGTTAACGACCACGCCGCCGAGTTTGAGCGTCGCAAAGTAGTAGACGATGAACGTCGGGCAATTCGGAAGCATGAGCCCGACGCGGGTTCCGGGCCCGACATCGAGGCCTGCAAGAGCGGCGGCCGCCCGCTCAACCGCGGCACCTATGTCCGCATACGTCTCAGTGCGGCCGAGGAATGTTGCGCACGGCCGATTGGGAAATTTTGCAACCGCATCGTCGAGGATCTGGTGCAGCGGGCAGGGGGTGTACGCCGTCTCCCAAGGGACATTTGCAGGATAGGCCTGCAGCCACGGCATGTCCGGCGCATGCTGACCAAATGGGTCGATCGCCTGCGTATCGTCCATCGTCGTCTCTCCCCACTTGCATTTGGCGCACTTGGCGGCGCCTCCAACACCCAAGATAAGCGTGCCGCGCTGAGACGCTACGGGCAGTTTGGCCGCGCCGGCAACAAGCCTGTGTGTATGGTCAAGCATAACGCGCGCGGAACGTGTATCGGGCTGCGCCGGGCCGGCCGCTGGAAGCCGCATTTCTGCTCTGTTATCCTTGGCATTGAAATTGCGGTTTCGCGGTGTCAGGTGCCGCTTGCCTCAGGTGGACAGTCCATCTGTTACCGGTTATGTGACGCCCAAACTCTGCGCGATTGCTGTGTGAACCACGGTTCGTTCTCCGCAGTGCGAAGTATTGGGCTTCTGAATGGAAGTTGTCAGGAGAGCGTGATGGACGACGTCTCGACCAAAGTCATCGATATCTTGAAGAAGCATATGAAGGAGCCGCGCGACGATATCTCGAACGAGACCGCGCTGACCGACCTTCAGATCGAGTCGCTCGATCTTGCGATGATCGTTTTCGATATCGAAGATACGTTCGGTATTGAGATCCCGTATAACGCGAACGAAGAAGCGTCCGACTTTAAGACAGTCGGCTCCGTCGTTGATCGCGTGAAGGATCTGATGGGGGACGGCTCATCGAGCCCTGCCAGCGCAAGCGCTTAATGTGACGTCGATGGCGGTCGCCCGGTTGCCTTCCGGACCCGCACAAAACTTGGCGAACTCAACCGAAACGATGTGCGCGCGGGGGCGGTGTTGCCCGCCGCGCTGCGGTCGTGCGTTGCCATACAGGACATAAGATATGGATCGGTCAGCTCAGACTGGGACTGAGAAGAAGCGGCGCGTTGTGGTCACGGGTCTTGGAGCCGTGACGCCGATCGGGACGACGGTCGACGAGCTCTGGGCCAGCGTCAAGGAAGCCCGCTGCGGCGTCTCCGAGCTCGGTGGCTTCCCGCTTGAAGACCTGAAAATCCTTATCGCAGCGCAGATCAAAGACTTCGACCACAAGGCGCGGCTGAAGCACTTCTCACGCGACAAGATCATCCTGCACGCCGACCGCTACTCATGGTTTGCGGCGGCCGCGGCCGATGAAGCGATCAAGATGGCCGGCCTCGAAGTGCCGTTCGTCGATCCTTACCGGACGGCCTGTATCATTGGCTCAGGCGCCGGCGGCCTTGTGACTTACGAGAAGGCCTACCGCGATCTTTTCATCGAGAACAAGCGCGCGACGCACCCGCTGACGCTGCTCCGCATCATCGGCTCATCGGCGTCAGCTCACGTCGGTATCGAGTTCGGCGTGCGCGGCCCGACGTTCGCGACCTGCTCGGCCTGTTCAACCGCAACGCACTCTTTGATCACCGCACGGGACTACATCCAGAACGGCATGGTCGACGTCGCAATTGCAGGCGCTTCAGAGTCGGTCATCAACTACGGCACGATGAAAGCCTGGCAGGCGCTGCACGTGCTTTCGCCCGAAGGCTGCTTCCCATTCTCGAAGAACCGCAACGGCACCGTGCTCAGCGAAGGCGCCGGGATCCTCATCCTCGAGGAGTACGAGCATGCGAAGGCGCGCGGCGCGACCATTCTCGCGGAGATCGTCGGCACCGGCATGACGTCCGATGCGCGCGACATGGTCAACCCGGGCATCGAAGGCCCGCGCGAGGCGATGAAGCTTGCGCTCGATGACGCGAAGCTGTCGCCGGGCGATATCGACTACCTGAACGCGCACGGCACGGCGACGGCCATCAACGACAAGAACGAGACAAACGCCGTCAAAGATCTGTTTGGCAAGAGCGCCTACGATCTCGCGATTTCGTCGACCAAGTCGATGCACGGTCACCCTCTCGGCGCCGGTGGCGGGATCGAAGCGGTCCTCTCGATCAAGGCGATGCAGCACAACTGGATGCCGCCGACGATCAACCTGAACGAGCCGGACCCTGAGTGCGATCTCGACTACATCCCGAACCAGGGCCGAGAGCGCGACGTCACGTATGCGATGTCCAACTCGTTCGCCTTTGGCGGTCTGAACACGGTCCTCGTTTTCGGGCCGGATCCGTCGTAGCCTCAGCGCTTGAGAGCGCGCGTTGCGCGCGCGGGCCTGAGCTGACATGCCGACCAACCTCCTTCGACGGCCGCCGAAACCTGGCAACAAGCGCGCGCCGCCCATCGCGACGGAGCGCTTCGCCGAACTGCGGGTCGGCAAGGCCGTCGTGCGCATCTCGCTGCTGCCGACGCGCACCGCCGAGACGATCTGGCGGGCACTGCCCCTCTATGCGATTGCCGAGACCTGGGGCGACAGCATTCACTTTGAGGTGCCGGTTAAGGCCGGCCGCGAGCGCGGCGCGAAACTGAATGCGGCGCCTGACGACATCCTGTTCTGGGCGGACGACGACCGCGTGGTGTTTGCTTGGGGCCCGACGCCGATTTCGCGCGATCACGAGCGCCGCCTGATGCGCCCCTGTAATGTGTGGGCGCGCGCGCTTGATCCGCTGGACCGCTTTGCCGGAACCGTCCCGGGTGCGAAGATCAGTCTGACGGCGGTGTCGTAGGCGGGGTCTGCGAGTCGTACTGGCCGGCAGTGACGGGGAGGTCTGCGCCATGCGCGACGCGGAAATACAAATCGGCGACGTGACCTTGCGGGTCCGGCTGCGCGATACGCCAACGGCGGATGCAATCTGGCGCGCGCTGCCGATTGACGCGACGATCAACACCTGGGACGATGAAGTCTACTTTGACGCCAGCGTTTCGGTGGCGCTCGAACCAGACGCGAAAACGGTGATGGAGCCCGGTGAGGTCGCGTACTGGGCTGCCGGGTCAGCCATCGCGATCGGCTTCGGCCCGACGCCGGTATCCGAAGGTGATGAGATCCGCCTGATCAGCGCGGCGAACGTGTGGGCCGATGCCGTCGACGATGTCACCGTCTGCAAGGCCGTGGCTCAGGGCGAGCGTGTCCGCGTGATCGCAGCGTCCTAACAAACGCCACCGTTACAGCAAAACGAGAAGCGTTGGCGACGCTCTCCCCGCCGCCACCGCCAGCTCATGTGATCAATCTCAACACTGAGACGTCAGATTGACGTCCGGCTAGCTCTGTTGCTTGCCGTCAGCGTCGGGAAGCTTGTCGACTTCCTCTTCGGTCAGTGCGAGGCGGACGGTTTCACCCGCCTGCTCGAACTGGTCAGCCGTGACCATCACCAACCGGGCACCAAAGCCTAGGAAGCCGCCGGTGCGCACGTGGATTGCGGCAATCTTGCCGTCGCCACTGGCCTCGACCTTGCCGACAGCGCCAACGCGCTTGCCGTCCTTCGAGAACACCGGAAGCCCGACGATCTTTTCAGTCGTCGCCCCGGGCGTTGCAGGCTGTTCGGCCTGAGCCCCCGGCTGGGCTGGTTCAGCCGACGGCGCTGCGCCATCCGGTGCCGGCGTTGTCGGCACTGGCTGAGCGGCCGCCGGTGGCTGCTCTGTTTGTGGCGTCTGGGTTTGTGCCAGAGCCGGGCTCGCGCCAATGGCGCCAGCAAGAATACTTGCCAGCAGGACGCTGCGCGAACCTGCGTTAAGGCGTGCGTTCAAGGTCTTCAGCATTTCGACCTCCTCTAGATGCGAGTCACTGAAGCGACAGCGCACGGGGAGTGCGGTGCCGTCCCAGAAAGCTAAGTGCTCCTCGTTCCGGCAAGCAGTCTTGAATTTCGCGCGGTGAATGCCACGCTCACTAAAGCGCGAACAGAGCACTCACAGGCAGCGATTCTGGCCTGTTATTGAGCGTCGGCCGGATCGCCGTCCGGCTTTGACCTCCTCGGACGCCGCGCTGGTGCCATGTTTGTTCACGCAAAACCCTTGCACTTTTTTCATTGTTGCGCGGTTTGGGACGGCGGTTGCACCGCCCAGTCGGGCCGCTGCGGCAATTCTATCGGGGGAGGGGCGTGTGAGTTCTCGTCGCAGGGTCGTCGTCAACGAGACAAATGAAATCGCGCGGGAGACGTCAGGCGCGGGCGCAAGCCAGGGCGCGATCGGCGTCATCACCGGGCTCGTCTCTGTCTTCGCGCTGATCTTCTCAGGCGTCAGCCTCTATCACAGCGTGCTCAAGCAGCCCGAGCTGAAAATCTTCGTGCCGCAAGTCGTCCACTACACCCGCGATCCGTCAGCCGATCTCGAAGTCTTTGCCGTGCCGATTACGATCGCGAACCACGGCGCGCGCGATGGCGCTGTCCTCAATCTCACACTTGAGGTGACATCGAGCGAGGCCGGCGCCACCAAGACGTTTGAAAGCGCCTACGTCGTCGACCAGGACTTCTTTGTCCGCGCCGCTAACTACAACATGCGCACGAAGTCGTTTGATCGCGTCGACAGGCCGAAGGCGCCTTTTGCGCCGTTGTCGATCGCGGGCCGTGGCAACTACTCCGGCACGCTTTTGTTCTATCGTGTCGAGGGCAAGGCGTTCCCCAAACTTCTGACTCAAGGGGGCCGGCTCGACATGACGCTCAACGTGACGACCGCAGTCGACGAGAGCCTTGGCGCGATCGACCGCTTCCTGTCAGACCCGGTGGCGCCGATCAGCTTCACGGTCGAGGCCCGCAACGTTCGTCCGAACTCGCTGAAGCGCGGGGCAACGCTGCGTATGCGGCGCGTTGCGGCAAACACTGAGCCCACCGAGTAGTCGTTGAGAAAGCCTGAACGAAACGTTTCGGATTTAGCGCAAAGCCGGGTGGCCCGGTTCACAAACCGCAAACCGCGAAGCATCGTTTCGATTTCAAAACCGCTTCAAATGAGAAAAGTTAGCGACGGATGCGGAGCGAATTCCGGAGCAACTGCACGTGTGTCTTCTCTGCGAAAGTGGATTGCGTAGCCCAGCCGAACCTCATTTAAGCAATGAGGCCATGGCGGATCTCGTCGGCGCAATGAACAAACCGAGCTTCGACTGGGACCAGGCGGCCGACCAGATCGCCGAGTATGGCTGGTCGAACGCGGCGACGACGCCGATCACGTATTCGTTCCGTGACAGCAACCCGTCGGACCCCGGCTTCGAAGCGCTCGATGCGAACATGATTGCGCAGGCTGAGAAGGCGTTCGAAGCGTGGGCGGATGTCGCCAACATCTCGTTTGAACGCGTCGGCTCCGGCACGAGCGGGCCGGCAGCCTACTCGAACGACGCGACGATCCGGCTGTCAGGCGACACCGACTCAAGCGGCTACGCGTGGGCCTACTTCCCCGGCAGCCGCGACGCGCAGTCGTTGTCCGGCGACATCTTTTTTAATACCACCGGGAACCTGTTCACCGATGTCTCCGAGGGCAGCTACGAATACCTGACCGTGCTGCACGAGATCGGCCATGCGATCGGGCTCAACCATCCAGGCGCCTACAACGGCGGCTCGCCGTCCTATTCGAGCGATGCCGAATACATCCAGGACAGCCGCCAGTTCACAGTGATGAGTTACTTCGGCGCCGGCAATACGGGCGCCTCGCACAACTGGAATTACGCCTCGACGCCGCTTCTCCATGACATCGCGGCAGCCCAGTTCCTCTATGGCGCGAACATGACAACGCGGACCGGCGACACGGTCTATGGCTTTGAATCGAACACCGGCAAAGCGGCCTACACGATCACGGCGCAATCGCAGGACGTGGTCTTCGCGATCTGGGATGCGGGCGGCACGGACACGCTGAACTTCAGCCGCTACCGCGATGATCAGGTGGTCGACCTCAACGAGGAAGCGTTCTCTGACGTCGGCGGCCTTACCGGCAACGTCGCAATCGCGCGCGGTGCGGAGATCGAGAATGCTGCAACAGGCGCCGGCGACGATGAGCTGATCGGCAACGCACTCGCCAACGAGCTGAACGCCGGGTCCGGCCGCGACACCGTCTACGGCAATGACGGCTTCGACACGCTATTTGGCGGGACGAGCAACGACACGATCTATGGCGGCGAAGGCGGCGATACGATCTCCGGTGGCAAGCACAAGGACTACCTGTACGGCGATGGCGGTGGCGACCTGATCCACGGGAACTCGGGCGACGACTACATCTATGGCGGCGACGGCGATGATGTTATTTACGGCGATAGCGGCAACGATCGCATCGAAGGTGGCGCCGGCAACGACCGGCTGATTGGCGGCAGCGGTGACGACAAGTTCACCGACAGTGCGGGTTACGACATCATCGATGGCGGATCGGGCTTTGACACCATCGACTACTCGGGCGGCCTGACGCCGGTGCATGTGAACCTTGAGACGCGCAGCGCTGGCGCGCCCGGAGCCGGCGGACTTGATATCCTTACAAGCATTGAGGGCGTCAAAGCTACGACCGGCGATGACCGGCTGTTCGGCGACAACAAGGACAATCTGTTCTTAGGCCTTGAAGGCGACGACCTGTTCTGGGGCCGCGCCGGATCGGACACGTTCAAGGGCGGGGCCGGCACCGACAGCTACTACTGGATTGGAAGCGACATTGCGCGCGACGGCATCAGCATGGGCGTCGACACGATCCGCGACTTCTCGGTCGGAACCGACATCCTCGACTTCTCGGATGCTGACAGCCTCGGCGAGTTCGACCTCGTCACCGAAGAGACAACCGAGGGGACGCTGATCCAGGTCGAGCTGGCGAGTGGCAGCACGTTCGACGTGGCGCTGCTGGAGGGCAAGTTCGCCGTCGATACCGCGGACATGATCGACGACGGCACTCTGCTCGTCTAACCAGGCAGCGGGGCGATCGCCGCCCCGCCGCCCCGCCGCTCTGCCTCAATACTCGTCGTGCCGGCGCAGCCAGCTCATTGAGTGGCCGAGCCCGTCTTCGTCGCGGCCCTTCGGCGTCAGGTCGATCACTTGATAGCCGGCATTGAGCCTGTCGAGCCCGCGCGCGTACGCAGAGTACGTGTGGTAGACGGGGCCCTCCTTGCGATCGCGCGCGAAGACGCTGATGCCCGGCGCTTCTGAGACTGGGAACCCGCGGTTCTGGAAATTGTAGGTCCCGGTCGTGCGTGCGGTGTCGGGGATCGTGACGTGGAAGTCGGTGTTGAAGTCTGACCCGTGCGACGACACCCACTTGAACGACCAGCCCATGCGGTTGCGATAGGCCTCGATCTGGTCGAACGGTGCGTTCGCAACGGTGACGAAGGCCGTATCGCGGGCGGCCAGGTGTGGCGTCAGACCGTCATAGCCGTCGGCCCAGAATGAACACGACGGGCAACCCGCCTCCCAACCATCGCCCAGCATAAAGTGATAGACGACGAGCTGGCTGTGCGTGCCAAACAACCCTGCCAGCGTTTCAGGGCCGTCCGGTCCGTTAAACGCGTACGCGGTCTGCAGCTCCACCCACGGTAGCGCGCGGCGCTTTTTTGCAAGGGCATCGCTCGCCCGCGTCAGCGCCTTTTCCTCTTCGAGCAGCGCAACCCGGGCTTCAAGCCACGCGGCGCGCGAAACAACTCGGTGATCAAGCATCTCAACTCACTCTGTTCTTTTTGTTGGTGGTGCGGGTCAGGCGGCAACCGATGACTGCTGCTGCATGACGCTTGGGCGGGCGTGCACGCGCTCCTGCCAACTCAGCGCGTTCTTGGCCTCGCTCGGAATCTCCGCATTCATGATCGCCGAGACCATCAATGCTGCAAGACCGGTGATGTCGGCGACTGAAAACCGCTCGCCGGCAATGTAGGGCCGTCCGTCCGCAAGCTCCTTGTCGAGCCAAAGCCAGAGCTTGTGGGCGCGGCGCACCTGCGTGTCCGCATAGAGCGGGATCTGCTCAATCTTGTCGGCGAAGAATGGCAGCGTGTGCTGCGCTGCGTATCCGATCGAGTTGAACACATGCAGTTCGATGCGCCGGTTCCACATCTCGATGCGGGCCTGCTCGTCGGGCGTTTCGCCGAACAGGTTCGGCTCGGGATGCAGCGCTTCGAGATAGCGGCAGATGGCGATGCTTTCGGTGAGGTAGGTGCCGTCATCGAGCCGGAGCACCGGCAGCTCACCAAGCGAGTTGATTTTTAGGAATGACGGCGTCCGCGTGCCGCCGGCCAGCACGTCGACGTGCTCCCGCGGCAAGTCGATCCCTTTCTCGGCCATCAGCACGTGGACACGCATCGTGTTGGGCGTCTTCGCATCGAAGAGTTTCATGGGGGCGGCCTTTCGATTTCCGGCTTGGCGTGATAGTCAACGGGTTGGTTGACTAATGACCGACGACCAAATAGTCAACCGAATAGTTCACTGTTAGATGCGGAACTTGAATGGCCGATCTCGATCAAACGTTTGCAGCCTTGAGCGACACGACGCGGCGAGCCCTCGTTGCGCAACTAGCCGAGGGCGAAGCCCCGCTCTCGGACCTTGCAGCCCCCTTCGACATGTCGCTGACGGCTGTCTCGAAACACATCCGCGTCCTCAGCGATGCGGGGCTTGTCGCGATCGAGAAGCGCGGCCGCACACGCTACTGCCGGCTGCAGGCCGGCCCTATGAAGTCCGCTGCCGATTGGCTGAGCGACTACCAGACGTTCTGGGATGATCAGCTTGAGTCTCTCGGCCGCCATCTGCGAGAGGAGACGAAGTGATGCGTTTTCTGAAGACCGAGCTTGGCGCCGAACCCGTCAACGCCGAAGCGATTTATCCGGCAGAGCCCGCCCGCGTGTTCCGTGCGTGGACGGAGCCGGACCAGGTCATGAAGTGGTTCGGCCCTGGCCCCGGAAGTCTCGTCTCAGCCGAGATCGATCTGCGGGTCGGCGGCGCATGGCGGTTCGTCGTCTCGGATGACGATGACGGCCGGTCAAGCCTGCAGGGCGAATACACGGTCGTTGAGCCTGCCGAACAGTTGCAGTTTACCTGGCGGCACGTGCGCGAGCGTGCCGATGGCGAACGCGAAGAGACGCCGAAGTCGACGGTCACGGTGACGTTCGAGCCGCATGGTGCTGCAACGCGGCTGCATCTGCGCCACGAAGGGATTATCCGCGAGGACGGCCGCAAGGGTGTCGGCCACGGTTGGGAGACGACGCTCGGTCAGCTTGGAGATCTTCTGGAGGCGTCCGCGCCCGTCTGACGGTGGACGCCCTGCATGGGCGGCGGCGATGGCAGGTGGTGGTAGGCCCGGAGGGACTTGAACCCCCAACCAGACGGTTATGAGCCGTCGGCTCTAACCAATTGAGCTACGGGCCCGCACGACATCGCGCAGCAGTCAGCGGCAACGTGCGTCAACCGGGTGTACCGCCGACCCGGTTTCGACGCAATCTCAGCCGATGAGCTTCGCGCCTCAACCACACGGAGATCCCATGTCACGCGCCCGCCGCTGTCTGTCCGTTTCCGACGCCGTCCTCCTCACTGCAATGCTCGCACTTTCAGCCCTCATGACCGCACCCATGACCGCCCAAGCCGACGACGATAATGCCCCGCGCACGATTGCGCTGTCTGCAAGCGGACGCGTCGAAGCGCGGCCCGATCAAGCGATCGTCTCAATCGGCGTCGTCACGGAAGGCGACACGGCAGCCGAAGCGCTCGATGCCAACAACGGCGCGATGCGCAACCTTGTTGACGGCCTGAAGGCGGCCGGCGTTGGGGCCGATGACCTTCAAACGCGGCAGTTCTCAATCCAGCCGCGATACACCCGCTCCAAGCGGGCGGCGTCGTCCAGCCAATCCGGATCCGCACCGCAGATTGATGGCTACGAGGCCCGGAACGGCCTGCGCGTACGCGTGCGCGAGATCAAGGATCTCGGCAAGATCCTGGACGATGCAACCGAGCTTGGCGCCAACAACTTCGACGGGATCGAGTTTGTCGTCAGCGACGCTGAGACGCGCCGGGATGAAGCGCGGCGGAAGGCTGTGACCACGGCCCGGCAGCGCGCGGAACTGTACGCGGAAGCCGCCGGCGTCAAACTCAAGGAAATCCTGACGATCACCGAGAACGGTGGGTCGCCGCGCCCGCACAGTGGGATGGTGGCGTCCGCGCGGATGGAGTCGGTGCCCGTCGAAGCCGGCACCATGGCCATCACATCGCAGGTGCAAATCGTCTGGCGGATCGAATAGCGGCCCGTCAGCGGTCGCGATCACAGTTGCGATCAGACGTGCAGCGACTTCCGGATCGCGAACACTTCCATGATCCGCGCGCCGCGGTGCGGGCCGTCGCAGACGAATGTCCAGCGGCCGTCAGTGAAGGTGTCGCAAAGCTTCACGCCCTTGATGAGCACCCAATGGCCTTCGCGGCCCTTATGGATGCCGAGCAAGTAGTGCGCCCAGGCACTGCGCGGCTTTTGCATCCACGACCAAAGCGTCGGCCGCTCCTTCCGCTCCAGATGCAGGAACGTGTCGACCGGCGACAGGTCATAGCCGAAGGCTGCAAGTGCGCCCTCGACGTCCTCCGCGTAGGTGCCGACCACCTGGCGCCTGCGCGCTGGGTCGAGCCCGCGCGACGCATTGATGGCCGCTTCGACCTCGCTCACCGGCACGCCCGCAACCGCTGAGACAACGATCGGTCCGCAGAACGCCGTGCGGCCCGTATCGTTGACGGCCTCGTTCAGCGTTGATGTTGTACGCCGGCAGGTATCGTGGGCAAAGTCGAGGGCCATAACGCGCTCCGCTTCCGTCCGGGCTTGATCTCAGGCGACCGTGAGGCGGCGGCGTTAAGTGCGCGTTAACGATGCGGCGAGCGGAGACGATGAATGAGCGCTGACGAGACATCCGACGACATCGAGGCGCGCGCGGACGGCGACGCTGACGGCTTCTTCCAGGGCCTGCAATCGTATGGCGACCGCGACTTCTCGATTTACATGCGCCGCGCGTTCGCACGCAGCCAGGGGTTCCAGACCTCCGAACTCGACCGGCCGATCATCGGCATCGCAAATACCGCATCACGCTATAACCCCTGCCATCGCCACTTCCCGGAACTGCTCGACGCTGTAAAGCGCGGCATCGCAAGCGCGGGCGGCACAGCCTTCGAGTTTCCAACGATCTCGCTGCACGAATCGACGCTTGCGCCAAACTCCATGAAGTTCCGCAACCTGATGGCGCTCGACACCGAGGAGATGATCCGCGCGCAGCCGATGGATGCGGTCGTGCTGATGGGCGGTTGCGACAAGACCGTGCCGGCGCAGTTGATGGCGGCTGCGAGCGCTGGGCGCCCTGCGATCCAGCTTATCGGCGGGCCGCAAATGACGTCCCGCTATCGCGATGATCGCGTTGGCGCCTGCACCGACTGCCGCAAGTTCTGGACGCGGTTCCGCGCGGGCGAACTTGGGGCCCAGGAGATCTCGGATGTCGAGGGGCGGCTGGTGACCACGTCCGGCACGTGCGCCGTGATGGGCACGGCATCGACTATGGCGGCGATCGCCGAAGCGCTTGGCATGACGCTACCGGGCACGGCGGCCATCCCGGCGGTTCACGCGGATCGGCTGCGGGCCGGCGAGGCGACGGGCGCGCGTGCCGTCGCGATTGCCGGCAGCAGCTTGACGCCCGACCGGATCATGACGGCCGAAGCGGTTGAGAACGCGCTGCGCGTCTTGCTCGCGATCGGTGGCTCCACCAACGGCGTCATTCATCTTGCAGCCGTCGCCGGCCGGCTCGGTCTCAGCCTCGACCTCGCAGCCTTCAACCGGCTCTCCGACACAACGCCCGTCCTCTCCAACGTCAAGCCCATTGGCGACACGCACTACATGGAGGACTTTTTCGCAGCAGGCGGCATCGGCGCGGTGCTCCAGGAACTGAAGCCGCTGCTCAATCTCGATTGTATGACCGTGACCGGCGAGACGCTGGGTGAGCGGTTGGCGGCGTCGGATAAGGCCTACGTGGACCGTGAGGTGATCAAGTCGGCCGCTGATCCGGTCGAGCCGCAGGGTGGACTGGTCGCGCTGTTCGGGACGCTTGCCCCCAACGGCTGCATTTTGAAGCGTTCGGCTGCAACGCCTCAGTTGTTCGAAGTCGAAGGCCGGGCGATCGTGTTCTCATCGCTTGATGATCTCGCAGCCCGCATCGACGACCCGGACCTTGATGTGGCAGCCGACGACATTCTCGTCCTGCAGAACGCAGGCCCACGATCGGATTATGCGATGCCGGAAGCGGGCTTCCTGCCGATCCCGAAGAAGCTGCTGGCCGAAGGCGTCACCGACATGGTTCGGATTTCGGATGCGCGCATGAGCGGCACCGCCTTTGGCACGATCGTCCTGCACGTCGCGCCGGAAGCAGCCGTCGGCGGTCCGCTCGCACTCGTCGAAACCGGTGACCGCATCGCCATGAGCGTGTCGGAGCGCCGTCTTGATCTCCTCGTTGAGGGAGAAGAGATGGATCGCCGCCGCAAGGCGCGCGCCACCGCGCAGGCCTCGGACAAGCCGCCAGCGCGGCGCGGCTATGACCGTCTGTTCCGCGAGAGCGTTTTGCAGGCGCCCGACGGCTGCGATTTTGATTTCTGCCGCGCCGTAGCGCCGCCCGAAGATGATGCAGCTTAACCGCGCTCTCCGATTTTCAGCACAATGTGAAGCCTCTTGTATTTGCGCGTTGGCAGCCGAAGAGCAGACTGCGCCGATGACCGACCAATTAAACCACCAACGTTCGAAACGGAGTGCACAGCGCGCGGTGCTTGCGGGCCTTGCCATAAGTCTCGGTGTCGCTGCGGTGCTAGTCGCCGGCAGCCCATCGCGGGCAGACAAGCGGCCCGCTTGGGGCACGGCCGATGATGTGGCGTTTGCAAAGACCCTCTGGCCCAAGCTTGTGGCAGCCCGCCTCGTTGGCCCGGATCGCCTCATGCCGTTCCCGCAGAAGGGTGAGGCGCCGCACGGCGTCGTCCAACAGATCCTCGCAGGCACCGTCGATCTCGATGGCGCCAAAGCGCGCGTTGTCGTCAAGGCGAACCATCGCGGCGACGGGCTCACCCCCGGCGCCGTCTACCGCGACCCGAATGCGAAGGTGACGGGGTACGCCGTCATGGCCAAGCGCAAGGCCGGCTACGCACCGAAACACGCCGACTGGTTCTGGGCCGTCTTCGAGACCGACGGCGCCGTCCGCGTCTTCAATGCGAAGCCGATCGCCGGCCGCGTCGATACCGGCAAGTCCAACGGCTGCATCGGCTGCCACGTCAAGAAAGGCGGCCGCGACCTTGAGACGTTGACGGGCGAGTAGCGCCGCGAACGCCCGGCCTTGCCGCGCGATGACCGGGTCTAAACCCGGCCCTTCCAGGGGATCAGTCGGTTTTCCATCATGCGCATGCCGACTTCGATCATGAAGCCGATGACGCCGATGACGATGATGCCGATGATCATGATGTCGGTGCGCTGAAATTTTGAGGCGACGGTGATCATTTTGCCGATGCCTTTTTCAGCCGCGACGAGTTCGGCGGCGACCACGGTTCCCCAGCAAACACCCATCGCGACGCGCGCTCCGATGAAGATCTCGGGCAGCGAGTTTGGGATGATGACGCGCGACAGGATCTGCGGCTTTGATGCGCCGAGCGAGTAGGCCGCGTGAACCTTCGGTATCGCGACGCCTGAGACGCCCGATCGTGCTGCGATCGCCATGATCCAGAGCGCTGCAAGGAACAGCAATCCGATCTTGGAGAGCTCGCCAATGCCGAACCAGATGATGAACAGCGGGATCAGCGCGAGCGGCGGGACGGGTCGCATGAACTCGACGATCGGGTCGAACCAGCCGCGGAACCAGTCGCTGAGGCCCATCGCGTAGCCAAGCGGAATTCCGATGATGGTGCCGGCCAGGAAGCCTGCGACGACGCGCATGAGCGACCAGCCGGTCTGTTCGATCAGCGTGAAGCCCTGGTACTTCTCGGTCAGAATGTTGACGAACTGCGACCAGACCTGCTCTGGCGGCGGAAGCCAGATCGCTTCCATCTGCATGCCCGGGTCGGGGATGAAGATGAGCGTGCCGCGCGGCGACATGCCGACCTGGCCGTTGTCGACGTCGATGCGATCGCCGGGCGCGATTGGCTGGCCGGCGACTGCGATCACGCGCGCGTTCTCGCCATCGTTCGATTGCGCTTTGATGAGACGCTGACGCCGGACGGGGACGGTGAGCGCGTCGGGCTGTGCAAACCCTGATGCCGCTGCGCCAGATGTCTCCGGCATTTGTGCTTCCGCGTTCAGTGGATGCACGCGCGCAAATACCGTCGACGTCGCCTTCTGCCCCTGCGCGTTCTCAGATGTGTACTCAAAGCTCGTGTCGCCGAGGAACGGACCCGGCACCGCAAAGGGCACCAGCTTCGAGCCTGTGAATGCGCCCCAGATCAGAAAGATCGTGATGACCGAGAGCACGGACGCAAACCGGTTCGCGCGGACCGTGCTCTCGTCGCCGAACGTGACGGTCTTTAGCTTGTTGAGGCCCTTCTGGAGGCCGAGCGAGAAGACTTTGGCAAGCAGCCGATAGAGGACGAACGCTGCGACGAAGATCGCGACATAGAGAAAAAGGACGCTCATGCCGCCGACTCCGTTCGGCCCATGATCTCTTCTTCCATGTTCCAGATCATCTCGAGGATCTCTTCGCGCTTGACGCCGAAGTCGTCGATCTTCTTGACCTCGCGCAAGTCGGCACCGACGCCGGTTTCGGCAAACGGCAAGTGATACTCGCGGTGGACGCGGCCGGGCCGTGGCGCCATCACGAGTAGCCGTTCGCCGAGCAAAAGCGCTTCTTCGACCGAGTGCGTGATGAGGATGATCGTCTTGCCCGTCTCCTTCCAGAGCTCGAGCACAAGGCCCTGCATCTTCTCGCGCGTCAGCGCATCGAGTGCGCCGAGCGGTTCATCCATCAGGATCACGTCAGGGTCGTTGGCAAGACAGCGGGCAAGTGCCACGCGCTGCTGCATGCCGCCGGACAGCTCGTAAGTCGCCTTGTCGCCAAAGTCTTGGAGGCCGACGACCTCGAGGAGATGATCAACCTTCGCGCGGATATCGCGTTCCGGCACGCCGGCCATGGCCGGGCCGAAGCCCACGTTCTTGCGCACGCTCATCCACTCAAACAGCGCGCCCTGCTGGAACACCATCCCGCGTTCCTTGTCGGGGCCTGTGACCGTGTGGCCGTTAAGAATGATCTCGCCTTCGGTCGGTGCCAGGAAGCCCGCGACGATGTTGAGCAAAGTGGTCTTGCCGCAGCCGGAGGGGCCGAGCACCGACATGATCTGGCCTTGGGGAATGTCGAGCGAGACATTCTGAAGTGCCTGGACGTGAGAGCCGTTCGGAAGATCGAACCGCATCGAGATGTCTTTGACCTGGAGGCCGTCCACGTTGATCGTTCCCTCGAATTCTATGCGTTGCCGCCCGGTGCTGACATCGATTGGTCTGCGTTGCCGGCGACTGCAGATTTCAGCGCATCTGGATCGCTAGTGAAAGAGATTCGGCGGCCCAAGGGCAGCGCTTGCAAAAACGGCGCGGGCCCCGAAGGTCACCGCGCCGTTTCAGTGTCAGGTCACGTTATGATCGCGACCGATCATTTCGCCGACTGGAGCGGCGCGACGTTGACGGCGCCCTCGTAGCTTGCGCGGGCCTTCTTGACCTGCTTCTGCTCGACGAAGAAGTCAGCGACTTCCTTCAGGAACGTCTGCGTTCCGCCGCCGAGCCACTTACCGGAAAGCTGCTCGTCGCGGGTCGGGAATGCGAAGCCAGCAAGCGTCGCCTTGGCTGCGTCTTCCTTCATGCCGGCGTCCTTGGCGATGACGGGCAGCATTTCAGCGGCGTCCTTCAGGTACTTGGCGTTCATGTCCGCCGTCACCTTGAGGAACTTGGCGAGCAGGTCCGGCTTCTCTTTTGCGAACGCTGCCGAAACAGACGTCACGTCGAAGACCTGGATGCCGAGCTCTTCTTTTTCAGCGCCCGTCAGCAGCGTGTTGCCGTGCTGCTTCATGCGGCGGAGCGCGCCGCCCCAGCCACAGACCATGTCGATGCTGCCCTGAGCAATCGCAGCCGCGCCATCGGGCGGAGCCATGTCGACGATCGTCATCTTTGAGGTGTCGACCTTGAAGTGCGCCATCTGCTTCAGGAAGCCGTAGTGGGCGGCCGTACCGATCGGCACACCGACCTTCTTGCCTTCGAGGTCCTTGGCGTTTGTCTTGTCGATTTCGAGCGCCGATTTGACGACGCAGTTGTCGTTCTCGGAGTATGAGACGGCGACGTCGACGATCTGCAGGTCCTGTCCGGCCGACGTTGCGACGACGAACGGCGGGACACCCTGGCTGACGGAAATCTGCACGTCACCTGAGGCCATCGCGGCCGACATTGCGGTGCCGGTGTCGAACGAGCGCCATTTGATTTTGACGCCCATCTCTTTTTCGTAGAGACCCTTCACCTTCGCGTACTGGAACGGCATCGGCCACTCCAGGAAGTAGGCAACGGTAATCTCTTCCTGAGCGAAGGCCGCCGACGCGCTAAACGCGAGTGCGGCTGCGCCTGCCACCAAGCTTTTGAGTTTCATAAAGTTGTTCCTCCTCATCAACTTTGGTCCAGCAACGTATGCGGACCGCGTGTTGAGCTGGCGCTCCGAACAAAAAAACCGTCGAGTTCTCGTCATTCGGCACTAACCGTCTCATCTGCAAAGATTTTGTGACACGACGCACAAGTTGGAAGCAAGCACGGACTTTGAGCAGCGCGTTTCGGATTCTGCCTGAAGCCTGATCGATTGGGGTTCAATATGGCAGGCGCGGTGCGCTAGGCATGATCGCGCAGGGATGAACGCTCACAGCACTCAGATAAGAACCAGGCGGGCCCGTGGACGCGCTTCTGAAGACCCTTCGCATTGTTGAACTTGGCCACTACATCGCAGCGCCGTTTGCAACGCGGGTCCTCGCCGACCTCGGCGCCGACGTGATCAAGGTCGAGCCACCCGGCCGCGGCGATCCGGTGCGCGGGTGGGGACGGCAGGTCAACGGGCGTTCGTTGTGGTGGTCCGTCCACGGACGCAACAAGCGATGCGTGACCGCCAACCTGAAGTCAGCCGCCGGCCGCGACCTCGTGTTGAAGGTCGTCGCCGAAGCGGACGTTGTTGTTGAAAACTATCGCCCGGGGCAGCTTGAGGCGTTTGGGCTTGGAGCCGATGCGCTGAACGCAGCGCGGCCGGGCATCGTGATCGTCCGCATTTCAGGCTACGGGCAGACCGGTCCTGATGCCCCGCGGTCCGGGTTTGGCGTCATTGGTGAAGCCAAGGGCGGCATCCGGTATCTTTGCAATCATCCGGCGGCCGAGACCAACCTGCCGCCGGTGCGCGTCGGCGTCTCGATTGGTGACAACCTCGCAGGCCTCTATGGCGCCGTCGGCGCACTGGCGGCCGTGCTCGACCAGCGGGCGCGCGGCGCGACGGCCCCTCGCGTGATTGATGTTGCGCTGACTGAAAGCGTGGTCGCGCAGCTTGAAGGGATGCTGCCCGAGTATGGCTACGACGGCATGATCCGCCAGCCGCAGGGTTCACGCTTGCCGACAGCCGCGCCCTCCAACGCGTATCCAAGTTCGGACGGCGAGTGGGTGCTGATCGCGGCCAACTCGGACAACCTGTTTGCAGCGCTCAGCCGTGTCATGGGTGATGCCGGACTTGTCGATGATCCGCGGTTTCAGGATGACCCGAGCCGGTTGATCAACGTCGCAGCGCTCGACGATCACATTGGCGCCTGGACGCGATCGCAGACCGCGGATGCGATCGTTGCTGCCTGCGAGGCGGAGAACATTCCCGCAAGCAAGATCTATACGATTGCCGACGTTGCCGCGGACCCGCAGTATCATGCGCGCGGGATGATCCAGCCGGTTGCCGACCCGAACTTCGGCGAGGTGCTGCACCCGGGCGTTGTCCCCGTGGTCGAAGGGCTGGACCGTGCCGAACACGTTCGCTGGCCGGGCCCCGATGTTGGTGCGCACAACGCAGACGTCTATGGCGCTTTTGCGGGCCTGGATGCGGCCGCGATCGCTGCGTTGAAAAAGGATGGCGCGATATGAAAGACGTCGAGATCGTCGAGGTCGCGCCGCGCGACGGGTTTCAGGTGGTCGCGCCGTTCATCCCGACCGCCGACAAGATCGCGGTGTGCGATGCGCTTGGTAAGACCGGCATCGCGCGGCTTGAGATCGGCGCGTTCGTCGCGCCCAAAGCGATCCCGCAAATGGCCGATATCAGAGAGGTGCTCGCGGGCGTCAGCCTGCCAGACGCGATGCGGCTGCAGGTCCTCGTGCCGAACCGGAAAGGGTTTGAAGCCGCGCTGGACGCCGGCTGCCGCGAAATCTGCTGGGTGCTCTCGCTCTCTGAAAGCCACAACCAAAACAACGTCCGCCGCTCAGTGGAACAGAGTTTCGAAGAGTTCGAGACAGCGTGGCGCGACCTTGGCGACCGGACCTCGTTCATGCGGTTCAACTTCGCAACCAGCTTTGACTGCCCGTTCGAAGGCCGCATCGAAGAAGCGCATGTGTTCGCAGGTATCGAGCGCATTCTAAAAACCGTTCCGAAGCTCGAGTTCGGCATCGCCGATACGACGGGCCGAGCCGCGACTGCGCACGTCAGCGCCCTCTTCAAGCAGCTCGTCGAGCGCTATCAGAGTGACGACGTCCGCTTCTGCTTCCACGGGCATGACACCTACAACCTCGGTGTTGCGAATGCGCTGGCGGCGTTCGATGCCGGCGTGACGGTGATCGATGGTGCTGCGGCAGGCCTTGGCGGTTGTCCGTTTGCGCCGGGTGCCTCCGGCAACACTGCGACGGAGGATATTGTGTTTGCCTTCGAGCACTCAGGGATCCGCACCGGCATCGATCTTGGCCTGTTGCTCAAGGCCGCCGATCTCGCAGCCGACGTTGCGCCCGATCAGGCAGCCGGCCGCATTCGCAAGGTGTCGCGGAAACGCGTCATGTCCGGCTTCGGTCACGATGCAGCCGGCGTCGCGGCCTGACGCGCAACCCGCGAGAGTTGAAATCGACTGTTGGCTGAGTAAGCATATCCGTGTTGATCAAGTTTAAGCCGGGGTCCTTGTTTTGTTAGATCGAATATACGTGTTTTTGTTTGAGTTCTTTGGATCCATCGAAGCGACAATCGCAGCATTAGCAACGACGGCGGTTATCTCGCTCGTATTGGCGATCGCTGCAGTCGTTCAGGCGTGGTATGTCCGCCAGCAGTCGCGAATTGCGCGCAAAAGTCTTCTGGCGGACCATGAAAGACGCCAGAAGCAAGCGACGATGGAACACGTCACGCGCATTCGCGAGGTCTACGTTCCCATCCGCAATTGGCTTGACGCGACCTTTGGGCATCGCAACCCGGTGCAGATGGCCGTCTTGGACGATCAGCACGACCTCCGCGAAGACGTTCAGCGGCTACTTGGTACAATGGAGCATCTGGCCGTCGGGGCTCTGTCGGACGTGTTTGACTTAGATATTCTCGACCGGATGTCGGGGATGTTTATCGTACGTCTTTACCAGCGGCTCGAGCCCTATATCGAAGGGCGGAGAACGGACGAACATGCCTTCCGCGAATTTGGCCGCCTCGTTGAAACGATTGAAAGTCGGAGGCAGAAACAAGGCCTGCCACGGGATTTGGGCGCGATTACCTATGCGCCGCATCGCCCGAGTGGCCTGTTTCAAAGGTTGCCGCGCTTAAGTCAGGCGTGAAGGGGCTGGCGATGTTGAGCACTGGCTGCATTGGCGTCATCGGCCGGCTCGCGGTGGCGGCCATGCTCTGCCTCGCGGGCGCCCAAGGTGCGCTGGCGATGGGGCCGGCGGCGAGTTCAGGCCATGGTCCGGGTGACGCGCGCAAACTTGCATTCGTCATCGGCATTGACCGCTACAAGAACCTTGAACCCCGCGATCAGTTGCAGCGCGCCGCGGCCGATGCAGACGCCATGGCACGCGCCTTCCGCGGCCTTGGCTACGCGGTCACGCGGGTGGCTGCCACCACGCGGTCGGGGATCAACGCGGCTTGGCAAGGCTTCATCGATGAGGTGCTGCCGGGCGACACGGTTGCTGTCTTCTTCGCAGGTCACGGCGTCCAAATCGGTGGCGACAACTACCTACTGCCGTCGAACATCCCGCTCATCCAATACGGCCGCCAATCGCAGCTTCGCCGCGAGAGCTTGAGCGTGGCGGAGCTGTTGCTCGACCTTCGCGCACGCAAACCGCGCATTACGCTCGTGATCCTCGATGCCTGCCGCGATAACCCGCTGGCGCAACCGCCTGGCACGCGCTCGCTCGCGCGGCCGGGCGGGCTTGCGTCGATGGTCGCGCCGGAAGGCACGTTCATCATGTACTCGGCCGCCGCCGGCGAGCGCGCGCTCGATCGCCTGCCTGGCACTGACCGCAATCCAAACTCGGTCTACACGCGGACGCTGCTGCCGCTGATCTCGACTCCGGGTCTGACCATCGCGGACATCGCCAAGCGCGCCCGCCAGCAGGTCTTCGAGACGGCCCGTCAGGTCAACCACACACAGCGGCCCGCCTACTACGACGGCATCATCGGCCGCTTCTGCCCGGCTGGATGCGGTCCGGGTTCGCCCGTCGCTGCTCCGCGCTCAGCACCACCACCGCGTCGCGCGACGAAGGATGTTGCCGCCGCCCGTTCCGCACCATCGAGCGAGCCCGCACGCGGTCAATGCCAGCGCTTCACACGGCCAAACGCGCGCCCGGTTCAGGTTCGTCGCGGCCAAGAACTTTGTGGCAGCGGCGACACTTCGGTCGCGCGCGTCAAACGCATCGCAAACCGCGCCGTCGCGTTCGATGTGTCCGGCAGTCCGGATTTCACGTGCCTTGCGGGCGAGACGTGTCAGTTCCCGTGGGCCGGCTCGCCGCAATTCCGCATTGAGACCTCGGGCAAGACGGCCCGGCTCATTCCAACGCGCTAACGTCCTTCGGAGGGGAACCCATGGTGCGCTTCACGTCGCTGCTGATGGCCTGCCTTGTCGTCGCCATCGCGAGCGCAACCGCGGCCAACGCTGAAGGCGAACCCGTCAATTTCGCCGATGCAACGGGCGTAGAGCCGTCGCCGCACTACCGCGTCGAAGACGGCATTTTCGCGCTGCGCATCGGCATGTCGGTTGACCTAAGCGACAGACAGGTCCTCCTCGCGTTCCAAGAGGTCTCGCGCCTCCGCCGCAACCGTCCGCCGTCGATCCGGGTGACGATCAACGGCAAGCCCTACGCGATGAGCGTCGGCACGCGGATTGACATGCTCGCCGAGCGAAACCTGCAGGCTGCCGTCGAAGGCAAAGCGCGCTGCTTCCTCGACATGACCGATCTGACGACCGCCAAGGGTGCACCGGTCCGCGCGACGTTCCGCGTCAACTGTATCTGACCGCCATGCACCTCGATCTCACACGCGGCTACGACGTCGCACGACAGTCGTTTGCGTGGGAGATCCCGGACCGGTTCAACATAGCATCGGCCATTAGCGACCGGCACGCAGCGTCGGACCCGGACGGCACGGCGCTCATCTACGTTGGCGACGATGACGCCGTGCGCGCCTGGAGCCATCGCGACATCAACCGTGCGGCCAACCGTCTCGCCAACGCGCTGCGTGCGCAAGGTCTTGCCGCTGGTGACCGGGTCGGGGTCCACCTCCCGCAGTCGCCAGAGTGCCTGATCGCCCACATCGCGGTTCTCAAACTTGGCGCGGTCGTCGTGCCGCTGTTCCGCCTGTTCGGCCCCGACGCGCTGTCATTCCGGCTCGGCGATTGCGGTGCGCGGGCGCTCGTGACGTCGGCCGGCGACTGGGCCCGTCTCGCGCCTGATCTCGACGCGCTGCCTGATCTCGAGACGGTCGTGACGGTCGGCGGCCGGACCGGCGACGCGGCTGACTTCTGGGAGCTGCTCGGCCGCGGCTCGGACACGTTCGCGACAGCCAACACGGCGGCCGAAGACCCGGCGGTCATCATCTACACGTCAGGCACGACCGGTCAGCCGAAAGGGGCCCTGCACGCGCACCGCGTGCTCATTGGCCACCTGCCCGGCGTTTGCCTGCCGCAAGACCGGTTTCCGCAAGCCGGTGACCGGTTCTGGACGCCAGCGGATTGGGCGTGGATTGGCGGCCTTCTCGATGTGCTCTGGCCGTCGCTCTCCTTCGGCGTGCCGGTTGTCGGGTCCGCCCGCGGCAAGTTCGATCCCGAGTGGGCCTTTGCTTTCATGGGCCAGCACGGCGTGCGCAACGTCTTCATGCCCGCGACCGCGCTGCGCATGATGCAGCAGGTGCCGGACCCGCGCGCGCGGTTCGGCCAGACGCTGCGCTCGCTCGGCTCCGGCGGTGAGACGCTTGGCGCGGATCTGATCGGCTGGGGACGCGATGCGCTTGGCGTCACGATGAACGAGTTTTACGGCCAGACCGAATGCAACCTGGTCGTCGGTAATTGCTGCGGACTGTTCGAGGTGCGGCCCGGCTCGATGGGCCGCGCGATCCCTGGCCACGCGGTCGCGATCGTCGACGACGCGGGCACACCGCTGCCCGATGGCGAAGCCGGCATTGTCGCGGTGCGTCGCCCGGACCCCGTGATGTTCCTCGGCTACTGGGGCCAGGACGACGCGACCGCTGACAAGTTTCGCGGCGACTGGTTTCTGCTGGGAGATGTCGCAACCCGCGATGGCGATGGCCACTTCTGGTTCCGCGGCCGCGACGACGACGTGATTGCTTCAGCCGGCTACCGCATCGGCCCCGGCGAGGTTGAAGCGTGTCTCGTCACCCACGAAGCCGTCGCGCTCGCCGGCGTCATCGGCATCCCCGACGATGTTCGCGGCGAAGCGGTCGCGGCGTGCGTCGTCCTCGCGGCGGGTCACCAGGCGACGGTGGCGCTTGCCGCAGACATTCAGAACCACGTCCGCGCCCGGCTTGCAGCACACGAGTACCCGCGCGAAATCCGCTTCGTCCAATCCCTCCCGCAAACCCTGACCGGCAAAATCAAACGCGCCGACCTGCGCAACCTGTGGCCGTCGTTGCCGGCGGTCACGTAGCGGCGGGCTGTGTTTTTGGTAGGCCCGGCTGCGGTGCCTATTGGTTGGTCTTTTTGTTTGCCCGTCCACGCTTCCGCTCGACGGCGCTTAGAATCCGCGACTAAGCGCATCGCGCGATCCGCAGGCCTATCGGCCTGCTCCTTACGCGCTGCTCACGCTCTGGAAATGGTAGCGGCTGCCTTTCGCGTCAGCGGGTGACGCCGCGCGTTTTTTTGGCCCGTCTACGCTGCCGCTAGACGGCGCTTAGAATCCGCGACTAACCGCATCGCGCGATCCGCAGGCCTTAGGGCCTGCTCCTTGCGCGCTGCTGGCGCCCTGGAAACGGTAGCGGCTGCATGTCGCGTCAGCGGGTGACGCCGCGCGTTGTTTTTTGTTTGCCCAACCGCGCTGCCGCTCGACGGCGCTTAGAATCCGCGACTAAGCGCACCGCGCGATCC
>JBCBIY010000007.1:0-150012 GCA_038523925.1 Pseudomonadota bacterium | reverse complement strand
CCGTCCACGCTGCCGCTCGACGGCGCTTCGAATCCGCGACTAACCGCACCGCGCGATCCGCTGGCCCGACGGCCAGCTCCTTGCGCGCTGCTCACGCTCTGGAAATTGTTGTGGCTGCCGTCAGCCCCGCGAAGAACAGAGCGAGGCGCACGAAGCTGGCCAACGGCCAGCATAGCGCGCCACAGCGAGTGGCAGTCGGACTCGCGTGCCAACAGGGCTGCTGCCCTGTTGGACCAAAAAAAAAGCGCGCCGACACCCACCGCGCCCACGGCAGCCACCCGCTAGCCCCGCGAAGACCAGAGCGAGGCGCACGAAGCTGGCATCGCCAGCGCAGCGCGCCGCAGCGAGTGGCGGTCGGACTCGTGTGCCAACCAAGCTTGCGCAGATTGGACCAACAAATAACGCTTACGCGATTGCCGAGTAAGCAAGCCCGATAAGCATGGAGCCGCCGAGGCCGAGGAGGACGTAGGCGGCGAAGACGCGGAACTTGACCAGCGAATAGACGCCCGCCATGGCCGGGATACATGAGACGGCGCCGGCCATGAGGAAGGCCATCGCGGCGCCCGGGCTCATGCCCTGCTGCATCAGGCCGTCGACCAGAGGCACGGCGGCGTAGCCATTGAGGTAGGCGGGCAGCGCAACGACTGCTGCGGTTACGACCGGGACGACGCCGTCGCCACCAACATAACGTGCGATGAATTCGGCGGGGATGTACGTGACGAGCAGCGCTTCGAGCAGGTAGGCGAGCATCAGCCACTTGGTGAGAAACACCATGTTCAAGATGGCCTCGCTCTGGAACGCCTCGCGCCGTTCAGCCTCGCTCCAGAAGCGCCAGACGGGCGCGCCGCTGAACGGCTGCTTCTTGCAGCAGGAGCCGCCAGCCTCGCGCGGCCTTGCAGGATCGGCGAACACGGGCGCGCTTGCGAACGCGCGGACCGCAAAGCCGCCCAGGAGGCCGATCGCGACGGCGCCGGCAGCCTTGGCCAGAGCAAACTCCCATCCAAGCGCGCTTGCTGTGATGAGCAACTGCGCCGGATCCATCAGCGGTGAAGACAGCCAGAACGCCATGATCGCCGACAGCGGCACGCCGACGGCGAGCAGGCCCGCAACAAACGGGATGACTTCACAAGAACAGAACGGCGCGAGCCCGCCGATGAGCGCGGCCAAGAAGATCATGCGCGTTTGGCGGCCTTCGAAGACGCGGGCGATAAGCGTCTCGGCGCCGGCGGCCTTCAGATACGAGGCGAGCAGGACGGCAAAGACGATGAAGGGCAGCGTGTGCAGGAACGATGCAATCGCTTTCTCGATGACGGGGACCGCTTGTGCAGGATCAAAGGCCCAGACGCCGAGCGGGATCAGGAGGATCAACAGCCAGACATTGCTGACTTGCGAGAGGCGGTTGCGGGCTTCGTCGAGGCCGCGGATGACGAGATCAGTCATTGGACGGCTCCGGATTTTGGCTTTGCCTTTGCGGGCGCCTTGGTCGCCGAGACCGCGTGCGCATGCTCCGCGCTGTGGGCTGCATGCGCCTCAGAGCAGCACTCGCTCATGAGGAACCTTGCGAGCTGGTCGAGCCGGTCGTAGGCGGCGCAGTTGGTGATCGTGCGGCCGGTCTTGGTTGCGCGGATGAGGCCGGCGGCAGACAGAAACTTCAGGTGATGGGTGAGCGTCGACGCGGCGACGTCAAGCCGCTCCTGGATTTGGCCGACGGAGAGGCCCTGAGGCCCGGCGCGAACAAGCGCGCGCAGCACGTCGAGGCGCGTTTCCGACCCGATTGCCGCGAACGCCTGCGCGGCCTCTTCGCGCGACATGTGGGTGTCAGCTTGGCTGCCGAGGGCTGCAGCGCGGGCGCGCGATGACATCGCGGTGGCCTCCTGATCCAAAAATTTCTATAGTTCTAGAAATATTGGAGTTCGCGGCAATGTCAAGGGCGCGGCAGCTGCGTTATCCCCCGTAGATGTAGCGCGGCAACCAAAGTGCGATTTGCGGGAAAATGAAGATCAGCGCGAGGCCCGTGAGCTGGATCAGCATGAACTGCATCATGCCGATGTAGATGTCCTTCAGATCCCACTCAGGCACGACGCCCTTCAGGAAGTAGGCGGAGAGCGCAACGGGCGGGGAGAGCCACGCCGTCTGCAAGTTCACCGCGACCAGGATTGCGAACCACGTCAGGAGCTGCTCGCGTTCAAGCCCGAACGGACCGCCCATCGTCTCGACCACGGGCAGTAGGATGGGCACGATGATGAGGACGATCGGCACCCATTCGAGCGGCCAGCCCAGCAGGAAGATGAGTGCCATGATCGCGATCAGGATGATCACCGGCGACAGATCCATCGTCAGCAGAAGCTCGGTCAGCATCTTTGGCGTGCCGAGAGCTGAGAACACAGCGCCGAAGAAGTTCGATGCCGCGACCAGGAACATAATCAGGACGGTGATCTCGAGCGTCTTGATGAGCGAATCATAGAAGCTCGATGGCGACAGCTTCCAGTACATGGCGCTGAGCAGGATCGCGCCGAACGCGCCGCAGGCCGCCGCCTCCGCAGGCGTTGCCCAGCCAAGCAGGATCGAGCCGAGCGCAAACGCAATCAGGATCGTCGGCGGGACGAGCCCCATGAAGAATTCATACCAAAGGTCGGCGAAGTAGAAGCCGCCAGGCTTGATGGCGCGCGAGCCATAGTAGATGGCGACCATCGCACCGAGCCAGATGACGGCTGCGATGAGGTTGGTGAACATCAGATAGAAGAGTGTGCCAAGGCCGAGCATCACAAGCGTGAACTCAAGCGTGTAGTACGGAGAGGTCTTTGGCTGCTCGTCTTCTGGCAGGATCGGGCCGAGGCTTGGGTTGAGCCAGCAGCGCACGACGGCATAGACGACGTAGAGCCCGGCAAGCAGGATGCCCGGGATGATGGCGGCGGCGAACAGGTCGGTGACGGGGACTTCGAGCACGGGGCCCATCACGACCAACATGATCGACGGCGGAATGAGAATGCCGAGCGTTCCGCCTGCGGTGATCGAACCGGCTGCCATGCGCACGTCATAGCCCGACCGGTTCATTGTCTTCGCGGCCATAATGCCGAGGATCGTCACCGATGCGCCGACGATACCGGTCGCGGCTGCAAAGATCGTCGAGACGAACAGGACGGCAATGAACAGCGCGCCGCGTGTGCGCGACATCATCAACTGGATGGAGTTGAACAGCCGCTCCATCAGGCCTGCCTTCTCCATGAGGATGCCCATGAAGACGAATAGCGGGACGGCGACGAGCTGATCATCCAGCATCGTCTCGTTGAATTTCAGCGTTTGTAGGAAGAAGCCGAGCTTCGGCGAAATGCCCCAGGCGGCGAAGACGAACGAGAGGAAGATCAGCGTAAACGAGATCGGGAACCCAACGAAGATCGCAAACAGCATTGCGCCGATCATGTAGAGGCCGACGGTCGGCTTATCGAAGCCGGTGAGCCCCGCGCTCGCCATCGCTTCGTTCCAGACGGCGCCAAGCGCTATGGTGTTTGGGAAGAACGTCGCGATAAAGATGACGGCAAGCGCGATCAGATAGACCGGCAAGAAGCGCACGAACCACCTCTCGCGCGCCTTGCCCATGTCGTTGAACGCGCGAAAGAGTTCGGGGATGCCCTGGAGCAGCAGCAGGAGTGCGCCGACCGGCATGGCGAGGCGGGCGGGGCCGAGAATGGGCGCCCAGGTGGAATCGCTTGCGCGCTCCCAGGCCGAGTAGTCGTTGGCGCGCGCCCAGCTCTCCGGATCGAAAATGTCACGGATCGCGAACGCTTTGGCCGTGTACTCCGTCGCGCTCCAGAAGAAGAAGAGCATCGCCGGGAAATAGAAGGCGAGGTAGAGGAGCGCGTCGACTGTCGCCTGCGTTTGCGGCGACCAGTTGCGATAGAGGAAGTCTGCGCGAATGTGCACGCCGCGCAGCAACGCGTAGCCGGCACCGAGCATGAAGATGACGCCGGCGAGCATGCGGCTGACGTCGTAGACCCAGAGCGTTGGCGCCGTGAATGCTTTGGCAGCCACGACCTCATAGACCATGATGCCGATCACCGGCACCAGCAGCAGACAAACGATGCGTCCGACCCAAAGGTTTAGGACGTCGATCGCGGCTGTAATCGGGCGCTGCCAGGACGTCATCGTCTCCGGCGTTTGGCCGGGCTCTTCCGCGCGCCGCTCGGCAATCAGCTCGTCTGTGATTTCGAGGTCGGCCGGATTGACGTCTGTGTTCTGGGACACGAGCGGCGTCTCACAGTTCGCGATTTCGAGGAATGTGGGTAGGCGCGAGCCCTCCCGGTCTTGCGACCGGAAGGGCTTTGGTGCGTCACGTCAGCAGAAGAAGCGCTACTTCTTCAGCGACTTTGCGAAGGCTTGACCGAGGTTGGCATTCGACGTCTGGGCGCCGGCCCAGAACGGAACGGCGATTGCTGCGAAGTCTTTCTGGCTCTGCCAGACTTTTGCGAAGAACGCGTTCTGCTCGGCGTTCTTCTCAAGCGACTTCTTCGCGGCTTCCATGTACTCCGTGAAGTAATCGGCTGGCGTGTCATGCAGGATGACGCCGTCTTCTTCCGTCAGCTTCTTCAGAGCCTTGCCGTTCTCATAGATGCGGTAGCTGAGCGACTTGATCAGCGACGCGTTGGCTGCGACTTCCATCGCCTTCTTCTGGTGATCCGACAGCGACTTGTAGACATCGCCATTGATGTAGATGTCGGCGTTGACGACCACCTGATGGAGACCCTGGAGGTAGTAGTGCTTCAGGACCTTCTGGAAGCCGAAGACGCTGTCCGGCTTCGGGCAGCACCATTCAGCCGCATCGATCTTGCCAGACTGCAGCGCCGGCAGGATGTCACCGCCGCCCATGGCGACCGATGCAACACCGATGTCCTTGTAGGTCTGGCCAGGAATGCCAGGAGGCGTGCGGAAGCGGTACTTGCGGAAGTCAGCCATCGACTTGATCGGCTCTTTGAACCAGCCAAGCGCTTCCGGGCCAACCGGCTGCACCATGAAGCCTTTGACGTTCACGCCCATCTCTTTCCAGAGCTGGTCGTAGAGGTCCTTGCCGCCGCCGTAGAGGAACCAGGAGACGAAAGCGATGTTGTCGATGCCGACACCGGCGCCGGCGACAGGCGAGCCGAACAGCATGGCGGCCGGGTGCTTACCGGACCAGTAGTGCGTCCAGGCGAAACCGCCTTCAACGAGGCCTTGGTCGACAGCATCAAGCGTTTCCTTCACGCCGACGATGGCGCCTGCTGGAAGCACTTCAATCTTGACCGAGCCGTTGGTGAGGTCGCTGACGTCTTTCGCGAACTCCTTCAGCATCGTCACTTCGTCAGCCTTAGTCGGGATCACCGACTGGATGCGGATCGTGACTTCCTTGTCTTTCGCAACGGCTGCACTGGGTGCGAGCGCCGATGCGCCGATGAGTGCGGCTGCGCCTGCCCCCATCAGCCATGATCTGATGCGTTTCATGCGTTTCCTCCGGGCCGTGGATTTGTTGGCAAACCATCCCAGCGCCCGGACCCGTCGGCGCAGAGACCCTCAGCCATAATCTCAGCTGATGAGCCGCAACGTTCCATTTCTGTGGACTGCATTCAAGCGCAAATGCCGCAGCCTGTTGGCAGTTGCACGCGGCAGCTCGGGCGTGATCGCCAACGTTTTCAGGCGTTTGCTTGCGCCTAACCGGCATCGTAAGGCTAACGTATAAGGCAGCGGGCTCAGGGCGCCCGCGTCGTCCTCACGGGGCTGCTTTCATGAAGTCAATCACGTCGCGACTGGTGGGTGCAAGTGACGGTTGCATGACGGTGCCGTCTGGCGCGGTGCTGACGGGCACGATCGAAGTGCCGTTCGATCTTGAGATTCGAGGCCAGTTTGACGGCGAGGCGCGCGCGCAGCGGATCACGGTGAATGCAAAAGCGGAAGTCTCAGGCGACCTGATCGCCCATAAGGTCGTTGTCGCGGGCAAGCTCACCGACGGCACCATCTATGCCGACAAGGTCGTCTTGGAGCAGGGGTCGGCTGTCGAGTGCGCCGTCTACTACGCGGAGATCGACATTCGGGAAGGGGCGTTCTTCGAAGGCAAAAGCCGCCGCCACGAAGCGCCGACCACGCTTGCGCCAACGCTTGACGAAGAAGAAGCAACGGCTTAGCCGCCGCGCGTCTCCGCAGGCGCCTTCAACGAGAGCGGCAGCCCTGCAGCAACAAACGTGACGCGATCGGCGACGGCTGCGACGCGCTGATTAAGCCGGCCCTGCGCATCTCGAAAGCGCCGGGCAAGTGCGTTCTCAGGCACGATGCTGAGCCCCACCTCATTTGAGACCATCACGATCGGGAGCCGCGACCGCGAAACCGCCGCCAACAGCCGCTCCGTCACGGCATCAATGTCGGCTTCGCGATGCATGGCGTTCGAGAGCCAGATCGTCAGACAGTCAATCGCAATCACATCCGACGTGCCGTCTGAATTGATAGCCGCAATCGCTTCATCGAGCGCCAACGGAGCTTCAAGGGTGACCCACCCTTCGCCGCGCTCGGCTTTGTGCGCTGCAATCCGTTCTGCCATTTCGTCATCAAACGCCTCGGCCGTTGCCAAATATGTGCGGCGCGGAAACGCCTCTGCGAGCGCGAGCGCATGGCGCGTCTTGCCGCTCCGTGCGCCGCCAAGCACGAGGGTGTGCTCAGTCCGCGTCGCGCGGTGGGAAGGTGCATGGCGCATGTTGACCTCTTCCAAAATCCGATTGACGGCCAATCCGTCGCAGCCTTACGTGATCCCTGACGGTCTTCCTTCGGGAAGTGAATAGGGAACGCGGTGAGGGTTGACCCAATCTGGGAACCTCGAAGCCGCGGCCGCCCCCGCGACTGTAAGTGCGGAGCTGCCGCCTTTGGCAACCACTGGCTCGCAAAGGGCTGGGAAGGTGGCGCGCAGTGACGATGCACGAGCCAGGAGACCTGCCGTCAAGACATATGCGTGACCGGCCGGGGTGTGCCGGGTCGCGGTGAGCCCGGCGACCTTCGCGCGACCGGTGCCTGCTGCGCTTCCCTTCCCACCCCATGTCGGATCCGCGTCGGAACAGACATGGAAGGGCCGCCCGTTGACACCTCCTCGCATCCTGCTTGCAGCCGCAGTGCTTTTCGCAAGCGCCGCACCCGCCTTCGCACATCATCCGTCGGACGGCATGACGCCCGCGACCTGGATGGCGGGGCTCATGTCCGGACTGGCACACCCGGTCATCGACATTGATCACGCAGCCATGGTGATCGGCGTCGGGCTCGCAGCCGCGCTGTCTGGCTCGTTGGTCCTCCTGCCGGCGTTGTTTGTTGGCGGGTCTTTGCTTGGATGCGTGCTGCATCTGGCGGGCATTGGGTTGCCGGTGGCTGAAGTGCTGATCGCGTCAAGCGTGCTGATCGTTGGCCTGCTGGTCTCCCTGTCGGGCCGCTTGCCGATCGTGATGTGGGGCGCGCTTGCCGTTGTCGCCGGCGCGTTTCACGGCCACGCGTACGGCGAGGGCATCTTCGGCGCGGAACAGACGCCGCTTGTCGCTTACCTCATCGGCTTTGCCGCCATCCAGTTCGTGATCGCAAGCCTCGCAGCGGTGATCGCGGCGCGGCTCATTGCGTTTTCGGCCTCAGAGCGCGCGGTCCAGATTGGCGGTGCCGTCGTCGCAGGCGTCGGCCTGACGCTCGTCCACGGCCATCTGCAACCGGTCGTCGTCGCCGCGATCGCTTCAGCGATCTCCTGACGCGCCGGGCGGATGGGTGGCGGTGTCTGCGCCGCGCCCGTCCGCCACCGCCATCATCCCGCATCAAAGGACGCAAGCCATGTTCGAACGCATTCCCTGCACCGTGCTGACCGGCTTTCTCGGCGCGGGAAAGACGACGCTTGTCCAGTCGATGCTGCGCAACCCAGGCGGCAAGCGCATTGCACTCATCGTCAACGAATTCGGCGACGCCGGCGTTGATGGCGACCTCGTGACGTCCTGCGGGCTTGAAGGCTGCGCCGAGGAGGACGTCATCGAACTCGCGAACGGCTGCATATGCTGCACCGTTGCCGACGATTTCATACCGACGCTCACGGCGCTTATTGAGCGCGAGACACCGCCCGACCATATCGTGATTGAAACATCCGGTCTGGCGTTGCCGCAGCCGCTGCTCCGCGCGTTCGCGTGGCCGGAAGTGCGTGCGCGGGTGACCGTCGACGGTGTGGTGACGGTCATTGATAGCGCGGCTGTCGCCGATGGGCGGTTTGCGTCCGACGAAGACGCCGTCGTTCGCCAACAGGCCGCCGATGACAGTCTCGACCACGATAGCGCGCTCGCCGAGCTCTTCGCCGATCAACTCTCGTGCGCCGACCTCGTTGTGTTGAGCAAGACGGATCTCGTCACGTCTGATGCGCTGGGAACCGTGATCGCAACCGTCGAAAGCGAGAAGCGGCCGCAGGCGGCGGTTGTCCATTCGACGGCCAAGGCGCCGCCGCCGGTCGCCGTGCTGCTCGGGATCGCCGCCGCCGCCGAAACCGACGCCGCCAACCGCCGCATGCATCACGACCACCACCACGATGACGCGGATCATCACGACCACGATCATGACCACGATCATGATGACTTCGAGAGTTTCGTGGTCGCAATGCCAGAGGTCGCAGATGCGAGCGCCATGTCACGGTGCGTGAGCGCGCTCGGAGCCGCACCCGGCGTGCTGCGCATTAAGGGCGCCCTGGCGGTTGCCGGCAAACCGATGCGACTGGTCGTGCAAGCCGTGGGCCCACGCGTTGAGACTTACTTTGACCGGCCGTGGCGCGCGGATGAAGGCCGCGACGGTAAGCTCGTGGTCATTGGCCTCACGGGGCTCGACCGCGGAGCGATTGAGGGTCGGCTCAAGGACGCCGCGGCTGGCCGTGCGGTGGCTGCATGACCGCTGAACGCGCGCCGGCCCCCACAGACGCTGGCTATGACCGGGGTGCGCACTCGCCCTGCATTGGCATTTGCGTGCTCGACGAAGCGTCAGGGCTGTGCACGGGGTGTGCGCGGACGGGCGTTGAGGTTGCCGAGTGGATGACGGCGTCCGCTGGGGATCGCGCTGCGATCTGGGATGCGCTGCCAGCGCGGGCATCGGATATGCGCCTGACGCGCCGCCTGCTGCCATGGTCGCCGGACGGGATCCACGCGTGGGCGCGCGATCAGCTCCGCGATGCGAGCGGCACCTGGATGATCGGGCGCGGTGAGGCGGCCGGCGCGTTTGCTTCAGACCTTACCCAGCCGATTGACGTCGCCGACTACGGGAACGCGCTCGTCGCGCGGCAGGACGGCGCCGCACTGCGCCTTGCCCTCCACGAAAAGACGCGCGCATTCGCGTTCGGCCCGGCCGCATCCCCTGACCTGATCGTCCTCGCGCTCCCGAAGGGCCGCGTCTCGTTCGCGGCTGCCGAAACCCTCCAAGCGCTCGGTCCTGACGAAGGCGCAGTCGGCCCTGACGAGCGGCGCCATGACGCCTTCGACCTCGGCTATGGCGTCGACGGGGCGCGTGTCCTGTTGCGCACAAGCGATCCGGGCGTGCGCGGTTCGCTTAAGGTTGCGGCGCGGGAAGGCCTCTCGCCCATGGCGCGCGCGATGACACTTGGCATGACGATGGCCGGCACGGCTGCGGTCCACGAAACCGAAGGCGCCCGCATCGAACGTTCGCGCGCGCTGCGGGCTGACGAGACGGCGGCTGCGGCGGCTATCAATGCGCGTCTTGCTCATGTCGAACTGCCCGGTTGGGCCGCAGTTGTCGCGACGTTTCAGCCAGCGCCGGGCCGCTGACGGTGCACGTCCTCGCAGTCGAAAGCGGGACGGTTGATACGGGCGACGAAGCCGTCGATCTCGGCCAGTCGCCGGGCGACATCGTCGTGTTGTCAGCCGCTGACACGGAACTGCAGTTGCTCGCCAAAACGTTTGGCGGGTGGGCCGAGGCCAACACGCCGACGCTGCGCCTCGCAAACGTGCTCGCGCTCCGCCACAACTATTCCGTCGACCTCTACATCGAAAAGACGCTCGCGCATGCGCGGCTCATAGTTGTGCGTTTGCTTGGCGGGCGCGCATACTGGCCTTACGGGCTTGAGGCGCTTGCGCGGCTGCACCGGGAGACCGGCGTGCAGATCGCTGTGCTCCCAGGTGACGACAAGCCCGATGCATCTTTGCGCGATGCCTCAACGGTGCCGGCAGATCGCCTCGCACATCTCTGGCGCTGCCTAGTGGAGGGTGATGCCGAAAACGCGCGCTTGTTCCTTGCGGGCTGCGCCGCGCTCATCTCGGGCGCGCCATGCCCGCCTGCGCCAAAGCCGCTGCCGCGCGCGGGCGTCTACCGCACGGTGTCGCCAGACGGAGAGGCGGAGGGCCGCGCGACCGTCCTTTTCTACCGCGCCCTCGTTCAGGCCGGCGATCTCGCCCCCGTTGATGCCCTAATCGAGACCTTGGCCGCGCGCAGACTGGCGACACACGCGCTTTATGTAAACGCGCTGCGCGACGCTGAGTCCGGCAGCATCGTCCGCGACCACTTCACGAACCATCCACCCGATGTCGTCTTAAACGCGACCGCCTTTGCGAGTGGCGGTGCGCAGGCGTCGGGTGATGGTGCTTCCGACACGCTCCTCGGCACGAATGCGCCTTGGCTGCAGGTCGTCTTTTCAAGCCGCGCGGAAACCGACTGGGCCAGCGACATCCGCGGCCTCGGCGTGCGCGATGTCGCAATGCACGTTGCGATGCCGGAGTTCGATGGCCGCATCTTTGCCGGCGCGACCGCGTTCAAGGCCGACGTCGGCCGTGACGCTGCGACTGAGTTCGCGTTGACACGGCTCGCCCCGCATGGAGAGCGGACGGCGCGTGCCGCGGACCTTGCAACGCGTTGGGCCCGGCTGCGAACGACACCGGCCGGCGACAAACGCGTCGCGATCATCCTCGCAAACTACCCCAACCGCGACAGCCGCATGGCGAACGGCGTCGGCCTTTCAACGCCCGCGAGCGTCGCAGCCACCGCGCGGCATCTGCGCGCTGCGGGCTTTCTTGCGGATGGGTTTCCGGCGACCGGCGACGATCTGATGGCGACCCTCCGCGCAGGCCCGACCAATCGGGACACTGCGTGCCGGAGGTCGCAGGCGACCTTGCCGCTCGATGTCTACCAAAGCTGGTTTGACGGCTTGCCCGCCGACGCGCGCGGCGCGCTGCTCGACCGCTGGGGCCCGGCATCAGCCGATCCCTTTGTGCGCGACGGTGCGTTCCAGCTCGCGCTGCACACGTTCGGCAATGTTGTCGTCGGCGTGCAGCCCGCACGTGGCTACAACATTGACCCGAAGGCGACATACCACGACCCGGCGCTCATCCCGCCGCACGGTTATCTGGCGTTTTACCTTTGGCTCCGAGACCGCTTTGGCGCCCATGCGGTCATTCACTTTGGCAAGCATGGCAACCTTGAGTGGCTGCCCGGCAAGGCGTTGGCGCTAAGCGCAAGCTGCTGGCCGGATATTGCCCTTGGCGGGCTGCCGCATATCTATCCGTTCATCGTCAACGACCCGGGCGAGGGCGCGCAGGCCAAGCGCCGGTCGGCCGCGGTCATCATCGACCACATGACGCCGCCGATGACGCGCGCTGAAAGCCACGGTGCGATGCGTGAGCTGGAAGGCCAGCTCGATGAGTATGCCGAGGCTGTGTCGGTCGATCCAAAGCGCGCGCTGCGGCTCGGCCCCGTCATCCTCAGAGAGGCAGAGCGGATCGGGCTTGCCGAGGACTTGAAGCTCGACCCCGCTGCGGCTGAGGCGGACCGGCTTCAAGCGCTTGATGCGGCACTTTGCGATCTGAAGGAGCTCCAGATCCGCGGCGGCTTGCATGTGTTCGGGCAGTCGCTGGAGGGGCAGGAGCGCGACGAGATGCTGAGCGCGCTGCTCCGTGTCCCCCGCGGAGAAGGGCCAGACGAGACATCGCTGCAGCGCGCCCTTGCAGCCGACCTTGATCTCGGAGCATTCGACCCGCTGGACTGTGATCTTGGCGCGCGCTGGGCGGGCCCTCGCCCGCACGCGATCGCCCGCGCAAGCAATGAACCCTGGCGCACGAACGGCGATACGGTCGAACGCATCGAGTTGCTCGCCCTTGATGTCATCGCCGGGCGAACCGGGCCGCCTGGGCCGGCAAGTGCCGCGGTTCTTGGCGCCGCGACGACCGAGATTGCGCCAGCACTTGATGCCTGCGGCCCGCGCGAGACCGCAGCGCTGGTCGCAGCCCTTTCCGGCCGCTTCGTCGCGCCCGGCCCATCAGGCGCGCCGACGCGGGGCCGCGCCGATGTCCTGCCAACCGGGCGGAATTTCTATTCGCTCGACAGCCGCGCGCTGCCGACACCGACCGCATGGGAACTTGGCAAGCGCGCGGCCGACGCGCTTGTCGCGCGTTACCTGCAAGACCACGGCGATTGGCCGCGCGCCATCGTCATGAGCGCTTGGGGCACGTCGAATATGCGCACCGGCGGCGATGACCTGGCACAGGCGTTGAGCCTGATGGGCGCGCGGCCCAAATGGGAGCCTTCTTCGCGCCGCGTCACCGGCTTTGAGATCATGACGCCGGCCGAACTTGGCCGGCCGCGCGTTGACGTGACGCTGCGGATCTCGGGCTTCTTCCGCGATGCGTTCCCACAACAGATTGCGCTCATTGATAGCGTCGTCCGTGCCATCGCCGAACGGGAAGGCGAGGGCGCTGAAAACCCAATGGCTGCGGCGGCGGTTGCGGAACACGCGCGGCTGCAAGCGGCGGGTCTCGATGGCGAGCGCGCGTGGCGGCAGGCAACATACCGTGTGTTTGGATCGAAACCCGGGGCCTACGGCGCGGGCCTGCAGGCGATGTTCGACGAGGACCTCTGGGCCGACGAGCGCGACCTTGCCGATGCGTTTCTCACGTGGAGCCAATACGCATACGGATCCGACACCCACGGCGCGACCGACCGCGATGGCATCGAGCGCCGCCTGACCGCCGCTGACGCCGTCCTGCACAATCAGGACAACCGCGAACACGACATCCTCGACAGTGACGACTACTATCAATTTGCAGGCGGGCTCGCGGTCGCCGGCCGCGTGCTCAAAGGCGAAGCACTGCCCGTCTATCACGGCGACCATGCGCGGCCGGAACGCCCGGTTGTTCGCGGTCTCGATGAGGAGATCGCACGCGTGGTGAGGGCGCGCGCGACGAACCCGAAGTGGATCGGCGCGATGAAGGCGCACGGCTACAAAGGCGCGTTCGAGCTGGCCGCCACTGTCGACTACCTAACAGCGTTTGCGGCCACGACGGGCGCGGTCCGTGACCATCATTTCGAGGCTGTGCATGATGCCTATCTCGGCAATGATGAAACCCGCGCGTTTCTTGAGCGCGCCAATCCTGATGCGCTCGCCGACATTGCCCGCCGCCTGGCTGACGCCGTCGACCGTGGGCTGTGGACGCCGCGCCGCAACAGCGCCTACCGAGACCTGAAAGCGCTACTGGAGGAGCCTGCCGCATGACCGAGGATGCATCGTCCCGCCACAACGAAAAGATGGCGAAGAAGAAAGCAGCCCGCGACAAGATCATGGCGACGAAGACGGAAGAGCGCGGGCTGCTGATCGTCAATACGGGGAAGGGTAAGGGCAAGTCGACGGCGGCGTTCGGTATGATCTTTCGCGCCATTGCCCATGGGATGCCATGCGCTGTCGTCCAGTTCATCAAGGGCGGCCTCTCGACCGGCGAACGCGATCTTATCACCGCGAACTTCGGCGATCTCTGCCAGTTCCACACGATGGGCGAGGGCTTCACGTGGGAGACGCAGGACCGCGAGCGGGATGTGGCGGCGGCGACGGCTGCCTGGGAGAAAGCGAAAGAGCTGATCCGCGATCCGTCGGTGCGGATGGTGTTGTGTGACGAGCTGAACATCGCGCTCCGCTACGAGTATGTGCCTCTCGATGAGGTGCTTGCGTTCCTGAAGACTGAGAAACCCGACGACACGCACGTCATCATCACCGGCCGCAACGCCGCCGACGATCTGATAGAGGCAGCCGATCTCGCGACCGAGATGACGCTGCTCAAGCATCCCTTCCGGTCCGGCGTGAAGGCGCAGGCCGGCATCGAGTTCTAAGGCCATGCCGGCTGCGATCATGGTGCAGGGCACGGGCTCCAACGTCGGCAAGTCGCTGATCGTTGCGGGGCTCTGCCGGTTGTTCCGCGATCGTGGGCTGACGGTGCGGCCGTTCAAGCCGCAGAACATGTCGAACAATGCGGCGGCGACCATGGATGGCGGCGAGATCGGCCGCGCGCAGGCGCTGCAGGCGAAGGCTGCCGGCGTCGCGCCGAGCGTGCACATGAACCCGATCCTGCTGAAGCCCGAGACCGACACGGGCGCGCAGGTGATCGTCCAAGGCCAACGCGCCGGCACGATGCGCGCGCGCGAATACGGCCGCCGCAAAGCAGAGTTCCTGCCGGCCGTCATGGAGAGCTTTGCGCGTACGTCCGCCGCGGCTGACGTTGTTATCGTCGAGGGAGCTGGCAGCCCGGCGGAGGTCAATCTGCGCGCGGGCGACATCGCGAACATGGGCTTCGCAGAGGCAGCCGACGTGCCCGTCATGTTGGTCGGCGACATTGACCGCGGTGGTGTAATCGCGAGCCTCGTTGGGTGTCATGCAGTCTTGCCGGAGGCCGAGCGGACGCGCATCCGCGGGTTCTTGATCAATCGCTTTCGGGGGGACACGAGCCTGTTTGCTGATGGCATGACGACGATTGTCGAACGCACTGGCTGGGCGCCGCTCGGCATCGTGCCATTCTTTGCAGGCGCAGATCGCTTGCCGGCCGAGGATAGCGCTGACCTCGACAGTCGCCTCGACGCAGCCGGCGCCCGTGCCAGCACCATTCGCATTGGCGTCCCCCGGCTGCCGCGTATCGCCAACTTCGATGACCTCGACCCGCTGCGGCTCGAGCCGGATGTCGACGTCACCTTCATCGCGCCAGGGTCGGCGCTTCCCGGTGACCTCGATCTCGTCCTGCTGCCCGGATCCAAGGCAACAATCGCGGATCTCGCAGCGCTCAAGGCCGAGGGCTGGGACATCGACATCCGCGCACATGTGCGCCGCGGCGGGGCGGTGCTTGGGCTTTGCGGCGGCTATCAGATGCTTGGGCAAGCGATTGCCGATCCCGAGGGCATTGAGGGGGCGTCCGGGACGGCCGAAGGCTTGGGTCTGCTCGATGTTGCAACGGTGCTGACGGGCGAGAAGACCGTGCGGCCGGTTGAAGGGCGAACTGACAGCGGCGGTCTCGCGGTTGCCGGTTACGAGATCCACATGGGCGAAACCGATGGCGCCGATCGCGCGCGGCCGCTGTTTCGGATCGACGGGGCCGCTGAAGGTGCGCAATCGATGAGCGGTCGCGTCCAAGGCACGTACCTGCACGGTGTCTTCACCGGCGACAGCTTCCGGGCAGACTTTCTGAGCGGGCTGCGCAGCGGCCGCCGCCAGGCCGCGAACTACGATGTAACGGTTGAGGCGACGCTCGATGAACTCGCCCAACATCTGGCCGAGCATGTCGACCTCGAAGCGCTGGCCGATATTGCGGGGCTGCGCCTATAGCGCGTGCGCCATGATTGCAGCGGTCGCGACGAGTGCACCGAACAGTGTGAGTGCTGCGGCGAAGACGCGGAGCGCGCGGCAGATGTCATCGGCGTCGACGTCGCGGCGGCCATCTGCATTGAGCCATGGATCGTCAGTCAGTGAATCGCCATAGGTCCGCGGCCCGGCGAGCGCGAGGCCGGTCGCGGCGGCCATTGCAGCTTCCGGCCAGCCGGCGTTCGGAGAGGCGTGCTTGCGGGCGTCGGCTTGCATCACGCTGATTGCGGCGCTGATGCGCCCGCCGCCCGCCGGGGCCGCGATTGCAATCAGGAGCCCCGTCAGCCGCGCGGGCAGCCAGTTCGCCGCGTCATCCAACCGCGCCGCCGCCCATCCGAAGTCGCGATAGCGCGCATTGCGATAGCCGACCATGCTGTCGGCCGTGTTGATTGCCTTGTAGGCGGCGATGCCCGGCAAGCCGAAGACCGCGTACCACAGCGCGGGCGCGACAACGCCGTCCGACATGTTCTCGGCGGCGGTTTCGATGGCGGCGCGCGCGATGCCCGGCGCGTCAAGCGTGTCCGGGTTGCGTCCGACGATGCGCGCGACGGCTGCGCGACCGCCTTCGAGGCCGCCGGTTGTGAGGCCGCGCGCGACGTCGGCGACGTGCGTGTAGAGGCTCCGCTGCGCGAGCAAGATGGCAACGATCGCGACTTCGATCAGCGCGCCGTAAGGAAGGGCGGCTGCGGCAGCGTGGACGACGAACCCGGCGGTAGCTGCGGTGGCGACGACCAGGACCAGCATCGTTGCGCCGCCGCGCTTGCGGATGGCCGGCTCTAAGCTCGTGCGGTTCCATCGCGTCTCGAGCGCGCTAATCATCCGGCCAACCAGGACGACCGGATGCGGCGCGCGCTGCCAGAGCCAGTCAGGGTCGCCGATCACAGCGTCGAGGAGGAGCGCCGCGAGCAGAATGAGCAGCGCGCCCTCAGCCAGCAGCATCGCGGAGTGCGCCTTCGAGTGCGTTCGCAAAGCGCACTTGATCTGTCGCGGACGGGAGGCCGAAGCGGAGCCAGTCGGGCGCGTAGTCGAAGCGGCGGCACCAGACGCCACGCCGCGCGAGCCCAGCGTGAAGATGGGTCGCGCGATCGTCGCTGATGGTGACGAACAGCCCGACGTTGGCGATTACGTTCAGCCCCGCGGCCCGCAGTGTCGCCTCCAAGGTGGTGGCAGCCGCGCGCACCTGAGCCCGCGCGCCGTCAATCCAGTGTGTGTCGGAAAGCGCGCGCGCGCCGATCTCGAGCGCAGGGCCCGGCACCGCCCACGGTCCAAGATCGTCGGCGAGCCGCCTCGCCAGGTCAGGTGCAGCGATCGCGAAGCCGAGCCGGAGGCCGGCAAGCCCGAAGAACTTGCCGAACGAACGCAGGACCACAAGCCCTTCGCCAGCTGCTGCATCTGGCGCGAGCGACATCGCATCGTCCACGTCTGCGAAGGCCTCATCGACGACCAACAGCCCGCCGCGTTCAACGCAGCGCGCTTGTATCAGCCGGAGATCGTCGCAGGACCACGTGCGCCCGTCGGGGTTGTTTGGATTGACGGCGACAACGCTTGCCGCGCCAGACGTTTCGTCAACGTGGTGGACGTTTCGAACGTCGTGGCCTGCGGCGCGCCAGGCGGTGCTGTGTTCGCAGTAGGTGGGCCCGACGATGGAGACTGCGCCCTTTGCCACGAGATGCGGAACACGTTGAATGAGTGCCTGGGTGCCGGGCGCGGCGCAAATGCCGGCGCCATTCGGGGCGCGATAAAGCTTGCGCGCCGCCGCCAGAAGCGCGGCCTCGCTGCCGGCTTGCGGGAGCCGGGTCCAAGCCTCATGCGTGCACGTGAGATCGGGGTATGCAAACGGGCTGATGCCGGTCGAGAGATCGAGCCAGCCGTCGGCCGGTGCGCCGTACGCGGCGGTCGCTGACGCGAGGTCGCCTCCGTGGATCATTGGTGCAGTCACAGCGCAGCACTCATAACGATGACGACGGCTGCCAGCATCGCGACTTCGCAGACCTCGATGGTGGCGCCGAAACCGTCGCCGCTAATGCCGCCGAGGTGCGTGCGCCAGTAGACGATGGCGGCGCCAGCCAGCAGCGGTGCTGCAACCAGAACAGGGGCGGCCCAAAGGCTCGCGGCGGCAAGTGCTGCGCCGGCGACTGTGAGCTGCGCGCGATCAATACCGGCGATGAACCGGGCGGCCTGGCCATCTGCGAGCGGTGGCAGGACGGCTGCCATGCAGCAGGCGATCCAGCGGGCCCAGGCAGCGATAAGGGAGAGCGCCACCAGACCGGCAAGAGTCACATCCGCCCAAGAGATTAGCAGCGCAAACTTCGCGAGCAGTGCGAGGACGATGGCCGTGACACCGAATGCGCCGGTTGCTGGATCGCGGGCGACATCGAGGAAACGTTTGCGGTTGCCGTGCGCGGCGGCGAGGCCGTCTGCGGTATCGGCGAGCCCGTCGAGATGCAGCGCGCCCGTGGCCCAGACCCACACGCCGAGCGCGGCGACCGCTGCAACTTCTGGCGAGACGAGACGGCCGCCCCAGAGCGCGCCGCTGACGAAGACGCCGATGATGAGCCCGACGACCGGGAACCAGGGCGCGGCGCGGGCGAGGTCGTCGTCCTGCCAATCTGCAAGTGGCGGAGTTGGCAGCCGCGTCAGGAACTGTGTCGCGACAATGAGGCCGCGCATCACGCCACCTCATCCGGCGCTTGCTGCAAGCCGACGAGCTGCCCCCAAAGACCGTGCGCCTCATCGAGCCCGAGCTGCAGCGTCATTGTGCTCGCGAAACCAACCGCAACACCCCACGTCTGTTTGGCCCGCCATCCGCAGGCGCGGGCAAGCGTCGCGCGGATGACTCCGGCATGGCAGACGACGACGGCGGGATCGTGCGCAAGGTCGCCGGACACCAGCAGCGATCGCAGGCGCGTCTCAAGCCGGTCGGAGAAGTCAGACCAGCGTTCACCGCCCGGCGCATCATGGTCTTCCGGCGCATCGATGTAGGCGGCAAACCGCTCACCTTCCGATGCGCGCAGCTCTTCGAACGCCCGGTTTTCCCAGTCGCCGACATCGATTTCCGCGAACGCATCATCGACCTGTAGTTCGATGCCCGTGCGATCAGCGTAGGTTGCGGCCGGCAGGCGCGCGCGCCGGCGCGGCGATGCGATCAGCGTCTTCGGCGCAAGAGCTTCGAGGCGTCGGATGACCGCGGCGTTGCCCTCGAGCGTCGCTGCGACATCGGTCCGCCCGCACAGCCGGTCCGGTGTTTCAGTGATGCCGTGCCGGACAAAATGGATCAGCACCGGCGCGGTCATTTGGGCCCGGCGACGGCTGCTTCTTCAAACGTCGCCATGCCGGCATGCAGCGCGCAAGCAAGCCGGACGAGCGGCAGCGCGGTTGCAGCCCCGCTACCTTCGCCAAGCCGCAGTCCAAGATCGAGAAGAGGGGTGGCATCGAGCACGTCGAGAACGGTGGCGTGTCCGGGTTCGGCTGAGCGGTGTGTGAAGATCAGCCACGGCGCGACGCTCGGGTTGAGCTTGCTGGCGGCGAGCGCGGCTGCACCGACGATGAAGCCGTCGACGAGGATCGCGATGCCGCTTTGCGCCGCGTGGATCATTGCGGCGGTCAGCGCGGCGAGTTCCAGCCCGCCAACGCACCGGAGCACGGCGTGGACGTCATCGCTGCCACTGTCGAGGCCGTGCAACGCGAGCGCCTCCGCAATGACATCGGCTTTGCGCTGGACGCCGGCTGCATCAAGGCCCGTGCCAGGGCCGGTCACATCTCGCGGCGCCGCACCTGTCAGAGCCGCGATGATTGCGGCAGCCGCCGACGTGTTCCCGATGCCCATTTCGCCAAGCACGAGTAGGCGGAGACCAGCGCCTCCAGTCGCAGCATTGGCGGCAACTGCTTTGTCGACCGCGCGCGCGCCGGCATTGAGCGCCGCGGTGAGATCGTCGGCCGACATGGCCGGGCCGCGCGAGAAGTCAGCCGTCCCCCGGCGCACTTTGTCGATGTGAATGCCGCTGATGGCCGACGTGTCGCCGTCGGTTCCGACGTCGATCACGTGTAGGGCGGTTCCCGTCTCGCGCGCGAGCACGGAGATTGCAGCGCCGCCGGCTGCGAAGTTGGCAAGCATCTGCAGCGTGACGTCTCTTGGGAACGGCGAGACGCCGCGTGCGGTGACGCCATGGTCGCCTGCAAAGATGAGGATCGCCGCGTCGTCGGCGGAGGGTTTCTCGACGCCCTGAAGTCCGGCGAGGCGGATCGCGATCTCTTCCAGCGCGCCGAGCGAGCCGGGCGGTTTCGTCAGCACCGCCTGCCGGGCGCGCGCGGCGTCGGCTGCTTGGTCGCAAATAGCTCGTGCAGGGGCTTCGAAGGCGACAGTCGGTTGCGAGGTGTTGGGCACGCGCGTCATCCAGTTCGCGGTTTGGCACGTTGGTTTTGCGCGACATACCGGCAGCCCGCAATTGCCAAATGCGCCGACCAGTGGACGCTCAACGCGCGAGCGCTTAATCAATCGGCAGTCCTCGCAAAAGACAAAGGGAAGAAACGCGCCATGAAACTCGTCCGCTTCGGGCCTGCGGGCCAGGAAAAGCCAGGCCTCGTCGATGCTGCCGGTGCGATCCGGGATTTGTCGGGCCATGTCGCCGACATCACCGGTGACTTGCTTGGACCTGACGGCCTCGCCAAGCTGTCCGCGATTGATGCGGAAAGCCTTCCCAAGGCGCCGGATGGGGCTCGCCTCGGCGCGCCGGTTGCCGACTCGCGGTCGTTTATCGCCGTCGGTCTCAACTACGAAGACCACGCGAAAGAGGCCAACCAGCCGATCCCCGCCGAGCCGATCCTGTTCAACAAGCTGACGAACTGCATTGTCGGGCCGAACGACGATGTGATCATGCCGCGCGCTTCGACCAAGCTCGACTGGGAGTTGGAGATCGCGTTCGTGATCGGCTCGAAGTGCCGGTATGTCGACGAGAAGGACGCGCTCGATCACATCGCGGGCTACGCGGTCTGCAACGACGTATCCGAGCGTCACTTCCAGCTTGAAGGTACGGGCCAATGGATGAAGGGCAAGTGCTTCGAAACGTCAGGCCCGCTCGGGCCGTGGCTCGTCACGCGCGACGAGATCGAGGACGTCCAAAACCTCGATTGTTGGTTGGATGTGAACGGTGAGCGGCGCCAGACTGGCAACACGAAAACGATGATCTTCTCGATCGCGCACTGCCTGCACTACATCTCGCAGTTCATGGTGCTTGAACCGGGCGATGTCGTCACGACGGGGACGCCGCCGGGCGTCGGCGCCGGTATGAGCCCGCCGCAGTTCCTCAACGTCGGCGACACCATGACACTCGAGATTGCAGGTCTCGGCCGGCAGCATCAGAAGGTCGTCGCCGCCGACTGATGATCGGTTCGGATGCTGGAATGCGATAGGGCCGGGGGCATTAGCTACCCGGCCCTTTTGTGTCGTGCGGACGCCGCCGCATGTGACGCTGTAACAGCGCGCTATGTCAGCCCGCGTGCTTTACGCCCGGAAACTTCGCGACCTTGCTGCCGCGCTGCTCGCCGATGAGATCGCGGACTTCGGCCACGGCCTGCTGGACCGTCACGCCTTTGCCGAACGTCTCGAGGTGCTGGCGGAGACGGGCTTGCTGGACTTCTTCCTGAGGGCTGAGGCCCGCGCCTTCACCGGCTGCCTCTTCAAGTTGCGTCACGGCGATCTGCAGGATGCGCGTGTAGCCGCCATTGGGCGCAAGCAGAAGCAGCGGGAGCAATTCCTCGATCTGGCGCCGCTCCTCGGTCAGCACGTCCAATGCATCGGCGTCGGTGCGGTAGCGCGCGGCAAGGCCGGTCGCAGCCTTCTGGATCGCCGCTGACGTATCGTTGATGACGTCGTAGACGAGCCCGCCAAAGTCCTCGTTGCTCGCGACCAGCTCGTTCAGCAACGCGTTCGCGTCAGCGGCTGCGCCCGGATACGTCTCGGCCCACGCGATCTGCTCCGGCGTGACACGCAAGGCGGCGTGAAACTCCGACGCGATCAGATCGCGCAGCCGCTCGGTACGATCGAGGTCCTCCGTCGTCGGCTCCGGCGGATGCGTCTTCCGCGTACGGCGCTCATCGTTCAGGAGCGTTCGCGGCAGGTCATCTTCGAGTGCTTGCGGTGTGTCGGCTTCGAGCGTGCCGCCATTGGCAACCGGCGTTGCAGCCAGCGGCGCGTTGAGGATGCGGCCCTGCATCGGGAACTCGGCCGCGACGAGCGCGAGCGTACGATAGTAGTCGCGGTGGATGTAATAGCGATCCTCTTCACCGCGGCGATCATCCTGATGCACCACGTCGAGCGTGGCCCCGGCGTTCATCGCCTTGCGCAGGATGTGGAGGTGATGCGGGTCGGTGACCTCATTCAGCATCACTTCCGACGAGTAGCCGTCACGATGAGAGATCGGCTTCAGGTAGTTGAGCACGACGTTCGCATGGTCGCCGACGAACGGCTGCAGCGCGACGACAAGGATCTTTTTCAGCTCTGCAAGCTTAGCGGTCGATCCATCGGAATCGAATGCGGTCTTTGCAGCCGTCGCGAGATACTCGACAAACTCGCCGCGCACGAAGAAGCGATCGTTTTGCGCGGGATCGCGGTGGACCGCGCCGATGGTTGCGCCGGCGTTCAGCACCTTCACAAGACGCGCACGTTGCGGCACGTCGATCGGTGGAAGGATCACCTCGTGCGTCCAGCCAGCCGCGGCATCACCGGCCAAGTGAACGTCGCTGTAGGCCATTGGGTGGATCTGCTCGAGCGCGTGCGTGGCCGTCTCGAATGTATCGGGCAGCAGGGCATTCGCGACGATGGTCTCAAGCTGGCGGGCGGATCGGCCTTTGTGGCTTGGAACATCCGACAGCGGCGAGCGCAGCGCGTTGGCGCCGAAGAGGCCGGACATGAAGACGAGCGCGTCAATGGCAATGGCGATCGCGAGCGCGAGATAGGCAAGCTTATTGCCGTCGCCAAACGCGTTCGAGGTCACGACAAAGCGGTGCGCCTTGTCGTCCCGGTTGATTTCGATGAGCTGGATCTGACGCCGGAGCGTTGTCGTGTCGCCGCTCGGAAGACCTGAGTCTTGAAGACACGTCCGCGCAAACGTGAAGAGCGCATCTGCGCCGCCCGACTGCGGAAGTTTATCGCCACCGACGCATCGTGCCTGCAGCGCTTTGACGCCTGTGTTGAGCCCGAATACGCGGGCCGCCGCCTCGCTCGCGACGCCCGGGTCGCAATTGATGCCGGCGGCTTCTGAAGCGATATCTCCCGACTTCACGCGTGATGCGGCCGCCTGGATTGCAAGGCACTGCTTCTGGATGGTCGCCAGGCCATCGGCCGCTGGCTGACGTCTGAAGTTTAGGATCGCGCGCTCAAGCGAGGCGACGCTCGCGGTCGGGTCAAAGACCGTGGCGTTGGCCTGCGTGTTGTTGGTCTCCGCCACGGCAATGAGCTGATCGGCGGTCTGCGCCTCGCCCTTGAGCTGCGCGAGGCTTCCATCGACCTGTGCGAGTTCGGCCGTTACTTGACTGATCCGCCGGTCAATGGAGGTCAGGCGATCCACATTGCTGCTGAGGCGGCGGTTGGCGACTTCGAGTTCGGCCTCGATCCGGCGGAAGTTCGCCCGCGCCGCGCGCCACATCTTGCCGCGTCCGACTTTGCCTGACCCTTCGACGCCGCGCTCTTCGGCCAGCATAAAGGCGCGCTGCTCGTCGAGCCGCTTCTCGACGCCACCGACGATCGACTTGTATTCCGCAACACCAGCGGCCGCTTCCGGCCGGCCGTCTTTGGCTCGTGCCAGTTCTTCGGTGAGACGCTGCTTGCGCGCTTCGAGTTCGGCCTGACCGCTGCTGGCTGACGCGCGTTTTTCTTCAAGTTCGGCAACGCGGGCGCGACGCGATTCGATGTCGGCTGCGATCTGGGCGCGGATGGCACCTGGCGCCCGGTTGGCGAGCGCAATCACGCGATCGAGGTTTTCTCGGTAGGCCTGCCAGCCCTGGGTGCCGAATAGGGCCTCGATCTCCGAAAGCTGTCGCTTGGTTGTCAGCGCTGAGACGTCGCTGACGACACCTGCGACCTCGTTCTGCGCGCGCAGTTCAGCAGCGCGTTCGCGCTCGGTCTGCGGGAAGATGGTCGTAAACAGGCTATCGAACGAGAAGAAGACCGACGTTCCCATGCACGCGAGGAACATGATCCAGAGGACTGCGCCGCGGATCATGACGCGGAGACCCTGCACGTAGTCGCCGAGGATCTGCCCGCCGGCTGCAATCAGAATGCCGGCTAAGATCGCGATCAGCATGGCGGCGAACAATAAGCTGTTCGAAAGCCCGGTGAGTGTGCCGGCCGTGACCAGCCCGCCATCCGCGTCGACGAATGCGTTAAAGATGTAAATGCCGGCGAGGATGGCGAGTAGCGAGCCGATCACCATGCCGGCCACGTTGCTCGCCGTGCCGAAGACGCCGGCTGCCCGGCCGAGCGCGGCGTTGTTGCCGACGGCCTTCGGGCGGTAGTTCATGCCCGTCGCAAAGCTCTCGCCGATGAGCCAGGCAACAATCAGCATGACGCCCTGGATGCCGAAGGTGATCATGAGCGAGAGCAGCGGCTCTTGCGTGAAGTTCCGCATGCCGTCCCACGTCGTCCAGCCGGAGGCGAGCGAGAGGATGACACCGGTTGCGGCCAGCAGCGTGAGTTGCCAGTTCGTCCAAAGCGCTTCTGCCGCGCCCTTCCTCGCGCCGATCGCCTTCAACCGGCGGCTCAACATCCGCGCGGCAAACACCAGGCCCGCAAGCACCGCGATCGTCACCAGGACGGAACTTACGTCGACGGACGCGGCAAGGTCCGCGAGCGTTGAAGCTGCCGGTGCCAGGTCGACCAAAAGCATACGTCACCCCAAAACTGTTTCCGCCGCGCAGCCCGCGCGCGCCGGGCGAATCTTGCGCCGTCAGGTTGCAAAGCTTGCGAGCCACCATGACGATGATGTGGCCCTGACGCCTGCCCATGCGGCGTTACTCTGTTGCAAACCAACCTATACCGGGAAATCCGTCGTTCCGCTCGGCCTCAGCCCGTCACCGCGATCAAAGGCCCGCGAGCACCTGAATTTACAATGAATTGGGGCGGCGTATTGCCGAACCTATAGGGGTTCTGTGCGGATTGCGGTTGGATCGCGACCGCATGGCGGACCGCCGTATTGTCGTCGCCGAGCCATGCACATTACATCGCCGCAAAGTTGGGGCGCGTGAAACCGAACGGAGTGCAGATGCCAACTGTTTTGAGCGGGGGCGTTCGCGGCGCATTCATCGGGCTTGCCGGTGTGGCCGTGCTGGCGATCGCAACTGGTGCGCCGTCAAGCGAGGCTGAGGCGCGGTCGAGCTGTAAGACGACGGGCACCTTCTCGGAGTTCAAGTCAAAGTTCCGGCGTGAACTCCAAGCGGCCGGTATTACGCCGCGTACGCTCGGCCGAGCGTTTGATCCGACGGTCTACAAAAAGTCTGTCATGCGACGCGACCGGCGCCAGTCAATCTTCTCGCTGACGTTTATCGAGTTCTCGCAGAAGCTTATCTCCACGCCGCGCTTCCGCACCGCCAAGCGCAAGATGGCGCGCCGCAACAGCCTGTTCGCGCGCGCCGAAGCGCAATACGGCGTGCCCCGCGAAGTCATCACCGCTTTCTGGGCCCTCGAAAGCGACTTCGGCGCGACGACATCGAAACAGGCGCTGATCTTCTCATCGCTGGCGACGCTCGCTTACGATTGCCGCCGGCCGGATATGTTCCGCAAGGAGCTTCTGTCTGCGTTGCGGATCGTCGACAAAGGCTACCTGCCATACAACCGCATGACCGGCTCGTGGGCCGGCGAGCTTGGTCAGACGCAGTTTCTGCCGTCGCACTATCTGAACCATTCCGTTGATGCCGACGGCGATGGCTACCGCGACCTCAACCGGTCCGACGCAGACATCATTTTCTCGACTGCAAACTACATCCGCCATCTCGGCTGGCGCCGCGGCGAGCCGTGGCTGCAAGAAGTGCGCGTGCCGGCACAAATGAACTGGGCCGAAGCCGACCTCGCGATCCGCCATACGCGCCAGCAGTGGTCGCGCTGGGGTGTCCGCCGTCGCGACGGCCAGGCCTTGCGCAGCGATGGCAAGGTGGCGTCACTGCTCTTGCCGATGGGGCGCAATGGCCCAGCGTTTCTCGCCTACGATAATTTCCGGATCTACCCGGAGTGGAACCAGTCGCTTAATTACGCGACGACGGCTGCCTACTTTGCCGCAAGACTTGCCGGTGCGCCGCGCTACCGGTCTGGCAACGGCGAGGTCGAACCGTTCGGCTACAAGGCGATCAAGCGCGTCCAGCGCCTGCTGACGCAACGCGGCTACGACACTGGCGGCATCGACGGCAAACACGGCGCCAAGAGCCGGGCGGCGGTGAAGGCGGCGCAATTGCGCTACGGGCTTGAAGCCGACAGCTATCCCGACAGCCGGCTTGTCAGGGCCCTGCAACGCGGAAGTTGATCAGGCCGGCGCAGAGCAGGCGCGAAGCCGGCCAGTCAGGCCGGTCGCATTGACCCCTCTGCACGCCCGTCACATACAGTCGCTATCGCTGGTAATCCTCCAGCCGCACGGTCCGCCATGTCTGACAGCCTGACACTCACCCCGCCGCCACCGACGCAGAGCCCGCGACGCACGTCGGTCGCGGTCGACATCGGCGGCGTCACGGTTGGTGGGGATGCGCCCGTCGTCGTCCAATCCATGACGAACACGGACACCGCTGACATCGGACAGACGGTCAACCAGGTCGCAGCGCTCGCGCACGCCGGGTCCGAACTCGTCCGTATCACCGTTGACCGCGATGAGGCCGCCAAGGCCGTGCCCCACATTCGCGACCAGCTTCGCGCTCACGGCATCACCGTCCCGCTTGTCGGCGACTTTCATTACATCGGCCACAAGCTGCTCGCGGAAAACCCAGCCTGCGCGGAAGCGCTCGACAAATACCGGATCAATCCCGGCAACGTCGGCTTCAAAGCGAAGAAGGACACGCAGTTCTCCGCCATCATCGAGATGGCGCTGAAGTACGACAAGCCAGTGCGGATCGGTGTGAACTGGGGCTCGCTCGACCAGGACCTGCTGACGCATCTGATGGACGTGAACGCGGCCAGCGCGGCGCCGGTCAGCGCGCGTGCCGTCATGCACGAAGCGATCATTCAATCGGCGCTGCATTCGGCTGAGCGCGCCCGCGAAATCGGGCTCGGCGCCGACCGCATCGTCATCTCCGCGAAGGTCAGTCAGGTCCAGGATTTGATCAGCGTCTACACCGGCCTCGCCGCACGCTGCGACTACGCGCTGCATCTCGGCCTCACAGAAGCCGGTATGGGCTCGAAGGGCATCGTCGCCTCGTCCGCTGCGCTGGGGATCCTGCTTCAGCGCGGCATTGGCGACACGATCCGCTTTTCTCTGACGCCTGAGCCGGGCGGCGACCGCACGGTCGAAGTGCAGGCCGCGCAGGAGCTGTTGCAGACGATGGGGCTGCGCGCGTTCGTGCCGGTGGTCGCCGCGTGTCCCGGCTGCGGGCGGACGACATCGACGGTATTTCAGGAACTCGCAAAGGACGTCCAGGAGATGATCCGCGACCGCATGCCTGCATGGCGCGAGCGCTATCCCGGCGTCGAGACGCTGAACCTCGCGGTCATGGGCTGCATCGTGAACGGGCCGGGGGAATCAAAGCACGCCGACATCGGCATCTCGCTTCCAGGCACGGGCGAAAGCCCGGCGGCCCCGGTCTTCATCGACGGCGCAAAGGCGATGACGCTGCGCGGCGACACGATCGCAGACGACTTCAAACAGATCGTTGAAGACTACATTGCCAAGCGTTATGGCGACGGTGCTGCGGCTTCAACCGATCCGGCAGCAGCCGAACCCGCCGACGCCACCTGACCGCGCACTCACGCGGCGCCGGTTGCCATCGCCTCTGCAAGCAGCATCTGCCGCCGGCCAACCGCGCTATTGCGCCCGGTCACCAGCACGAGATCACGATAGGTGGCCGCGCCGCCAAGCTGCCGGATGACCACGTCGCCATCGGTTTGGCGCGCGATGTCCGGCTCTGGCAGGATCGAGAACCCGACGCCAGCCCGCACGCACTCGACGACCGCTTCGACGCTATCGAGAACGATGACGTTCGCAGGCTTGAGCTTCTCTTCCGCAAGGTAACCCGCAACCAGCGTCCCAATTCCAGCCTCAGGCATGAAGTGGATGAAGGGCAGCCGCTCCATGCACTTGGCGACGGACCAACGCTTGGCGCTGCCAGGCAAACAGAACGCAAGCGGCTCGCGGCGCAGGAGATGCACGTTGAGGCTATCGGGAATGCGGTCGAGTTCGGTGACGACGGCAGCATCGAGCCGTCCGTCGGCGACGTCGCGAATGAGTCCGCCCGACAAGCCCGTCACAACGCGGAACCGTGCATCGGGAAACAGCTCCTGCGCGCGCTGCAGGAAGAGCGGCAGAATGCGGACGCTTGCCGTCAGCACAAACCCGATCGCGAAATCGCCAGTCAGTGCGCTCTCGCTTCGGCAGAGATCCGCCATGCCGTCGTAGACCGCGATCAACTGACGGGCCTCCGTCGCGACGCGGCGCCCGAGCGGTGTGAGCGTGGGCGGGCGCGACGAACGATCGAAGAGTGCCGCGTTGAGCTCCCCTTCAAGCGCCTTCATCTGCATGCTCACCGCCGAAACGGTCATGTGCTGATGGTGCGCGGCCGGGGTAAACCCGCCGAGTTCCTCGACGGCGATCAGCGTTTCAAGCGTCTTGAGATTCATGCCGCTGCGGAGCTCTTTGTTCAACAAAACTGAAGACGGGCTCTTGTTAATTTCGATTGTAGTTCACGGCGTCGGCGTTCACAATCCCGTGTATGGAAAACAAGCAGTCTGATCGATCTCGGCGGGTCGCCCGGGCGGCCGAACTTGGCGCGACGGTGTTTGCAGAGCGCGCCGCTGCGTTCGATCGCGAACGCCGCTATTGCCACGAGAACATTCCGCTTTTGCGCGATGCCGGGCTTCTCGGCATGACACTGCCTGTCGAACTTGGCGGCGGCGGCGCGGGCTACGACGAGACCTGCGCCGTGATCATGGAAACGGCGAAGGCCTGCACGCTCACTGCGCGCGTCATCGTCGAGACGAACATGGGTGCCGTTGGCGCGATCATGGCTTACGGGACGCCGGACCAACGCGCGTTGGCTGCCGAACTCGTCCTCGCAGGCGACAAGCCCGCGATCTGCATCACCGAGCCGGTAGCCGGCAGCGCGGCAACAGAAATGCAGACGGTTGCAAAGAAGGTCGACGGCGGTTGGCGGATCTCAGGGACCAAGCACTGGATCACCGGTGGCGGCGTCTCGCGGCTGCATCTGGTGTTCGCGCGCGCCGAAGACGAGGCGGGGCGCGCACTCGGGATTGGCGGGTTCATCGTGGTCGCCGATCCGGCAAACGAGACATGGCCCGACGGTCTTTGCATCGAAAGCCATGAGCGGACGCTTGGGCTGTGCGGCATGCCGGAAGCGCGGCTTTCGTTTGACGGGTGCTTTGTGCCTGACGCCGATGTGTTGCAAGCGCCCGGCGGTTTCGCGACCGGGTTCAAGCAATTGATGACGGCATACAATGCGCAACGTGTCGGAGCCGCCGCCGTCGCGCTTGGCGTGGCGGATGGCGCGCTTCAGCATGCCAAACGCTACCTCGTCTCGCGCGAACAGTTCGGCCGGCCGATCGCCGAGTTCCAAGGCTTGCAGTGGATGGTCGCCGACATGGAGACAGCCGTCCATGCGGGGCGTTTAATGATCACGGATGCTGCGCGGTCGCGTGGCGCAGATGGCCTGCCGTTTCCCGACCGGACAGCAGCGGCCCGCGCAAAGCTCTTTGCATCCGAGACAGCGATCAAGGTCGTCAACGACGCGCTGCAGATGTTCGGCGCGCGCGGCTACGGGTCCGATGAGCCGCTTGAGCGGATGTACCGCGATGTGCGGATGTTCACGATCGGCGGTGGGACCGCTCAGGTGTTGCGGACGCAGATCGCCGGCGCAGCGCTCGGCATCCGCACGCCGCAGACGCGCGATGGTTACATGGGTCTCGAAGACCGCGCCGGGCTCAGGGAAGCCGCCGAGTAGGCCACGTTCCTCGGGTCCGCACGCGCTCTGATCTTGTCTTCGGCGCTAGAGGATCGCTGCTTCGGGTGACGTCCAGAGCGCGGCATGGCGCTGCTCGCCGCTCGCGATGAAAGCTGCGACCGCGTCGGCCAGCACGGGCGCCAGCAGGAAGCCGTGCCGGAAGGCGCCGTTCACGCGCAGACAGCGCGGATCGGCGTCGCGGAGAATACGCGGAACGTTGTCCGGCAGCGACGGCCTGACGCCTGCGTCCATTTCGATGATGCGGGCTTCGCCGAACGCCGGATGCAGCGTGTAGGCAAGACCAAGCAGTTCAAGCGCAGAGCGGACCGACATGGCCGATGCATCGTCGGTCTCGACCACCGTTGCGCCGACCATGAAGCGGCCGCCGGGCCACGGCACGATGTAGAGCGGCTGGCGGGGATGCACGAAGCGGACGGTGCGGTTGAGGCGCACGCCGTCGGTTTCGATGACGAGGCGTTCGCCACGGACGCCGCGGAGCTTTGGTATCGCGGCCCCAGCGCCGAGCCCGCGACAGTCGATCGTCCAGTCGTGGTCGTCGCTTGCGCCGTCGCCGGCCGTTTCGCCGAAGTGGAATTTCACACCGGCGGCTTCAGCGGCTGACATCAGAAACCGGAGCGCATCGGGCGCTGCCATGTGAGCTTCCTGCTCGAAATAGAGCCCCGCGTGATGGCGGCCGGCGAGGTCCGGTTCGAGATCGCCGATCTCGCCGGTCGCCACGTTGCGGTAGCTGGAGGTCGCGGCGGCAAACCGGTTGAGCTCTGCGCGGTCGCGGGCTGGCGCCAGCACGAGCGTGCCGCGTTGCGCGAGGTCCGGATACGTCTCTGCCCAGATGCTGCGGCCGATGCGCCCGAGATCGCGGATGACGCCTGGCGCGGATTCCGCTTCGCAGTCCGGCGCGATCATCGCGCCCGCATACCGGCTTGCCGCGTTCGCAAACGGGACCGCGCTCGCCTCGGCAACCGAGACCGCGTGGCCAGCGCGCGCAAGCGTCAACGCCTGCCAGATGCCGAAGACGCCACAGCCGAGGATCCGGACCGTACTCATCGAGACCGCTTACTCGCCACGCGCGACACCTTCGCGTCTCGGGTCGGCGCCGCCGTAGAGCCGGCCGTCGCGTTGGACGATGATGTGCAAGCCGGATGTCATCGCGTCAGGGCGGATCGTGTGGCCGTAGCCGCGCATCCGGATCGCGTGCCAGATCGCAGGTTTGCCGGTGGGCGACAACAGCGATTGCAGGCGCGAAAGGCTCATGGTTTGGCCAGACGTCACCTCAAGCTCAAATGGGCCGCCGCGGCTTCCGAAGTTCGCCATCTCGGCGACGGTTTGCGGATCAAGCTGCCAGTCGATCAGGCCGACGAGCGCCTTGGTGACATATAGGATAATGCGGCTCCCGCCCGGTGATCCAAGGGCCGCAAACAGCCGGCCTTCGGGGTCGAACACAAGCGTCGGCGCCATCGAAGACCGTGGCCGCTTATTGGGTGCGACCGCGTTGGCGATCGGCCGGCCAGCGTCATCGACCGGCCGGAATGAGAAGTCGGTGAGTTCGTTGTTGAGCAGGAAGCCCGCCGCCCAGACGCGCGCGCCGAAGGCGGACTCAATCGTCGTCGTCATGGAGACGGCGTTGCCGTCCCGGTCGACAATGGAGATGTGGCTCGTCCCGACGCTCTCGCGCGTTGCATCGATGCCGAACGCGTCGGCGCGAGTGTCTGGCGGCACCCCGGGGCTGACCCGGCCGCGCGCGGCGCGCCGCATGTCGATCTCTTTGCGGCGCCCATCGAGATAACCGGTGTCGAGAAGCCCCGGCGGAACACGGACGAAGTCCGGGTCGGCCATGTAGCGGCCGCGGTCGGCATACGCCCGCTTCTGCGCTTCGGCGAGGGCGTGCAGCACGCGGGGCGCCATGCGGGCGGCGGGCTCGCGAACGATCGGCATCGGCTCGATCAGTTTGAGCGTTTGCGCAACCGTCAGTGCGCCGGACGATGGCGGCCCCATACCGCAAATCCGATAGCCGCGGTACGCCGAACAGACGGGGGCACGCTGGACGGCGCGGTAGCCGGCGAGGTCTTCAAGCGTGAGGTCGCCGGCCGCGTTCGGCGCATTGCGCACAGCGCTCACGATGGCGCGCGCGATGTCGCCTTCGTAGAACGCCGCCGGCCCGCGCTCGGCGATCGCACGAAGCGTTGCGGCGAAGGCAAGGTTCTGGCGCTTGAACCCGACGGGAATGGGCCCGCCGCTCGCCTCGAAGAAGTAAGCGCGCGCCGCCTCATCGAATGCGCTCGCGCCGTAGCGTGTCAGCAGGCCATTGAGCCGCGGCGAGACCGGAAAGCCATCGACCGCAAGCTTGATCGCGGGCGCGAACAGCTCCGCCCACGCGAGCTTGCCGTGTTTTGCGTGGACGTCTGCCAGCATGCGGACCAGTCCGGGTGTTCCGATGCTGAGGCCGGAATGGACCGCGGTGCGGAACGCCATGCGGTTGCCGTCCTTGAGGAAGCGATCGGGCGTTGCAGCCGCAGGCGCCGTCTCGCGTCCATCGTAGGTCGTGAGCGATTGCGCGCCCGCGTTCCAGTGCAGCAGGAAGGCGCCGCCGCCGATGCCGGATGACTGCGGCTCGACAAGGTTGAGGACGAGTTGGACGGCGATTGCGGCATCAGTCGCGGAGCCGCCGCGCCTCAGGATCTCGATGCCGGCATCGACGGCGAGCGGATTGGCGGCTGCCACCATGAAGTCGTTTGCGATGGCGACGCGTTTGCCGTCAAAGCCGGTGGCGGCTTCCGGTTCGAAGCGCGCGCGCTGGGCGTGGGCCGAACTGTCGGTCGCGGCGCATGCGGCTGCGAACAAAAGCAGCGCGGCGAGCAGGACGACAGCGGTTCGGGTGCGGCGGTGTGCGTGCAGCATTGAGGCCTCCGGCGCTGTGATTGCGATTTCGCGGGTTGCAGTCAATGAAAGTCCCGCGACTTTGGCAAAATGCGGTCGGCATGCTTCGGGATGACGCGCTCGTTGCGCGGATGTCCCGCCCAACGCGGATGATCCTTACTCCGCGCCGAACCCGGATCCGGCCGCAGAACTTCATCCGCGTTCGCAATGGGCACGGCGAGGTCCGCGCCGTCATCTGATAGATCCTGCAACCAGTCGCTTTTGTCCTCCAGTCGCTGGCTGACGATGTGAATGATGTCTTCGTGGCGCTGGATATGGCCGTGCACGACAATAAGCCGCGCGGTCATGACCACCTTGCGAAACTTCTCGAGCGTGTTCGGCCAGACTACGCAATTGCAAACGCCGGTCTCGTCCTCGAGCGTCATAAACACCACGCCCTTCGCCGAGCCCGGACGCTGGCGCACAAGCACGACACCGCCGGCCACCACCCTTGCGCCGTCCTTGAGCGACTTCAGATCCACACACGCCGTCATGCCAGCGCGCTTGAGCCGCTCGCGCAGGAAGCTCAGCGGGTGCGCTTTGAGCGAGAGCCTGAGCGTTTGATAGTCGCTGACAACGTGTGCACTGAGCGGCATTTCAGGCAACGTCACGGGCACGTCGCGGCCGTCTTCGCGCGTGTCCGCCCACGTGAACAACGGCAGCGCACGGTCGGCGCCAAGCGCTTTGACATCCCACAGCGCGGCGCGGCGGTCCTGTCCCATTGAGCGGAATGCATCTGCGGCGGCCAGATGCTCGATCTGCGATCGCTTAACTTTTGCGCGCAGCCAAAGGTCATGGGCGTCGCGGAAGGGGCCACCGGTTGTGCGTGCTGCAAGAATGAGCTCTGCGTCGTCCGCTCCGAGACCGTCGATTTGGCGCAGACCAAGACGGACGGCCGGCCGGTCAGGGTCTGCGGTTCGCTCAAGCGTGCTGTCCCAATCGGACAGATTGACGTCGGCGGGCCGGACTTCGACGCCGTGCTCGCGCGCGTCGCGGACAAGCTGTGCCGGCGCGTAAAATCCCATCGGCTGAGCATTCAGAATCGCGGCGCAGAAAGCTGCCGGATAGTGGCATTTGATCCAGGACGAGATGTAGACGAGGTGGGCAAAGCTTGCCGCATGGCTTTCGGGAAACCCGTACTCGCCAAACCCCTTGATCTGGTTGAAGCAGCGCGCGGCGAACTCCGGATCATAGCCGCGGTCGACCATGCGGCTGACCATCTTTTCTTCCAGCAGATGGATTGTGCCGCGCTTGCGGAATGTCGCGAGCGCGCGGCGTAACTCGTTGATCTCTTCGCTGTTGAATTTCGCAGCTTCCATCGCAATCCGCATCGCCTGTTCCTGGAACAGCGGCACGCCCTTGGTCTTGCCGAGAATGCGCTCAAGCTCATCCGGCGGCCCGTGATGGGGATGCGGTTTTGGGTAGATCTCGGGCTCTTCGCCGTTGCGCCGGCGCAGATAGGGGTGGACCATGTCGCCCTGAATGGGCCCCGGCCGGACAATCGCGACTTCGATGACGAGGTCATAGTACGTCCGCGGTTTAAGCCGCGGCAGCATGTTCATCTGCGCGCGGCTTTCGACCTGGAACACGCCAAGCGAATCCGCGCGGCAGAGCATGTCATAGACCTCAGGGTCGTCGCGGGGCACGCGCGCGAGCGTCAGCGGCCTGTCGTGGAAGCCGTCAATGAGCGCGAACGCGCGCCGGATGCAGCTCAGCATGCCGAGCGCCAGGACATCGATCTTCAAGAGACCAAGCGCTTCGATGTCATCCTTGTCCCACTCAATAAACGTGCGGTCCTCCATGGCGCCATTGCCGACGGGCACGACTTCCGTGAGCGGCCCGCGCGTGAGGACGAACCCGCCGACGTGCTGGGAGAGATGGCGGGGGAAACCGATCAGTTCATCGGCCAGTTCCAGCACGGTTGCGAGCAGCGGATCGTCCGGGTCGACACCGGCCTCGCGGATATAATCGGGGTTGAGTGCGCCGCCGCCGCGCAGGCCCCAGACCATGCCGGCAAGTGCTGCGACAACGTCCTCGCTCAAGCCCATCGCCTTGCCGACCTCGCGGACGGCGGAGCGCGCGCGGTATGAGATGACAGTCGCTGTCAGACCTGCGCGGTTGCGGCCATAGCGCCCGTAGATGAACTGGATAACCTCCTCGCGCCGCTCATGTTCGAAGTCGACGTCAATGTCCGGCGGCTCGCGGCGCTCTGGCGAGACAAACCGCTCGAACAGAAGGTTCACCTCCGTCGGGTTCACGGCCGTGATGCCGAGGCAATAACAGATGACCGAGTTGGCGGCGGACCCGCGGCCCTGGCAGAGAATTTCCTGGCTGCGCGCGAACTGGACGATGTCGTGTACGGTCAAGAAGTAGCGCGCGTAGTCGAGCTCCTCAATGAGTGCGAGTTCCTTCTTGATTGTCGCCGCGACCCCGTCTGGTACGCCATCGGGGAACCGCCAGCGCGCGCCTTCGCTGACCAATGCTTCAAGATGCGATTGCGCAGTGCGGCCAGGTGGGACGGGCTCTTCGGGATACTCATAGACCAACTGATCGAGCGAGAACGTGCAGGCGTTGACGATCTCAGCCGTTGCCTCGAGCGCTGAGGTGTGATCGCGGAACAAGCGGCGCATTTCAGACGGCGACTTGATGTGGCGTTCGCCATTGGCCTCCAGCAGGCGGCCGGCTTCGGTGATCGTGACCTTCTCGCGGATGCAGGTGAGCACGTCGGCGAGCGGCTTGCGATGCGCTGCGTGATAGGTGACGTCGTTGCTTGCAATCAGAGTGAGGTCGTTTGCGTCCGCGAGGTGTGAGAGCGCCTTGAGGCGGGCGGCATCGTCGCCGCGATAGCTGTGTGTGGCTGCAAGGTAGAGGGCGTGGGCCGGCGCCAAATGAGCCTTGAGGTGTTGAATCTGTCCGGCAAACGCCTGGTGTGCTGGGTCATCTCGGCGCCACGAGAGCGACGCCGGCGGGACGACCAGCATCACCTGGCCGTCGGCGTGCCGGCCGATCTCTTCGAGCGTCAAATGACATTCGCCCTTGGGCGCGCGCATTTGGCCGGCCGACAGAAGGCGACAAAGCCGGCCGTAAGCGGCGCGGTCAGTTGGAAGGCACACAATCTCAGGCCAACCTTCGACGACGAGGCGCGCGCCGACGATCAGGCGAAGGCCGACTTGTTTCGCAGCCGTGTGCGCACGCACGACGCCTGCAAGCGTGTTGCGGTCTGCGATCGCAAGGGCTGACAGGCCAAGCGCCTTGGCCTGCGCGACAAGCTCATGGGCATGCGAGCCGCCGCGCAGGAACGAGAAGTTCGTTGCAGCGATCAGTTCGGCGTAGGCGGCCGGGGCCGCGTCGCCACGTGCGAAGCGGAGATGGCGTGTGCTCATCCAAACACCCCCTGCATGTACCATTGCGGCGCGCCGTCTTCCGCCTCGCGCTGATAAAGCCCGTCGCGGAAGGCCCAATACCGCCCGCCGTGGTCGGCTTCGAGGACGTAGTAGTCGCGCACACGCGGGACTGCGGATTTGGTCACGACCCTGCCCGGCAGGCCGGTCGTGGCGCAGACGGGTTCGGTCTCTGCCGCCCCGCCGGGGTCTTTGCCGGCGCTTGCGGTGTCCGCGTCAGCTTCTTCTGCTGCGCGTGCAGCTTCGCTATCGCGGTAAGCTTCAAGTGCGCGCCACCACTCAGGCGTGATCCGCTCAGGGCCGATCGCGCGGTGGATGCGGCAGGAGAGACGCCGCCATTGAAAGCGCGCGGGCGGGCCTTCGGGCAGCTCAGCAATGACGGTGATGGGCTCGGGCGCCGGCAGCAGGAAGGCCGGCCGCAGTGCCTGATCCGGCAGGGGCACATCGAGAAGCGCTTGTGGTGACTGACTTTGTGCGCCTGCCGGTTTGGCGGCGGTGACCGCAGGGCGATGGCCTTCAGCGCGCTCCGGCAAATGTGTATTGCGGGCATCAAACCGTGCGACGGCCTCGGCCCCGAGCCGATTGCTCAGCCGGTCAACCAGGCGGGCGGTGGCATCGCCCGCAGGCCCGCCGTCGCCAGCTGAAAGCGCGCACTGGCCGGCAATCATCGGCGCAGTCCTTAAGGCGTCAAGTGTCATCAGGTCGATACCGAGGCCGGCATCGACAGCTTCAAGCGGCTCACGCAGGAGCCCCACCATATGCTCCGGGTCCGCCGTCGGCCGGCTCGCGCCGATCTCAACATGCGCCGTCGTCCCGTCGGCGCGAAACAGGCTGAGGCGCAGGCCAAACGCGCCGTCTGAGGCTTCAGAAAGCGCGCTGCAGAGGTCGCCGGCGAGCGCAGCGCTTGCCTGCATAATGCCGTCCGATGAGATCAGCGGTTCCGTGAAGGTTTGCCGGGCGATAAAGCGCGGCGGCGGCACGATTGGCGCCTTTGGCTCGCGCACGTGACCGAGCGCCTGGTCGAGCCGCCAGACGACGGCACGGGCCAGATCATCGCGGGCGGACTTGCGCGCCTTGGCCGAGCCGCGCGGGGCATCGCGGAAGCGGCGTGCGAGGGCTGCGCGCGGGAGCGCCAGAAGCTGGCCGATACGATGGAGGCCGAGGCGCTTTAAGAGGAGGACGCAATCGGCTTCAAGGCGGAGCGCTTCGATCGGGAGCGGCGCAAGTGCGCCCACTGTTTCGCAAGGTGCCGCCAGCGCGGTTGGCCGGTCGGGGTTGGTTGCGTAGCGGGCAAGGGCATGCGCCGCGCCTGGCGTATCGGCGATAGCCGCCCGCGCACCAAAGCCCGCGCGTTGCAGCCGGGCAATCGCGTCGGCCATCAGGTCCTGTTCGCCGCTGAATAAGTGGCCGACACCGGTGACGTTGACCCAGAGGCCCTCATCGCCATCGGTCCCGCGCTGCGGCCCGTAGCGCGCAAACCAGACCGCCAGTTCGGCGAGCGCGGCCGCATCACGATCGAGCTCGGCAGGCACTGTGCGCAGGACCGGACAGACGGCGCGTGCATCAGCCACGCTCTGGCCAGGTTGAATGCCGGCTTTGCGCGCCGAAGCGTTGACGGCTGTGATGATGACACCGCGCGCCGTCCCGTGTGCGAGGGCGAAGGGCGCTCGGATGCGCGCCTCATGCGGCCGATGGCCATGCGATGACACGGCCTGGCGGTTCGCTCCGGCGCCCCGGCGCTGGATCCGGCGCAAACGTTCGATCGGAAAATTCGTGAGCCATACGGAAAGAAAACGTGTCATGGCACCATTCCAACGCAACTGGGGACTGGTCGGCGGCGGCAAGGGGGGCGGCACGGCACCGCTCCAGCCGGACGGAAAATCTTGGGGCCCCCGGCATGTCCGCGCAGAGGGGGTGGGGGGCTGAGGGCAGGGGAGAGATCCGCCATCGGGTGGCGGCTGCGGCGACGGGGCTGGCGCGCGGATCGGTCATCATCAAAAGCGGCGTTGCGCCTTCTGCGCAGGCAAGGGCAAGCCGGCGGGCGGGCGTTAACGCGACGTCTGATATGCAGCCGGCAACAAGCCGCATCGCGCGCGACCGCAGCGCCTCTTCGAGCGCCCAGAGCACGTCATCATCGCGGCGCGCCTCGACGATGAGGACGCGGTCCGGGTCGAGACCGAACGCTCTCAGCCCGGCGCGGCTCAGGCGCCCGAACTCGCGGGCAAACGACGCGCGGACGCACCAGAGGATATCGGGCTCCGGTGCGTGGCCGCGCGCGGGCGGCACTGGCGGGGCAAACTGCGCAAGACGTCCGGCTGCGACCGCAAGCATGAAAGCCTGCGTGCTTGCGACGGACATTGTGAGGGGAGGCCCCTCCTCAGGTGGGGCGGCTTGGTAATGGTGGACGCCATCGGCTGCAAGACCGAGGGGGCCGAGCCGGCAGTCCATCTCCGCGACGCCCATGCGCCATGGAGCATCGCCGTCAGCCGGCGCATCGAACGTGCGCGGCTTGCGCTCGATCCGCGCGATCTTGGCCCGCAGATCGTCAAGCGTTTCGGGCACCCGGGGGGAGCGGCCGAGGGCGGCAGGCGGCGGATTGAGCGCAGAAGCGGCTTTGGTCATCGGATTGGCGTACGGGGCGCAATTTTGTTCTTTATTCGTTCTATTCCTGACGTCATTGCGCGTCAAGACAAAACAAGAACAAAAGGCCGCAGCCGACAGATCTCTGGCCGCTTAAGCCGCCGTTGCCCGCTTGGATTTCCCGGGTCGCCCGCCACCCGCCGCCTGATCGTCGACCGCGGCCTCAGTCTTCGCCTTCTGCCACTTAAAGAGATCAGCAAGCACATCGCGGACGCGGACCGGCGTCGTCTCAATGTTCGGCAGCGGCCGCGTCAGGCCGATTGATGCAACGCCCATCCGCACCGTCAGCGCGCCATTAAACGCACCTTCGCCGAGACGCCGCGACACGCGCCGCAACAGATCCTGGCCGAGGAACTGGCCAAACAGATCGTCGGTGAGCGCGACGCCGCCGGCCGCCACCAAATTCGTGATCACCATGCGGCCGAGCTTGAGCGCGCCGAAGAAGCCGGGCCTGCCGCCATAGAGCCCTGCGAGCCGCCGGAGCATGCGCACGTTCTCGAAGAAGACAAACAGCACGTCGATCAGGATGAGCGGGCTGATGGCGGTGACGATGCTGACGCGTTTGGCCGAGCCAAGAATAATCTGGCGCGCCTCCGTATCGAGCGGGCCGAGCACGTCGCGGTCGGCGATGGCCATGAGATCACCGGGCGCACGCATGTCATGGCGATGATCGCGGAACTCGGCGAGGTGCCACGCCATATCGCGCCGCCCGCGATAGAGCTTGAGGACACGCTGGATGAGGTCGGCTTCCGTCTTCTCGGTGGGCGCAAGGCGGACGTCTTCGGCTTCAGCCCGAATGTCTTCAAGGCGGCCGAGCGCAAGAAAGCCGAAGACTTCGCGCACCACGAGGACCGCACCCGCAATCAGCCCGACGACGAGGAGCGAATTGGCAAGCCAGCCGAGCACGCCCTCTGCGGCAAGCGCCACAGAAATGAACCGCGAAAACCAGATGCCGAACGCAAGCGCGGCGAGCGCAAACATCGCCGTGAAAAACAAGCTGCCCCAGCGAATGCCACCGGCGACCTCCGCGCGGGTCGGCAGCCGGTAGCCAGCTTCATCGTCCGCATCGGCATCGGGGTAGGCATCGGTTTCCGCCGAGCCGCCGCGACGCGCCGGCTCTTCCTCCGCCCAATCCTGCGTACGGGCCTTCACGGCCGGATCATCGATCCGGAAGGCGCGCGGCTTGCGGCGTTTCTGTTCGGTCATGGACTGAGCTTACGGCAGCTTATCGGCGAGAAGAAAGGCGAGAACCTTGTCGAGGTGACCGTGCGGCCAGGGCTCGGACGGTGATGTTGCAAGGTCCGGCGGCAGAAAGCGCAGGAACGTCAGGTCGTCGAACGTGCCGTCTTCGGCTGAACGGATGGCGGTGCGCGGGTCGGCCGGGAGGTCGCCGGGGAAAAGCGCGGTCTCCGTGCGCCCGTCAAACGTCTCGCTGTTGAGTTGCTCTCCGGGCGCCGGCGTCCCGGTGATGCAGGCTGCGTCCGCGCCGTCGACGGTCGCCACCGTCTCGGATGTCGCGCGGATGGCCGCCATAGCTTGCACGCCGACCTTCGCGCCTTCGAATGCCGCGCGCTCGCTTGCTTCAGCGGTCAACGTCTCGAGGATGGCGCCAAGCCGCGCATGGCTCGTTTGCGGGATGTGGTCGGCCTTGGTCGCCGCATACAGGATCTTGTCGATCTTGGCGCGGCCAAACAGCCAGTCGGGCCACGATCTCAGCCCAGGGCGAAACGCGCGCAGACTGGCCGTCAGCGCTTCACGCAAGTCGTCGAGGCCGCGCTTGCCACCGTTGAGGGCACCGAGCGCATCGACCAGCACGATCTGCCGGTCGAGTTTGGCAAACTGCACGCGGAAGAACGGGACGACGACCTTGTCCTTGTAGCCCTCGAACCGGCGGCTGAGGCGTTGGCGGAGTGTGTCGTCAAACCGGTCATCGGCGCGCGCGGGCGGCAGCGGCGCGAACGTCAGCATTGGCGAGCCGGCAAGATCACCCGGCATGAGAAACCGGCCGGGCCCAAGCGTCGCGAGACCCGGCGGTAGCGCGCGGGCTGCATGCAGGTAGTCGCGGAAAGCAGTCGCGGCTGCTTCGATCTTTGGCTCGTCGTGCGGGCCCGGTCCGGCCAGTGCATTGATCGCGGCCAGAAACGAGCTTGCGATGGCGCGGTGGTCGGCGCGCTGAAGCCGGGTGAACTGCTCGGCCGACCAGTCACCGAAGGACTGATCCATGATTGCGAGATCGAGCAGCCACTCGCCCGGATAGTCGACGATGTCGACGTGGACCTGATCGGCGCCGACGATCTGGCCCCACGTCGATTGCGGGACGACTTCAAGCGTCAAGCGAAGCTGCGACATGCGCTCAGTGCCGGCGGGCCACGCGGGCGGGTCAGCGGTCAGCACCTCGACGTTCGCCTCGTAGGGAAAGCGCGGGATGTTCAGGTCCGGCTGCTCTGAGAGGTAGGCGCGGCGCAGCCGGCCCTGGCGCGCGATCGGAAACGCCGGCAAGCGGTGCGCTTCGAGGAGGTTGCGCACGAGAGCTGTGATGAAGACCGTCTTGCCGGCGCGCGAAAGCCCCGTGACGCCGAGGCGGATCGTCGGGCTTGCAAAATCGCCGATGGCGCGGCGGGAGGCGCTCAGTACATCTGATGCGGTCTGGCTGACGTCGGGCAGGCGCACGGGCGGGGCGGGCTTTCAAGACGGGTCACGGGCGGAGCATTCCGCTCAGTGATCTGGGCGGCCTTGCGGAAAAACACAACAGCCCGCGCTCGCTGGGCGCCGGTGCGGATATGAGAAAGGCGCGGAAACGACCGCGCCTTGCTCGATTTATGCTGGTGTTGCGCGCCACGTCACCCGGCGCGGTGGTTTACTTTAGGATTGCGTTCGGTAGCCAGAGCGCAACCTGCGGGAAGTAGACCACCAGCGACAGGCCGATGAGCTGCAGGATGACGAACGGGATGATGCCCGAGTAGATGTCCTGCATCTTCACGCCGGCCGGCGCCACGCCCTTCATGTAGAAGAGCGCGAACCCGAACGGTGGCGTCAGGAACGAGGTCTGCAGGTTGATCGCAACCAAGATCGCGAACCAGTAGAGCACCTGCAACTGGACGGTTTTCGCGGGCGTGCCTTCGGCCACACCGACGTGGCTTGCGAACTCAGGCGCAAGCTGCATCACGATCGGCGTGAAGACCGGCAGCACGATCAGCGTGATCTCAAGCCAGTCAAAGAAGAAGCCAAGCAGGAACACGACGGCCATCAGCATGATGATGAGCGGCCAGGGTCCGAGCTCAAGGTACTCGATGAAGTGGATGATCAGCTCTTCGCCGTAAAGCGCGCGGAAGAAGTAGGAGAACGTCGTCGCCGCGAGGAAGATGAAGAAGATCATCGACGTCGTCAGCGCCGTGCGATGCACCACGTCGCGCAACGTCGTCATGTTGAGCGTCCCGTTGGCGATCGCGAGGATGATCGACCCGAAGGCGCCGATGCCGGCGGCTTCCGTCGGCGTTGCCCAGCCGCCAAAGATCGACCCGAGCACGAGCACGATCAGGAAGACGGGCGGAATGAACCCCTTCAGCACCATGCCAAACATCGATCTCGGATCACGATTGCCGAAGTACATCGAGGCGAAAAAGATGCCGAAGAAGGCAAACAGATCCCAGTTCGCGAGATTGCCGATGGGTGAGTAGTCCGCCGTGATCGCAAGCGCGATAAGCAGACCGATGACGCTGAAGAAGCCCGTAATGTTTCCGCGATTGGACGTCGGGATTTCACCGATGACCTCGTCGGACAAGGGTGGCGCCCACTCCGGCCGCGCGCTCGAGATCATCAGAATGTAGATAAAGTAGAGGCTCGAAAGCAGAAGGCCTGGCAGGACCGCGCCGAGGAACAAGTTGCCGACCGAAATCGACATGAGGCTCGCCATCAGGACGAGCATGATCGATGGCGGGATCAGGATGCCGAGCGTTGCGGATGCGGCAAGTGTGCCGGTTGCAAGCGGCGTCGAATACCGCTGCGCGAGCATCGTCGGCAACGCCAGCAGCGTCATCATCACGACCGACGCACCGATGATCCCGGTGGTGGCTGCCATGATGGTGCCCATCACCGTCACCGACAGCGCAAGCCCGCCCGGGACCTTGCGCAGCAGCACTTGCAGGATGTGCAAGAGATCCTCAGCAACCCGCGAGCGCTCAAGCATCGTGCCCATAAAAATGAAGCACGGGATTGCGACAAGGAGCGGGTTTTGGACCGCGCCAGAGGCGCCATCTCCGCCCCAAATCCGGTTCGGCACGTTGAAGAACTCGTTGATCGTGACGATCTCGAGATAGACGCCGATGAAGCCGAACAGGAAGCCGATGCCGCCGATTGCGATGCCGACTGGCAGCCCCGTAAAAAGTGTCAGGGCGAGCGCAAGGAACATGTACCCGCCGATGAACTCATACAGGTGGTCGTATAGCCATTCCGGCATCAGGTTTTGCCCTCTTCTTTGTCGAGACCGGTCACCGACCCACCGCCCTCAGGCTCATCCACGTCGAGGCGTTCGATGGCTTCAGGAAAGATTGCGAGGCTCGCGTACGCCGCATCGCTGTCTTCAGATGAGCCGTAGAGCGCCACGAATAGGCGAAGGATCGTCGCGATGAAGGACGCGAGCAGCAGCGCGAAGCCGATGATGAGAAACGATTTGATGATGTAGCGCGCGCCGATGCCCGTGAGTGATTCCGAGCCCTCGTTCTGCGAGATCGACAGCGCAACGAACTGCCACGCGAAATACGTAATGACGATGAGGAACGGGATCCCCATCAGCAGCAGGCCCCAGAACTCGATCTGCGCCTGTCCCCGGCGCGAGAACATCTCGCGGAAGATGTCGACGCGCACATGCGCGTTCATGAGGTAGCCGAAGCCGAAAGAGCAGAGCAGGATGATCCCGTGTAAGTGCCACTGGGCATCCTGAAAGATGATTGGGTTGAACCAGTAGATGTTCTGTTCGGCGATCCAGATCCGCAGCCAGTCAATCTTACGCGTGACCACATCGAACATGATGATCAGGATCAGAGGTATGATCAGCCACCCGGCGAGCTTGCCGATAAGGCGTGCCGGCCAGTCGAAGGCAGCAGCAATCGATAAGAGTCCGCGCATGAAAGATCGCTTTCACGTGATGTGTTTGGAAGCTTCCGGCGAGGCGCCGCAAGCACAGACCGGCACAGTGAGCCCCCAGGTGCCGGATAAGCTGCAAGCCTCGGCCGCCCGCGCAAAGCGCTTAGGCGGCCGAGGCTCACGCGTCAGGTCAGGCGTCTACTTGAGGTAGCCGCGCTCGCCCCAGACTTTGTACTTCTCGTGGAACGAGGAGTAGCTGTCCCAGACCTTCTTGACGTCCGGGTTCGCCTTGATTTCCTCGGCGAGGACTTCTTCCCAAGCCGTCTTGATCTGGTCGAGGATTTCCTTCGGCCACGTCTTGTTCTGCACGCCGTCTTTCTCGTTGGCGATCATGGCTTCGAACTGCGAAGCCTCACCGTCAGCGATCATGTCGGCGACGTTGGCCCGGCACGACGTCTCGATCATGGCCTTGTAACCGTCGTCGAGGGCGTCCCACTTGGCCTTGTTGACCAGGATTTCGTTCGACGTCGACTGCTGGTGCCAACCCGGGAAGTAGTTGAACTTCGCGATCTGGTAGAAGCCGAGCGAGCGGTCGATGGCCGGCATCGAGAACTCAGTCGCGTCGATCGTACCGCGCTCAAGCGCTGGGTAGATGTCTGCGGCTGCGAGCTGCTGCGTTGAGACGCCGAACTTCTGCATCACCTTCGCGCCGATGCCGAAGAAGCGCATCTTCATGCCCTTCAGCTGATCGAGGCTGGTGATTTCCGTCCGGAACCAGCCTGACGTCTCTGGCGGGATCATGCCGCAGAGAACGTACTGAATGCCGGCTTTGGCATAGAGGTCTTCAGCGAGCTTTGCGCCGCCGCCGTAAATCATCCAGGCGGCGAACTCAGGTGCGGCCGGGCCGAACGGCCAGGTCGACAGGAACGCGTAAGCCGAGTTCTTGCCCTGGTTTGCACCCGGCGTGCCGAATGCAGCGTCGATTGCGCCCTGGCTGACGGGGTCAAAGTAGGCGTAGCCACCGGTCAGAGCGCCGGGCTCAAAGACCTTGATGTCGAACTTGCCGCCCGACATCCGTTTCACGGCTTCGGAGACGCGGTGCGGAGGAGGGCCGATCACGGCCACCGTCTTCGCAAACGCCGCATGCATTTTCCAGCGGACACGCTTTTGCGCGTCGGCTTCGGTCGGCATCAAACCGACAACAGTAACCGCCGATACACCGACGGCCAGAGCTTTGGTGAAGCCCCTCATAGTTAACCCTCCGGGTTGTTTCCATCCTCAATCACGTGGTCCGGGCCTCGTGTGGTGGGCACCGGTTACGCTCATGTCCCTAGCCGCCATTGCCTGCGCCGACTGCGCTTTTTGAGCTTCGCGGACTAAGCCGACGATACACAGCAGGGGTAGACTGTCAAAGCAATACGATTGGCAAATTCACCTTGTGCATCTGAGAGTTGGTCTGCGCCACAGTCGCGTACGAGGTGAGAAACCGCGCCGATGAAAAAGGCGGGCCTCGTAAGACCCGCCTCAACTTCACGTCGTGTGAAGCTCAACTTTGCCGCTTGCCTACTTGAGGTAGCCGCGGTCGCCCCAGACTTTGTATTTCTCGTGGAACGAAGAATAGCTGTCCCAGACCTTCTTCACGTCCGGGTTGGCTTTGATCTCGTCGGCGAGAACCTCTTCCCAGGCCTTCTTGAACTGATCGAGGACGTCTTGAGACCACGTGACCATCTTCACGCCGTCCTTCTCGTTGGCGATCATGGCTTCGAACTGTGAGCGTTCGCCATCAGCGATCATGTTCGCAACTTCAGCCCGGCACGATGTCTCGACCATGGCCTTGTAGCCGTCATCGAGGCCGTCCCACTTCGCCTTGTTGACCAGCACCTCGTTGGAGGTCGACTGCTGGTGCCAGCCGGGGAAGTAATTGTACTTCGCGATCTGGTAGAAGCCGAGCGAACGGTCGATGGCCGGCATCGAGAACTCGGTCGCGTCGATCGTGCCGCGCTCAAGCGCCGGGTAGATGTCAGCGGCTGAGAGAAGCTGCGTCGAGACGCCGAACTTCTGCATCACTTTCGCCCCCATGCCGAAGAAGCGCATCTTCATGCCCTTCAACTGGTCGAGGCTTGTGATCTCGTTGCGGAACCAGCCGGACGTCTCTGGCGGGATCATGCCGCAGAGAATGTATTTGATGCCGGCGGAATCGTAGAGTTCCTGCGCGATCTTTGCGCCGCCACCGTAGATCATCCACGCGGCGAACTCAGGTGCCGCCGGACCGAACGGCCACGTCGAGATGAAGGCGAACGCAGAGTTCTTGCCCTGGTTTGCACCGGGCGTGCCGTAAGCGGCATCAATCGCGCCCTGGCTGACGGGGTCAAAGTAGGCAAAGCCGCCTGTCAGCGCACCTGGGTCGAACACCTTGATGTCAAACCGGCCGCCCGACATCTTCTTGACGGACTCGGCAACGCGCGGCGCCGGCGGGCCGATCACCGCGACGGTGCTTGCAAACGCAGAGTGCATCTTCCATCGCACACGCTTTTGCGCGTCCGCCGGTGACGCGAACGTGCTGGCGATTACCGCCGCAGCCGCACCCGCCACCATCACTTGGCTAAGTCGTGACATCAAAACCTCTTGTCATTTCCTCGGAGTGTTCTTGAGCCGCAGCATTGACCGCTGCGATGCAGAAACGTCGCACGCGGCCAGATGCAAAGTCAAAGACGGCGGGGTCGTTAAATCGTTTAAATCCCAGGGGTGATCCGACCGTCGCGGGCGCTGGAGGACCGGGCTCGATCCACAACTTGCAACCACAAATCGCTCATTGAACATCGTATTAGCTTGGCTTCGCCACACGGATGCTCTTTTGCGGAACAAGTGTGCAAACCGGGGCGGGGGCGCTTTCGGTGTTGGTGGTGCGATGCGCTGCCGAAGAATGAGGCGTGGCCCGCGATGGATAACCCCGAAGTTAATAACACGGCACTTTGCGCCAAGACGGCGCGCGCCCGCCGCGCTGCATCAGACCTCGCCAAAGCGCTGCGGCGGACGAAGCGCCCCGGCACGGCGCTCGCCACCGGTCCTCTGGACGGTGACGTGATCCAGCCGCTGCCGTTTGCCCGGAAACGCCCGCAATGGTCGCCGTCGCGCGACACCGCAGACGCAGAGCCTGCCGCCCGTCCGACCCGCCGGCATTCCGGCCGGTTACAAGGACGCCCACTCGGGATCGCGCTGCCGCGACGGACCGGTCGCGGCTCGCATTTGTTGAACGGGATTGCGGTTGGCGCGATCGCGCTTGCGATCGGATGGGGCTCGCATCTCGCTCTGGATCAGCCAGAGGGCCGCGCGGCGGCAAGCCACGCGGGAGCCGTCGGCGCTTCAACCGCCGTGCCTCCAAGGCACGCAGCGTTTGCCGCTCAGGACCTCAAAACACTTGCCAATCGCGCCGGCGTCGACGAGGGCGCCCCGGCTGCGCCACCGATCCCAAGACTTGTCCGCGAGATCAAAACGCTGGCGGCGAGCCAATTTGCGGATCCGCCGTTGCGAACGATCGCAGCGATCCCGCAGCCGCAGATTATCGTGCCGCCAAAACCGCGCGCCGTCGCATCCTACGGTCCGCCAGGTCTAAGCCCGGCCAAAACCGTCACCACGGAAGTGACCGAGCATCGGTTTACGTCGGCAACGATCGACCGCGACATCACCCCGCCGAAACCGATTGCGGTGACCAAGTCGCGCAAGCGCCGGTTGCCAAAGCGCGTAAGGCGCGCTGCACGCCGCCGCGTCGCCCCCATTCGCCGGGTGCGGCCGCCGAAAGTCGGCATGCCGCGCTGGGCCGAACGTGCGTTCAATCGCAGCGACTAGCCCGGCCGGTTCGGCGCTCGCGCGATCAGTGTTTGGTTGCCGGTGCGGGCGCGGTCGTCCCGAGTTTCGCTTCGAGGTCGGCAATCCGCTTGTCCTGATCGATCGCGTGCAACGTCAACTCTTCGATCTTCTCAAGCAGCGTCATTGTGAATTGTGCGACGTCGAAGCCCTCTTGCTCAAGGCGCTCACCAGCGGGCAGGCCTGGTAGGTGCCGGTTTGCCGCCACAAACGCCGAGACCTCTGACAACGGTGCGAGCCGATAGTCGTCAGCGAAGACGTAGTCGGCCGCCTTCAGCGTTTTGCCCTTAACTTTGATCTGACCCGTATCGCCGATCAGTTCGACCGTCGTCTCGCCGCTCTTGTTCATCGCGCGCACAGCCCCGTTGTGCGCCTCAAGTTCGATCCGCGTCAGCCCATTCGACGTCGTCATCATGATGTCGCCGTCGTGGCCGTTGCCGCCGAGCGTGACGTTACCTTCGCCGCCATCGAGATGGATCGTCTGCAAGCCCTTGTGGTCGAGCACGATGATGTCGCCATCGGCTGTGGCACCGCCAATTGCGATGTTGGCTTCGCCGCCGTCAAAGTGCGCGGTCTGCTGGCCCTTGGCATTGAGCAGCGTCAGGTCGCCCTGCGCCGTCGAGCCGCCGAGTGTCAGATTGCCCTGGCCGCCATCGATATGGACGGTCTGCTTGCCCTTGGTGTTGAGGAGGCCGATGTCGCCTTCGGAGCCCGCGCCGCCAAGCCGCAGGTTGCCTTCGCCACCGTCGAGATGGACTGTCACCTGACCCTTATGGTTCAAGACCGCGACGTCGCCGTCGGCCGTACTGCCGCCGATCGCGAGATTGCCTTCGCCGCCGTCAAGATGGACCGTGCACGCGCCGGTCGGGTTGACGAGCGTCAAGTCACCCTGCGCGCCTGCACCGCCGAGCGTGATGTTCGCGCTGCCGCCATCAATATGCACGGTCTGGACGCCGTCGGTGTTGACCAGCGCGATGTCGCCTTCAGCGCCCGCGCCGCCAATTGTCATGTTGGCGTGGCCGCCATCGAGGTGGACCGTCTGTTCGCCCTCGGTGTTGCGCAGGACGAGATCACCCTCCGTGCCTTGACCGCCGAGATTGATGTTGCCGCGCTTCTCGTCGAGATCGACGGTGGATTTGCCACGCGACTTCTTCGTCACCGCTTTCCGAACGCTCTTCGCCATCACTCGATCCCAATCTGAATTGCCAAGATGAACATAAGCCCCGCCCGTTGCGCGGCGCGCATTGTCGATGCTGCGGCACATGTCCCATAGGACGTGAGGAGCGCGCACGAAACACGGCAAGTTGGTAAACGTGGGGTCTGACCGGCAACCACAAGCCCGAGAGAAGGGGCCCAGCATGACCCAGACCATCACAACACAGGTCTCAGAACTGGTCGCTAAAGCGAAATCTGAGGTCGAGGAATTGACCGTCGCGGAGGTCGCGGCGGCGGCGCGTGAGGGTGATATTCAGCTCATCGACATTCGTGATGTGCGCGAGCTTGCCCGCGACGGCCGCATACCCGGCGCATTCCACTGCCCGCGCGGCATGCTCGAGTTCTGGATCGACCCGGCGTCGACCTATCACAAGGATGTCTTTGCAAGAGACACCCGCTACGTCTTCTTGTGTGCCGGCGGCATGCGGTCGGCGCTCGCCGCCAAGACCGCGCAGGACATGGGGCTCAGCCCTGTTGCCCACATGCTCGGCGGGTTCGGGGCCTGGAGCAAAGACGGCCAGGCGATCGAAAAGGACGAGAAGCTCTGGAAGTGAACGGCCTGCTCGCGGTCATCTGACGGCTGCGTGAAGCGGCGCGATCGAGGTATCGCTCCCGTTTGATGCAGCTTTAATTGAACGTTACCGACCGTTCGGTGATCGTCTACTCATGCCGCACATACAGCGCGGCAAACAACACGCGGGAGCGATACGATGGGAATGTCCAAGGCCAATGCGAAGTCTGCAAAGACCGTTTCAGGTCCAGCAGAGCCCGTCCGCGTCACGCTCTACCGCTGGGCCGGCAAGTGGGGCCCGTTCAAGGTCAAGATCCCGTGCGGCGAGTGCACGCTGACAGGCGACATCCTGAAGGATGCATTCGAGACTGAGCTGGCTGGCATCCCGATCCAGTTCGAAGTGCACGATTGGCTGAGCAACTGGTGGAAGCCGCTGTTGAAGGGCGGATGGCATGCGCCGATTGTCATGGTGGACGGCGAGATCATCGGGCAGGGCAACGCGATCAACCGCGGCGTCCTCGTCGAAGCCGTCATCCGCGCGCACGTCAAAACGAGCGGCATCATAGGCAACGTCGTCTTCGGCAAGCCCGGCTGCCCGCATTGTGTTCGCGCTAAAGATAAGCTCGACGCAGCCGGCGTCGCCTACACCTATCTCGATGTCGTCAAGAACCCGCGTGCGCTTTATGAGATGGTGTCACGGGTCAAACCGATCATCGGTGACAAGACGCCCGTCACGGTCCCGCAGATCTGGATGGATGGATCGTACGTGGGCGGCGCGGACGCCCTGATGTCCCAGATGGCGGCTTCAGAGCCTGTCGACGCGAGTGGCGACGCCTCCGATGCCTGTGCCCGGCTTGCGAAGGCCGTTCCGGTCGCCGCCTAAACCGCCTTAGAAACAAGGCCGTGCGAGTTCCGGTCCGCCCCCAAACAAGCTCGCACGGGGTCTTAACTCTTTTTCTGAGATCGCTGATTAGCCAGTGTTGTTCTCGCTGCAATATGGTTACCACTACGGCGTGCTTGCGTTCAGCAGGCGCTGCGAGTGCCCCGCGGAATTTTGGGGGCGGGCCGTGGGTGGTAAATGTTGCGCGTTCGGCGGCAGATAACGGGCTTGGTTTTGATCGCTGCAGCCTTCGCGTTGGCTGCTTGCGAACCGCCGCTACACTTTACTGAGAAGCCGCTGCCAGGTCTGGACGGGAGCCAGACCCGCGAAAAACAATCGGCCATCTTCGTCGACGTCGGTCTGGATAAACCATCACTGCTGCTGGCCATGCGCAAAGCCGTCCCGCCGCAGCGGAAACGGATAGTTGGCTGGACGCGGAATGCAGCCTGCGTCACGCGCGGCCGGTCAAAGCGATGTTATGGCGGGCGCATCGATGCTCGGTTTCCGCAGCGCCCGGTGCTCACCATGGCGCCGAGGGCGGACGGCACGCTTCGCCTGACGCTTAGCTATCGCGCCAACATTGCGACCCGGGGCCTTAAGGCTGCCCGGTCGCAGCGCGCTGCATACACGCGCGTCGTCGAAGTCTCGCGCGATCTGGCCCTCGCGTTTGGGCCCGGATACGTGCCGTCGCTTGCGCCAGTGAGCGGGCTCGATTGGTCGGCTACCAAGGTCCCTGTGCTCAAGGCGTCATTCGATCTGAGGCCCAAGCTCGCCTACCGTGCAAAGCAGGCGATGCGCCGCGTCCAAGCAGCATTAGCCGATGCGCTCGCGGCGGCGAGCATGCCGGTTTCGGTCTCGCGGGCCTGGCAACTTGCGGCAAAGCCAATCGCATTCCGAACGGATCGCGATGCTTGGCTGGCGCTTGCGCCGGCAGCAATTGCGCCAACCGGGTTTGTGGCAGCCGGTGATGATCTTGCGGTCCGGCTGGCAATCGCGGGGCGGCTGTCTGTCGGCGCCGGTGACCCTCCGGATGCGGTGATCGCAAAGGCGTTGCCGAAGATCGCGGCGCCCGGGCAGTCCGAGCCCGCACCAGACCCGCAGCCGCTGCCCAAGGTCACCGCGCTGCCGCTCACGATCCCTGTCGACCTTGCGCCAATCAAAGACCGCGTCGCCGCAGCCTTCCCCAAAGGCGAGGTCGTCTCGACGCGGGCGCATGCGCTGAGCCCTCCAATCGAGCTCAGGATCGACGGCGCGACGCTTGGTGGTTCGCAGCGGCTGTTGACGCTTGAGCTCAAAGCCGAGGTTTTAAGCCCGCCGCGCTTTGCCGACCTCGCGGGGCGCGTCCACCTTGTCGGCCGCCCGACGTTCGCCGATGGCGGCGGCGCGCTGACGCTGGAAGGTGTCGCCTTCCCGACGCTCGGCGAGCCGGGCGTCCGCCGGCCGGAGACGCCCGTACCGCTTGGCGCTGAACCGTTCGCAAGCCGGTTCCGGGACGCTGTCCAGATGGCGGCGGGCCAATCGTTTGCGAAAGCGCTCAAGCAAGTAAGCGATGCGTTGGACAAAGATCTCGGCGCTGATGTCCATGCGGGTGCAACGTTTGCGGATGTCGATATCGACGGCGTGCGCGCTTTTCACGCCGGCCGGCTGGATGTGCTCGTCACGCTTCGCGGCCAATTGCGCCTGGCGATCAAGCCCGGCCGCCCGGATGCGACCGCAGCGCTTGAAACAGACGACGGCGCGCCCGCCACCACAAATCGGTGAACCATCGCGGAACCGTTGCATTTGGCCGACTGACCTCCGCGGCCCGCTGAGCTAGACTTGATGCCCAGACCCTAGCGCTCAACCTCGGACAGGCTTGCCCGGACGTGAAACTTCGCTCGAACGTTGCAATCGGCGGTCCCGAGGCTGAGGCCAATCGGGCCGCCATGCAGGCGCTCACCGCAGACCTTGATGAACGCCGCAAGGCGGCGTCTGCGGGAGGTCCTGAGTCTGCGCGCGCCAAACACCTCGAACGCGGCAAGCTGCTGCCCCGCGACCGCATCCTGCATCTTGTCGATCCGGGTGCGCCGTTCCTTGAGATCGGCCAACTGGCGGCAGGCGGCCTCTACGATGATGAGGTGCCGGCGGCCGGCGTCATTGCAGGCGTTGCGCCGGTGGCCGGGCGGCTATGCATGATCGTTTGCAACGATGCGACGGTGAAGGGCGGGACGTACTACCCGCTGACAGTAAAGAAGCACCTCCGCGCGCAGGAGATCGCGTGGGAGAACCGGCTGCCGTGTCTCTATCTCGTCGATTCAGGCGGCGCCAATCTTCCCCATCAAACCGATGTCTTCCCGGACCGCGATCACTTCGGCCGCATCTTCTACAATCAGGCGCGCATGTCGGCTGACGGCGTTGCGCAGATCGCAGCCGTGCTCGGCTCGTGCACTGCGGGCGGCGCTTATGTGCCCGCGATGTCGGACGAAAGCATCATCGTGCGCCGTCAAGGTACGATCTTCCTTGGCGGCCCGCCGCTCGTCAAAGCCGCAACCGGCGAAACGGTCAGCGCTGAGGACCTCGGTGGCGGTGACCTGCACACGCAGCTCTCAGGCGTCGCCGATCATCTCGCAGCCGACGACGCCGATGCACTGGCCCGCATGCGTGCGATCGTCGCCACGTTGCCGCCGGCCGATGCCGCCGACATCGACCTCAAGCCGTCGCGCCCGCCGGCCTACGACCCGGCTGAGATCGACGCCTGTGTGCCGAAAGACCTGACGACGCAATACGATGCCCGCGAGATCATCGCGCGTCTTGTCGATGGCTCTGACCTGCACGAGTTCAAGGCCCGGTTCGCGACCTCACTGGTGACCGGCTTTGCGCACATTGACGGCATCCCGGTCGCAATCCTTGCCAACAATGGCATCTTACATTCTGAGACCGCGCAGAAAGCCGCCCACTTTATCGAACTCGCGTGCCAGCGCCGCACGCCCCTTTTATTCTTGCAAAACATCACCGGCTTCATGGTTGGGCGCGATGCGGAAGCAAGCGGCATTGCGCGGCACGGCGCAAAGATGGTGGCAGCGGTTGCCTGCGCGAACGTGCCGAAGATCACCGTGCTCATCGGTGGGTCCTATGGCGCCGGCAACTACGCCATGTGCGGGCGCGGTTATGGCCCGCGGTTCCTGTTCTCGTGGCCCAACGCGCGCATCTCTGTGATGGGAGGCGCACAGGCCGCAAACGTGCTCGCCACCATCCGCAAAGACCGCCTGGCCGCTGACGGCAAAGACTGGCCGGCCGACGAGGAGGCCGCGTTCAAGGCCCCAATCGAGGCGCGCTACGAGCAGGAAGGCAACCCGTACCACGCGACAGCCCGGCTCTGGGACGATGGCGTCATTGCGCCGTCCGAAACTCGCCGCGTGCTTGCACTCGCCTTCGCAGCAACTCTGCAAACGCCGATCCGCGACACGGACTTCGGCGTGTTCCGCATGTAATGGGAGGTCACGCGATGACCGCTAGTCTGAAACCGCACGTGCTGCGATGTTGGCTGCTTGCAGCCATTGCCGCGGCAGGCCTGACGTTTGCTGTCGGCAAGGCGCCCGCGCAGCCAAGCGGCCCGACCTACGACTGCATGTTTGAGAAGGGCCAGGTGAACTCGTTCGAAGAGGGCCAGTTCGCCGGAGCCGCGACGGCGCTGTTGAAGTTCAGCATCGGCGCGATCGACCTGAAGCGCCAGACCGCGACGCTGTCGACGGAGAGCGGCAGCGGGACGCTGCGGATCGTGCGCGCCATCAGCGCCAACCACTATCTCGAAGTGATCACCGAGGGGTTCCTTAACGTGACGACGATCTATGAGCCGAGCGAGCGCGGTGCGCCTTCGCCGGCCGTGCACTCGCGTCATGTGGGTCTGCTCGGGCAGCCGATGTCAGCGCACTACACGGGTTTCTGCACGCCGCGTGCGAACTAGGGCGGGGCAGGCGTCATGCTCAAACGCGTGCTCATTGCAAACCGTGGCGAGATCGCCTGCCGCATCATGCGCACGGCGGAGCGCTTAGGCGTTGAGACCATCGCGGTGTTTTCCGATGCGGATCGGGACGCGCGCCATGTCGCGTTGGCGGATCAAGCGGTCCACATCGGGCCGTCACCAGCGACTGAGAGCTACCTCAACATCGCGCGCGTGATCGCGGCCGCGAAGGGGGCCGGCGCCGACAGCATTCATCCTGGCTACGGGTTTCTGTCAGAAAACGATGCGTTCGCAGCCGCCGTGGCGGATGCCGGGCTGGCGTTCATCGGACCCACGGCTGACGCGATGCGCGCGCTGGGCTCGAAGTCTGCTGCCAAGGAGATTGCCGAGCGCGCGCGTGTCCCGGTCATTCCGGGCTATCGCGGCGCGGACCAAGCGCCGGCCGCCCTAAAGACTGCCGCCGACGGCATCGGCTATCCGCTCATGATCAAGGCGGTGGCCGGCGGGGGCGGTCGCGGCATGCGGCTCGTCACGGAGGCCTCCCAGTTCGCCGACGCCCTCGAGAGCGCGCGGCGCGAAGCGCTCTCTGCATTTGGTAACGCCGACGTGCTGCTTGAGCGCGCGATCCAGGCACCGCGCCATGTCGAAGTGCAGGTCTTCGGCGACACGCATGGCAACGTGATCCATCTGTTTGAGCGCGATTGCACACTGCAGCGGCGCAACCAAAAGGTCATCGAGGAGGCGCCGGCGCCCGGCATGTCGCCCGCACTGCGTGAAGCGATGTGCAGCGCGGCCGTGCGGCTAGCCAAGGAAGTCGGCTACACCGGCGCCGGGACCGTCGAGTTCCTCGTCGAAGGCGGCAAGCTTGATGAGCGCGCCCGCTGGTCCTTTATTGAGATGAACACGCGGCTCCAGGTCGAGCACCCGGTGACCGAGGCGATCACGGGGCTCGATCTCGTTGCGCTGCAATTCCGGATCGCCGCCGGCGAGGCGATCCCGCTCGCCCAAGATGAGATCGTCATGACAGGCCACGCCGTCGAAGCGCGGCTCTGCGCGGAAGATCCGGCAGCCGGGTTTCAGCCGGCGATCGGCACGCTCGCCGCGTTCGAGATGCCCGCTGACCCGCGCGTGCGGGTCGAAACCGGCGTTGAAGCAGGCTCTGACGTGAGCCCGTTCTACGATTCGATGATCACAAAGCTGATCGTGCACGAAGACACCCGTGACGCGGCGCTTGATGGTCTGGCCCAAGCACTGGATACCAGCGTCGTGCTCGGCCTGCCGACGAATGCGCGGTTCCTGCGCGCGCTTCTTCGCGATGGTGATGTCCGGTCTAATACAATGGACACGGAGCTGATCACGGCAAAGCTCGACGACCTTGCGCGGGCGCCCCTCACCAAGGCAAGCCTCGAAGTTGGTCTCGACGTGCTCTTCGATGCGGATACGGCACCCGCACCCGGGCCGTGGGCGGCGCGCGATGCCTTCCAGCTGGGCAGCCCCCGCCAAGAAACGCGCGATATTGTCATCAACGGCGCGTCACGCTCGATCGCGTTTCAATGGGACGATGGCGCACCGGTCGTTCACTCAGTCGACGGCGCGACAACAGACGACGTAGGCGGCGAGGCCGCCGTGGCGGTCCATCGCGACGGGGGGACGGTCTTCGTGCTCGCTGACCTTGTCCACACATCGTTCAGCTTACCGCTGGTCGAAGCGCTCGATGACGACGACGATGCAGCCTCGGGAGAGATTCGCGCTCCGATCAATGGGCGCGTTGTGAAAGTCTTTGCCGCCGCCGGCGACACCGTTGCCGATGGTGACCGGATCATGGTGATCGAGGCGATGAAGATGGAGCATGTGCTGACGACGGGCGCTGCGGGCGTGGTTGCGGGCATCGCGGTTGCGGAGGGCGATCAGGTCGCCGAGCGCCAGGTGCTTGCGACAATCGACACCGGCGGCGACGCGGAAGGGGCGGAAACCGCATGACGGTTCACATGATCAAGCTCTCAGTCGGCTCGGAAAGTTTCGAGACGCTGGCCGCCTTCCAAGCACAGCGCCTCGCGCATTCAAAACGCGCTGGCCGTGAGCCAGCGCTGTTCCATGCGACGCGGATGGTGCCGAAGCGGCAGGCTGAACTGCTCGATGGCGGCTCGATCTATTGGGTGGTCAAGGGTGTCATCCAGGCGCGCCAGCGGCTCACATGCTTTGAAGACGGTGAACGCGCCGACGGCCAGACGTGCTGTCTGATCGGCCTCGACCCGAAGCTTGTTGCCGTCCGCCCCGTGCCCCGCCGTCCGTTCCAGGGCTGGCGGTATCTGACGGTTGAGGATGCGCCCGAAGATCTCGGCGACGGCGGCGATGACCTTGGTCGCATGCCGCCTGCGATGCGCCGCGAACTGGCGGATCTCTGTCTAATCTGAGGTTTCGGGCCGCTTCAAGCCGCCGCTTCAAGCGCACCTTCGAACACGCCGCGGCCATCGCTTCCGCCGAGCGCTGGCTCGAAGAGCCGCTCCGGATGCGGCATCAGGCCGACAACGTTGCCAGCCGCGTTTGCGATGCCCGCAATGTTGTTTTGCGAGCCATTCGGGTTGGCCGCCTCCGTGGCGTTGCCGTCGCCGTCGCAGTAGCGGAACACGACCCGGTGGGCATCTTCGAGCTCTTTCAGTGCCGCCGCATCGGCGAAGTAGTTGCCGTCATGGTGGCCGACCGGCATGCGGACGATTTCGCCCTGGTGGTAGCTGCGCGAAAATGGCGTCTGCGTCTGCTCGACCTTCACGTGGACATCGCGGCAGACGAACTTAAGCGACGCGTTCCGCATCAACACGCCCGGCAACAGCCCAGCCTCGCAGAGGACCTGGAAGCCATTGCAAATTCCGATCACCGGCGTGCCGGCATCAGCGGCGCGGACGACCTCGCGCATGATCGGCGAGTGCGTCGCAATCGCGCCGCAGCGGAGGTAGTCGCCGTAGGAAAAGCCGCCTGGCACGACGATCAGGCTGGAAGCGGGCAACTCGCTGTCGCCGTGCCAGACCATCTGGACGTCGGTTGTGCCGATACGTTCAAGCGCGACTTTCGCGTCCCGCTCGCAGTTCGAGCCTGGAAAGACGACCACGCTGGGTTTCATGGGGCAAGTCCCGCTAATTTGCGCCGAAACGCTGACCGAAAGGGGCTCAAGGCGGCGCGCTATTCAACGATCTCGATAGCGTAGTTTTCGATCACGGTGTTGGCGAGCAGCTTCTCGCACATCGCCTGAAGCGAGGCTTCGGCTGCCGCCCGGTCGGCCGCATCGAGATCGACTTCGATGAGCTTGCCCTGGCGGACCTCATTGACGCCATCAAAGCCCAGCGAGGCGAGCGCGCCTTCGATCGCCTTGCCTTGCGGATCGAGGACGCCAGTTTTCAGCGTCACCTGCACGCGCGCTTTCATGTGTACAGCCTCCGGCCTTAAACGTGCCCCGCGCGAGCCAGCGCCGCCGCTTAGCTATCCGAGACGATTTCAGGCTTCGATGCGGGATTCGAGACCGCAAGCACAGGCCCTTGTCCCATCAGCGGGCGATTGCCGTTCACGAGACCGAGCCGGCGCGCCACTTCCTGATAGGCTTCGAGCACATCGCCCATGTCGCGACGGAACCGGTCTTTGTCCATCTTGTCGTCTGTCTGCGTGTCCCAAAGCCGGCAGCAATCCGGGCTGATCTCATCAGCGAGCAGGATGCGCATGACGTCGTTTTCCCACTGCCGCCCGAACTCGATCTTAAAGTCGACGAGCCGGATTCCGCAGCCAAGGAACAGGCCAACGAGAAAGTCGTTCACGCGCAGCGCGAGACCCATGATCTCATCGATCTCAGGCGGTGAGGCCCAGCCAAAGGCCGTGATGTGTTCTTCAGAGACCAGCGGATCGCCGAGATCATCGTTCTTGTAATAAAACTCGATGATCGAGCGGGGCAGTTGCGTGCCTTCATCGAGACCCAGACGCTTTGCAAGTGACCCCGCCGCAACATTGCGCACGACGACCTCAAGCGGGATGATCTCAACCTCGCGGATCAACTGCTCGCGCATGTTGAGTCGGCGAATGAAATGCGTTGGAACACCGATCTCGCCAAGGCGTTCGAAGAGGTATTCCGAGATGCGGTTATTGAGCACGCCCTTGCCTTCGATCTGAGCGTGCTTCTGATTGTTGAACGCAGTCGCGTCGTCCTTGAAGTGCTGGATGAGCGTTCCCGGTTCCGGCCCTTCGTACAAGACTTTAGCCTTGCCTTCGTAGACCCGGCGGCGCTTATTCATGCGCATGACCTCTTTTCAAATGGTCCGTTGAGACGGCGCTGTCAGCCCCATCTGCCGAAGCCTTTTCGGCGCGATTGCAGTGGAAATCGAAGCGGTCCAGACCCACTTAGCGGGACACCGGAAGTTAGCCGAACGGCAGGCGCGAAACAATCTTAATACTGCGCGCGCGGTTCGCCGCTACAGCCCTGCGAAATGGGCGATGTCACACTGCTGGTGCGCAATTGCATCAAACGGCGCAGGCGTTACAACCGGTGCTGGGATCAACAATCAGACGAGGGAGTTTCTGACCATGAGCGCATTCGACGACCGCAAGAAGGGCTACGAAGCCAAGTTTGCACGCGACGCTGAGCTGAAGTTCAAGGCCGAAGCCCGCCGCAACAAGCTGCTCGCTGAATGGGCCGCAGCGCAGCTTGGCAAGTCAGGCGACGATGTTGCCGCCTACGTCAAAGAAGTGCGCCGTGCCGACTTTGAGGAAGCCGGCGATGATGACGTCTTCCGCAAGGTCAAAGCCGACTTCGAGGCGGGCAATGTGTCCATCAGCGACGAGGACCTTCGCGCCAAGATGGACGAGTGCCTCGCGGACGCCGTCAACGCCATCGAAAACGACGGCTGAGCGGGTCTGGAACTCAGCCGTTGGCGAGCGGCCGAAGTTATTCGCGCGTTAGCGTCTTCATGGTGATGCGGTAGGTCGCTGAGCCCGAGACGCGGACACCGCGCGGCCGGTTGCGCGAGCGATAGTTGGAGTTGATCTGGCTGCTCACGTTGGCCCGCCGGATCGTACAGTCCTCTGCGATGGTCTCAATCAGCGCGGCGCACTCACGGCCGAGCAGCGCATAGAGCGCGCGGCGGCCCTCTTCCGACATCTTGGCCTGTTCCTCAATCCCGGTGGCTTCGCCTTCGATGAAGAACTGGTAGCTCACTGAGATGTCGACGCTCTTCGATGCGCCGACGGCGGGCTTCTTGCCATTGCCGCCGAGCGGGAATGGCGAGATGCGCGAGCCGGACTGCGCGAAGGCCGGCGCTGCGAAAACGGTTGCAAGGACCAGGAGACTGGCGAGCAGGCGGAGCATCATGACGTCACTTTCCGTTGCGGCGTTGGATTGGGGTGGGACTTCATCAGACGCGTGCGAATTGGGCGTTAAGCGGGCGCGGATAACCCGAATACGCGTTTGAAGATCGTGTCGACGTGCGCCAGATGGTAGTCGAGATCAAACATTTCCTCGAGAGCCGCATCTGACAGGCGCTCGGTGATCTCCTTGTCTTGCTTCAGGTTGCCAAGGAAGTCTGCTCCGGTCTCCCACGTCTTCATCGCATTGCGCTGGACGAGCCGGTAGGCATCTTCGCGGCTGACACCCGCCTGTGTGAGCGCCAGCAGGACACGCTGCGAATTATGCAGACCACCAAGCCGGTCGAGGTTTTTCTGCATCGCCTCCGGATAGACGACCAGCTTCTCGATGACGCTTGCGAGCCGGGCGAGGGCGAAGTCGAGCGTCACGGTTGCGTCGGGGCCGATCATGCGCTCGACGGAGGAGTGGGAGATATCACGTTCATGCCAGAGCGCCACGTTCTCCATCGCGGGCAACGCGTAGGCGCGGACCATGCGGGCCAGGCCCGTCAGGTTCTCAGTCAGCACCGGATTGCGCTTATGCGGCATCGCCGATGAGCCCTTCTGGCCGGCCGAAAAGTACTCTTCAGCTTCCAGGACCTCGGTGCGCTGTAAGTGCCGGATTTCGACCGCAAGGCGTTCGACCGAGGATGCAATGACCGCCAGTGTCGCAAAGAACATGGCGTGCCGGTCGCGCGGGATCACCTGGCTGGAAACCGGCTCCGGCGTCAGGCCGAGCTTTTCGGCGACGTAGACTTCCACCCTCGGATCGATATTCGCAAACGTGCCAACCGCGCCTGACAACGCGCAGGTCGCGATGTCAGCGCGCGCGGCGTGCAGCCGTGTCTTCGCGCGATCGAACTCCGCGTACGCCATCGCGAGCTTGACGCCGAATGTTGTTGGTTCGGCGTGGATGCCATGGCTGCGCCCGATCGTGACCGTGGTCTTGTGCTCGTGCGCCCGCGTCTTTAGCGCGTCGAGCAGCCGGTCAAGGTCGGCGAGCAGGACGTCGGCTGCCCGCGTCATCTGAACGCTAAGGCAGGTGTCGAGCACGTCGGACGAGGTCATGCCCTGGTGGACAAAGCGCGCTTCTGGCCCGACGTGTTCGGCAAGGTGTGTCAGGAAGGCGATGACGTCGTGCTTGGTCTCGGCCTCGATCTCCGCGATCCGGTCCACGTCAAACCGGGCAGCCGAGCCTTTCTCCCAGATCGTCTCTGCCGCCGCCTTCGGGATCGTGCCGAGCTCGGCCATCGCGCTTGCCGCATGCGCCTCGATCTCGAACCAGATGCGGAAACGGGTCTGCGGCTCCCAGATCTCGGTCATTTCGGGACGGGCATATCTGGGAATCATCTGGCGGGCGCTCCGCGTTCAGCCGCTGTGGGTCGATTGGCGGCCGGCCGCGCCGCGCCCGAGCGGTACCAAAGTGTTGACGGCGCCGCAAACGCGCTGGCACGTCGGGCCCGAGCGGGCTGGATGGCCGCGCACGGTTGAGCTCGGAGGGGCGCGCGAGATGGCGTCGGATGCGGATTGCCTCGTGCTCGGGGCAGGGATCGTTGGCGTGTCGACGGCGCTGCAACTGCAGGCAGCCGGGCGCGACGTCATCCTCGTTGACCGCCAGCCGGCGGGCGCGGCGACGTCGTTTGGCAACGCAGGCCTCATCCAGGGCGAGGGCATCACGCCCTACATGCTGCCGCGCAATTTCTCGAAGCTGCTGATGCTGGCGCTCAATCGCAGTCCTGAGGCGCACGTCCACTACCGCTCGGCGCTGGCGCTGCTGCCATGGCTCGCTCGCTACTGGTGGAATTCTTCGGAACGCCGGTTTCACGCAATTGCGTCGGCGAACGCGCCCTTGATCGCGCGCTGCCTGGAGACGCACCGAACGCTGATCGCGGCGGCTGATGCTGATCACCTGTTGCGGCATGATGGCTACCTGCGCGTCGTCCGCGACACGGCAGACATGGACGCGGAAGAGGCTGCGCAACAAGATGCGCACGAGCGCTACGGGGTCGAATACACGGTTTGCAACCCCGACAGGCTGAGCGAACTCGAGCCGCACCTGAACGATGGCTTGGTCGGTGGGTTTTTGATGCCGCAGCCGGCGGCGATCTCCGATCCGCAGGCGCTGTCCGCCGCCTACGCCGATCTGTTCAAAACCCGCGGTGGGCGGGTCATCACTGCGGACGCGCAAACGCTTGCGCAAGACGATACACGCGGCTGGCACGTGCAAACTGTTGATGGCGCTGTCAGCGCACAGGACGCCGTCGTCGCCCTCGGGCCCTGGTCGGGCGACCTGCTGAAGCGGCTCGGCATCAACGTGCCGCTCGCGGTCAAGCGCGGCTACCACATGCACTTTTCCGCAGAGGGGAACGCCACGCTCAATCGGCCGGTCCTTGATCTCGATAACGGCTACGTTTTGGCGCCCATGCAGCGTGGCGTGCGGCTCACAACGGGGGCTGAGTTTGCCGCCCGCGACCGCCCGCCGACGCCGAAGCAACTTGCGATGACCGAACCGCATGCGCGCCGGCTCTTCCCGCTTGCGAGCCGTTTGGATGCCGAGCCCTGGATGGGCGCGCGGCCGTGCTTTCCAGACATGCTGCCGATGGTCGGCGCAGTGCCAGGTCGCCGCGGGCTCTGGGCCAACTTCGGACACCACCACCTAGGCCTGACGCTCGGTCCGGTCACCGGCCAACTGTTGGCGGAGCTGATCACCGGCCAGACCGCGTTCACAGATCCAAAGCCCTACAGCCCGGGCCGCTTCGGGCGGACCTGACCTCAGGTGCGCCGCAGGTCGCGCTGAATGATGATGCGCGGCACCAGGCGGCACTTGCTCGCCTCGCCATCCCAAACGCCGCCGGTTTGATGGCAGTCGCTCACTTGCGCGTATCGGGTCTGCGCAAAGAGCGTCAGCAGCGCCAGGCAGACTGCGGCGCTGATCGCCGCCGCCACGCGCCACGAGTTGAGGCCCCAATAGCTTGGTCGCTGGTTACTGTTGTTATCGTTCGCCATTGAGAAAGTAACGTCTACAGCCTCAGGACCCGATCAGGACGTCCGCGAACCGTTCCCGGTACGTCGGTGGACCCGCATAGTTCTCGCCCGGCAGCGTGGCGGTTGTCACCCCGCGTGTGACGGCGCGCGCAAGACAATCCGCTGCGGCGGCACCGATGAGCGTGAGGTCCGGTCCGGCGTCAGGCCGCGGGCGCCTCAGGGTCGCAACCGAGAACACGGTGTCGCCGTCAAATGGGGCGAATGGCGGCCTGAGCGCGCGCGCAAATCCGCCAGACGCCATGATGGCGACGCGCTTCGCTTCCGCCTTATCCAGCGTCGCATCGGTCGCAATGCAGGCGATGGTCGTCGCCGTTTCACCGCGGCCCTTCAGTGGCATCTGTTCGAGTGCGCCAACTGGGCCGGCCGCCGGCCCAAGCCCGCCGAACTCGCCATCGCGTTCAAGGGGTGCGGCCAGGAGATGACCGCGATCGCTGCCGAGCACAGACCCGATCGCGTTGGCGACCGCCATGGCCGCAACCGTGGTCCCGTCAGCAAGCCTTTGAGATGCAGACCCGAACCCGCCTTTGAGATCCGCCGTGGTTGCCCCGATGCCGGCCCCGACACTGCCTTCCGCGACGGCCGTCGCGGCGGTCGTTTGCAACGTCGTAGCGGCCGCTCGCCAGCCGAGGTCCCAGAAAAAGTGGTCCGGCACGTCAGGGCCGCCGGATACCCGCGCGCGGAGGTCGAAGATAATTGCCTGAACTGCGATTGGGATGGTGTGGCCACCAACGTCGAGACCGATGCCGCGCCGGGCGAGCAACCGCTGTACGCCGCCAGCCGCATCGAGCCCGAACGCTGACCCGCCGGACAACACGACGGCATCGACGGCCTGAACCGTCCGCTCGGGTTCGAGCAACGCGGTATCGCGCGTGCCCGGCGCGCCGCCGGGGATGAGCGCCGAGGCGACATTGGGGCGGTCAACGAGCGCGACTGTGGCGCCTGTCAAAAACCGTGGATCGTCAGCGTGGCCGAGACGGATCCCGGCAACATCGCTCAGGCAATTGCGCATCATGAGTTGGACTGTCGCATGGAATTACGAAGTGACCCACATAACGTGTCTGCCTGTAGGTGAGGCAAACGATCAACCAGAGGAAACGACGATGGGCCGCAAGTTGGACGACAGCGAGATTAAGACCATCATCGAGTCGGTTCACGAGCAGGACGATCCGCGCGAAAGCGTTCGTCTCCTGGATGAAGAGATCGACGCACGGAAGGCCGATGGCCGGCCCGTGCCGCAGGACCTCATCAAGGTCCGCAAATCGGTCCACCTCGACTGTATGTCTGAATCACAGGGCCGATAGGCTCGTGTGATCGCATCGGGGACGCCGCCAGTCCTGCCGCATGCCAGCGTTGCAATCGGTTGCAAGACCTTTGCACTCGCACTTCTTAAGGCGTAAACCGGTCGGGACTTTTCCAACTCACCGACCGGGAGCGTACGCCTCATGTCCTATGGCGAACTCAATCTATTTATCGACGGCGAACTGACAAAAGGGACGAGTGGCGCGGCTGAAGACGTCCTGAACCCTTCGACAGACGCCGTCATCGGTCAGATCCCGCACGCGAAGAAAGCGGAGATGGACCGCGCCCTCGACGCCGCCGCCCGCGCATTTAAAGAGTGGCGACGCGTGCCGGCCGTCGAGCGGTCGAAGATCATGCGCAAGGCAGCTGATCTGCTTCGCGAGCGCACCGACCAGATTGCGCACACGTTGACGCTCGAGCAGGGCAAGCCGCTCCACGAAGCCAAGGTTGAACTTGGCGGTGCTGCCGAAGTGATCGAGTGGTTCGCCGAGGAAGGCCGCCGCACCTATGGGCGCATCATCCCGGCGCGCGCTGAAGGCGTTCGCCAGATGGTGATGATGGAGCCGGTTGGCGTCGTCGCTGGTTTTGCGCCTTGGAACTTCCCCGTCACGCAGGCCGTCCGCAAGATTTCTGCCGCGCTTGCCGCAGGCTGCACCATCGTCCTGAAGTGCCCGGAAGAGACGCCTGGGTCACCGCTTGGCCTCGTCCAGTGTTTCCACGATGCAGGTGTTCCAGCCGGCGTCCTGAACCTCATCTACGGCACACCGGCTGAATTGTCGGAATACATGATCCCGCATCCGACCGTGAAGAAGATCTCGTTCACGGGCTCGGTTCCGGTCGGCAAGCATCTGGCCGCTATGGCTGGCCAGCACATGAAGCGGGCCACGATGGAACTCGGCGGCCACTCGCCGATGATGATCTTTGATGACGTCGACGCCGACGAAGTCGCGAAGCTGACGGCGGGTCTCAAGTATCGCAACGCGGGTCAGGTCTGTATCTCGCCGACGCGCTTCTTCGTGCACGAGAAGGTCTACGACAGCTTCGTCTCGAAGTTCACGGACATCGCCTCAAACCTAAAGGTTGGCGATGGCCTCGATGCGGATACGCAGATGGGCCCGCTCGCCAACCCGCGCCGCATTAACGCGATGGACGAGCTCATCGCCGACGCGCAGGAGCATGGCGGCAAGGTGCAGACGGGCGGCAGCCGGATCGGCAACCAGGGCAACTTCTTCGAGCCGACAGTCCTGACCGATGTTCCCGATAGCGCGCGCATCATGAACGAGGAGCCGTTCGGCCCCGTCGCCGTCATGCTGCCGTTTAAGGACGAGGACGAGATGCTTGAGCGGGCCAACCGGCTGTCGTTCGGCCTTGCGAGCTACGCGTTCACGCACGACGCGGCGCGCGCGACCAAGATCGCGGACGGCATTGAGGCCGGCATGTTGTCGATCAACCATCACGGCATCGCGCTGCCGGAGACACCGTTTGGTGGCATCCAGGATTCAGGCTACGGCCACGAAGGCGGCATTGAAGGGCTCAACGCCTACCTGCAGCACAAGATGGTGAGCCACCTCGGCTAGCAATTGCGCAGACCTTTGGCGAGACACGCGCCGGCCCCTCGCGAGAGGTGGCCGGCGCTTTTGCATCTGCGGTCGCCGTCTCCGCTTAACGCATCCTTAACCTCGTTCCTTAACGTTCGGCCTGTCCTCAAAAGTTTGCGTACCGGCGGCAGTCTCCGCCGGAGGAAAGGTCATCGATGTCTGTTCCGCGTCTTCGCCGCGCAGCACTTGCGCTCGCGGCCGCTTCAGCGTTTGCCGTCACCGCTCAGCCAGCCGCCGCGCAAGGTTTCTTCCTCTTCGATTGGGGCTCGCCGCAGCCCACCCAGCAGCCGGCCGCCGACGCCTATGTCGTGCGGTTTCCGCATCGGTTCGCCCCGCGCCAGATCTTCGTGAGCTTCGCCGACCGCAAGCTCTACTGGGTGACGGCGCGCGGCCGCGCGATTGCCTATCCGATCGCATCGCCCCGCGCGCAGAGCTCATGGACGGGCGTGCTCCGCGTCAGTCAAAAGAAGGTCAACCCGAGCTGGACGCCGACCGCGTCCATGCGGCGGGAGAACCCGAGGCTGCCGGCGTTCGTGCCCGGCGGCCATCCGCAGAACCCGCTCGGTAACCGCGCGCTCTATCTCGGCTCGACGCTCTATCGCATTCACGGCACCGACGCGCCGTGGACGATTGGCCGCCCGGTCTCGAAGGGCTGCGTGCGCATGCACAACCACCACGTCGCCGACCTCTACCGGCGGGTGCCGGTCGGCACCAAGGTGACCGCGACTTACAAGAGTTTTCGCGCGCGGAAGCCGGCTGCCTACTGGTAATCGGCGCGGCTCTGCAGGGTGAGGTGGCGTCTCAAAGTGGGGCGCCGTTTAACCCTTTTCAGACGAATTCCAGCAGGCCGGCATTAGCGCGCCTAAGTCGAAGCGATGGTTCGCTTCGATATTCGCCGCTGGCCCGCTGGAGCTGTCTTCCTGACGGCACTTGTGATGCTGCTGATCTCGCATCGGGGATCGGCTGATGCTGCGCGTGGCGCCGGTTCTGAAACGCGGTTGCCGCCCGCCTATGAGCTGATCGTGTTCGAGGCGCCCGGCTGCATCTACTGCAAGCTCTTCCGCCGCGATGTGGCGCCTGCCTACAGTACGTCGGCGCGGAGCCGGGAAGCGCCGCTCCGTTTTGCAAACGCGTCTGAAGCCGTGCGGCTCGTGCCGGGCCTGAAGCGCGGGCTGACGACCGTCCCAACCGCGGTCCTCGTCAAAGACGGCAAAGAAGTCGCGCGCATCGAAGGCTACACGGGCCCCGAACCCTTCTTCCAAATCATGGCCCGCCTCTTCGCCAAGCTCACGCGCTAGTGCCGGTGGCTTGAAGCGGAGCCGGCCGCCCGCCCCGCAAAGAACATCGCGAGGCGCAAGGAGGTAAGGCAGGCCTTTACCGGATCACGCCGCAGCGGATGTCGTGTCGCAACCGCTCGAGCTGCGCGCCTGCGAGCGCGCGAACAGCGCAAGCGGCTCGTGCCAACGCGCGGCAGGGCGGTTGGACCAAAAAGACTATTCCGCCGCTAGGCGGACATAATGATCTTTGCCGACGGGGCAGGCTTCCCAGAGGCTGGTCATGGACTCGACGAGGTGGTCGATGTGGGCGTCGGTGTGGAGCGGCGTCGGCGTGAAGCGGAGCCGCTCGGTGCCGCGCGGGACAGTCGGATAGTTGATCGGCTGCACGTAGATGCCGTGCGCGTCGAGGAGTTCGTCGGTGACGGCTTTGCAGTGGACTGGATTGCCGACGAGGACTGGGACGATGTGGCTTGGATTGTCCATCACCGGCAGTCCGGCGTCTTTGAGGCGCGCTTTGACGGTCGCCGCGCGTTCTTGATGCGCTGCGCGTTCGGCGGTGCTCGACTTCAGATGGCGGATGCTCGCGAGCGCGCCGGCGGCGACGGCCGGCGACAGCGAGGTCGTGAAGATGAAGCCTGACGCGTAGGAGCGGATCGCATCGCAGCAGGCGCGGCTGGCAGCGATATAGCCGCCCATGACGCCGAATCCCTTGGCGAGCGTGCCGTTGATAATGTCGATGCGATCGGCGAGGCCCTCGCGCTCAGAAATGCCGCCGCCGCGCTTGCCGTACATGCCGACGGCGTGGACCTCATCGAGGTAGGTGAGCGCGTTGTACTTGTCGGCGAGGTCGCAGATCGCCGCCATCGGTGCGATGTGGCCGTCCATCGAGTAGACGCTCTCGAACGCGATAATCTTCGGCGTCTCTTTCGGGTATTCGGCGAGCAGCTCTTCCAGATGCGCGATGTCGTTGTGACGGAAGATCCGCTTTGGGCCGCCGCCGTGACGGATGCCGGCGATCATCGAGGCGTGGTTTTTCTCGTCGGAGAAAATGACCGTACCCGGGATGAGTTTGACGAGGGTGTCGAGCGTCGCGTCGTTGGCAACGTATGCGGACGTGAAGAGCAGCGCCGATTCTTTGCCATGCAGGTCGGCGAGTTCGTCTTCGAGCATCACGTGATAATGGTTCGTGCCCGAGATATTCCGCGTGCCGCCCGATCCAGCGCCGACTTTATCGAGCGCGTCGTGCATAGCTGCGAGTACAACCGGGTGCTGGCCCATGCCGAGGTAATCGTTCGAGCACCAGACCGTGACCTGGCGCTGGTTGTCACCTGCGCCGTGGCGGGCGGCCGTCGGGAATGCGCCGCGGCAGCGCTCAAGATCAGCGAAAACGCGGTAGCGCCCTTCGGCGCGAACGGCGCGCAAACTGTCCAGAAAGCGGTCTTCGTATTTCATCAGTCAGGCAACTCCACGAGTAGAGATGTGTGCGATTGGCGCCACGAACTCAAGCCGCAATTCGGCGGACAACGCAGGCTTTGAACGCGGCGTGAAGCCGCGCGGCATCCAGGGTCGCCCCTGGCGCGAACGCGCGCACGCGGGGCTCGGTTTCTGGCTCTGTGCGCGTGATCGTCGCGGCGCCATCGCGGACGCCGATGCGGACCCACTCGCCACCGGCTTCGACGACGCCGTCGACTTCGGCGATGTTGCCGAAGCCGCCGGTCGCGATGCCGTTGAGGAGGTGACGCAACCTGTCGCGGTCATGGCGGCCGCTGAGCTCAGCGCTCCAGCAAGGGGCGGCGCGGTTGGCGTGCCCATCGGGGCCGGCCGCGGGCGCGTCAGCGCGGGTGTGCGACGACAGGCTCCAGTCCCACAGGCGGTCGGCCGGGATCGGCAGCACCAGAACAAAGTGCTCGAAGATGGCGAGGCCGAGCAGCGTCGTGACCAGGACCATGCCCGTCGTTTGCGGCGCGCCGGCCGGCATCCCGGCGATGGCGAAGCAGAGGGCCGCAAACACGACGCTCGCAAGCCCGACGGAGACCGGGAAGAACGCGTTGATCGGGCGCACGCGCATGAAGGCTGCGAGATACTTCAGGTGGGCCGGCAGGAAGTCGAGGTTCAGGTTGCGCACGCCGAAGAAGCAGTTGAGCTTCGCGCTTTGCTGCATCAGCCAGAGGACGGTGTACGTCCAGAGCGCGACCTGGTTGTCTGCCCCCCACGTCAGCGCCACGAGAAGGGCGAAGCCGGCGATTGCTGAGATTTGATGCCACAGCACGGTTTCGACACCGTGCCAGAAGTGGCGGAGGCCGCCGCAGCTCTCAGGGCAGGGCTCTCGGCGCGGGCCCGTAATATAGCCCATGTAAAACGCCGTCTCCTGCCAGCCCCATAACAAGAGCCCGCAGGTGAAGGCGATATAGATAGCGTTCGTCCCGTCCGCTCCGACCATGTCGCGCGTCGCAACCGTGCCAATGATTGCTGCAAGGCCAAGCACGCTGGCGCCCGCAAAGCTCCACTTGAACGTCCAGCGCGGCAGGCCATCCAAATAGATGAGCACCCCGGTGGTCGCCCACCAGGTGATCGCAGCAAACAGAATGGGCCAGACCAGATCGGTCATTCAGGTCCTCGGTCGCAGGCGGTTTGTGCGGCCGGCGCCTCTTCCGGAGGCGCCAGCCGCTCGGTCGTCACCAGGCCGGTTGCAGCCGGCTCGTTTCAGGGATCTCGTTAGACTTCACCGGCAGCATGTAGAGCCGCGCGAACGTGAAGCCCGCGCGCGCCATATGCCAGCCGGATTTGATCCGCCCGCCGATGCCACCCTGGGCCTTCGCGTCTTCGAGGCTTTCGTTGATCGCCAGCAGCTTCCGCAGGCCCGTGCGGAACTTCGGATTGTCCAGGTCAAGCTCGATTGGGAAGCACTGCTTCGAGATTTCCGACGTGATGCGGAAGACCTTGAAGTCGTACTCTTCGATATCGACGCCGAGCGCCTTGTGGAACGCCGGCCGCGCGTGGTCGCGCACATACATCGTCGCAAACACGGCAAGCAGGAAGAACCGGATCCAGAGCTTGTTGCGGCCTTGAAGTGTATGCGGTTGCGCGCGCATCAGAAGCGAGAATGCCTCGCCATGGCGGAACTCGTCGTTGCACCACTCCTCAAACCACTTGAAGATCGGGTGGAAGCGGCGATCGGGGTTCTGCTCGAGGTGGCGGAAGATCGTGATGTAGCGGGCGTAGCCGATCTTCTCTGACAGATACGTCGCGTAGTAGATGAACTTCGGCTGGAAGTACGTGTACTTTTTGGCCTTGGTCAGGAAGCCGAGGTTCACCCCGATGTTGGCTTCCTTCAGCGCGTCATTGATGAAGCCGGCGTGGCGAGCCTCGTCGCGGCTCATGTAGGAAAAGAGCTCGCAGATGTCCTTGTTCGTGCCGCGCTTGCGCATCTCTTTATAGAGAACGCAGCCGGAGAACTCGGCTGTGAGCGACGAGACGAGGAAGTCGATCAGTTCTTTGCGGAGTTCCGGATCGAGCGCGTCGAAGTCGATCTCATCCCACTCTTCGTTCTTCTTGAAGTGGGCCTTGTTCGGGTCCGATTTCATTTCAGCGAGCAGCGCATCCCATTCGCCGCGCACGCCGGAGACGTCGATGCGGTCCATCTCTTCGAAGTTGGTGGTGTAGAAGCGCGGCGAGAGCATCGTCGTCTCTTGCGCCATCTGGGTCGTCTCGTTGACCTTGCGGTCTGCGACGATATCGCGATCTCTTACAGGCGCGTTCATAGCCGGCCCTCCTCTGAGAACGAGAATTCGCAAAGTTCCATGAATTCGAAATCACCTGTCAGGCGCGTCCACGCGCGCTCGTACCAGGGCGCACGGATGACGGTCGCGGTGCGCGAAAAGCGCTGGATCTCGCCGTAGGGCACTTCGATGGGCGAGCCGTGGACGATTACTTCGTCGCCGGGCTCGATCTTGACGTTACCTGCAAGCTCGACATGCGCGTGCAGGCTCTCGAACGTATGGCTCACCTCAATCTCACAGGCGTGGTCCTCACGCTTGCGCCAGAAGCGTAGCGCGCTTCCGCCAGGGTCCTTCATTGGCCGGTCCTTTCGGGTTTCAACAGCCGCGAGATCAGCGCCACATTCTTCTTCCCGTAGGCGTTGATCAGCACTGTGCTGTCGGTTTCAGGGTCGTGAAAAGTCAGGCGTCCGGTATCCGACAACGCCAGGCGGAAAGGGCTCTCAGCCGGGCGGCGTTTGCGCGCGCGCTCGAATGCGAGGCTCTCCAGAACGGTGGCGAGCAGGCCGTGCTCGCCGTACCGAAACACATCGAGGGTTTGACCGTCGGCGGGGTCGCGTGCGGTCACCGAGCGCCCGTCGGTTGCGACGTTAAAGGCGACGGTGCGGGCCGCGATTTGCTGGCCTGCCTTCTCGGCGACGGACGAGCGCGTGTCGCCGGTCATCAGAACGAACACAAGCGTCATCGCGACAATCGCAAAACCTGCGAGCGGGACCGGGCCCCACAGAAGCACGGGGTTCAGATGACGTGAGTCGACCTGGCCTTTGCCGAGGCGCGGGCCGCGATGGGCGTCGTGCTGGTGGTCGCCGTGATGGTCACTCATCGTCTGTCTCGCCTTGTTCAATGCTGCGCGGGTTTAAGCGCGGGCTGCGGACGGATGCAGGTCAGGGGCGGGCTGCGGTGTACGGCCGGGCACATAGCCGCCGCTCGACGCGGCCCCCGCGGCCTCGACCCGCACGGGCTTAGGCGCCGTCTCAGCGCCGATCGCGTCGGCGAGGAGCTGCCCGATGCGCTCAGCTTCAGGGATCGCGCGCAACATCGGCTGCGGCTGGCGCGTATGCCAGGGCCGGACATGTGGCCACAGGTGCAGATAACCGAGGCGGGTCTTTTCTGAGAGCGAGAGCGGGATGTCGCCGACGCCTGAGCTTGTTGTCTTAAGGCCGGCGCCTTCAATCTCTGAGAACGGCAGGTTGAGTGCGATTGGTGCCAGGAGGCCGAAACTCATGACGACGCGGCCCGACGTGATCGAATAGACCGTCGAGCGCGCAGACCAGAGCGCGATCAAGCCGAGGACGACGACGAGACCAGCACCGATCGTCAGCGTTTGTGCAAACGCGGCCCACGATGCGGCACCGATTGCGCCGCTGGCGTCTGCGTTCAAAGCAACGCGGAGGATCGCCAGCACGACGACGAATGCGATTGCCTTGCGGATATGGAACGCTTCGACCGCAAACCGCCAGACGCTCGGTGCGCCCTGCCACAGGACGACCTCGCCGGGTGGCAAACGTTTTGGCAATCCACGGCCTTGACCGAACTCATAATCTTCATCCGACATGACGCACCTCCTAAATGTGGCACCGGGACCTGAAGCGGCTGACGCATAACGCCTGCCATCCAGGTGCCGGGTTGGCGGAAGACGGGGCACATCGTATCGACGGCCTCCGTCCTCCCCGCATCGACGGTGACTAGCCAAACTTCCGGAAGAAGTGGCCGCCGCCGATGTAGCCGACGATCTTGTCTTCCTCGCGCAGCGTCACCTGGTCCGCGCTCTTGGTGCGCGGGATATGCTGGAACTGCTCTGCCGTAATGGCGCCAACGCGGACCACGCCGCCCCAGCCGGAGAGTTCGTTGCGATAATCACCGACACGCGAAAGCGTCATCGGCACGAGTACCTTTCCGCCGCCGCTTGCTTTCGGTGCGGCACTGTCTTCCTCGCCGTTGGCATCGGTCGCGTTGGATGTGGCGCCATCATCAGAAAGGTCGACCTCGAGATAGCGGATCATCATCTCGCCGCGGTCAATCCAGACATCCGACACAGTCCCGACGATCTGCTGGTCGGCCGACAGCACGTCCATGCCGCGCGGGTCCGGGTCACCGGAGCGGATGTCAAAGTCTTCTGCGATCCGCATCGGAATGATCTTGGGGTCGCCCTCGGCCGAGAGTTCCGGAATGTCCATGCGCTCGGCCCAGGCTGCCGGGCCGATGCCGTCTTTCAGCGGATCACCTTTCGGCTGCACCGGCGAACCGGGCCAGCGGGCGGTGCCTTCCATGTTGAGCGTGCGCGGGTCGCCGTCGTAGTCGGGGACGGTGCGCTCGCCGTGGCCATGCGGCAGCTTGAACGTCTTCGGGTCGGGCATGAATGGTGCGCCCGGGTCGTCGACGCGGCCGGTCGGCTCCATCACCAGCGGATACCCTTCGCGGCGGCCTTCGCGCTGCAGGTAGAAAACCAACCCGAAGAAGAAGAGCCAGAAAGTCCACAGCGAGATCAGCGCTGCATCGTAGTGTGTCAGAAGTTCAGTTCCGCTCATGGCGGGGTCCTCCTCTCAAGGTCAAACGTCAGCTTGGAAACTGGCTGAGGCCAAGTTTCTGGTTTTGCGTTGCAGGGTCACTTGCGTGTTTGGCGAGCGGCCCGATGACGGCAAGCGTTGCGAACAGCAGTCCGATTTCGAGATGGTAGACGACGCTGTAGCCAATCTCCGGCGTCGCGAGCGCGGGCCCCAACTGGCCGTCGGACGTGAGCCGGGCGACGACATCGCGAACGGCACTGCCAAGCGCGATTGCGCCGCCGGCAGCGGTTGCCTGCACCGCGCCCCAGGCGCCGAGCGCAAGGCCGCTTTGGCCGCGCTGGGCAAGCGCCATCGCAGCCGTCATCGTGCCGACGGCGAACAGTCCGCCGCCAAGGCCGATCAACGTCGTCCCAAAGCAAAAGACGGCGGCTGACTGAAGCGGCGCTGCAAAGATGATGGCTGAAAACGCGGGCACACCCGTCAGCACGCCCCAGGCTGCCAGCCGGTGCGGCTCGGCCCCGCGCGCCAGGAACATTGCGGCCAAGAAGAAGCCGCCGAGCGTGCCGCCGGCGAGCAGCGCCGTCAGCGCCGTTGTCTGCCCGACCGACATGCCGAGGATCTCGCCACCGTAGGGCTCGAGCAGGATGTCCTGCATGGAAAACGCCGCGGTGCCGAGCCCGAGGGCCACGAGCAGCCGCGCCGATGTCGGGTTCGAGCGGAACCGCGCCCAGGAGTCCGCGAACGAGATCCGCGGCCGCCCGTGCTTCGTCAGCTCCGGGTTGCGCGGCTCCTGCTTCCAGAGCGCGACGTGATTGAGGATGAGCGTGACGACCGCTGTGCCCTGAATGACCTGGATCAGGCGGACCTTGTCGAAGTCGGCGAGCATGATGCCGTAGGAGAGCGCGCTGATGACCATGCCGACGAGCAGCATGACGTAGAGCAGTGCGACGACCCGCGGGCGGGCGTCTTCCGGTGCGAGGTCGGCTGCAAGCGCGAGGCCGGCTGTTTGCGCCATGTGCACGCCCGTGCCGGTCATCAGGAAGGCGGCAGCGGCGGCGACAGGGCCGAGCCATTCAGGCCCTGCCGTGTTATCGCCGGAGAGCAAGATGAGTGCGAACGGCATAATCGCGAGGCCGCCGAACTGCAGCATTGTGCCAAACGCAATGTAGGGCACGCGCCGCCATCCGAGGAACGACCGGTGCTGGTCGGAGCGGAAGCCCATGAGCACGCGGAATGGCGCTGAAATGAGCGGGATCGCGATCATCGCGCCGACGATCCAGGCCGAGATGCCAAGCTCGACGATCATGACGCGGTTGAGCGTGCCGGTGAGCAGGACGATCGCCATGCCGACCGAGACCTGGAACAGCGACAGCCGCAGCAACCGCTTAAGCGGCAGCTCTTTGGAGGCCGCATCCGCGAACGGCAGCAACTGACGGAACGCGCGGCGGACCTGCTCGACCTGCTCGTTCGTCATAGCTGGCGGTGGTTCGCGGCGGCGTTTCATCGGCGGGCAATCTCCATAGCTTCGGAGATGTAGAAGCCGGACTTGATGCGCTGGCTCTCGCCGGCAGACCAATCGGCAAGCGCAGGGCTCGCTGCGATGCGGGTGCGCAGGTCGCGCGCGCCGTGCGGCACGATGGCGGGCGCGCGGTCGCTGCGCGGGAACAGTTTGCCGGCCGCGTGCATCGTCGAGAGCATCGGCGTGCGCGGGGCGAACGTGAACGCGATCTTCGCTGACGTCCGGTCGGCCAGTCTGCCGAGCGCTGTGACGACATCGGGCGTATCGTAGTGGATGAGGGAATCCATTGCGACGGCGAAGTCGAACGCACCGAGGTCGGCGGCCAGCATGTCGCCGGAGACAAACAAGATGCGGCCTGGCCCGACATCGGCCGGGCAACGCTCGCGGGCTAGGTCGACAAGGTTGGGCGACAGGTCGACTGCGACGACATCCGCGCCGCGGCGAGCCGCTTCAACGGCAAGCGCGCCGGTACCGCAGCCAGCATCGAGCAGGCGCGCGCCGGTCATGTCGTCGGGCAGCATCGCAAGCAACGTCGCGCGCATTGCATCGCGCCCGCGCCGGACCGTCTCGCGCACCCGGCTAAGCGGGGCATCCGACGTCATGCGCGCCCAGGCCTCGACCGCAGTGCGATCAAAGTACTCCTTCAGCGCGAAACGCCGGTCTTGGTAGTTGGTGTCGAGCATCAATCGAACCCGAGGAAGTCGAACAGTTCGCGGTCCTTCATCGGCGTTGCCGTCAGGACCTCGACACCGTCGAGCAGTTGCTGGGCGAGGTTCAGGTATTCGTTTTGGACGCGCTCGATCTCGGGCGTGAGGTCCATTTCAAAAAGCGTTGCCTTTTTAAGCCGCGACCGGCGGATGGCATCGAGGTCGGGGAAGTGTGCCAGGCGCTGCAGCCCGACTTCGGCATTGAACCGGTCGATCTCATCGGTCGCGGCCGAACGGTTCGCGATGACGCCGCCGACGCGGACCTGATAGTTCTTCGATTTCGCTGAGATCGCAGCCACGATGCGGTTCATGGCGAAGATGGAATCAAAGTCGTTCGCGGTGACGATCAGCGCGCGGTCGGCATGCTGGAGGGGCGCTGCGAACCCGCCGCAAACAACATCGCCGAGGACATCGAAGATGACGACGTCGGTGTCTTCGAGGAGGTGGTGTTCCTTGAGAAGCTTTACTGTCTGGCCGACGACATAACCGCCGCAGCCGGTGCCGGCCGGCGGGCCACCAGCTTCAACGCACATGACGCCGTTGTAGCCTTCGTAGACGAAGTCTTCGGCGCGCAGTTCTTCCGGGTGGAAGTCAACGGTCTCAAGCACATCGATGACGGTCGGCACGAGCGCCTTGGTCAGCGTGAAGGTTGAATCATGCTTCGGGTCACAGCCGATTTGCAGGACGCGCTTGCCGAGCTTCGAGAACGCCACCGAGAGGTTCGAACTCGTCGTCGATTTGCCGATGCCGCCCTTGCCGTAGACGGCAAAGACCTTCGCACCTTCGATCATCGCACTCGGGTCCTGATGGACCTGCACGCTGCCGTCGCCATCGGCGCGCTTGATCTTAGATGCAGGGGTTTGAATGTTCATGCCGCGGCCTCCACGCCGATGCCTTCTACGCGGTCGTCCAGCTCGTCACCGGCTTCGCGCAGGGCCTCGAGAGTTTCTTGATCTGGTGTCCAGTAATTTCGCTCGTGCGCCTCGATGAGACGCCGGGCGACCTTTGCCGAAGCCTTCGGATTGAGGTCCGAAATGCGGCGGCGCATGTCTTCGTCGAGTACGTAAGTCTCAGTAATCTGCTGGTAGACCCAGGGGGCCACAGCGCCGGTCGTCGCCGACCAGCCGACGGTGTTGGTGACGTGCGCCTCGATCTGGCGGACACCTTCGTAGCCGTGGTTCAGCATCCCCTCGGCCCACTTCGGGTTGAGCATGCGCGTGCGCGTCTCAAGCGCGACCTGATCTGCGAGCGAGCGGACCTTGCCCTCGGTGCGCGTTTGGTCGCCGATGTAAATCCGCGCCGCATCGCCGCCGCGAGCCTGCTTCACCGCGCGGCCGATGCCGCCGAGCGTGTCGAAGTAGTGGTCGATCGTCGTCACGCCAAGTTCGACGGACTCAAGGTTCTGGTAGGCGATCTCGACGGTGCCGAGGACGTTTGCGAGCAGGTCTTTCTGCGCGACGGGCGTGCCTGAGCGGCCGTAGGCAAAGCACTTACGCGCTTGGTAGGCGTCGGCGAGTTCGTCTTCGCTATCCCAGGCGCCGCTGTCGATGAGCTGGTTGACGTTCGAGCCGTAAGCGCCGTCTGCGTTCGAGAACACGCGGAGCGCCGCGGTCTCCATGTCGACGCCATGCTCGGCCGCGTAGGCGAGGGCATGCTTGCGCACGAAGTTGTCACGCTCAGGCTCGTCGGCGGTTGCTGCGAGGAAGGCTGCTTCCGCGAGCATGCGCGTTTGAAGCGGCAGCAGGTCCCGGAAGATGCCTGACAGCGTCATCATCACGTCGATGCGCGGGCGGGCGAGTTCAGACAGCGGGATCAGGTCAGCGCCGGAGAGCCGCCCAAAACTGTCGAAGCGTGGCTTCGCGCCGAGCAACGCGAGCGCTTGCGAGATCGGGCCGCCCTCACTCTTGAGATTGTCCGTGCCCCACAGGACGATCGCCACGGTTTCCGGCAGCCCGGTTCCGTCGCTCATGTGATGGTCCAGCAGGCGGGCTGCCTGGCGCGCGCCATCGCGGACGGCATAGGCGCTTGGCAGACGGAAGGGGTCGAAGCCGTGCAGGTTGCGGCCCGTTGGCAGGATGTCGGCTGAGCGCAGCACATCGCCGCCGGACACCGGCCGGATAAAGCGGGCATCGAGCGCGGCCATGAGACCGTCAAGTTCGCTGTTCGGCTTTAGCTTCGCGTTGGCTTCCGAGAGTGCGATTAGCGCCAGCCGGTCGGTCTCGCTGCACGGCCGGTCCAGCGAACGGGCAAGCGTCGTCGGGCGTTCCCCGGCGGCCAGCCGGGTCAGCGTGTCGCGGCTAAACTGGATGCCATGACCGGCTTCTGCCATGGCGCTCAAGAGGTCGATGCGCGCATCGCGCTCCATCGGGCGGCCAACGACGTGCAGGCCGTGCGGGATGAGCGTGTATTCGAGTTCGAGCACCTTGGTGGTCAGCGCCGCCGGGTCGACGATCTCGCCAACGTCAGCCAGGTCCACCGCCTGCGCCTGTTCGCCGATCAGCGTCAGCAGCCCGTTCCGCTCTTCCGTCGCGTCTGCCTCCGTCGCCCGCCAGCGTTCGAGTGATGCTTTAAGATCGGCGAGGCCCTTATAGAGTCCCGCGTGCGTGACGGCAGGCGTCAGGTAACTGACGAGCGTCGCGGCGGACCGGCGTTTGGCGATCGTGCCTTCAGACGGGTTGTTGGCGGCATAAAGATAGATGTTCGGCGTCTCGCCGATCAGGCGTTCCGGCCAGCAGTCGTTGCCAAGGCCCGACTGTTTGCCGGGCATGAATTCGAGCGCGCCATGTGTCCCGAAGTGCAGGATGGCGTGCGCGTCGAGGTCCTCGCGGAGATAGCGGTAGAAGGCTGAGAACGCGTGCGTGGGTGCGAAGCTGCCCTCGAACAGGAGCCGCATCGGATCGCCCTCGTAACCAAACGCTGGCTGGATGCCGACAAAGACGTTGCCGAACTGCTGGCCAAGCACCTGGATCGCGGCGCCGTCGGAGTTTTGCTTTCCGGGAGCCGGGCCCCACTGCGCTTCGATGACGTCGAGATGGGGTTCGCGCGCGACGTGATCATCGGCCGGGATGCGCGCGTGCACGTTTGCGTCCGTGCCGTACGTCTGCGCGTTGCCCTGGAGGACGGCGCGGCGCAGGTCTTCGACTGTCTCCGGCACGTCAACCGTGTAGCCCTCAGCCGCGAGCCGCTTCAGCGTGTTGTGCAGCGATTCAAACACCGACAGGAACGCGGCCGTCCCCGTCGCGCCGCCGTTGGGCGGGAAATTGAATAGCACCGTTGCAATCCGACGCTCAGCGCGCGGTGTCGCGCGCAGCGCAACGAGCTTCTCCACACGGTCCGCGAGCCGCTCGATGCGGCCTGGCTCGGGGCGCATTTCACCGACGGTTGAGTTGCCGTCACTGCGAGACCGGCCGCCAAAGACCGTTGGCGCTGTCGCGCCATCGAGTTCCGGGATCGCGACCATGATCGTCTGCTCGACGGGCATCAGCCCGCGTGTCGAGCCGGACCAGTCTTCCAGCGTTTGGAACTCAAGGGCGTGCGCTGCGATGTAGGGCACGTCGAGGTCGGCGAGCGCGTCGGCTGCGGCATCGGCATCGTTATAGGCAGGCCCGCCGACGAGCGAGAACCCGGTCAGCGACACGACGGCATCGACCGTCGTCTGGCCGTCGCGCTTGAAGTACGCCTCAATCGCCGGCCGGCAATCGAGCCCGCTTGCGAAGGCCGGGATCACCCGCAGCCCGCGCGCCTCAAGTGCTTTGATCACGCCATCGTAGTGCGCCGTATCGCCGGTCAGCACGTAAGAGCGCATCAGCAGGAGGCCGATCGTCCCGTTGCCGCGCGCGGCAGAGTTCGGCAGTTCGGCAAGACGTTCCGAGATCGGCCGGGCGGCGCGTGGGTGATAGAGGCCGACGTCCGGGTATGCGATGGGAGCTGCAACATCGAGTGCGCCGGCAAGCTTCGCGCGTTCGCCGCTCGCATACCGGTTGACGAGGAACCGGATGAGGTTTGCGAGGTTCCCGTCAGAGCCCGCGAGCCAATACTGCATCGTGATGAAGTAAGCGCGGACGTCCTGCGCCGTGCCGGGGATGAACCGCAGGATCTTCGGGATCTGACGCAGCATCGCCATTTGCCCAGCGCCGGCGCCTTTCTTGGCAGACTTCGCCTTGCCGCGCAGGCGCTTCAAAAGCGCGATGGGCCCAGACTGCTTCGCGCTCATCGAAAAGCTGCCGAGCTTCGTCAGCTTGATAATCTCACCGGCTGACACGCAGCCCACGACCGCATCGCACGCTTCGCGCCGCGCCTCGATTTGGGGCAGGACCGCGCGGACGTGATCCTCCATGAACAGCATCGTCGCGATGATCACGTCGGCGCTTGCAATGTCGGCGTGACAGCGGGCGAGCGCATTAGGATCGGCTGCCCAATCCGACGCGATGTGGAGGGACAGGTCCAAGTTTGGCAGATCACGTCCGAGGCTTGCACGGGCGCGATCAATCGCGCCGGCGGCGTGCCGGTCGAGCGTAATCAGGACCACCCGGACGGGCGGGTGGTCATCTCGCGTAGTGCGATTTCGCATCGTAGAGCGTTTCGATCGTGATGACGGGGATGCCGCGTTCGACTGCGAACGCCTCGGTGTTTCGGCGCGCTTTTCCGCGCACGAAGAAGGGGATCTTTCTCAGTTCGCTTTCAGCCTCGGTTGCCCAGCGGATTGTGTCTGCTTCGGCATGGGGATTTGTGTCGGTCGCAGCAGGCGGCTCGGCCGCAACGACATCGTCGTTGTCGGGGGCAACTGCGGGGGCTCCCGCGGTTGCGCCATGCGCCAGGTGCGACGGGTTTTGGTCGTTGAATTCGAAGTCGTCTTTAAAGAGACCGAGCAGGTGCTCTTCGAGGCCCATCATCAGCGGGTGGACCCATGTATCGAAGATGACGTTGGCACCTTCAAAGCCCATTTGCGGGGCGTAGCGCGCGGGGAAGTCCTGCACGTGAACCGGTGCGGAGATGACAGCGCAGGGCAGGCCGAGGCGCTTTGCGATGTGCCGCTCCATCTGCGTGCCGAGCACGAGTTCGGGGCTCGCGTCCGTAATCGCGCGTTCGACTTCGAGGTAGTCGTCGGTGATCAGCGCTTCGACATCGTAGCGCTCCGCGGCCTTGCGGACGTCGCGGGCAAGTTCGCGGCTGTAGGTGCCAAGCCCGACGACCTCGAAACCGAACTCGTCGGCGGCCATGCGGGCTGCGCCAATCGCATGCGTCGCGTCGCCGAAGACAAAACAGCGCTTGCCGGTGAAGTAGGTGGAATCGACTGAGCGCGAGTACCAAGGCAGCCGGGCGTGTTCGCCTGAGAGCAGGGGCGTCGGGTCAACGGCTGCCAGGTCTGCGACTTCGCGGATAAAGTCGAGCGTCGCGCCAACGCCAAGCGGAACCGTCTTGGTGTAGGGCTGCTTGAAGGTGCGCTCCAGCCAGCGCGCCGCCGACTCGCCGACTTCCGGGTAGAGCACGACATTAAAGTCAGCATCGCCGAGACGCATGATGTCCGCGGCCGAGGCACCCATCGGGGCTGAAACGTTGACGCCGATACCGAGCTGGACAAGCAGCCGCGTGATCTCGGTGACGTCATCGCGGTTGCGGAACCCGAGCGACGTGGCGCCAAGCAGGTTGCAGGTTGGCCGCTCGCTTTTGGTCTTCTCACCCGGCGTCGTCGCCGAGCCCTGCGCGAGCCGGCGCACGAGCTGATAGAACGTCTCAGCCGCGCCCCAGTTTTCCTTGCGCTGGTAGGCAGGTAGCTCCAGCGGCACGACCGGCACAGGCAGGCCAAGCGTCTTTGCAAGCCCGCCAGGGTCGTCTTGAATGAGTTCGGCCGTACAAGATGCGCCAACCAGCATCGCAGCCGGCTCGAAGCGGGCATACGCCTTGCGCGCCGAATCCTTGAACAGTTCCGCCGTGTCGCCGCCCAGATCGCGCGCCTGGAACGTGGTGTAGGAGACCGGCGGGCGCTTTGCGTTCCGCTCGATCATCGTGAACAGCAGGTCGGCGTACGTGTCGCCCTGCGGTGCGTGCAGGACGTAGTGCACATCCGTCATCGAGTTCGCGATGCGCATCGCGCCGACGTGCGGCGGGCCTTCGTATGTCCAGAGCGTCAGTTTCATCGGCGCTCAGACCTCCAGCCGGCGGCGGCGGTCCAGGGGACGCGCGAAAAGTTCGGCCAGGTCGCCGGCCTGCTCAAAGCCGTGGATCGGCGAGAAGACCAGCTCGATCGCCCACTTGGTCGTCAGCCCCTCGGCCTCCAGCGGATTGGCAAGGCCGAGGCCGCAGACGGTGATATCGGGCTGGGCTTCGCGGCAGCGGTCGAGCTGCAACTCAACGTCCTGGCCTTCGGAGACGAGACAGCTCTTCGGAAGATCGGCGAGGTCTGCGCGATGGTGCGCGTTGTGCAGATATGGCGTGCCGACCTCGATAAGGTCCATGTCCATTTCGCGATGGAGGAACCGCGCCAGGGGCACTTCAAGCTGCGAATCTGGGAAGAAGAAGATCCGCTTGCCGGCCAGCGAGGCGCGGTAACGCTCCATCGCCCGCAAAGCACGCTCCCGGCCAGGAGCGGTTGCACTGCGGAAGCTCATTGCATCGACACCGAACGCTTCGGCTGCGGCTTCAAACCAGCGGCTGGTGCCGTCAGCGCCGAAGGGGAAGGGCGCGTCGAGCCGGGTCGCGCCGCGCGCTTCAAGCGCCGTCGTTGTCTCAGCCAGGAACGGCTGGGCAAGCAGTAGCTTCGTGCGGGGCCCAACGGCTGGCAAATGCCGCGCGCGCCGGGCTGGCAGGAAGCCGACATTCGTGATGCCCATTTCGGCAAACGTGCGCCGGAACTGATCCTCGACCACATCGGCAAGGCAGCCGACGACGATGAGGTTGTCGGCGGTGTCGTCCGCCTCAGGCATGCTCGGGACCAGGCTCGCGAGGCACGTGTCCTCGCCCTGCGTAAACGTCGTCTCGATGCCGCTGCCCGAATAGTTGAGCACGCGCACATCGGGCATGAACCGCTGCGAGAGGCGCTCTGCTGCGCGGCTGAGGTCGAGCTTGATCACCTCCGACGGGCAGGAGCCGACGAGGAACAGCATCTTGATGTCTGGCCGGCGCGCGAGCAACTCGTCGACGACGCGGTCGAGTTCTTCGTTGGCGTCTGCCAACCCTGCAAGGTCGCGGTCGTCGATGATGGCGGTCGCAAAGCGCGGCTCGGCAAAAATCATCACACCGGCGGCTGACTGGATGAGGTGCGCGCAGGTGCGTGAGCCGACAACGAGGAAGAACGCGTCCTGCATCTTCCGGTGCAGCCAGACGATGCCCGTGAGGCCGCAAAAGACTTCGCGCTGTCCGCGCTGTTTCAGGACCTGGCGGGCCGCGGGTGCGCAGGATGCTTCATCGCTCTCAGATGCCGTCTCGAGGTGTGCTGCTGGCACGTGTTCGTCGGTCATCGCCCGGCCTCCGCAACGAGGCCGGAAGCCGGCGCAAGAGAAGCCTGCTCCATGGCGCCCTGGAGGCGAGCCAGGCGAAGCTTCCAGACGAACTGAGCCGCGTTGACGACGTAGGCCGCGTAGGCCGCCAGCGCGACCCACATTTGCAGGGCGGGCGTGCCAAGGCCTGCAAACACCATGACGAGGTAGGCGGTGTGGAGTGCCAGCACCGCCATGCTGAACACGTCTTCCCAATAGAACGCATCGGCGAAGAGATACCGCCCGAAGACGACCTTCTCCCAAATCGCGCCAGTGATCATGATCACGTAGAGGACGACGGTTTTAAGGATGATCGAGGCCGTCGCGATCTCGTAGCCGGCACCTGTCGCGAGGTAGCGCACCACGAGTGCCAGGCTCACCAGGAAGACGACGAACTGAAGTGGAGCCAAAACACCCTGAACGAGCGTCCAAACCGTCGCGTCACGCCGGGCCCGCTGATCTGGTGTGTAAAGCGCGTACGCCTGAGGCGTCTCAACGCGGGCGGTCCCCATCCGCGGCTCCTGACTGAACGGTGATGCGTCAGTCAGACTAGTGCGCTGCCCGCAAAAGCGTCAATCTCAATTTACGTCAGTTTCGATTGACGTTTCGCGAGGCCACGGACAGAATGGTTAAGTGGTGCTGGCAATTAAGAAATGTCCAAATTGCCGGCGGTGTCTCTGGGAGGTCTGGCGAACAAGGTGCGGCAATCTGCTTGACGTCGTTCCAGCCAACTCCGTACTCTGACGCTTGCCGGGCCTTTTGGAGCCGCACCACGAACGTGTGTCGCTGTAACGAGGTGTGTTCCAGGCCAGGAGGCCATTGCAATGGCAGGTGAGCGTACAGAAAAGCGGTCCGCAAAATTCGATCGATCTCGATCAGAGCGCGATATGCGCGACCGTATTGGCAGTCTCCGCGATCTTATCGAAGCCCACGTTGTTCCCGAATTGATCGAGTCGCACTCAGGCGAACTCGTCCGGGTTGATCTCCGACGCAAGAAGTCCCCTGAAGTCACCAACGCCGACGTCATCAAGTTCGCCGAAACGCTGGTGAGCTATGACCTTGTCCGCGCCCGCGAGCAGATCGCCGGGCTCCAGGCCGCCGGGGTGACCAACGCTCGTCTCATGATGGCGTTGTTCTCGCCAGCCGCCCGCTACCTTGGCGATGAATGGACGGCGGACCGGCGCTCTTTCGCCGACGTGACGACCGGGCTCGGTGGGCTGCAGCTTCTCCTGAGCGACGTCGCCCTGCCGATGTCCGATGACGCGATCGCCGCGAGCGACACGGCCCCGCGCCGCGCGCGCCTGTTCGCGTTCCCGGGCGAGCAACATACGTTTGGTGCACTTGTCGTCAGCGAGTTTCTGCGATCAGCCGGCTGGTACGTTGTTGCCGGTCAGCCGCGGACGCAGGCGGACATTGTCCGAGATGTTTCAACACACTGGTATGACCTGATCGGAATCTCGATCTCTGCCCAGCGTCACCTCGATGAGTTGCCGGCGTTGATCGGCGACATCCGGGGACGGTCAACGAATCCTGACGTCAAACTCATCGGAGGCGGTGAAGCGATCTCGACCAGTGAGAGAGATGCATCCGGATGCTGGGGCCTCGATGGGGTTGCCCAGGACGGTCCGGAAGCGGTGGCGATATCCGGATCGCTGGTGCCTCTTACGGCGCCGGGGGCACGGCTGTGACCTGCGCCGTCACACCGTTCGGTCGGCCGCGAGCGCATAGCTGACGCGATGCAGGATCAGACGCCCTCAGACGTCTCAGGCGGCTTCAGCGCACCGAAGAAATCTTTGCGTGCGCTTAAACCTGAGATCGCGGCCTTCGCCATTGCCGCCTGCGCGGACGTGGCGCTCGTCATCTCGGCGAAAGGCGTGATCGAAGACGCGTCTTTCACCACAAGCCTGCATGCCGAGATGGCAGCATCTTCGTTCATCGGGCAGCCGTGGGCGGAAACGGTCACGGAAGAATGCGTCGATAAGGTCAAGCGGGCGCTCGACAAGGCGAAGGCGCACGCGGTCTCGGATTGGCACGAGATCAATCATCCGACGGGCGGCGATGACGCGCCGCTCCGCTACATCGTTGTGCGCATCGATGGCGAGAAATCGCACAAGTTCCTGGCGATGGGCCGGAGCCAGAGGCGCACGGCGGCGCTCCAGCGGCGGCTGGTTTTCGCGCAGCAGGAAATGGAGCGGGAGTACGCCAAGGTCCGCGATGCCGAGGCGCGCTACCGGATGCTGTTCCAGCACACGAGCGAGGCGGTGCTGGTCGTCGATTCGGCAACGCAGCGCGTCCAGGAGATCAACCCGGCCGCAGTGCGCCTCATCAAAACCGACGCCGACCGCGTCATGAACAAACCGGTCTCGCAGCTCTTCCCGGCGCGGGTGAGCAATGACCTGGCAACGCTGTTCGCGATGGCGCGCACCACGGGGTCGGCGGACATCAAGAGCCTGCCCCTCTCGAAGGGCGGTTTGGCTGTCGATGCGTTTGCCGCCGGCTTCAACATCGGCCGCTCGCCGAAGCTGCTCCTCCGCCTCGTGCCGAAGGGCCAGTCAGGAGACGCGGACAGCGGGCTGGAATCCGAGCTGAGCGCAATGCTTGCCGCATCGCCTGAGGGGATCGTCATCACGGACCTCAGCGGCATGATCCGGTCGGTCAACGCCGCTTTCCTGGAGATGCTTCAGGCGCCGACGGCGGACGCGGTCGAAGGCCAGCGCCTGGACCGCTGGCTCGGCCGACCTGGCGCCACGTTCGCCGCGCTCGAAAGCCGGGTGCAGCAGGACGGGACGGTCCGCTTCTTCGAGACACAGCTCGAGGGCCAGCAGGGCGTCACGCTCGACGTTGATGTGTCAGGTGTTGTTGTCGCTGACACCGAACCGGGCGGCATGGCCTTCATCGTCCGCGATCTTGGCGCACGGCTGGCCGCCGACGTCTCCGTCCGCAGCGCGCTGCCCGAAGCTGTTGAGCAAATGCGCGAACTCGTCGGGCGCGTTCCGTTGAAGGAGCTTGTCCGCGAGACGACCGATATCATCGAGAAGATGTGCATTCAGGCCGCGCTCGAGATCACCAACGACAATCGCGCTTCGGCCGCCGAGCTTCTGGGTCTCAGCCGCCAGAGCCTTTACGTGAAGCTCCGCCGCTATGGCCTGGACGCGGCGGCCAGCAACTAGCCTGGGTGCCAGTTCGGGTGCCACGCGCCGTTGGCCGGTGCGTCGAAGCGTCAACCTGGTGGGTCAATCTCAACTGTAAGTTTGAATTTACACTCCACGCCCCGCTGCGTAGTCTCGCGGCATGTCTCACCTGCCGCCGCCAGCAGCGCCGATTGAGCCAAGCGCGCCGACCGTTGTCGCGCCGGACAGGCTGCCGCGGCCGTCGGCCGTCCTCGAGCTCCTCAAGCCGATTACCTGGTTCGCGCCCATGTGGGCGTTTGCCTGCGGCGTCGTCTCTTCCGGCGTGGCCGCCGGCGAGCGGCTGTGGCTGATCGCGCTCGGCATCCTGCTCGCGGGGCCCTTGGTCTGCGCCACAAGCCAGGCCGTTAACGACTGGTACGACCGTCACGTCGACGCGATCAACGAGCCGAACCGGCCAATCCCATCGGGGCGCATCCCCGGCCGTTGGGGGCTCTGGATTGCGATCATTTGGTCGGGGCTATCGCTTGTCCTTGGCTTCGCGCTCGGCCCGGCTGTCGGCGCTGCAACCATACTGGGCCTCGCCCTCGCGTGGGCCTACAGCGCGCCGCCGCTCCGCTTGAAGCAGAACGGCTGGTACGGCAACGCAGCCGTGGCGGTCTCATATGAGGGTCTCGCCTGGTTCACGGGCGCAGCCGTCATGCTCGGCGCGTTTCCCGATTATCGCATCGTCTTGCTCGCCGCGCTCTACAGTCTCGGCGCGCATGGCATCATGACGCTCAATGACTTCAAGGCCATCGAGGGCGACCGTCAGATGGGCGTGCGCTCGCTGCCGGTGATGCTCGGGCCGGATCGCGCAGCGAAACTTGCCTGCGTGGTGATGGCGGCACCGCAGGTTGTGGTCATCGCGCTGCTGGTCGGTTGGGACCGGCCCTGGCATGCGCTTGCGGTTGCAGCGTTGCTCGCGCTGCAGGGCCTTGCAATGCGCCGGCTGCTCGCCGACCCGAAGGCGCACGCGCCCTGGTACAACGCGACCGGCACCACGCTCTACGTCCTTGGCATGATGATCTCAGCATTCGCGGTCGCGCCGCTTGTCCAGGCAGCGCGTGCAACGGGGGGAGCGGGTTGATGGCACTGGCAGGCAACGGGCAGGCGCGCGGCCTCAGTTGGGTCGACATCGTGCGCATGGGGCTCGTGCAAACGGCGCTCGGCGCGATCGTCGTCATTACGACCTCGACGCTCAACCGCGTCATGATCGTCGAACTCGGCCTCCTCGCGATGCTGCCAGCAGGGCTGGTCGCCTACCACTATGCCGTCCAGATGACGCGGACCCGCTGGGGCTACGGCTCTGACATGGGACGCAGCCGCACGCCGTGGATCGTTGGCGGCATGTTCGTGCTCGGGTTCGGCGGATGGTTAGCCGCCGTCGCGACAGCCGTCATGAGCGTGTCGTTTGGCTGGGGCCTCGCCATCGCGCTCGTGGCCTTCTTGCTCATTGGTCTGGGGGTCGGTGCCGCCGGCACATCGCTTTTGGCGCTGCTTGCAACCTACGTCACGCCGGGCAGGCGGGCTGCGGCCGCTTCGACCGTATGGATCATGATGATCCTTGGGTTCGTCGTCACGACGATCATCGCCGGCCAGTTCCTCGATCCGTTTTCCTACACGCGCTTGGTCGTCGTCTCCGGCGCGGTGTCAGTGATCGCGTTTACGGTCGCGACGCTCGCCATTATGGGCGTCGAGCGGCGCGCGATGGCGCATGCAGCAGATGCGCCAAGTCTCGTCGATCAGTCCGACCGGACCGAGGGCGCGGAGAAACCGCCGTTCCGCGAAGTGCTTGCCGAAGTCTGGGCCGAGCCAAAGGCGCGCGCGTTCAGCATCTTCGTGTTCGTCTCGATGCTCGCCTACTCGATGCAGGACCTCATTCTCGAGCCGTTCGCAGGACACGTCTTCAATCTGCCGCCCGGTGAGTCAACGCAGCTATCCGGCGTTCATCATGGGGGCGCGCTAGCCGGAATGATCGGTGTCGCGCTGATCGGCAGCCTGCGGGGCGGGTCGCGGGTGGGCGCGCTCAGGCTCTGGGCAATTGGCGGGTGTCTCGCCTCCGCACTCGCATTCGCCGCGCTCGCAGCATCCAACTTCGTCGGGCCCGAAGCCTGGCCGCTTGAAGCCTCCGTCTTTGCGCTTGGGCTCGCCAATGGCGCCTTCGCAGTCGCCGCCATTGGTTCGATGATGGGCCTTGCCGGTGCCGGCCGTCCTGGCCGCGAGGGCACACGCATGGGGCTTTGGGGTGCCGCCCAGGCGATCGCATTCGGGCTTGGCATCGTGCTCGGCTCGGCCGTCGTTGACGCGGCCCGTTACCTGTCGGGTGAGCCACACATTGCCTACGCCATCGTCTTCACGCTCGAGGGCGCGCTGTTCGTCCTCGCCGCAGCACTCGCCGCCCGCATGGGCTCAACGGAACACGATCAAACCCGCGTCGCCCAGCCGCTTGCCGGCGAGGCGCTGATGGAAATGGAAGGAGGCGCGCGATGACCGCGACCGCCAACGAAACGCCTGTCCGCGAAACGTCAGCCGCGGCGCACTTGCCGATGGCCAGCAGCGACATCGTCTACGACGTCGTCGTGGTCGGCGGCGGCCCATGCGGTGCGACGGCCGCGAACGACTTGGTCAAAGCCGGCTTCGAGGTCGCGCTGCTCGATCGCGCCGGCCGCATCAAGCCCTGCGGTGGCGCAATCCCGCCCCGCCTCATGAAGGATTTCGAGATCCCCGACGACCTGATCGTCGCGAAGATCAAGAGCGCCCGCATCATCTCGCCAAGCGCCAAACATGTCGACATGCCGATCGATGGCGGCTTCGTTGGCATGGTCGACCGCGATGTGTTCGACGAGTGGTTGCGAGTGCGGGCAAACGAGTCCGGCGCTGAGCGCGCGACGGGGACGTTTGACCGCCTGGAACGCGTCCAGGATGGTTACGTCGACGTCGTCTACACGCCGAAGCCGGCGGCGGGCGTCGATGATGACGATCCGCCGGGTGAGCAGCGGTTGCGGACGCGGCTGGTGATCGGTGCTGACGGTGCGCGATCCAAAGTCGGCCGGCAGGAAGTTGCGAACGCCGAGAACGTCAAGTGCGTGTTCGCGTATCATGAGATCATCGAGCGGCCGACCAACGCAGAAGCGTTCTACGGCGACACGCGCTGTGACGTGTACTATCAGGGCGCGCTATCGCCTGACTTCTATGCCTGGGTTTTCCCGCACGGGAAGTGCGCGAGTGTTGGTGTCGGGTCGGCCAACAAAGGCTTCTCGCTGCGCGGTGCAGTCAAAGACCTGCGCGAAGATGCAACGCTTGTCGGCGCCAAGACCATTCGCACCGAAGGCGCGCCGATCCCTTTGAAGCCGCTCAAGCGCTGGGACAACGGCCGCGATGTGCTGCTTGCAGGAGACGCAGCCGGCGTCGTCGCGCCAGCGTCGGGCGAAGGCATTTACTACGCGATGCTCGCTGGCCGGTTAGCCGCAGACGCGGCGGCCGACTGTTTGGAGACCGGCGATGCCGCAGCGCTCAAGACGGCCCGTAAGCGGTTTATGAAGGAGCACGGGCGCGTGTTCCTCATCCTCGGTCTGCTCCAGCGGTTCTGGTATTCGAGCGACAAGCGCCGCGAACGGTTCGTGTCGATGTGCGCTGACCCTGACGTCCAGCGGCTGACCTGGGAATCCTACATGAACAAGAAGCTCGTGCGCCGCGATCCGTTTGCGCATGTGCGGGTGTTCTTCAAGGACTGCGCACACCTGCTGGGCATGATCTCGCCCTGGCGCGAAGGCGGTGGCGCGGCCCGCGCCAGCAGCGAGCGGCGGTAGCGTCTCGCGGTGGCCGAGCTGTTCGCCACCGGGCGCATCGTCGATCTGCTGTTGCTCGTGATCGCAGCCGAAGCTGCTGTCCTCGTCTGGCTCTCTTGGCGCGGACGCCTTTCGGACCACGCCGGAGCAGTTGTCTCGCTGCTGCTGCCCGGCATCATGTTCCTCGTCGCGCTGAGGCTTGCGCTCGTTGATGCGCCATGGCCCGCCATTGCCGGTGTCCTTGCACTCACCGGCATCGCGCACGCAGCCGACGTCTATCTGCGCTTCTTTCGCAGCCGGTAGCCCGCGCGCGCTTAGCCCTTCGCCAAGCGGAGGGTTTCCGCGCGCGCCTGACCCCCTATATTGATAAGCGAACCCTGTTTGTTCGCGCTTGCTGGTCGCAAGACTGAGCTGTGCGCACGAACGCCATTGTCTTGAACAGGCCCTTACTGATGCGCTCCGCCGCTGCAACCGTTTCCGCGCCGCCATCGCGTTCCATCCGCGTCAACGGCGCAAACCAGACGCTCGCCTGCACAACGCTCGCCGATGTGGTCGATGCGCTGGGCTATGATGCAGAGCACGTTGCAACCGCAGTCGACGGCGCGTTCGTGCCGCGGGCAAAGCGCGCTGACACGGCGATTGCGGACGGCGCTGAAATCGAGATCGTCGCCCCGCGCCAGGGTGGCTGACGCTCACCCGGCTGAGGCACAATCGCCCACTCCATCATCTGCGCGAACGCAAGCGAAACCGACTGCCATGAACGCCTTCGACACCAACCTGCAGGCCGCCCAAAGCTCTGACGATCCGTTGCAGCTTTACGGGACGGAGGTGGCCTCCCGCCTGCTGCTCGGCACGGCGCAGTATCCCTCACCCGCTGTGCTTGAGACGGCGGTGCGTGCGTCAGGCGCCGGTGTCGTGACCGTATCGTTGCGCCGCGAGACCGCAGGCGGTGGTGCGGGCCGGCAGTTCTTCGACATGCTGCGCAACTGGGGCGTGCCGGTGCTGCCGAACACGGCTGGCTGCCGGACGGCCAAGGAGGCGGTCACGACGGCTGAGATGGCGCGCGAGCTCTTCGAAACCGCGTGGGTCAAGCTTGAGGTCATCGCCAACGACGACACGCTGCAGCCGGATGTGTTCGGCCTAGTCGAGGCGGCCGGCGAACTCGCGCGGCAGGGCTTCAAGGTGTTTCCCTACACGACCGAAGACTTAGGTGTCGCCGAACGCCTGATGGCAGCCGGCTGCGAACTGCTGATGCCGTGGGGCGCGCCGATCGGGACGGGCCGCGGGCTTGCCAATCCCGAGGCGCTGAAGACGATGCGCAACTACTTTCCGGGCGTGCCCTTGATCGTTGACGCAGGTGTCGGCGCGCCGTCGCACGCAGCGCACGCCATGGAACTGGGCTACGACGCAGTCCTCCTGAACACCGCCGTTGCCAAAGCAATCGCCCCCGTAAAGATGGCGGCCGCTTTCGCCGATGCGATCCGCGCCGGCCGCGCCGGGTTTGAAGCGGGGCTAATGGGCCCGCGCGACATGGCCTCGCCCTCGACGCCGGTCGCCGGCACGCCGTTCTTTGACCTCGGCCAGAGCTCATGAGCGGTCCCCGGGCCCCCGACATTTTCTATCCGATTGTTCCCGACGTCGACTGGCTTCGCCGGATCGTGCCGCTTGGCATCCGCACCGTTCAGCTTCGGATCAAAGATGCTGAGAACGCCAGCATCCGAGCGCAGGTCCGCGAGAGCTTGAAGGTCAGCGCCGACCACGGCTGCCAGTTGATCGTCAACGACCACTGGCAGATCGGCCTCGAATGCGGCGCAGATTACATCCACCTCGGCCAAGAGGATCTCGCCGATGCCAACCGCACCGCCATCAAGAGCGCCGGCGCGCGGCTCGGCCTCTCAACGCACTCGAAGCAAGAGCTCGAGACCGCGCTTGCAGCAGACCCCGATTACGTCGCGCTCGGGCCAATCTATGAGACCAAGCTCAAGGCGATGCGCTGGGCGCCGCAGGGGCTCGAACGGCTTGGCGAGTGGCGCGCGGCAATCGGGGCCATGCCGCTGATCGGCATTGCCGGCATCACGGTCGAGCGCGCACCGGGCGTCATCGCAGCCGGCGCAGATAGCGTCGCGGTGATCACCGACTTCCTGACCCATGCCGACCCTGAAGCCCGCATCGCGGAGTGGGTTGCCTGGGCGGATGCAGCGCGGAAGGCGGCCTGAGCGATGCGCCTGCAATTCGACCCTGGCGAGACGATTGGCGAGAACGTCGCGCGGATGCTGCGCGGCCAGCTCGCAAAGGCTGAACGGGCGACGACCAAACGCGGGCTCGACGCGGCCGGCGTTCACTCGGTGCGCAAGGCTTTCAAGCGCGCGCGGGGTGTGCTCCGCCTCGTGCGCACCGGGCTCGGGAAGGCCGACTACCGCGGTCTCAATATGCAATTGCGCGATCTCGGCCGCGATCTTTCCGAGGCGCGGGACTCGCACGTCCTGATGCAATCGCTGACAAGCCTTGCCCACCATGCCGACATTGGCCGGAGCGTCGCGGTGCTCGATCTGAAGGCGCTGATCGCAGAGCGGGCCGATGGCGATGGTTCGTTAGCAAAACCCAACCCGAAACCGGCGGCCCGGGCGATCGATCACCTCAAGGCGCACGTTGATGCGCTGCCGCTTGAGGACATCTCGTTCGCGGATGTCGCTGCCGGATATGCGCGCACCTATGCGATCGGGCGGAGCCAGTATGCTGAGATCACGTCGGTGTCCGACGACGACGCGCATCACGATTTGCGCAAGGCCGTCCAGTATCACTGGCGCCAGTCGGCCATGCTGGAGCCGGCCTGGCCTGACGCCATGCGCCTCCGGCTCGAGACGGCGCGGCTCGTTTCGCGGCTGCTCGGCGCCGACCACGATCTCTCTGTGCTCGCCGAGTTCATTGACGGCCCGGGCAAGGCCGCGTGCCGGAAGTCAGATCGGCGTCGGCTGATCGCGGCCGCCCGCCAGCGCCAGACCGAACTGCGCCAGCTCTTCAAATCACCCGCCAGACGGCTTTATGCACTCCCCCCCGTAGCTCTCGGCGACGCGATCCGCGCTTATTGGACCGCGGCCGGCGAGGAGCGGCTGGTCATGCATCTGCTCATGCATACAGACGATCCCGAGGGGCTCGGAGGGCCTACTGATGTTGCACCGCCGCGCAATCCGCCGCAGGGACACTCTGATCCGTCAGCATAGCCAGCCCGTTCGAGGATGGGTTAGGAGCTACGCATGAACGAAATTCCCTCAGTCACAAGCTTCCAAACCGCCGATGCCCACTGGCCGGCCGACCACCCGCCAATTGCTACGGGCAAAGTGGGCGTGCTGCTGGTCAACCTCGGCACGCCCGATGGCACGGACTATTGGTCCATGCGGCGGTATCTGGCCGAGTTCCTGACGGACAAGCGCGTCATCGAGTGGCCGAAAGCGTTCTGGTATCCAATCCTGTTCGGCATCGTCCTGAACCGCCGTCCACAAAAGGTCGGCAAGGCCTATGAAGAGATCTGGAACAACGATCTCGACGAGAGTTTCCTGCGCACCTACACGCGGAGCCAGTCCGACAAGCTCGCGGACCGGTTCGCGGACCGTGACAACGTCATCATCGATTGGGCGATGCGGTATGGCCAACCGTCGATCCCTGACAGACTGCAGGCGCTGAAAGATCAGGGTTGCGAGCGGATTTTATGGTTCCCGCTCTACCCGCAGTATGCCGCGTCAACGACGGCGACGGTCAATGACAAGGCTTTTGAGACGCTGATGAAGCTGCGCTGGCAGCCAGCCGTCCGCACCGTGCCGCCCTATCATGACGATCCCGCCTATATTCGCGCGCTCGCCAAGTCGATCAAGGCGCATCTGGCGACGCTCGATTGGGAGCCGGAAAAGATCATCGCGTCCTACCACGGCATTCCGCAGAGCTACTTTAAGGCGGGCGACCCCTACCACTGCCATTGCCACAAGACGACACGGCTCCTGCGCGAGCACATGGGGCTTGGCGAAGACAAGCTGATGACGACTTTCCAGTCGCGGTTTGGGCCGGAAGAGTGGCTGCAACCGTATACAGATAAGACGGTTTGCAAACTCGCCGACGAAGGCGTGAAACGGATCGCGGTTTTTAATCCCGGCTTTGTTTCCGATTGCCTTGAAACGCTGGAAGAGATCGCCGGAGAAGCGGCTGAGGAATTCGAAGAGCACGGTGGCGAAAAGTTCACGCATATACCGTGTTTAAATGACAGTGAAGCTGGCATGGAGTTGATTGAAACCGTCGTCCGCCGGGAACTCTGCGGCTGGATCTAGCGCGGCGTTCACCTGGCGCATTACAAGGTTTTCGTGAGGCGGTGTTCTAAAATCGCTGCCTCAATAATGTATTTTTAATCGCATTCGACCAAAGCTCACTCACAAATCGTGAGGCCGGTTCCCATGTGCAGTCGACTGCGGGAACATGGAAGGGAGCTTTGAATGGTTGATCTCGATGGTTTTGGCGTCCTCGGTCTGATCCTGATCGGGCTTGCGATCGCCACCCTCTGGTCGACGGTGAAAATCGTCCCGCAGGGCTTGAATTTTACGGTCGAGAGCTTTGGCAAGTACACGCGGACGCTCTCGTCGGGCATTCATATTCTCGTGCCGGTCAAGGACCGCGTTGCCTACAAAATGAATATGAAAGAGCAGGTGATCGATATCCCAAGCCAGGATGTCATCACCAAAGACAACGCGATGGTGCGCGTTGACGGCGTGAACTTTTTCCAGGTCTTGAATGCCGCGAAAGCGGCCTACGAGGTCGACGACCTTGAGTCGTCGATTATCAACCTGACCATGACGAATATCCGGACCGTGATGGGGTCGATGGATCTCGACGAACTGCTTTCGAACCGGGAAGTCATCAACGCGCAACTCTTAAACGTCGTCGACGATGCAACCGAAGGCTGGGGCGTGAAAGTCACGCGCATTGAGATCAAGGATATCGATCCGCCGCGCGATCTGGTCGACTCAATGGCCGGTCAGATGAAGGCGGAGCGTGAAAAGCGCGCCCGCGTCCTCGAAGCCGAAGGCATGCGGGAAGCTGCTGTTCTGAAGGCGACGGGTGAGAAGCAGGCGGTTGTGCTTGAAGCGGAAGGTCGCCGTGAGGCCGCGTTCAAGGACGCTGAAGCCCGCGAACGCCAGGCCGAAGCCGAAGCCAAGGCCACCGAACTCGTCTCCACGGCGATTTCGGAAGGCAATGTGCAGGCGATCAACTACTTCGTTGCCAACAACTATATGCGCGCGCTTGAAAGCTTCGCGCAATCGCCGAACCAAAAGGTCATCATGATGCCGCTTGAGACCTCATCGGTGATCGGCTCGCTCGCGGGGCTGGCCGAAATCGCCGGACAAGCGTTCGGCGGCCAGGACAGCGGTGGTGACGGCTCGAAGGCAGCGCCGCCGCAGACAACCCAGCGCAAGCAGCCGGCGCATAGCGGCAGCCGCGACACGCGTGGCGCCAACAGCGCCGTTCCGCACGTGACCGGGTAGACCAACGCCGCATTGAGGTATCCGATAGGAGAGCCGCTTCGGCCTGTTTGGACCGCCAATTGGGGAGGACATAACAATGGAATCGATCGTCGCGTTCTTCCGCGATCTGGGCGCATGGAACTGGCTCATCCTTGCGCTTGCGCTCTTCCTGCTTGAGACGGTGATCCCCGGCGTCCACTTCGTCTGGTTTGGTCTGGCAGCCGTCCTCGTCGCCGTCGTCGGGCTCTCGGTCGACATGCCCTGGCAGTTCCAAGCGATCCTGTTCGCCGTCCTGTCAGTTGCATCGCTGTTCGTCATGACCCGCTGGGCCAAGTCGACGGATGCAAATTCGGATGAGCCACACCTCAATGTGCGCGGCTCATCCTACGTTGGCCGGACGGTGACGGTCGCTCAAGCGATCACCGGCGGGCGCGGCAAGGTTCGCGTCGGCGATACGCTCTGGTCAGCAGAAGGCCCGGACCTCAGCGAAGGCGCGACCGCGAAAGTCGTCGCCGTCTCCGGAACCGTCCTGGTGGTCGAGCCGCAGTAACGCCACGGCCGGCGCGTTGGCAGTTCCCCTGGCGCAGTTACTTCAGCCCCATGCAGCTTGCGTAGTAGCTGACGGTGCCAGGCCAGTCCGAGAACACGCCGGCGACGCCGACATCCTGTGCGAGGACGTGCAACAGCTCATACATGACGCCGTCTGAGTTCGTGACGTCCTTGATCGACTGATAGTACCAGCCGCCACCCGTCTTCAGAGGCCCGGACCGCTCAAGCGTCCACGTGATGAGGTTGAGGCCTGCCGCTTTCGCTTCTTTGGCATAGGCCGACGGGACGATCCTCCCGTCCTCGACAGTCACCAGCACCCACATTGGCGGCGCCAGGAAATTGATGCCCTTCGCTTTGAGGTCAGCCATCTTGTGGCGCCACGTTGCGGGCTTCATCGGGTCGAACGCATCGTCGTCGTAGTTGTCGTCAAGGAAGACGGCCTGTTTGCCGAATTCCGGCTCGGCTTTGATCCAGTAGAGGACGTCGTTAATATTGAACGACTGGAGCCAGACATCGGCGGGCGGGATGCCGGCCGCCTTATATTCGTCGACCAACTTCTGTGCGTAGTCTTCCTGGCTGAACCCGTTGAACGGCATCTTGACCGCGGGCGCCTTCAGTTCGGGCGTGAACTTGGCGCCAAGCTGCTTGAAGAGCGCAATGGATTCCGCGTGCGTCATCAGCGTGCCGGTTTGGGCTGCATAGAGATCTGTGCGCCAGCCCGCGGTGCCGTCCATATAACCTTCAAGCGTCGCCGCCGACTTGTCAGCCGCATCCATCTTGCCGGTCAGCGTGCGGAATTCCTTCAACGTGATGTCGCTCGCGCGGCACTCGGCGGATGCGTCTTTGCCATCACCAGCCGGTTGGAAACCCCGCGTGCATTTCGACGCGAGCGGCGTGGCAAGGATGTTGGTCGTCGTGTGCAGGTCGTTTTGCGCGTGCCGGCAGACGAGTTCTTTATCTGCTGTAAACGTCACGTCGCACTCGAGGATACCGGCGCCCATCCGCGCGGCGGCGATGTTCGATTCAATCGTGTGTTCTGGAAACTGCATGGGTGCTCCGCGGTGGCCGATTGAGAACAGCGTCCGCTTGACCGGCGCGGAGGCGCATGCGCGCAGCTTTGACTTCAGCTCGCCATCCTTCATCTGGTCGACAAGGAAGTACGGCCTGGGGCCGACCTGAACGTTGTCGTCGGCGGCTGCGGCCTGGCCAACACCGATCAGGCCGAGGGCTGCAATTGCAAGAGAGACGCGTCGCATCGTTTCGCTCCGGTTCGCTCTAGTTCAGAACCGGGGCCACTCTGGTCGCCCGTCCTGAACTAGTGTCCACAAGGGCGCTTCATCCGTCGGGTCAGACGGACTCGCCTCACCCGGATGAGCGCTAACTAACCGGCGCGGTTGTGTGAGATGAACATGACGCGCGGGTAACGCGGCCATGACGGTTGGGTAACAGCCTGTGGATCGAGACCGGGCGGCTGAGCCGATCGCTCAGCCGCCGATGTCTCTTCGTCCAAAGCCGCGTTCTGCCGCTTTCGTCGCGCGGCCGATCAGGCGGCCGCCCGGTCCATTTCTTCAAGCTCGTCGATCAGGCCCTCGATCATCGCGAGACCTTTTTGCCAGAACTCTGGCTGCGAGGCATCGAGCCCGAAGGGTGCAAGCAGCTCCGAGTGATGCTTTGAGCCGCCTGCTTTCAGCATGTCGAAGTACTTCTCGACGAAGCCCGGATGCGCGTCCTGATAGAGCGCGTAGAGCGAGTTCACGAGGCAATCGCCGAAGGCGTACGCGTACACGTAGAACGGCGAATGGATAAAGTGCGGGATGTAGGCCCAGAACGTCTCGTAGCCGGGCTTGAACGCGATTGCGGGGCCAAGGCTCTCGCCCTGCACGCTCATCCAAAGCTCGCCGATCTGGTCGCTGGTCAGCTCGCCATCGCGCCGGGCTTCGTGCAGCTTCCGCTCGAACTTATAAAACGCGATCTGGCGGACAACCGTGTTCAGCATGTCCTCGACCTTGCCGGCCAGCAGGGCCTTGCGCTCCTTCGGGTCGGATGTCCCATCGAGAAGCGCGCGGAACGTGAGCATCTCGCCGAACACCGATGCGGTCTCTGCAAGCGTCAGCGGTGTTTGGGCGAGCAGCAGGCCCTGATCGGCTGCGAGCACCTGGTGCACGCCGTGGCCCAGTTCGTGGGCGAGCGTCATCACATCCCGCGACTTGCCCTGGTAGTTCAGCAGCACATAGGGGTGCGCCGAGGGCACCGTCGGGTGTGCAAACGCGCCTGAACCCTTGCCGGGCCGCGTCGGTGCATCGATCCAGCGCTTGTCAAAGAAAGTCTTGGCGATCCCGGCCATTTCCGGCGCAAAGCCTGAGTAGGCTGTCAGCACGATCTCCTGCGCCTCGCTCCACGGCACGACCCGCTCGGGCTTCTCGGGCAGCGGCGCGTTGCGGTCCCAATGCGGCAGGACATCTTGGCCAAGCCACTTCGCTTTCATCGCGTAGTAGCGGTGTGAAAGCGTCGGGTAGGCGTCGGTGACGGCATCGACGAGCGCGTTGACGACCGGCCCTTCGACGCGATTGGCAAGGTGACGGCTGTCGGCGACATCCTTGAAGCCGCGCCAGCGGTCCGAGATCTCCTTGTCCTTTGCGAGCGTGTTCGTGATCAGCGTGAACAGGCGCACGTTCTCGCCAAGCGTTTTTGCAATTGCTTCCGCGCCCGCCTGTCGCTTTGCGCCATCGCTATCGGTCAACAGGTTGAGCGTCGGCTCAAGCGACATCTGCTCGCCGACACCGTCGACGTCGAAGCGCAGGCCGGACATCGTCTCATCGAACAGGCGGTTGAACGCGCCGCGCGAGGTCTGCCCCTTGTCGTGGAAGACCTGCTCGATGCGTTCGTCGAGCTGATACGGTTTCTCTTTGCGCAGGTCCTCGAACCACGGCCGGTAGCGCGCGAGGTCGTCGCTTTTGAGCGCTGCATCAAGCGCGTCCTCGGCGATCTGGTTGAGCTCAAGCTCAAAGAAGATGAATTCCGACGAGATGTCGGTGAGCTTGCCCTGGATGTCGCCGAAGAATTTGACCCGATCGGCGTCTTGCTGGTTGCCGACGTAATGCAGGAAGGCGAACGCGCCGATGCGGCCGAGCCGTTCGCCGAGCGCTTCGTACGTTTGTACGGCGCGGGCCATCGTTCCGGCATCGCCATCGGCAAGCTTGCCTTGGAACGCCTCCTTGAAAGCCTTGGCGTCGGCTGCCACCCGCTCGAGATCGCCTTTGAGTTCCGGCGAGTCGGGTCCGGGGTAGAGGTCTGCAAGGTTCCATTCCGGCAGGTCACCAAGCGGCTTTGCACCGCCCGGGCCGTCGTCGGCCGCCCGCTGGATGTTGAACAGTTTCAAAAGGCCAATTCGGCGCATTAGGGGTTCCTGGGGAGCTTTGGTTTGTGATTGGCCCTGACCATGACGAACCGGCGTCAGGTCCGCAAGGGACGCCGGGGCCGCCCAGAATTGTCCCGCTTCCGGCCACGGATGGTGTTCCGCGTAACGGCCCGTTTACCCCCATCGTGCAGTGTGACGTTTGTTCAGAGTTTGTTTGCCTTGCCGACCTCAGTTGGTCCGCAGGGCGCCGCCGGCAACTGCTGCCCGCGGTGAGTCACGAGTAGAGTAGAGTTCCAAATGCCCAAGCGCATTCTGATCGTCGATGACGAGCCCGCGCAGCGTCGCATCCTCGAAGAAGTCATCAAACGTCTCGGCTATGAAACCCGCGTCGCGTCATCCGGCGCGGAGGCCATCGAGATCTTCGAGAGCGAGGGCGACCGCATTTCGCTTGTGCTCCTCGATCTTGTGATGCCGGACGTCGACGGCATGGCCGTTCTCGACCGGGTCGGCAATCGCGCTGATACGCCGCCCATCATTGTCCAGACCGCCCATGGCTCGATCGACAGCGCGATCAACGCGATGCGCGCCGGCGCGACGGACTTTGTAATCAAACCCGCAAGCCCCGAGCGCCTCGACGTCTCCATTAAGAGCGCGCTCAAGTTGCAGGCGCTGACAGGCGAGATCACGCGGATCAAGAAGAAAGTCACGGGCAACCTGACCTTCAAAGACCTGATCATGCGCGGCGATGCGATGCAGCGCGTCGTCGACCTCGGCAAGCGCGCCGCCGTTTCCAACATTCCGGTCCTGATCGAAGGTGAGTCCGGCGTCGGCAAAGAGCTGATCGCCCGCGCGATCCAGGGCGAGAGCGACCGCGCCGGCAAACCGTTTGTCACGGTCAACTGCGGCGCAATCCCCGAAAATCTGGTCGAAAGTATCCTGTTTGGCCACGAGAAGGGCTCGTTCACGGGCGCGACCGACAAACGGATTGGCAAGTTTCAGGAAGCCGACGGCGGCACGCTGTTCCTCGATGAAGTTGGCGAACTGCCGCTCGATGCGCAGGTGAAACTTCTGCGCGCGCTTCAGGAAGGCGAGATCGATCCGGTCGGGTCGAAGAAGCCCGTGAAAGTCAACTTCCGGCTCATCTCGGCGACCAACCGAGACATGATCCAGCGCGTGAAGGAAGGCAACTTCCGCGAAGACCTCTACTACCGCCTGAACGTTTTCCCGGTCTGGGTGCCAAGCCTCAAAGACCGCCTTGAAGATGTGCCGGAACTGGCGCAGCACTTCCTGGCTCGCTTTGCCGCCGAAGAGAGCAAGCGCATCGACGGGATCGATGCCGATGCCGTGCGCCTGCTGAGCGCCTATGCCTGGCCCGGCAACGTCCGCCAGCTTGAGAACGCCGTGTTCCGCGCGGTCGTCTTGTCGGACGGGCCGATGCTGACGGTCGCGGACTTTCCGCAGATCGCAGCGCACGTCGAAGGATTTGAGGCAGAGGTCCCGGCAGCACCAGCCGAAGAGAACAAAGCGTTCACCGGCCCTGCGCTCCTCGGCGCTGAAGATCGCGTGCCACAGACCGTTGCCGTCAACAGCGCTGCAACCGAGCAGACAGTCGGCATTCCGGCTGTGACCGATCAGGGTGACGTTCGCCCGCTCGATGAGATTGAGGCCGACATGATCCGCCTCGCGCTCGGCCGCTATCGCGGTCACATGACGGAAGTTGCCAAGCGTCTCGGAATTGGCCGCTCGACGCTTTACCGGAAGATGCAGGAATACGGGCTCGAACAGCGCCCGAACTAGGGCGCTAGCGGGCGCGGCTGCGGCACGCTGCCATCGACGGTGGCGTGAACTCACGCGCTCCTGCAACCCGAATCAGTAGCAGTATGATGCTCAGCAGACGGTCCAGGCGCTCCGCCCGGGCCGTTTCTGCGTTCTTGTCCGTGTCATAGTTTCATCACGATCCGGCTACTTGGCGCTGCTTACCTGTAATTGACTCCCCGTTAACCGCCCGCGTGGGTAGGGTCCGCCGACATCTGAACCCTCCGCAAAGAGAGTGAGATCGCGCATGGTTTTCCGTTCCGCAGTCCTGGTTTTCGCAGGGTTTATGCTCGCCTCGGGCAACGCGTTGGCTGAGGCCCCTGTTGCGCGCGATGCGGTTCGGGCAATCCCCGTATCGAACGACGGGCAGCCGGGCACATCTGAGCGGATTTCCGCCGAAGCGCTCGCTGAAGCTGTACTGGCGCGTGTCGAAGAGCTGAAAGGCGTCAAGGCCGGTGCGCGGTTTGCGAAGCAATCGAAGGCGCAGGCGCCGGACGTCACGAATGCGATCCGGGCGTTCTATCGCATGCGGCAGGGCGGGCCGCTTTGGGTAAGCGCGGATGGGCTCAACGACAACGCCGACACCCTCATCGCTGTGACATCAGATGCCGATAGCTGGGGCTTGGACCCGAAGGCATTCACATTCGCTGCCGCTGCCAAAGCGGGTGGCGGCGACGCGCTGCCGACCGCCGGCGCCCTGGCCGACCAGGAACTCGCCCTTACGCGGATCGCGCTGACGTATGCGGCGCACGCGCGGGGCGGCCGCGTCGACCCCGTCGATCTCTCGAACGACATTTTCCGCCAGCGTCCGCTGATCGCGCCCGCATCCGTGTTGACCGACATTGCGGTGGCCGAAGACCTCAAGGCGTATCTCGTCGGGCTCCATCCGCAGCACCAACAGTTCAAGCTGCTGCAGTTGGCCTACCTGAAGCTGCGCGATGGCGGCGATGCGGCGGCGGGCGATGAAGCCGAGGCCGCTGATGCCAAGCCGCAGGGCAAGAAAAAGCGCAAAGCCAAGCGCAAACCGATGACGCGCGAGCAGAAGCTGCGCCGCATCCGCCTCAATATGGAAATGTGGCGCTGGATGCCGGAAGAGCTTGGCGCGACGCACGTGATCGCCAACATCCCCGCGTTCAAGGTGCGCTTGAACCGCGATGGCCAGACGATTTTCGAAGAGCGCGTTGTGGTCGGCAAATACACAACGCAGACGCCGCTGTTCTCCGACGTGATGGAGCACATTATCTTTCGCCCGACGTGGGGTGTGCCGAATTCCATCAAGGTCCGTGAGCTGCTGCCAGGCCTGCTCCGCGGCGGCGATCCGATCTCACGGAAGGGGCTCCGCCTTCAAGTGCGCGGCCGCGACGCGAACCCGCGCTCGGTCAATTGGCGCCGCGCCGATATCCGCAACTACACCGTCTACCAGCCATCGGGACCGCGTAACGCGCTGGGCAACGTGAAATTCATGTTCCCCAACCGCCACGCGATCTACATGCACGACACGCCATCGAAGCACCTCTTCAAGCGCAGCACGCGCATGTACAGCCACGGCTGCATCCGGATCCGCAACCCGCAGAATTTCGCAAAGGTCCTGCTGAAAACCGCCAATGACTGGGCCGCGGACCAGACCGCTCAGACTTACAAGCGTGGTCCGAATAAGGAGCAGGTGAACTTTGATGCGCCGATCCCGGTCCACCTGATCTATGCGACCGCCTGGGTCGATCCGAAGACGGAAAAGCTCAGCTTTTTCAAGGACGTATACAAGCACGAGCGGCATCTGAAATTCGCGCTCGCCGGCGATTACCGCAAAATCCGTAAAGTTCGACGGAGCGTCTCAGCCGATTATCAAACGATCCGTGCCAGTGTTAGGGCCAGGTCGTCGTCCCAAAGCTGGCTGTTCAACAGCGGTGGCGGGTCGTCGTCGGGCGGTAACAAGGACTGGATGAAGAACGTCTTCAACTCGGACTGAGGACGTTTGGGCGCCCGTCGCAGTCGAGCCTCGGGCTTGACGCGGTGTGCGCGTACAGGTCCCTTGCTCCCGCCACAAACCACTGTCAGCTTTCACGCTTGGCGCGGGGGCGCCAATGTGTGACTGCGGGTGAGGGGGACGAGCGTGAGCGCGAACGGTTTGCGTAGCCTGCTCGGCGGTTGCCGCGATGTATCGCGTCGCGTTGCCGCCATCTGCGTCGCGCTCTTTGTGCTGCCACTTCTGGCGACCGGTGCGGTGGCCTCAGAGCGTGTTATCTCGCTCTACAACATTCACACCAAAGACAACATCACAGTCGTTTTCAAACGCGGCGGACGCTATGACGAAGCCGCGCTCAAGCGACTGAACTGGTTCCTGCGCGATTGGCGACAGGGCACGCAGACCAAGATCGATCCGAAGCTGTTCGATCTTCTCTCCGACATTCATACCGAGCTGGGCAGCCAGCGGCCGATCCATGTGATCTCCGGCTTCCGCTCGCCGAAGACCAACGCGCTGCTGCGCAAGACGCGCGGCGGCCAGGCCCGCAAAAGCCGGCACATGCGCGGGCAGGCGATCGACGTCCACTTTCCCGATGTGCCCGTGCGCCAACTTCGGTACTCCGCGCTCGTCCGCCAGGCGGGCGGCGTCGGCTACTACCCAACATCCTCGTTGCCGTTCGTCCACGTCGACACCGGCCGCGTGCGCCACTGGCCGCGCATGAGCCGCACCGAGCTTGCGCTGCTGTTCCCGAGCGGCCGGACGCGTCACGTGCCATCTGACCGCAAGCCTCTGACACGTGCCGACTACCGCAATGCCAAGTCGAAGCGGCCGAAGCTCGCCATTCAGGTCGCGCAGTTCCGCGCCATGCGGTCGGCGACGGGTGCGCGGCGCCAGACGCTGCTTGCGTCGTTGCGCCCGAGAGGCCAGGGGCAGGCGCTACGGGGCCCCGTCCGGCCGACCAATCGTGCGCCACAGCCACGGCTGCGCGTTGCCTCAGCGGGCAATTTCGCATTGCCGAGCGCCACGCCGGTCCCGCGTCTGCTCGGCACGCCGCGGATCGCGCCACGCCCGGCGGTTGCCGCCACTGTTGCCCGCGATGATCAGCGCAAGTCGATCCAATCGATGCTCGGTCATCTCGCGCGCCTGAACAAACCGGACGTCGGGACGGCGGATCAGGATCGGTCGCGCCTCACCCAACTTGCAGCGCTCGCGGCAGGGCCTCTTGAAGTTCGCGGCCAGGCTGCGGCGCTCGCCGCGCGGAACCCAGCGGTCGCGCCCTCAAAGCTACGGACAGCGGGGCTTTCCAAGCCACAACCGGCGGCCGCTCCAAGGCTCGTTGCCCCGCCGCGGTTCGCGGCGCCCGCCGAGTTCGACGAAGAGCATCCAGAAGAGTTGTCTTACAGCCCGTTCCCCGTCTCGCCCTACCTGACCGACACGCCGTCCTTTGATGACGACGCGCTGGTCGTCCTCGCGCACCCCGATGGCGAGCGGACGCTTGCGGTTTTGTCTGAGGCCGGCAGCCAGCCGATGGTCCGCTTCACGCCGGGCCCTGCGGTCGCCAATCTCACCGAGGCACAGGCTTTCCGTGGTGCTGCGATCCGCGTCGCGCATGGCCTGCTTTCGCCGCCCGAACCCGCCGGTGTCGACCAGACGCCGCTGAACGCGGTCGCCTCGCGCTAGGTCGGCGTGTCGTTCGCTTGAGTGCGGCAAGATGGGCCGGGGGTGTCTGACCCGAGACGTGCAGCATCCAAGATTTAAACGCGATCAGGTGAGGTGAGCGGGTCCGAACCTGAACCGATCTAGCTGGCCAGTAACTCGAGCACTTGAGCATGGAGACCGGCGTTCGCGCTTGCGATAACATCGCCGCCATCAATCGCAGGCTCGCCTGACCAGTCTGTCACCACTCCGCCGGCGCCTTCTATGATCGGGATGAGGGCGACGATGTCGTAGGCCTTGAGCCCCGACTCAACGACGACATCGAGCCCGCCGGCCGCAAGCCGGGCATAGCCATAACAATCAAGCCCGAACCGGGTCATCTTGGCGGCGTCGGCCACGCGGGCGAACGCGGCTGTGCGCGCTTCGCCGTCGAACAAGCGCGGATCGGTCGTCGTCAGAAACGCGTCTGCGAGAGCTGTCTTCGCGGCAGTCTGCAGCGCCACGTCGCGGCCGTCCGGTCCGCGCATGACCGCACCATCAGCCCGAGACCCGCGATAGCGCTCGCGCAGGTAAGGCTGGTCCATCATCCCCGCAACCGCTGCTCCCTCGGCACGCGTCCCGATCAACGTGCCCCACGTGGGCAGCCCCGCAATGTAGGCACGTGTCCCGTCGATTGGATCCAGCACCCACTCGAGCGCGTCGCCGCCGCCCGATGTGCCGGTCTCTTCCCCGAGGATGCGATGGCCTGGAAAGCGGGCTGCAATCAGCTCGGTCATCGCGGCCTCTGCGCCGCGGTCGGCGGCGGTCACCGGATCGAAGCCAAGGCCCGCAGCCGCGGCCTTGTTATCCACACCCAGCCCGGCACGGAAACCACGCATGGTCTCGCGGGCCGCGGCGTCTGCCAAATCATCCATGAAATCAAGCAGCTCGGCCGTACCCGTCATAACGCGTCTCTGCCTCTCGATGTGGTTTATCCGCACCCGCATCGTGGCAGTTGCGCCACGTGCACGTTGCAACGCAAGAGCGAACAAGACCCGCTCTGGTCAACACCGGCAAAGCACCCCACGTTATGCGTGTGGCGCTTGGCGGCGCCACGGCCCTTCACGGGGCGTTTCCTCCCTAGACTCCTCGGCCGTCCTCCTGGGCGGCCCTTTTTTTCGTGGTGCTATCAGCGGCTTACGTCGGCCACGCCCTCCAATGGCGGGTCGTCGCACGCGAAAGCTGCGCGCCGGTTCTCTGGGAACAATCCGCAAGCTGTCCTCTGGCCATGCAGTTTTAGCGGGTAAGAATTGCACCGTTTTAGGTAGCAAATGCTGCAGCGCCAAATTACTTGTTGCATTGCGACATGACGCTTAGGCGTGATGTGGCAGCCCTCCTTGGGCGTTTCCTCCCTAGACTTCGGGCCGTCATTGCGACGGCCCTTTTTTTTGACCAACCGCATCTCGCACTCGCGAACGCGGGATCACCTACTCGGCAGCCTTGCGGATCTCGAATAGCTCTGGGATCGCGGCCGCCAGGTATGCGATCAACTCCGACAGCCGCGCCTGCAACGTCTCGAAGCTTGCCGTCGGTGCGAGGGTGCGCTCGTCGAGATAAAGCGCGCGGTTGATCTCGATCTGGATCGCATGCTGGTTCGCGTAGGGCTGGCCGTAGTGTTCGGTGATGTAACCGCCGGCATAAGGCCGGTTGAGCTGGACGCGCGCGCCATGCCGGCCGAGTTCCTGCCGCAGCAGGCGGGTCACCTTAGGGCTGCATGACGAGCCGAACCGATCGCCGATGACGAAGTCCGGCCGTGAGGCCAAACCGGCGCCGGCTTCGCCTGACGGCATTGAATGACAGTCGATCAGGACGGCATAGCCAAATGTCGCCACCGTCTGGTCCATCAGCTCGACGAGGGCTGCGTGAAACGGCTTATAGAGCCGTTCAATCCGCTCATAAGCGACCGACAGCGGGAGCGGGGTGTCGTAGATCTCTTCGGCGTCCGCCACGATCCGCGCAATGGTGCCAAGCCCGCCGATCACACGCATCGTCCGCGTGTTGGCAAAGTCCGGTAGCGGCTCGGCGAACAGTTCAGGGTCGAGCTCGTAGGCTTCGCGATTGAGGTCGAGGTATGCGCGCGGGAAATGCGCTTCGATCAGCGTCGCGCCGTGCTCCGGGGCGGCCGCAAACAAAGCGTCCACGTAGCAGTCCTCGCTCTTGCGCAAGGCAGACGGGTTTAGCTTCGAGGCTTCGATCAGCGCGCCTGGATAAACTCTGCCGGAGTGGGGGGAACAAAAGATGAGCGGCGTGGGCGGCCCTTTGGGGTGATGAATCGTGAACGGCGGGCTCAGGTCCCGCACAATCGATTCACGTTCACGCAATGTCACGGTTTAGGCGTCCCTCGGCTGGCTGTGTGAGGAAGCAAATTCGCTTCGGCTCGGCAAGTCTCACGCGACGAAGGGCGAATGCTGACCATCGACGCTTGCGGTCTCGGACACGCGGATCGGGGGCGGCGCCGGGTGCGTGGAATACAAGTGGGCAGACGCCCGCGTTGGCTTTAAACGTATCGGACGGGGCAAGCGTTCATGCGCCGTTTACCATGGGCGGGCGAGGTTGCGCCGGTGCTGGCGTCGATCCTGCGTAACGAGGTGGATCGTGCATTATCGGACTGAACAACGCCCATGACCGTCCATCCCTCAGAAGCGCAGCAGGCGCGCATTCTTCTCGCAGAAGACGATGAGAGCATGCGCGGGTTCCTGACGCGCGCGCTCACTAGAGCCGGCCACGTGGTCACCGCGTTCGAAGACGGGCAGGCCGCGTTCGACCGGCTGAAGACCGAACCCTACGACCTGCTGCTCACTGACATTGTCATGCCGGAAATGGACGGGATCGAACTCGCGCGGCGGGCCTCTGACCTCGATCCGGCCCTGAAGATCATGTTCATCACGGGCTTTGCAGCCGTCACGCTCAAGTCAGACCCGTCTGCGCTCGACGACGCCCGCGTCCTGTCCAAGCCATTCCACCTCAAAGACCTCGTTGACGAGGTCGAGCGCGTGTTGGCCGCCTAAGCCCGTTTGCCGGTGGTTTTGCAGGTGTTCGGCTCTTGCAAGCGCTTTGGCCAGCCCGTATAGACAGCGCTCCGCAATCACCAGACTTCGGGCGCGTAGCTCAGCGGTAGAGCACTACCTTGACATGGTAGGGGTCACAGGTTCGATCCCTGTCGCGCCCACCATCGGCCCGGCCGGTGGCGACGCTCCATTTCATTGCAGTGGGTACGCACGTGGCCGACGCCGCCGCGCCAGCTGCTTCGAGACCGAAACGAGACGACCGATGAAAGTGAAGAACTCGCTCAAAGCGCTCCGTGCGCGCCACCGCGACTGTCGCGTCGTGCGCCGCCGTGGCCGCGTCTACGTGATCAACAAGACGCAGCGACGCTTCAAAGCCCGCCAGGGCTGAGCAATATCAGCGGCTTCCGGATGCGCGGGCAAACCGATCGCATCGCGAATTACATCTTCGTCAGATAGCCCGAAACGAGGCTTCTGAACGTTGACCCGCGCGCGGCCTCAGCCGTAGCGTTTGGCATGATCAGGATCGCCCGCGCTCTCACCACTTTCGCCGCCGCAACGTTGTTGCTCGCGTCTCCGGCGCTTGCCCAATCACAGGCCAACCCGCCAGCGGCCAAAGACCCCGATGTCTCAAAGCCGCGGCCGCCCGCCGGTGCCACCCCCGCGCCGAAGTCAGCCGGGCCCAAATTGCCCCCCGATCCTGTCGACGCAATCATCAAGTCCGGCAACCTTGAGACGACACTCGGCCGCGCGAAGATCCGCGACAACCTCTACGCCCTGCTCGCAACCGCGCCCGACGCGAAGACCGCAAAGAAGATCGCCGGCCGGCTCGAAGGGATCTGGCGTCGATCCGGCAGCCCAACGGTGGACGTGCTGATGTCGCGGGCCGCAAAAGCGCTCAAAGAAAAGAAGTTCCCCCGCGCGCTCAAGTTCCTGGATGCCGCCGTCGACCTCGCGCCGGACTATGCGGGCGGCTTTAATCGCCGCGCCTATGCGCATTACCTCGCAGGTGACCTCCGCAGCGCCGTAGGCGATCTTCGCCGCACGCTGGCGCTCGACCCCAACCACTTCCGCGCGCTCGACGGGCTTGCAACGATCCTGCGGGAGACGGGGCAGGACGCGGCGGCGTTGAAGACCTTCGACCGCCTGCTCGAAGTCCACCCGTTCGCCGACGGTGCGCAGAAGGCATTCGACAACCTCACCGATGATGTGAAGGGCCGGGGCATCTAGTCCGCGGTTGCGATGCCAAGCGTCTAGCCACCCTTCTTGAACGGCGCGTAGGAGGCGAGTGCCTCGCGCGCATAGTCGACATGCTCGCGTTCGCGTTCGAGGTAGTCGGCAACCGCTTTGCGGAAATTCGGATCTGCGATCCAGTGCGCCGAGTAAGTCGGCGTCGGCATGTAGCCGCGCGCGAGCTTGTGTTCGCCCTGCGCGCCCGCCTCGACACGCGCGAGCCCGTGCGCGATCGCGAAGTCGATGGCCTGGTAGTAGCAAATCTCAAAGTGCAGACAGTTGTGGTGCTCAACCGCGCCCCAGTACCGGCCGTAGAGACAGTCCCCGCCGATGAGGTTCAGTGCGCCCGCGATCGGGCGGCCATCGGGCTTGAGCGCAAGCACCAGAAGACACGCATCCGGCATGGCTTCATGCAGGTGTGAGAAGAACGTGCGGTTGAGATACGGCCGGCCCCATTTGCGGCTGCCGGTGTCCTCGTAGAAGTCAAAGAACGCATCCCAATCGGCTTCGGTGATGTCGCGCCCGCGCCGCCAGACGATATCGAGCCCTGACGAGGTGGCCTCCGCCCGCTCCTTGCGCACGGCCTTGCGTTTGCGCGACGCAAGCGCTGCGAGGAAGTCATCGAACGTCTCGTAACCATCGTTCTGCCAGTGGAACTGCTGGTCGGTGCGCTGGAGGAAGCCGTGGCCGCCGAGGAGGTTCCACTCGGCTTGGGTGCAGAACGTGAGGTGGCTTGAGGAGAGGCCGTTGCGGCGCGCGATCTCGGAAATGCCGGTTGCGAGATAGAGGCGGCGTTCGTCCGCGTCATCGCCGGCTGACACGAGCAGGCGCGGGCCCGGCACCGGCGTAAACGGCACCGCGACCTGCAGCTTCGGATAGTACGAGCCGCCGGCGCGCTCATAGGCATCTGCCCAGCCGTAATCGAAGATGTACTCGCCCTGGCTATGGGACTTCAGATAGGCGGGCGCGCACCCGATCAGCGCGTCGCCAGTCTTGAGCAGCACGTGATGCGGCATCCAACCCGAACGCGACGTCACCGTGCCGGCAGTTTCAAGCGCGCGCAGGAAGGCATGCCGGACAAACGGGTTTGCCGTTGCGGGATCCGGCACCGCGCAGGCATCCCACGCATCGGCCGGGATGTCGGCAAGGCTGGTTGCGACCGAGACGGTCAGGTCCGCCTCAGCCGCATCGTCAGGCTCTCGGTTTGTTTCAGCCATGCAGCGTCTTGTGCCCTAGCTCGTCCACGCAGCTTTTACGTCGTCTGGCGCGAGCGCCTCAAAGATCGGCGCGTCGGCCCACCGTTTGGCGGCCGCAACGCTCTCGAGGTCGCGGATGGTCCACGTGAACACCGGAAGGCCAACAACGTCTCTCACATAACGCACGACCGGGTTCGGAAGATCGCTTGCACGGTACGAGACGAACATGGGATCGGCGGGCCCGCTGTCGAGCAGGTGCGCCATCCGATCCACGCGCGCGCGGTCGTCGGCCAGTTGCACCTCATTGCGGAGATCGGCTGCGACGAGACCGCGCGGCAGGGTCGGCGCCGCGGTCTTGATGTGCGCGACGAGGTCGGTATCGAACGATTTGAGCGCAACTGGCCCGCGGTAGGCGGAGGCGAGGCCGATAACGCGGTCCGCCAGCGGTCGCCAATCCCGGCCCGAGACCGTTTTGATCTCGACCATGAGCGGGACCGCGGCGTTGATCTCAGCGAACAGGTCCGCGAGCGGAATGATGCGGTCGCGCGTGCCTGGATAGGCGATCTGCGACAGCTGAGCGGCGCTGAGATCGGCGACGGCGTCAGGCCGGCCGATCAGGCGATCCAGGGTCTCATCGTGAAAGACGATGGGTTCGTCGCCGGCGGCTGCCTGCACATCGCATTCGATCCCAACGCCTGCCGCAACCGCCGCATGGAAGGCTGACGCGCTATTCTCGATCCGACCCGTAGCGGCATCGTGAAGTCCGCGATGGGCGATCGGCGCGAGGAAAGGGCTGAGCCGGGACGGAATTGCTCTTGGCATCGCCATGGTCCTGGCACAGACTCCGATGCCTAAGCTGTGGGCCCACCGTCATGGCGCGCCGCGGAACAGAAATGAGTGTGCATGCTGAAGGCTATCGCGTCCACGGTTGAAATGCTGGATGTCCGGGCGGCTACTGCCCGATCGGCGGGCTTTGCGTGCGCACTCGCCGCCGCGCTCGTTGCAGGTGCGTCAGCCGCGATGGCATCAGACAACACTGCGCCTGGTGCGTCGCCCCATCGCGCGATCTACGACATCTCGCTTGCCCGCACGACCGCTGGCGCCAACGTCACCGAGTTGACGGGCCGCATGGTCTACGAACTCAAAGGCAGCCAGTGCGCTGGCTACGCGCAGACGATGCGGTTCGTCACGCGGTCCGTCGACAACTCCGGCGGGCGAACGCTGTCTGACATGCGGTCGTCATTCAAGGAGGATGCTGCGAGCCGGAAGTTCTCGTTTGAGTCTGAGAACTATCGCGATGAGCGCCGGGCCGAGCGCACCGTCGGCACCGCGGAACGCTCGAACGCTGGCGGCGGCGATATCAACTTGAAGATCACGATGCCGCGCGCGAAATCGAAGAGCTTCAGCGGTGATGTTCTTTTCCCAGTTGCGCACTCGATCGCGCTTCTGAAGGCGGCGCAGTCGGGCGAACGCATCTTCTCATCGAAGGTCTTCGACGGATCGGAACAGGGCGAGAAGGTCTTCACGACCACGGCCGCGCTGGGCCCCAAGCTTGAGCCTGGCCACAACGCTGCGCTAACGCCCAAGGGAGACTTCGCATCGCTCGATACGGTTCCCGCCTGGCCGGTCTCGCTCAGCTACTTCGAAGCCGACAATGGAAAGCGCGGTGACAACGTGCCGAGCTACGAGCTGTCATTTCTGTTCTTTGAAAATGGCGTCTCGCGCAAACTGCTGATCGACTACGGCGCATTCGCAATCCGCGGCACAATGTCGAAGCTTGAGATGCTTGAGGCGACGCCCTGCAGTTAGGCGCGCGGGGCCCCTCAGCATGATTAATCAATTCTGAAGCGCATTCTCAGGTCGAGACATCGTAAGTCCCACCGAGGACGACGCGCGCGCGGAGCACGTCTTCCGGTGCCACATCCGCGCTTGCGACGAACGCCATCATCGCCGGATCGTCGGCTGCAACCACATCTAGAACACTGACGAGCATGTCAGTTTCGAACGCCCGCGAAACAAAATCCTCCTGCGTTAAACCGGTCGCAACCATGAAGCGCGACATCCTTTCCGGGTCTTCAGCCAGGAAAGATACGGCCTGAATGGCGATAGTCTCTGCGCGCTCGCGGTTCATGTCGGCCTTCAGAATTTGACGTTCGTTTCAAGTGTAATGACCCATTTTAGCTGTTGGTCATTCCGCTTCGCCATAGTGCAGCGGTGAGGGGAACTCTCGAATCGGTGCAAATCAACGCATCGCCGACAAGAGATTAGTGGCATGGGCCAATACGCGATCAGGACTGAGGGCAAGGCGTCTTCTGCGGCAAGCGAGCCGCGGAAAACGGTACTGATCGTTGAGGACAATGAGCTCAATATGAAGCTCTTCACTGATCTCCTGGACGCGCATGGATTTGCAACGCTGCAGACCCGCAACGGGATGGATGCCCTGGATCTGGCGCGCGCTCACCGGCCTGCGCTGATCCTTATGGACATCCAATTGCCGGAAGTCTCGGGCCTCGAAGTCACGCGGTGGCTGAAAGAGGACAACGAGCTTTGCGACATCCCGGTGGTGGCAGTGACCGCATTCGCGATGAAGGGCGATGAGGAGCGGATTAGGGATGGTGGCTGCGAAGCTTACATCTCCAAGCCAATCTCGATCGCAGGCTTCATCGACACCGTTCGGCGCTTTACCGACGGTGCAGCTAGTTCCTCAGGAGTTTGAGTTTGGCGCCATTGGGGAATGGCGCGCGTTGAGGGACAGGCCTAATGACCGCGCGTATCTTGGTCGTCGATGACATTCTGGCCAACGTAAAGTTGCTGGAAGCTCGGCTGCAGGCGGACTACTTCGAGACGATTGCGGCCTACGGCGGTCAGGAGGCGCTGGACATCTGTGCAGCGCAGCGGGTCGACGTCGTGCTTCTCGATGTGATGATGCCCGGCATGGACGGCTTCGAGGTTTGCCGTCGGCTTAAAACGGATGTGGCGACGCAGGATGTGCCCGTCGTCATGGTGACCGCGCTCGACCAGCCGCAGGACAAGCTGCAGGGTCTGGAAGCTGGCGCCGACGACTTTCTGACAAAGCCCGTTGACGATCTCGCGCTCATCACGCGCGTGCGCAATCTTGCACGCCTGAAGGTTCTGAACGACGAAATGAAACTGCGGGCTGAGACGAGCGATCAGCTCGGCCTGCCGTCGCGTCTGCTTGATGGACAGCTGAAGCTTGGCGGCAACGGGCGCGTGCTCCTCGTGGACGATCACCCGCGGTCAGCCTCGCGCATCGTCGACTCGCTTGCCAAAACGCATGACGTGTTCCTCGAAGGCGACGTGCAGGCAGCCGTCAACAAGCTCACATCGCACAACTTCGATGTGCTGATGGTCAGCCTCAGCCTTGCCGAGGCCGACGGCCTGCGCCTGTGCAGTCAGGTGCGCTCGATTGACGAGACGCGTCACCTACCCATCATCATGCTGGTTGAAACCGGCGATGAAGCGCGGCTGCTGCGCGGGCTCGACCTCGGCGTGAACGACTACCTGATGCGCCCGATCGATCGGAACGAAATGCTCGTGCGGGTGCGCACGCAGATCAAGCGCAAACGCCATTCCGACTTCCTGCGCGAGCGGCTGATGGAAAGCGTCGAGATGGCGGTCACTGACGCGCTGACCGGCCTGCACAATCGCCGCTACATGGAAACGCATCTCAACACGCTGCTTGAGCGCGCGCGCGAGAACGACACGTCACTGTCGATCATCGTGGCCGACATCGACCACTTTAAATCAATCAACGACACCTACGGCCATGACGTCGGCGATGTCGTGCTCCAGCAGTTCGCCGAACGGTTTAAGGGCAACACCCGGAGTGTGGATCTTGCCTGCCGGATCGGTGGCGAAGAGTTCGTGATCGTGATGCCGGACACCGATCTTGAGCCGGCCTATCACGTCGCCGAGCGCCTGCGCGCGAGCGTGGCTGAGGCGCCGTTCAAGGTCTCTGACGAGCTTGAAATCCCAGTGACGGCAAGCGTCGGCATCTCCATTCTCGAGTTCCCTGAGGACACGCCGGCGACGTTGTTCAAGCGCGCCGACAACGCGCTCTACGCTGCCAAGCGGGAAGGCCGCAACCGCGTGATCGCCGACGCAGCCTGACGGGACCGGGCCGCGTCTTGGCGGGTTTGAAGCCCGGGCAGGGCCCTTGGCGCGGTCGCGCCAGCCTGTGGTGAACAAGTCTTTTCGTGCGAGCGGCAAGACGGTCGTCGGCTGCCAAGCCCGGGCGAAACTGCCTCATTGTTCGGCATACGTCGCGTTTCTGCGCGGCTAACATGCAACACAAGTTTGACGGCTGAAGCCTTTGGTCTGCAACCGTTTTCCATGCGAAAGTCGCAGCGAGCGCCAGCGCTTGGCTGCAACCTGTGCAGGCAGCCGCCTAGATATTGCCCGATCCGAGTTCAGTTTGCGGCGTTAATCGAGTCGGCATTGTCAAGTAAATTGCCGATCAGGGCGCTTGATTTTCGTTGATCCGACCGACAGTATCCGCGCCGAGGGGTGGTCTAGGCCGCCTCACGCTGAGCATTCGAGCGACGTCAGGTCCGCCGCATCTCCTGGTATTGCTTGGATGCTTGCTGAACTGAGGGCAACTTCGGATCAGCATGGCCGGAAGTGGGGTCTACGCCCTCTTTGATCCCACTAAGGCTCGTGGCCGGGAGGCGTTGAAGGTTCGGACATTACCCCGCTACCGGATCGGATCGCCTCTCGGTCGCATAGCTGAAGCCGCTACAGTGCGGCCCGCCTCAATATAACATCACGAAGAACACATCGGGCCGGCGAACATGCGCCAGCCCGGATCGTCAGCCTACTTGATTTTCGCTTCCTTGAACTCGACGTGCTTGCGCGCGATCGGGTCATACTTCCGGAAGCTGAACTTTTCCGTGTTGTTCCGCGGGTTTTTCTTCGTGACGTAGAAGAAGCCGGTCCCGGCGGTCGAGATCAGCTTGATTTTTTGCGTAACTGGTTTGGCCATGGCGGTCCCGGCTTTGCGGTCTGAGTTGGGATGAGTATGTCGTGACGTAATGGGCTGGCCAGACAATTCGCGGCCGCCCTGCGTTAGCGGCGCAACCTACTGAGCCGCCGGGCCAAGTCAAGATGGGCGGTCCGGATCGAGCGGCCGGCCAGCAAGGTTGGTGAGCCCGGTTTTCGTGAAGCCCGTCCCGACGTGGCGGATCAGCCAGACATCGTCGGTCCACGCATTGGGCGGGCCAGCATCCAGACGCCGCGCAACATCACCAATGATCTGCCGCGTGATGCCCGCGGTTTTCAGCTCAGCGATTTCAGCCAGCGTGTACCAGCCGATGTTGCCAAGCTCACCGTCGCCGTCTGCCACGCGCTGGAGCGTTTCAGCGCGCGTTGCTGCGAAGAACCGCGTGTCGTAACGGCGCGACTGGCCGGGCGGCGTAATCGCACGCGCGAAGTATGTGAGGTCACCAAGGTCGTAGCCGGGTGACCCATCATCAGCCGGCGCGAGCCGGTAGCCGGTCTCCTCATGCAGCTCGCGCAAGGCTGTAACTGCGAGCGCGTGCGGTGCAATGGCGGGGCCCATATCCGGCACGTCAATGGCGAGCTTTGTGCGCTCGACCGCGCTCAGCGGCGTCGCGAGGTTCGCGTTTGCATCGGCCTCATCGACGCGTCCGCCTGGGAACACAAACACGTCCGGCATGAACACCTGACGCGCATTGCGTTGCCCCATCAGGAGCCGCGGCGCGCCGCCGTTCATGTCGATGACGACGACGGTCGCTGCGTTGCGGGGGCTGTCTTCCGCCACGGCTGTCAGCGCGGGTCGGCCCGCGTGGCGCCGCGCGCACGACTGGCGGCGCCAAGGTCACCCGGCACCGGCGCGGCATCAGGCTCGCCACCAAACCCGTGCATCCGCAGCGCCCACTGCAACCCGACAAACGCGCCCTTGATGACCGGCAGCAGGATGAGCGATGCGATCATCGTGAACGGCAGCCAGATCGCCAGCTGCACCCAGACCTCCGGCTTCCACGCCTTCTCGATTGCAAGCACACCGGCAAGCGCGATGTGGCCGACAACGAAGATCGTGAAGTACGGCGGCGCATCATCGGCGCGATGATGGTGCAGTTCGGTGCCGCAGGTGTCGCAGCTATCGGCCACCTTGAGGTAGCGCTCGAACATGCGGCCCTTCTGACACGCGGGGCATCGCCAGAGCGTGCCATCCCGCATCGCCTGCCACACGTTGCGCGGGTCGTCAGCGTCTTTCGCAGTCTCGATTTTGATGGTCATTGCCGCACTGTCGGCCGCGGGTTGATGTGCGTCAATGCGGCCAATCTCCCGCTGCAGCGCGATCGCTCTAGCGCCTTCGGCCGCGCCGCGCGCGGGCGCCGTCTCGGCCGCCGCCGTAACCCTGACGCCGGCTTCGCTCACGCTGGCCGGTGTAACCCTTCATAAGCGAGGCGTGCATCTTTTTCGGCTCGCTTACGATCTCGAACCGCAGCGCGCCGGCCATCGCCACGACTTCAAGAAGCTTAACCTGCACTGCATCGCCGAGTGCGAAACCCTTCCCGCTATCCGTGCCGACCATCGCGTGCAGCTCTTCGATGTGCGCGAAGAACTCATCGTCTGACAACGAACGGGCCGGTACGAAGCCATCCGCACCGGTCTCATCGAGGCGGACGAACAGCCCCGAACGGGTCATACCTGAAATGCGGCCGGCGAAGGTTGCGCCGACGCGCTCGGCAAGGTGCGAGGCGATGAGGCGGTCGACGGTCTCGCGTTCGGCGGCCATCGCGCGGCGCTCGAAATTCGAGATCATCTCTGCGGTCTCGGTGAGGCGCGCGTGGTGCTCGGGCTGCATCCCGTCACGGCCAAGCTTGAGCGCAGAGATGAGCGCGCGATGGACGAGGAGATCGGCATAGCGGCGGATGGGAGAGGTAAAGTGCGCATACCGCTTCAGGTTGAGCCCGAAGTGGCCTGCGTTCTCGATCGCGTAGACGGCCTGGCTTTGCGATCGCAGGACAACCTCGCTGACAAGCTGCGGCACCGGCAGATCTTGGGCGGCCAAAAGGATGCGGTTGAAGTCCCCGGGTCGAAGAACGTTGGCGGCAGGCAGCTTGAGGCCAAGCGTCTCTAGAAAGTCGCGCAGGTTCTTCAGCTTCTCTTTCGCCGGCGGCTCGTGCACGCGATAAACGACCGGCGACTTGGCTTTCTCAAGAGCTTCGGCCGCTGCCACGTTTGCCTGGATCATGAACTCTTCGATCAGGCGATGCGCGTCGAGGCGCGGCGGGACCACGATGTCTTTCACGCGGCCTTCCGCGTCGAGCAGGATCTTGCGCTCCGGCAACTCAAGTTCGAGCGGTGCCCGTTTGGCGCGTGCCTTGGTGACGAGGTCGTATGCGGCCTTCAAGGGCGCTAAGACCGTTGCCGCGATCGGTTCGGCTTTCGGCCCGGGCGTACCGTCGAAGGCTGCCTGCGCTTCCTCGTAACTGAGTTTCGCATGGCTCTTCATGAGGCCGCGGATGAACCGGGACGACCGCTTCTCGCCGTGCTTGTCAAAGACCATGCGCACGGCAAGGCACGGGCGGACCTCATACTCACGGAGCGAGCAGAGGTCGTTTGAGATCTTCTCCGGCAGCATCGGCACGACGCGGTCGGGGAAGTAGACCGAGTTCCCGCGGCGGGTGGCTTCCTTGTCGAGGCCTGATCCCGGCCGGACGTAATGTGCGACATCGGCAATGGCGACGGTGACGACCATGCCGTCCGCGTTGCCCGGATCATCGTCAGGCGCGGCGTGCACCGCGTCGTCGTGGTCGCGGGCATCAGCGGGGTCGATCGTAATGAGCGGCAGCGCCGTCAGGTCCTCGCGGCCATCGGGCGTCAGCTTCGGCAGGTGGTCGAGTTCGGCGAGGACGTCATCTGGAAACTCCGCCGGGATGCCGTGCGCGTGGACGGCGATGAGGCTGAGCTGACGCTGATCGGACGGATTGCCGAGTACGTCGATGACGCGGGCTTCGGGAACCTGCATCCGGCCCTTGCGCACCATGTCGAAGCTGACGAGGTCGCCGTCTTCGGCGCCGTTGGTGTCGGCGCGCGCAACGCGCCAATCCTTCATCGCCTTGCGGTCAACGGGTGAGATCAGACCGCCCGTGCCGGACGAGCGGTAGATGCCAAGCAGCTTGCGCGCTTCGGACGGCAGGCGCTTCATCGGCTCGGCGACAAACCGGGGCCCGCCGAGGCCTTCGCTCGCATCGACTTCTGTGATCTTTGCGAGTATGCGATCGCCGGTCCCAAGTGCGCGCTCCGGCCCCGACCGGGTCTTGGCGCCCTTCCGCCCGGCCGGCGCGGCGGTGGTCGCCAGCCGGATTTCGGGCCGCGGGCCTTCGTCGGTGTTCCAGACAACGGGCTCTGCGATCAGGTCGCCGTCATCGTCCGTGCGTTTGATCTCAATGACGGTGACCGGCGGCAGTTTTCCGGGCGCGCGGTACTCGCGGCGGTTGCCCGCCAACAAGCCGTCATCCGCCATCTCGGCGAGCATGTCTTTGAACGGCCGCCGCATCGGCCCTTTGATGCCGAATGCCTTGGCGAGGGACTGCTTCGTCACCGTGCTGTTTGCGTCGCGGATGTAACTCAGCACGTCGGCGACGCTTGGCAGTTCGCCGCTCGGTCGCGACGGGCGTTGTGGTTTCGGGCGACGCGCCATCAGCGGTTGCCGGGCGCGGCGCTAAGGCTGCCGATCATTCGGCCGGCGTCTTTGTCTTGGCCGAAGCCTTCTTCTTTGCGGGCGCTTTCTTCTTGCCCGTCGTTTTCTTCGCCGCCGCTTTCTTTGCCGGAGCTTTCTTCTTAGCCGGCGCCTTCTTCGCGGCCGCCTTCTTCGTTGGCGCTTTCTTGCCTGTCTTGGCAGCGCGCTCCTCAATCAGCTTGACGGCCTGCTCAACGGTGACGGCCTCAGGTTCCGTCCCCTTTGGCACCGTCGCATTGATCTTGCCGAACTTGACGTAGGGCCCATACCGCCCCTCAAGCACTTCGATCTTGCCGCCGCCGTCCGGATGCTCGCCCAGGTCCTTGAGCACTTTCGCCTTGCCGGGCGTAAAGCCGCCGCGACCGCTCTTCGCTTTCTCGGCAATGACGGTGACGGCGCGGTTGATACCGATCTCGAAGAGGTCTTCGAAGCTCTCGAGGTTTGCGTATTTGCCGTCGTGGATGAGGAACGGTCCGTAGCGGCCGAGCCCGGCGCTGATCGTTTGGCCCGACTCTGGATGAATGCCGACTTCGCGCGGCAGCGACAGCAGCTTGACCGCCAGCTCGAGGTCAACGTCGTCCGCGTCGACGCCCTTCGGCAGGCCGGACCGCTTCGGCTTCTCGTCTTTGTCTTTGTCTTTGCCCTGGTCGCCAAGCTGCACGTAGGGGCCGAACCGGCCTTTGCGCAACGTGACCGGATCGCCGGTTTCCGGATGCTCGCCAAGCAGCTTGCCGTCCGGCCCGGACAGTGCCGCGTCCTGATCGCCGGTCTCGGAGAACTGCCGCGTGAACCGGCAATCGGGATAGTTCGAGCAGCCGACGAAGGCACCGAATTTGCCGGTCTTGAGGCTCAGGCGGCCAACGCTGCAGGCCGGGCATCCGCGCGGGTCTGACCCATCATCCTTCGGCGGGAAGATTGCGGGGCCGAGCAGGTCATTGAGGACTTCGAGAACCTCTGAGACCCTGAGGTCCTTCGTCTCGTCGATCGCCGCGGTGAAGTCGCGCCAGAACTCGCGGAGGACCTGCTGCCAATCGAGCTTTCCGTCCGAAATGAGGTCGAGCTTGTCTTCGAGGTCGGCTGTGAAATCGTACTGGACGTAGCGGTTGAAGAACGACGACAGGAAGCCCGTGACGAGGCGGCCCTTGTCCTCAGGGATCATCCGCTTCTGATCCATGCGCACGTAACCGCGGTCGCGGATCACACTCATGGTTGAGGCATACGTCGACGGGCGGCCGATGCCGAGCTCTTCAAGCTTCTTGACGAGCGTCGCCTCGGTGTAGCGCGGCGGTGGCTGCGTGAAGTGCTGTGACGGCGTGATCTCGGTGTCGGTCAGGTGCTCGCCTTCTTTGAGCGGCGGCAGCTTACGCGTGTCTTCGTCTGCGCTGTCCTCGTTGCCTTCTTCGTAGAGCGTCAGGAAGCCTTCGAACACGGTGACCGTGCCGGTCGCGCGCAGGCCATAGGCTTTGCCATCGCGGCCCGCGACCTTGATCTCAGCCGTTGTCTGCTCCAACTCGGCTGACGCCATCTGGCTCGCGACCGCACGCTTCCAAATGAGTTCGTAAAGCCGCGCCTGGTCTTTATCGAGGAACTTCGCGACGTCCGCAGGCCGGCGATTAAAGTCCGTCGGGCGGACGGCCTCGTGCGCCTCCTGCGCGTTCTTTGCCTTTGCTTTGTATTCGCGGGGCGAAGCTGGCAGGTAGCGATCGGAATAGTCCTTGGCGACCAAATCGCGAAGCTCGCTCACGGCTTCGGGAATGATTTGGACGCCGTCGGTCCGCATGTACGTGATCAGGCCAACCGTCTCGCCGCCAATGTCGATGCCTTCATAGAGGCGCTGGGCGACGTTCATCGCGACCTTTGAAGAAAAGCCGAGCTTGCGCGAGGCTTCCTGCTGCAAGGTCGAGGTCGTGAACGGCGCGGCTGGGTTCCGGCGAACCGCTTTCTTCTCGACGGACGTGATGCTGAAGTCGCCGCCTGCAATTGCCGCCTTGATAGCGTTCGCGCTGTCGCCGTCTTTGAGGTCCTGCCGCTTCAGCGTCGTCCCGTCGATCGCCGTCAGCCGTGTGCGGACATCATCGCCACTGGGTGACTTGAGCAGCGCTTCAATCGACCAGTACTCTTCGGACTTGAACGCCTCAATCTCGAGTTCGCGATCGCAAATGAGCCGCAGCGCGACCGACTGGACGCGGCCAGCCGACCTGGCGCCAGGCAGCTTCCGCCACAGGACGGGCGACAGCGTGAACCCGACCAGATAGTCCAGCGCGCGGCGAGCGAGGTAGGCCTCGACGAGCGGCTCGTCGATGTTGCGCGGCTGTTCGAGTGCGGCCAGCACGGCCGGCTTGGTCACCGCGTTAAACGTCACGCGCTCAACGGGTGTATCCTTCTTTAACGCCCGACGCTTGGCGAGGATCTCGAGCAAGTGCCACGAGATCGCTTCGCCTTCGCGGTCGGGGTCCGTCGCGAGGATCAGCTTATCGGCCGACTTCACAGCGTCGGCGATCTCCTTGATGACCTTTTGGCTCCGGGCATCGGTATCCCAGGTCATCTCAAAATTGTTGTCGGGATCAACCGAGCCGTCTTTCGACGGCAGATCGCGCACGTGGCCGTATGAGGCGAGCACCTTATAGTTGCTGCCCAGATACTTATTGATTGCCTTGGCCTTGGCGGCCGATTCCACGATGAGTACGTTCATGACCACTCGGTAAGTGAGCCGTCCGGCGCGGATTTCAATGTCCGTCGCGGGCCGGTCCGTTGGCTCTGATTGGGCAGCGGTTGTCCCGCCAGCCCGTTTCGCGCGAACATGTTCAAAGGGCTGTCGCCTGTCAAACCGGCCCGGATTTCGGGCGTTCGCTGGCGCTTTTAGCGGCAACTTCGATCAAGCAAAGCGCGCGGAGACGAGGTTGCCCTGGTGGTGCTCGACGCGTCCGGCGAGCGCAAGTTCGAGGATCGCGACCTGGACTTCGCGGGCGGTGAGCCCGCTCGCGCGGATGATTTCATCAAGCGGCGCCGGCGCCGGGCCAAGCGCTTCTGCGACCGCGCGGCGGGCATCGTCCGTCAGGTCGAGGCGCGGTGGGTCGGGTGCGGGCGATGGGGGCGAAGCGGGCGGTTCCAGCGCCGGCTCAGCGACGCGAACCGGGCGCGCCCCGGTGGCGGGCCCAAGTGCCGTCATTACGTCTGCTGCGGTTTCGACGAGCGTCGCGCCCTGCTTAATGAGCCCGTTTGTTCCGGCAGCCCGCGGGTCAGCCGGGTGGCCCGGGACGGCGAAGACTTCGCGCCCGGCTTCGTTGGCAAGCCGCGCTGAGATCAACGAACCGGACCGCATCGCAGCTTCGACGATGACGACGCCGAGACTGAGCCCCGCGATAATTCGGTTGCGCCGCGGGAAGTCCTTACCGCGAGGCTTGAAGCCGGGCGGCTGCTCGGTGACGACGGCGCCGTCGCGGGCGATGCGGGCTTGCAGCTCGGCATGCTCGGGTGGGTAGTATGAATCTGGCCCGCCGGCGATGACTGCGACCGTGCCGCCATCAACGGCTGCGCGATGCGCCGCGCCGTCGATGCCGCGCGCAAGGCCTGAGACAACCACAAAGCCGCTGGCTACAAGGTCTTGCGCAAAACGGCGGGCGAGCGCGAGGCCGTTTGCTGACGCATCGCGTGATCCGACGAGTGCGACGGCTGGCCTTTCGAGGAGGTCTGCCCGACCCGTCACGTAGATCATGGGCGGGGGGTGGTCGAGAAAGGCGAGCTGTCGCGGATAGCCGGGCTCAATCGTAAAGCGGGGGCGGGCGCCAAGCCGGTCGGCTTCGGCGAGTTCGGTTTCGGCCGCCGACTTGGCAAAGATGCGCGGGGCCGCGCGCCGCCCGCCTTTGGCCGCCAGTTCGGGCAGCGCCTCGATCGCGCGTTCCGCCCCGCCGCAGCGGTTGATCAATTCGCGGAATGTGACGGGTCCTACGCCCTCAGTGCGCACAAGCCGGAGACAGGCAACGCGCTCAGCCTCGCCCAGCGCGGCGACGGGCAGCGGCGGTGGCTGTCGGTGCGCGTCAGCCATTTTGCCCAATGCGCGTTTCGGTGCCCGCCAGCAGGCGCCGGATGTTGTCCCGGTGCCGGAAGATGAGCAGCAGGCTGAGCGCGGCAAGCGGCGCGACGAGCCAAACCTGTCCGGTGAAGAATGGAATCGCCGGCACGACGACGCTTGCCATCAGCGCCGACAACGACGAGTAGCGCGAGACAACCGCTGTCAGCAGCCAGACGCCGCAGAAGACGAGCGCTGCCACCCAAGTGAGCCCGGCAAGGCAGCCGATGTAAGTCGCAACGCCCTTGCCGCCACGGAAGCCGAGCCACACTGGATAGCAGTGGCCGATGAACGCGCCGAAGGCGGCTGCCACCGGCGCTTGGATCGTCGCATCCATCAGCACGTTCGAGGTGATCTCAGTGCCGCTGGCCGCCATAGCTGCGAGCGCCACATCACGGCCAAGTAGGACCGGCACGAAACCCTTCGCGATATCGAAGACGAGCGTCAGGAACGCGACCAACTTGTTGCCGGTCCGAAGCACGTTCGTCGCGCCAATGTTGCCAGAGCCAATCTTGCGGACATCGCCAAGCCCGAACGCGCGCGCCAAAAGCAGGCCGGACGGGATTGAGCCGAGGAGATAGCCGAAGACGGCGAGTGCGATCAAAGCAAGGGTCAATCGCCCGCCCCGCGCGCAAACTGATAGACGGTCTCACCCGCGACCAGCGTGCGCAGCACGCGGCCTTGCACCTTGGCTTCGTCGAACGGCGTGTTTTTGGATCGCGAGTGGAGCTGTTCGCGGTCAACGAGCCACGGCATGCCCGGATCGAACACGGCGATGTCGGCTGGGGCCCCTTTCGCGAGCGTCCCGCCTTCAAGGCCGAGCAGTCGGGCAGGCGCGGTCGAGAGCGCTTCGAGGATGCGGATCATCGGGACGTCGCCGTTGTGGACCAGCCGGAGCGCTGCCGTCAGCACTGTTTCAACACCAATCGCGCCGTCGGCGGCCTCGGCGAAGGGCAAGCGCTTGGTGTCTTCATCCTGCGGGTCATGGCTCGAGACGATGACGTCGATGGTGCCGCGGGCGAGTGCGTCGACGACGGCGAGGCGATCGTCTTCCGTGCGCAACGGCGGGCGGACCTTAAAAAAGGTCCGATACGAGCCGATGTCGGTCTCGTTGAGCGTCAGATGATTGATCGAGACACCGCAGGTCACCGGCAGGCCCGCAGCCTTCGCTTTCTCGATTGCTGCGATGCTGTCGGCGCAGGTAAGCGTTGCTGCGTGATACCGACCGCCGGTCAGGTCGACGAGCCGCAGATCCCGCTCAAGCATCATCACTTCCGCGACCGGGCCAACGCTTGGCAGGCCAAGTCGCGTTGAGATGAGCCCGGCGTTCATCGCAGCGTTGGCGCTCAAATGCGCGTCTTCGGTGTGGTGGACAATCAGTGCATCGAAGTCGCGGGCATACGAGAGCACGTTGCGCATGACGGCTGCGTTCATGACGCTCTGCTTGCCATTCGAAAACGCAATGGCCCCGGCGCGCTTCAGGAGACCAATTTCGGTCATTTCCTGGCCGTCTAGGTTCCGCGTCATCGCAGCCATGGTGCGTACGCGGACCCGGGCGTTGTCGCGCGCGCGGCGCTGAATAAAGTCGACAAGTGCGACCTGATCGATAACCGGCTGCGTGTCCGGCATGACGACAATCGTCGTTACGCCGCCGGCGGCAGCCGCGCGGCTCGCAGTCTTCAGCGTCTCGCGGTGTTCGTTGCCTGGCTCGCCGGTGAACACCTGCATATCGACAAGGCCTGGTGCCACAACATGGCCGCCGCAGTCGATCACATCGGCGCCGGCTGGTGCGTTGCGGCGAAGGTGCGCGCCGACATCGGCAATGCGCCCGGCTTCGATCAGTAAGCCGCCTGGCGCATCGAGGCCGCTTGCCGGGTCGATAAGGCGTGCATTGATCAGCGCTTGCGGGTTTTGATGTTGGCTTGGCGTTTCCATGGCGGCCTCGCTCAAGCGTCGGGAAGGTTGCTGGCGAGTGCTTCGAGCACCGCCATGCGCACGGCAACGCCCATCTCGACCTGATCGCGGATGACGCTGCGGGCATCGTCGGCAACGGCCGAGGCGATTTCGACACCGCGGTTCATTGGACCTGGATGCATAATCAGCGCATCGGGCTTAGCAAGCCCCAGCTTTTCGTGGTCGAGGCCGTAGAAATGGAAGTACTCGCGCCCCGATGGGACAGCGCTTCCGCTCATGCGTTCGCGCTGCAGCCGCAGCATCATGACGACATCGGCTCCGGCGAGGCCATCCTTCATGGACGTGAAGACTTCCGCGCCGAGTTCTGCCGCCCGCGTTGGGATCAACGTCGAAGGCGCGATCAGGCGGACCCGCGCGCCGAGCACGTTGAGCAAGTCGATGTTTGAGCGGGCGACGCGCGAATGCTTGATGTCACCGCAGATCGCGACCGTCAGGCCTTCAACGCGGCCCTTCGCGCGGCGAATGGTGAGCGCATCGAGCAACGCCTGTGTCGGGTGCTGATGCGCGCCGTCGCCGGCGTTGATGACGGCGCAGTCGACCTTCTGCGACAGCAGTGCCACCGCGCCGGCCGCGTTATGGCGCACGACAAGCAAATCCGGCCGCATCGCGTTCAGCGTCATCGCCGTGTCGATCAGCGTCTCGCCCTTCTGAACCGACGAAGTCGACACCGCCATGTTCATGACGTCGGCGCCAAGGCGCATGCCGGCAAGCTCGAACGAGCTTTGCGTCCGCGTTGAGGCTTCGAAAAAGAGGTTGATTTGCGTCCGGCCGCGCAGCGTGTCCTGCGACTTCGCCGATTGCTGATTGATCTCAGCCGCGTGCTCGGCACGGTCTAATAGCGCGTGGACGTCCCGCGCATCGAGCGTCTCACAGGTAAGGAGATGCCCGCCGGGAAACCGAATGCGATGCGTTTGAGATGCCGTCATTAAAGAGCGCTGTATAGGCGCTCGCTGCCCCCACAGCAAGCGCCTATCAGCCGGCCATCAGGGCTCACCGCACGCGAGACCGCGCGATGAACTGTCCCTCCCTTTGGCGCAGAAAGTGTGAAACCCGGTCCTGGGTTTCCCGGTCAGGCGCAGGCGGCTTGGGGCTTCATTGCCGTGCCGTTGTGACCGGTCGCATCAGTGGTGTCCGAACCGCTGGCTGCTGTCTTTTCCTCAGATCCGTCGACGCGTTGGCGCTGGACGATGAGCGACTTGGCGCGGGCTGAGACGCGGGCGCTGGCGACGGGGCCAAGCGTCTGCGTGATAACGTCGAGCGCCGCGATCAGGCGGTCCCGATCCTCCTGGCTCACCGGATCAAGCACGGCTGAGGCAACCCCATGCGCGATGGGGCGCGCTTGATCGAGCGTTTCGCGGCCGGCATCGGTGAGTTGGACGGCATACATCCGCGCGTCCCGCACCGTCCGCTCGCGCTTCAAGAACCCGGCGTCAACCAGGCGTTTGACGATGTCGGCGAGCGTTGAGCGGTCGATGCCGGTAATGTCCACCAGCGCGGTCTGGCTGACTTCGCTGGCGTTTGCGACCGCTTCTAGAACGGTGAACTGGCGCGGCGTCAGCAGGACATCGCCGAGCTTGTTTGAAAGCAGGTCGTCGGCGGACTGGCTGGCGCGGTGAAGAAGGTGAAGAATGCTGGTCGGAGACGCGTTCCCATTTGCTGCGTTGTTCATTTCATCTCTCACATGACGATTTTTCTGCAGGCTAACCGCCTGACGTGACTGGGATGTAGGAGACCGTCCGAGAACCTGCTTGACGCGAAAGTCAGTCCGCTTATCTCTAGAACAGTTGTCAGAGGAAAATCGTCTTTCTCCGAGCATGGGGTAATCCGGCGAATGCCCGAGGCGCCGCAAATAAAAGCGGGAGTATTCAGCGGGTTAGCTCGATATCTCGACGACCTTTCAGTGCCAATTCAGGCCGTATTTGCTGACGCTGGACTACCTTCGTCTGAGGCTTGGTTGAACTCCGATACGGTCCCGCTGGCTGAAGCGGCTGACCTGCTGGAGAGCGCAGCGCGCATCTCCGGGGACCGCGATTTCGGGCTCAATTTTTCCAACAAGGTCATGCCGGGTTCGTCGGGCGTGCTTGGCCAGATCCAGGCATCAGCGCCGACCGTGCGCGACGTCGTTATGGCAACGGAGAAGTTTTCGCCGCTCGCCGTCGCAGCCTCAACCGTCACTTGGACGCTGAAGGCCGAAGGCGGAACGCTGACACCGGCGCTGCCGCTTCAGTTTGGTCCCGTCCGCCGGCAATTGACCGATCTCTTGTTCGCCGTGCTGTTGAACCGGATTCGCGCCGGGGCCGGCGAAGTTTGGTATCCGCGCCAGATCACTCTGATGACCAGCCGCCCGCTCGACGATCGCATGAGCCGCAATGTCTTTGGCCCGCGCGCGATTTACGCTGCGCCGAACTTTTCGATCTTCATCGAAAACGAAGTGCTTGATCGCCCCCTGCCGCAAAAGATCCTCGGTCTCTTTGAGACCATCGAACCGATCGCCGAGCAGCAACTTCGTGAAGTGCGCAAGTCGACCAGCATTATCAATGTCGTGAGAGCCGTCGTGCTTGAGCTGTTGGCCTGCGACGAGACCGTAAGCCTTGAGCCGGTCGCGCGGCGGCTCGATCTCTCTGTGCGTGCCTTGCAATGGAAGATCGAGCGCGAAGAAAGCTCGTTTGAAAACATCGTCCTCATGGTGCGCGAGGAACTGGCCGATGGTTACCTGCGGGATGAAGGCCTGACGATGTCTGAAATTTCAGGCCGGCTCGGCTTTTCTGAGCCAAGCGCGTTTGCGCGCTGGGTCCGCCAGAACTTTGATATGAGCCCGACAGAGCGCCGGCGCACGCTCCTCTCCGATGAAGACAATTCTTCCGCGACCGCCTAGGTCTCTGGAGGTCCAGATGCGCTCACGTCAGTTGAGCAGAGTTCGCCGCTTTGGTGGGTGCTCTGACTTTGGTGCGGCGATCCCGCCAGAGCCGGACGAACCGGGCTCTAGCGAAACAGCCAGGAAAAGACGTTCGCGTTGCGGGCCAGCCGGCGCAATTCATCCCTCAGGATTTCGACCATCACGCGGTTGCCGCGTCGCGGCCACCAGGTCGCATCGGGGTGCTCTTTGAAGTAGGCCCCGAAAACTGACATCCAGACGTCTTGGTCAAACTCGACGAGCCGCGTCTGCGCGCGCGTCGGGCGCACCTTCAGATCAGGCTGCCCGGAGAGCCAGCCAAGCGACGCCCGCCACACGTCTTCACCGGCCGGTTCATTTCGCACGCCCTTAAGCTGGCTGATGGCGAGCATGCCGCGTTCGCGGGCATGCGGACAGATCTCCAGCGTTGCAACGGACTTGCCCCGCGCACGCACCGCGTAAAGTTGCGTATCGCTGCGGGCGAGCTGCCGGCCGTACTGGTCAATGCAATTCGACATGTCGCGCGCTTCAGCCAGGATCTGGTCCGCAGTCGTCAGCGCTGCGATCTCAAACGGCCCGCTCGTGCCTGACTCCAGCCAAGGCGTGAGCGGCCGCGCACCAAGCCTGCTGACCAGTTCGATGCGATTGAGCCAACTGATCGACGCGCAAAGCGCCAACGAGGTCGATGCGCCGGGCCGCCACCGAACGCGCAGGAGGCCCGCCGGGTCCGGGTTCGGTATCGTCGTTGACGCCCAGGCGAATACGGCAAGCACGCGCAGCGACTTCTGTGGCGGGCGGTCATTCAAGAGTTCAGGTCGTCCGGCAACCCAGAGCGCAAAGGACTCATCGACTGCCTCGCTTGCGAAGGAGACTGACCGCAGCCAGGCTTCTGCCCAGCGCCGGTGTTTCGGCAGGTTGGTCGCAATGCGGCGCGTGAACGTTGCGTCACCCGGGACTTTGGGGATTTCGCCCCGGAAGGCGTCGGGCGGCAGCCAGCGCAGCCAGTACGGCAGATCGAGCGTGCGCGCGACTGTTCGCAGCGCAGCGCCATCCTCGATAGCTGCACGCGCAGTCTCCAGCGCAATCGCGTCTTCTTTCGCGTCTTCGCCGCCGGCCACGACATGGAGGACGGCTGGGAAGGTGTGGACCAGATCCGCATAGCGCGAGTTCTCGCGCACGAGCCGCCGGACCGTGCGCCGCCGCTCCGGATCAAAGCGCCTCAGTTCGCTTTCGAGACTCGTCTTCGCCCCAACGTCGCGGACGATGGGCACAGCCGGCGGACACCGGACTTGGAATTTTCTCGTCGTGATATCGCGCATGGCGCTCTCGGCTTTCTCCACTGGCGATACGACCGTCGGTCGGTTCCCGCAGAACTAGGCGCGTAATCGGGCGGCGGTTCGGCGAAACCGGGTCGACTTTCAAGCGCCACAGGCAATCCTGCAAGCAGGACTTATCGCGCAACGCGCGGCGAGCCCTGTCCGTTTGCAGATGGCGTGTGCGTCTTATTTCAGGTCTGATGTAAGTCCGTTTGCGCGCAGCCGGTCCGTCGCGTTTTGAAGGATGAGCGTGGCTGCGAGCTTGTCGATGACGGACCGTCGGCGGGCGCGACTGGCGTCAGCCTCAATAAGCATGCGCTCTGCCGCGATTGTCGTCAGTCGCTCGTCCCAAAGAAGAACCGGCCGCGGAAGCCGCGCGAGGAGGTTGCGGGCGTAGGCGCGCGTTGCCTGGACGCGCGATCCGCTCGAGCCATCCATGTTGAGCGGCAGCCCGATCACGATCGCGACAACACCCTCACGTTCCATTATTTCGTGCAGGGTTGCGGCGTCGTTCGAGAACTTCCCGCGTGCCAGCGTATCGACGGGCGTCGCAATTGTGCGGGCCGGATCGGTGACTGCGAGGCCGATGGTTTTACTGCCAAGGTCTATACCAAGCAGGCGCCCGGCTGGCGGCAGCGCGGCTGCAAACGCGTCGGCGTCTTCGAAGATCTCTGCAGCCATATTCGCGTCCTGGTTGGCCATGGTCGTGCTGCCGGTGTTACTCGGTCTTCCAACCGGCACCAGCGCCTCAGATGACGTTAGCAGAGGAGACACCCATGCAGATCACCTGGCTCGGCCACTCAGCCTTTCGCCTGCAGTTCGGCGGCGCGACGATCCTGATCGACCCGTTCCTCAAGGGCAATCCCGCGTTCGAGGGCGCGACGATGAGCTTTGACCAGGCGACGGAAGGTACGACCCACGTTCTGCTGACGCACGGCCACGACGACCACATCGGCAGCACGGTCGAAATCTGCCAAGCGACAGGCGCCACCCTCTATGCAGGCTTTGAACTGGGCTCTTATCTCGCAGGCAAGGGCGTTGCGAATGTCGAGCTGATGAACCCGGGCGGAACGGTTGCAGCCGATGGCTTCAAAGTGAGCCTGACCGATGCGTTGCACTCGTCGTCATCCGAAGGCGTTTATCTTGGGACCGCCTGCGGTGTCGTCGTCACACCCGATAGCGACGCGCCGGCCGTCTATCACATGGGCGACACGGACGTGTTCCCAGGCATGAGCCTGATCAACGAATTCTACCAGCCTGAAATCGGCCTCGTGCCGATCGGCGACCGGTTCACGATGGGCGCGAAGGGGGCCGCCTACGCCTGCCGGACGTACTTCCACTTCAAGCACATCCTCCCCTGCCACTACGGCACGTTCCCGATCATCGACCAGACCGCGGATGCCTTCGTCGACCTCATGACCGGTCATCGCGTGCATGTGCCGAAGCCGGGCGAGACGATCGAGGTGGACTGAAGCAGACGGGCGATGCGCGCTAGCCTTCCATGACGCCCGCTGTCGTATAGCCGCCGTCAGCGCAGTAAACGTGGCCAGTCACGAATGATGCATCGTCGGACGCAAGGAACGCGGCTACGGCTGCGATCTCGGCCGGGTCCCCGAAGCGGGCCATCGGCATGCGGGCTGCGACGCTGGGTGGCGGCGTGTCGCCATGGACGGCGCGGGTTCGCGTGGCGCCCGGCGCGACCGCATTGACGCGGATGCCGTGCTCGGCGAGCTCGATGGCCATCGTCTGCGTCAGATTGATGATGCCGGCTTTGGATGCGCCATACGCCGCCCGGCCACGCCCGCCAAATACGCCGGAGTTCGATGCTGTCGTCACGATCGCGCCTTTGGTGCCGGCCTTGACCATGGCGCGGGCGGCAGCCTGACCGCTGTAGAACGTGCCGCTGAGGTTGGTTGCAAGCACGCGCTCCCAAAGATCGTCCGTCATGTCGAGAAACGGTTCGCGGTCGACGATGCCGGCGTTGGCGAACATCACGTCGAGCCTTCCGAACCGATCGACCGCGGCGGCGACGGCTGCCTCGACGTCAGCCCGGCTAGCGACATCGAGCGTGCGCGCAACGGCCCGTTCGCCAAGCGTGCCGGCAAGCGCTTCAGCCGTGTCGGCCTCGCGATCGCAAATGAGCACCGAGGCGCCTTCATCAACCATGCGCTTGGCAATCGCAGCGCCAATGCCGTTCGCCCCGCCGGTGACGACGACAGACTTCCCAGTGAACCGCTGCATGTCTTTTCCTCCGTGTTGGTCTTGCTTGGTGCTGACTAGCCGCTCCGCGCGGCTTCAAACCGATCGAGGAACGTCACCGCCGCCTGTTCGATCGCGGTCAGTGAGTAGCCGCCTTCCTGCAGGATAACGATCGGCTCGGCGCGCTGGCCGAGAAGATCACCAAGTGCGGCGTAGGCCTCGGTTGTCACATCGAGTTTCGAGAGCGGGTCATCGCGATGCGCATCCCATCCCGCTGAGACGATGATCGCATCGGGCGCGAATGTGTCGACAGCTGCGAGGAGCTGATGATTCGCTGCGAGGAAGGCGTTATCGCCGCTGCCTTCAGCGAGCGGGACATTGAGGTTTGTCCCAAGTCCTGCGCCGATGCCGCGCTCGTGCTCATAGCCAATGTAGAACGGATAGTACGCCGAAGGGTCGGTGTGCGTTGAGGCAACGAGGACACTTGCGTTGCCATAGAAGATCGCCTGCGTGCCGTCGCCGTGATGGGTGTCGAAGTCGACAATCGCAATCCGCCTGAACCGCTTTTGCAGGACGCCGACCGCGATTGCTGCATTGTTGAGGAAGCAGAAGCCGGAGGCGCGATCGCGGTAGGCGTGATGGCCGGGCGGGCGGCAAAGCGCCATCGCATGGCGCGATCCAGCGGCGACAGCGTCGGCTGCGGCGATCGCCGACTGCGCCGATGCCTTCGCCGCGCTCCAGCTTGCAGGCCCGATCGCACACGCCATGTCGCCCAGATACCAGCCGGCGCGCCCAACGACACTCGCGGCCGGGCAGGGCCCACGTTCGGCGCCATCGCGGCTGCCTGAGACATGCGGATGGACGTTTGGCAGCACCTCGGGCCCTGCGTTCGCAATCGCCTGGAAGGCGCGGTGGGCGCCTGAGAGAAAGTCCGTGTAGTGGGCGGGATGGACCTGAGCGATGGCCGGCATCGGATCGAAAGCAGCCGGCGGCTGGACATCGTGTCCGGCCTCGCGAAGCCTGGCAGCCAGCCGGTCAGCCCGCTCAGGCACCTCGAAGGGCGCCACGATCCGGCCGGCGACCATAAACTGCTGCGGCTTGTGCCCGAGTTGGGCGGGATCGAAATAGATCTGCACGGGCGAACTCCGATGGCTGTCCTTGCTGCGCGGCGTCTGGCCAGGCGCGCCACTTTTCTTCAAGCCGCGCTCCATGCCACAACGGCTGCGCGTTCAATACCACGAGGTCTGCCTTGGACGGCTTACACCGGAAGCTTGCCCCCGGCACGCTCGCCATTCAATTCGCTGGCAAGGCGATCGCGCGATGATCGATCACGTCTCGCTTGGCGTCAGCGATATCGAATCGTCCCGGCGGTTCTACGCAGCGATCCTTGCGCCGCTCGGGTTTAAGCGGCTCGTCGATCTGCCGGGGCGGGTCGGGTTCGGCAAACGCTATCCCGAACTCTGGTTGCTCGCGCGGCCGGCGATGGCGCGCGTGGCCGACGATACCGGCTGCCATGTGTCACTGCGCTCAGAAGATCGCGCGGGCGTCGATGCGTTCCATGCAACTGCGATAGAGAAGGGCGGCATGTGCGATGGCGAACCGCGGCTGCGCGCCTACTCGATGGCCAACGCGTATGCAGCCTTCATCCGCGACCCCGATGGCAACCGTGTCGAAGCCGTGCATCTGATGGGGCCGACGCAGGCCAAGACCAATTCATGACCGAGACGGTGCGCGCATGCTGACCTTCGCGGCTTCGGTCTTCTTTCTGCTGATCACGCCTGGGCCCGGTGTGTTGACGACGGCAGGCGTTGCCTCCGCGTTCGGCTTCCGGCCGGGCCTCGCCTACATGTTTGGCATCGTCTTCGGCGCCCAGCTTGTCATGGTCGCCGTCGCCTCCGGACTTGCCGCCGCGATCTTCACAATTCCCTACGTCCGCGAAGTCCTCCTCGTCGCCTCTGCAGCCTACCTCCTTTATCTGGCAGCCCTCGTCGCATTCTCCGGCAACCGCGTCGGCTTTATCGAGGCAACCCGACCGCCAACGTTTCTCAACGGCGTCGTCCTCTCGATCATCAATCCGAAAGCCTACGCCGTATCGACGACGCTGTTTTCCGGCTTTGCGTTCCTGCCCGGCAACCTCGTGGTGGAGAACATCACGAAGTGCCTGATCGTGCTTTCCATCGCGATCCCGATTCACCTCATCTGGCTTTATGCGGGCGCGGTCCTGAAGCAGCTTGACCTAAGTGACGGCGCAGCACGCGCCATCAACATCGTCATGGCGCTCGCGATGGTCGCTGTCGTCGCGCTCGCGCTGGCGTCACAATTCTAGGCCAGAAGCTCAGGCGAACACGTGGTGCGCTTGCGCTCCTTGAGGGAACCAATTGATGAGCCGACTGAAGACTGTCGCCGCGGCAACCGCGCTCCTTGGCGCGCTCGCCATTGCAACGCCTGGCCCGGCAGAGGCGCAACAAAAACCGCCGCGGCAGGATGGGTCGCGGTTCACGTGCACGCAGATCTCAAAGCAATGCCGGCGCGCCTGCGTGAAAGAGGCGCCGTTGCAGTTCTGCAGAGGATACTGCCTCGACCAGAAGGAGGCCTGCCTCGCCTCCGGCACCTGGGACGGCATCAAGCGGAACTTTGTGAACGTCCGAAAGCGCTGAGCCTGAAAGTCGCGTCCGCGGCCGCCCTCACATGTCGAGTTCGCCGCGGATGACGTAGCGCAGGATGTCGACGATCTGGTCGACCGTCTCGACGACGGCGAGGGCGGCTGCGTCAACTTCCTTTAACGCATGCTGATGCTCGCTCTGATGCTGGACGATCAGCGACTTGCCGAGTGCGGCGGCATACCCCGCATCGAACGCCGCGTTCCACTGTTTGTACTTTTCGCCAAAGCGGACGACGACGATGTCGGCACGCTCGATCAGCGTGCGCGTGCGAATAGCGTTGATCTTCGCGCCCTTGTGGTCGTGCCAGAACTTCTGGTCTTCGCGGCCGAGGATGACGACGCCGTTGTCGTCTGAGTAGTCGTGGTTGGTGACCGGGCTCACGAACACGACCGGCAAACCGGCAGCCTTCGTTTTCTGTTCGATTTGTTCGCGCCAATCGGTGTGAATTTCGCCCGATAGGAACACGGTCCAGGTGTGCGCATCGCTCATGGTGTCATCGTCCTTGGTGTTCGAAGTCTTTGGCTCAACGTCCGCCTGAAACATCGAGATGCGTGCCCGTCACATAGCTTGCCTGGTCGGACAGGAGATAGAGCACGGCGTCGGCGACCTCCGATGCGGGGGCGGTGCGCTGCATGGGGACCATGCTGACGAGCGCGTCGAGGCGATCGGGGTCGCCCGTTGCATCGTGGATTTCCGTCTCAATGAGGCCCGGGCGGACGGCGTTGACGCGGATGCCCTGGCCACCGAGCTCTGTGGCGAGGCCGGTTGTGAACGTGTCGATCGCCCCTTTCGATGCCGCGTAGGCAAGAAGCGCACCGCCACCGCCGAGCCGGGCCGCCGCTGACGACATATTCACGATCGCGCCGCCCTTGCCGCCAGTTGCGGTGGACATGCGTTTGACGGCTTCGCGGGCGCAGAAGAACTGGCTTGAAATGTTGACCCGCCAAAGCGCATCAAGCGTCGCTGCATCGTAGCCGTCGATCGTGCGGTTGGTGTGGATGATGCCGGCGTTGTTGAACAGCGCGTCGGGCGTGCCGAGTTCGTGGTCGACTGTTTGGAACAAGTCCGCGGCCCCAGCTTCCGTGCTGACATCTGCCTTCACCGCAATCGCGCGGCCGCCGGCCGCTGTGATCTTGCCGACTACGTCCTCGGCCCTGTCGGCGCTTGCGTTGTAATTGACGGCAACCGCATAGCCGTGCGCTCCGGCAGCAATCGCGGTTGCCGCGCCGATGCCGCGGCTTGCGCCAGTAATGACGAGGACCTTGGCCATGCTAATACTCCGGACTTGATACGACGCTTGGATGTCGGCCGGCACTATCGATCGGAGACGCGGACATGCACAACTTTTTTTCAGACACGCAGACGAAGCCAAGCCGGGCTATGCTTGAGACCGTGTTCTCGGCCGAGGTCGGCGACGAGCAACGCGGCGAGGACAAGACGGTCAAAGAGTTGGAGGCGCGCGTCGCTGACCTCTTGGGCAAAGAGGCGGCTGTCTTCATGCCGTCGGGCACGATGTGCAACGAGATCGCGATCAATCTTCACTGCCGGCCGGGCGACGACGTCATCTGCGCGCACCAAAGCCACATCATCGTTGCCGAGGGCGGCGGCCCGGCGGCGCTGTCGGGCGTCATGATCCACGCGCTGGCGACCGAAGACGGGACCTTTGACGCCGACGCCGTCGGTGCGGCTGTCAATCCGAAGAGCCGGTACGCGCCGAACTCGCGTCTTGTTTCGTTCGAGCAAACGGTCAACCTTGCCGGCGGCGTTGTGTGGCCGCTCGAGAAGCTCGCCGCCGCCGCCGAAGTCGCGAAGGCTCACGGGCTTGCCACGCACATGGACGGCGCGCGCCTCATGAACGCGGCGGTCGCATCCGGCCGGCCGGCGAAGCACCACGCCGCCCAAATGGACAGCGTCTGGATCGATTTCACGAAAGGCCTTGGCACACCGTTCGGGGCCGTCCTCGCAGGCTCGGCCGACTTCATCGAACGCGCATGGTCGGTGAAGCAGCGCTGGGGCGGCGCAATGCGCCAGTCGGGCACCATGGCTGCGATGTGCCTGTACGCGCTTGACCACAACGTTGATCGCCTCGCCGATGACCACGCGCTTGCCGCCTCCATTGCCGAGCGGCTGACAGGCATGGCGGGGATCAAACTTGTCATTCAGCCAGCAACGAACATCCTCATCTTTGATCTCTCCGAAGACGGGCCTGACGCAGACCAGGTGGCCCGCGATCTCGCAAAGCATAATGTGCAGGTGAGCGTCTTTGGCGAGTGGCGGCTGCGCGCCGTCACGCACCTTGATGTCGGCCCCGCCGATGGCGACGCGTTTGTCGAGGCGATTGGCGCGGTGCTCTAAAACACCGCGAAGCCCGCGTCAGCCCTGCGCGTCGCCAAGTGTAATAAGCTGAAGCTTTGCAAGTTGCCCGAAGCGGGTGGCGCCTGGCCCGCGCGCGATCCGTTGGCAGGTGAGCGTCTTCTGCAGCGCCTGCTTCAGCTCTTCGTAGTTGCGGGTGGATGTGTACGTCCCGCCGGTTTGGTTTGCGAGGCAGGCAATCGAGCGTTCGCCGACCGAATGTAGGTGGAAGCCGATGACGTGCACTTTGATCTTCGGCGCTTCGCTGCGGAGCTTCGCGCCAAGCGTGCACGCATTGAGGCCGCAGTTCTCGTAGCCATCCGTTAGCAAGACGACTGTGCCGGGCGACCCGTTGTTGTCGAGCGTCTGCGCTGCGAGCCATGTCGCTTGGCTGAGCGGTGTTTGCCCGCTCGGCGCGAGTGCCAACAGCTCTGACATGATCAGGCTGGCGCTGCCCTGCATCGGCGGCATCCGAAGCTCAACGCCGGAGCAGCCCACCGCATAGGCGCCGCCGTACGTGACGAGCCCGGTCGGCCTGACAGCGGTGACTTCCGGGAGGACGTCGGCTGCGGCGCGGCGGGCGACATCAATGCGGCGGCCGCGCTCGTTCGTGGCGCTCATCGAGCCCGACGCATCGAACACGAGCATCGCCTCTTCGTGGCAGTTCGCGAAGGCTGCAGGGGAAAGTGCAAACTGGATCGCGGTGAAGATTGCGATCGCGTTCGACAGCCGCCGTCCAAAACTCCGCCGAACTGATGGGCGGGTCGCGTCATTGCTCATTACGAGGCGTCCTTTATCGCTGCAGATCGTTGTCGGTCCCCGGTATCGTGTCGTGTCGTATCGTCCCCGTAAGTCTACGTGTGGTCGTCAGACTGTCAGCTTAACCCGATGCGCTCGGATGAGAATGGCGTTAATGGCGACAGTGAATAAGATGTGAGCGTGGCGGTCTATGAAAGGTTCGTCATGTCCCAGCGCCACCGTCAGTTTCGCGAGGAACATTGATGAGCCAATTGCCAGCAGATGACCCAGTTCCCGGTGATGCCCGCTCGTGCGACGCGATTGAGCAGGTAATCGTGCCGCGGGCGCGCGACCTCGGTGGCTTCGAGGTTCGCCGCGCACTGCCGTCGGTCGGCCGCAAAATGATCGGCCCGTTTATCTTTTTCGACCAGATGGGCCCGGCTGAGTTTCTCCTGTCGGAAGGCATCGACGTGCGCCCGCATCCCCACATCGGGCTGTCGACCGTGACCTATCTATTCGAGGGCGAAATCTATCACCGCGACAGTCTCGGGACAGCGCTCCCGATCCGGCCTGGCGCGGTCAATCTGATGACGGCTGGGCAGGGGATCGTGCACTCCGAGCGCGAGACCTCAGAGGCGCGACAGACGGCGCGGAACCTGTTTGGCATCCAAGCCTGGGCGGCGCTGCCGAAAGCGCATGAAGAAGCCCCACCCGCGTTCAGCCACCACGCAGCAGACGACCTGCCGCGCATCACAGGCGAAGGCAAACGCGTGCGGCTCATCATGGGCTCGCTCTACGGCGAGACCTCGCCAGCCGCGTTCCCGCACCCAAGTTTTTATGCCGAGGCCGTGCTCGCACCGGGAGCCGTCCTGCCACTCGACCCAGACTACGATGAGCGCGGCATTTACATCGCAAGTGGCGAGATCGACATCGCGGGCGACACGTTCGGGGCCGGGCAATTGCTCGTCTTCAAGCCCGGCGACCGGATCTCGGTTCTGGCAACGTCACAGGCCCGCCTGATGCTGCTTGGCGGAGAGCCCATGGATGGCCCGCGCCATATCTGGTGGAACTTCGTGTCATCGTCGAAGGAGCGGATCGACCAGGCTAAGGAAGAGTGGCGGACCGGCAAGTTCGACACGGTTCCGGGCGACACGGACGAGTTCATTCCGCTGCCGGATTAAGGTTGCCGAACGGTTAGGCGCTGAGCCCTGCGACGACCGCGCCCGGCTGCCCCGTTGTGGCAGGCAATGCGCAAATGGTATGCAACCGGACCGAATTCCGGGGCGCCGACCGATTCGGCCGATGCGCCCGCCCAATCTCCAAGAGGACACCGCCATGGCAGAAGCCGCCCGCCAGGATACAACACCACTCGCCGATGGCTTCTTTACGCAGTCGCTTGCCGAGAGCGACCCGGCCATGGCCGAGGCGATTGCGAAGGAGCTCGGCCGCCAGCAGCACGAAATTGAGCTGATCGCGTCTGAGAACATCGTCTCGAAGGCGGTGCTGGAAGCGGCGGGCTCGGTGATGACCAATAAGTACGCTGAGGGCTATCCCGGCCGGCGCTACTATGGCGGGTGCCAGTTCGTCGACATCGCAGAAGAACTGGCGAATGAGCGGGCCTGTCAGCTTTTTGGCTGCTCATACGCCAATACGCAGCCGAACTCTGGAAGCCAGGCAAACCAGGCGGTGTTTCTCGCGCTTCTGAAGCCCGGTGATACGTTCATGGGCCTCGACTTGAACGCCGGCGGACACTTAACGCACGGGGCCAAGCCCAACCTTTCGGGCAAGTGGTTCAACCCGGTCCACTACGGCGTGCGCCGCGAAGACGGCATCATCGATATGGACGAGGTCGCGCGGCTTGCGCGGGAGTGCCAGCCGAAGCTGATCATGGCGGGTGGATCTGGCTACGCGCGCGTTTGGGACTTCAAGCGCTTCCGCGAGATCGCGGATGAAGTCGGCGCCTACCTGCAAGTCGACATGGCCCACTTCGCAGGCCTCGTGGCAGCCGGCGTTCATCCAAGCCCGTTCCCGCATGCCCACGTCGTGACGACGACCACGCATAAGACGCTGCGCGGCCCGCGCGGCGGCATGATCCTGTCCGACGATCCCGATCTCGGTAAGAAGTTCAACTCAGCCGTCTTCCCCGGCTTGCAGGGTGGCCCGCTGATGCATGTGATCGCCGGCAAGGCGGTCGCCTTTGGCGAAGCGCTTCGGCCTGAGTTCAAGGCCTATCAGCGCGCGGTCGTCGATAACGCAAAGACGCTTGCAGCGACGTTGCAGGAGCGCGGCTGCGATATCGTCACCGGCGGGACGGATAACCACCTGATGCTGGTCGATCTGCAACCAAAAGGCATCACGGGCAAGGATGCCGAGGCAGCGCTCGGCCGCGCCAACATCACCTGCAACAAGAACGGTGTGCCGTTTGATCCGCAGAAGCCGACTGTGACCTCGGGCGTCCGGCTCGGTACGCCGGCTGCGACAACGCGTGGGTTCGGTCAGGCTGAGTTCCGCGAGGTCGGCATGTTGATCGCCGACGTTATCGACGGCCTGGCGGCGAACGGAGCCGATGGCAACGGGTCTGTCGAAGGTGAGATCAAGGACAAGGTCGTCGCACTGACGAGCCGCTTCCCAATTTACCAGTAGCCCAAAGCGGCGCCGCGCCGGTCAGCGCGGCGGCCGACGCCTTGAGCGAGAGGTCATCTGAAAGATGCGCTGCCCGTTCTGTGCGTGCGACGAGACCCAAGTGAAGGATAGCCGGCCGGCGGAAGAAAACGCGGCCATCCGGCGCAGGCGCGGCTGCCCCGATTGCGGCGCGCGGTTCACGACGTTTGAACGCATCCAGTTGCGCGCGTTGACGGTGCACAAGCGGTCCGGCCGGAAGGTGCCGTTCGATCGCGAGAAGCTGCATCAGTCTGTGGCGGTCGCGCTGCGCAAGCGGCCCGTTGATGCCGATCGGATTGAGCGGATGGTCTCGGGCATTGTCCGCCAGCTCGAAAGCGCGGGCGACACCGAGGTCACGTCAGCGCGTATCGGCGCGCTTGTCATGGAAGCGCTACGCGGCCTCGATCCTGTGGCCTACGTCCGCTTTGCCTCCGTCTATCGCGACTTCACTGAGGTCTCTGACTTCGAGCAGGTGCTCGGCGAAATCGCTGGCCGCGCCGACGGCCTGCGCCGCTCGATTGACGGCATCGATAGCATGGACGCCGAGGCCGCCAGTACCGCTGACGGGCACGACGATGGAGACGCGGCCCGGCCGCCGCCGGTCGCATCGCGCGGATGACCGCCGGCCACCTCCGCAGACCGCTCACCGATGAAGCGTTGATGCAGTTGGCTCTCGCCATGGCCCGGCGCGGGCTTGGGACAACTGCACCCAACCCATCCGTCGGCGCGATCGTCTACCGCGCAGACCTCGACCAGGTTGTCGGGCGCGGGGTGACGCAGCGGGGCGGACGCCCGCATGCCGAGCCAACGGCGCTTGCCGCCGCTGGCGATCGCGCGCGCGGGGCGACACTGGCGGTCACGCTTGAGCCCTGCTCGCACCACGGCCGGTCGCCGCCCTGCGTGGATGCCATCATCGCCGCCGGCATCGCCCGTGTGGTTGTCGCGATCGCCGATCCGGACCCGCGCGTGTCCGGTCGCGGGCTCGACCGACTTGCGGCAGCCGGCATTGACGTCGTGCGGTCGTCGCCACCGCTCGCCGACGCGGCCGCCTGGATCACCCGCGGGCACATTCTGCGCGTGACGGAGCGACGACCGTTCGTGCAGCTCAAGATCGCTGTTGGCGCTGATGGCCGCATCGCAAAGGGGGGCGACGGTGCCCCGCGCTGGGTAACAAGCCTTGCCGCCCGCGCCGACGGTCACCGGCTTCGTGCGGAAGCAGATGCCATCCTGGTTGGGGCCGGCACAGTCCGCGATGATGACCCGGACCTGACCTGCCGGTTGCCGGGCCTTCAATCGCAATCGCCGCTCCGCGTTGTGGTCGGTGGCGAAGCGATCGCGCCGGCGGCGAAGCTCGCCGCGTCCGCTGCGACAGTGCCGGTCTGGCACTTCATGGCGCACGCCGCACTGACAGACGGGGCGCCCGGCGTCACGCAAATCGCAGCGCACGAAGTCGGCGGGCGCATTTGGCTGCCGGACGTGATCTCGCGCCTTGTCGCAGACGGCATCACGCGCTTGCTCGTCGAAGGCGGTCCGGCGATGTGGCAGAGCTTCGCAGCACTCCACATGGTCGACGAGATCGTGCTCTACTCTGCCACGGTTGCCGGTCGGCCGCTTGCCCCGGCAGACGCCATATCGATTGCCGGTCACTACTGCCCCGGCCTGGACCTCGTCGTCGCCGATGCGCGCATGGTGGGGCCCGATGCCCGGTTCGTCCTTCGCATGGAGGGGGCCGGCTCTCGCGAGATTCCGACCGAAACGGAGACGACCTGATGTTTACGGGATTGATCACTGACGTCGGCGAGGTCGTCGCGGTGCGCGCGGGCGGCTTTGAGATCGCGTCCGCGTATCCGGCGAGCGATGTGGCCGTCGGTGCATCGATTTGCTGCGACGGCGTGTGCCTCACCGCGACAGACGTCGCAGCAAACGGTGGCGGCTGCCGGTTCTCGGTCGATGTCTCGAACGAGACGAAGTCCAAGACGACGCTCGGCGACTGGACGGAGGGGCGCAGAGTTAACCTTGAGCGCTCGCTGCGTGCGGGAGATGAACTGGGTGGACATGTCGTCTCGGGCCATGTCGACGGACTTGCGACAATTGCTGCGATCGAACCAGACGGCGAAAGCCAGCGGTTTACCATCGACGCGCCAGAACACCTTGCAATGTTCATTGCGCCAAAGGGCTCGGTCGCGCTCGACGGGACGTCGCTGACGGTCAACGAAGTGGCCGGCACGCGCTTCGGCGTGAACCTCATCCCACACAGCTTGACGGTCACGACGTGGGGCGCGAAAACGCCGGGAACAGCAGTCAATCTCGAAGTTGACGTGTTCGCCCGCTACGTCGCGCGGCAGTTGGAGTTCCGCAGGTGAGTGAAGATTTGAGCACGGCCGTCTACGCCGAGGGCCGCGGGTTCATTTCGCCGACGGACGAGATCATTGACGATCTCCGGAACGGCCGCATGGTGATCCTCGCAGACGCCGAAGATCGCGAGAACGAGGGCGACCTGTTCATTCCGGCGCAGATGGCGACGCCGGACGCGATCAACTTCATGGCAAAGCACGGCCGCGGCCTCATTTGCCTAAGCCTGACCGAACAGCGCGCGTCTGATCTGCAGCTCTCGTCGATGGTTGCCAGCAATGACTCGCGGACCGGAACGGCCTTCACGGTTTCGATTGAGGCCCGCGACGGCGTGACGACCGGCATTTCTGCGCATGACCGTGCGCGGACCATTTCAGTGGCCATCGATGCTTCGGCTGAAGCCGGATCAATCGTGTCGCCAGGGCATGTGTTCCCGCTTGTCGCCCGCGACGGTGGCGTGCTCGTGCGGGCAGGGCACACCGAAGCGTCGGTCGATCTTGCCCGGCTTGCGGGCCTCAATCCATCGGCCGTGATCTGCGAAATCATGAACGATGACGGCACGATGGCGCGCATGCCTGATCTCGTCCGTTTCGCACAAACCCACGGGCTGAAGGTCGGCACGATTGAAGACTTGATCGCGTTCCGCTTGCGGAATGACCGGATCGTGCGCCCGGTCACCGTGCGCGATGTGACGACGTCAGCCGGCGGCGCGTTCGTGCTGCATGTCTATGAGACGACGACCGACCCGGTGGAGCACCTTGCCCTCGTTAAGGGCGATCTATCGGAGCCGGGGCCGGTGCTGACGCGCGTTCATGCGGTTAATCCGCTGACCGACTTGCTTGGCGTTGGAGACGGGCCGCAAGACACGATCGCGCAGTCGATGCGCGCGATTGAAGCTGCCGGACGCGGCGTCATCGTCTTGATCCGAGACCTCCGGCCGAAGTCGGTGTCGGAAAGTTTCCTGCGCAAAGCTGAAGCGAACGTGCGCAAGATCCAGGGTCACGAAAGCCGCAACGTCGAGATCGGCATCGGCAGTCAGATCCTGCGCGACCTCGGCGTCACCGAGATGGAAATTCTGACCAATTCACCTGATGCAACTTACGTGGGGCTAGAGGCATTCGGTCTGAAGATCGCAGCGATGCGCCCTCTGGGAGAGAGCTGAGAATGGCCGGGCCATCAGCAAATGAGACGTTTGCCGCAGAGCGGTTCAAGAGCCTGCGGGAGTTGCTGGGAAAGCGGCCGCGGATCGTGTTGGTCGTCGCGCCATACTACAAGGACGTGACCGATATGCTGGTCGCCGGCGCGACGGAGGTGCTGTCGGTGGCCGACCCTGAGATCACCCGATTTGATGTGCCGGGCGCGCTTGAGCTGCCGCAGGCCCTGCGCCTTTGCGTTGAGGGCAACCTCGGCAATACGATGATCGATCTGGAAGAGGAACTCGACGCCGCCGAAGACGACGAGGAACTCGACATTATGGACGCTTTAGGATCGGCACAGCACGCGCTCTTCGATGGCGCGATTGCGATTGGGTGCGTGATCCGCGGTGAGACCTCGCACTACGATGTCGTCGTCAACGAAGCGAACGCCGGCCTCTATCATGTGACGCGCGACCCGGGGATCGTGCTCGGCAATGCGCTTTTGACCGTGGACACCTACGAGCAGGCGGTTGCCCGGGCTAAGGGGGGCGCTGAGGGTAAAGGGGGCGATGCCGCGCGCGCGGTGCTTCAACTCATCAAGATCGGCGCTGAGATTAATGCGCGCGGACCTGGCGGATCCCGCCTCCTATGACGCGCACAAGCAAGTCGAAGCCGCCGACGGCCCGCCGCGCGGCGCGCATTTCTGCGGTCCAGGCGCTCTATCAAATGGACATCGCGAAGGCCGACGCGAACGTGGTCATTCGCCAGTTTGAGACGGTCGTCGAAGAAGGCGGGGGCGACGAAGACTTCGCCATCGAGGCGGCCGATAAGACGTTTTTCGCCGAACTTGTCCGCGGCGTCGTGCGGCTGCAGAGGACCATCGACCAGGAAGTCGACAAGCAACTCGCCGATGGCTGGCGGCTTGCGCGCGTCGACAGCACGGTCCGGCAGATCTTGCGGGCGGCGCTTTACGAGCTGATTGATCGGCCCGATGTCCCAGCCAAGGTCGTCATCAACGAGTATGTTGATCTCTCGAAAGAGTTCTTCGATCAGGAAGAGCCGCGCGTCATCAACGGTGTGCTCGATCAGCTTGCGAAAAAGCATCGCCCGGGCGAGCTGAGCAATTAGGTGGCCGGAAGCGCGTGGTGAGCGGCAAGATCAGCGGCGAGGCGGCCTTCATCGGAGGGTACCTCGCGCCGCTTGCAACGCTTCCAGGCGCGCTTGGCTTTGAAGATGACTGCGCATTTCTCGAACCTGCGCCGGGCCAGGCGCTCGTCTTCAAGACGGACCCCATTCGCGCGGGCGTCCACTTCTTCGCCGAAGATGGCGCAGCCGACATTGCGTTCAAGGCTTTGGCGGTCAACGTCTCCGATCTCGCAGCCAAGGCGGCGCGCCCGGTTGCCTACCTGATGTCGGTCTCGTTTCCTGAAGCGCCGGCTGAAGCTTGGGCAACGGACTTTGCTCGCGGGCTTGGCGAGGCGCAGGAGGCGTTCGGCCTCAGCCTCATCGGTGGCGACACCGACCGCGCGGACGGCCCGCTATCGATTTCAATCACAGTCGTCGGTGAAGTGCCGGCGGGTCGAATGATCCAGCGCGGCACAGCCATGCCCGGCGATCGGCTGGTGGTGAGCGGCACGCTTGGTGCCGCAGCCGTTGGTCTACAGGTGCGTGCGGGCTCTGCGGCTTCGGACGATCAGGCGTTGCAGGATGCGGGCGCCCGGTATCTGCGACCACGCCCGCGTCTGGGGCTGCGAGCCGCGCTTCGCCGGTATGCCCGGGCTGCGATGGACCTGTCCGACGGGCTCATCAAGGACGCAGGCCGTATGGCGGCGGCGTCAGGCTGTGCTGTGGCGCTTGACTGGCCGTCGGTGCCGGTCGATCCCGCGGCAGAGCTTATGGCTGCTGGCGACGATCAGGCGCTCCGCAAGCTCGCGACGGCGCACGGCGATGACTACGAAATCCTGGCCGCCGTCCCGCCAGATGCCGTAGCCCCGTTTATCGCGCTGGCGGCGGCTGGCGGTGTCACCTGCACAGAGATTGGGCATTGCAGGGCGGGCTCCGGGGTAACGCTGCTCAGCGCTGACGGGGCCGATGTGACGCCCTCCGCCGCCGGCTACGACCACTTTTAGCGATTCTCAACGGGGCGGAAGCCGCGAACGACTAATCCCAAAGACCGCTTAGCGTTGCCTTGCAACGTGATGACACTTTTGGCATTTTCCGCCCGCCTCACTTCCGACCGGGTCTGAGCCGCGCGGGCAGGAGCCTGTAGCGACGACGCTTTCTAAAACCAGCGAAAGACCGGTCCTTCCACTCGGCCTTAGGGGGAAAGTTCCCATGCAGGAAATGCTTTGGGCGATCATCGCTTGTGGCGTGATCTCCATTCTCTACGCAATTTTCACAATCCAATCGGTGATGCGGGCCGATACGGGCACGCCCCGGATGCAGGAGATCGCCGAGGCGATCCGCGAAGGCGCGCAGGCCTACCTCAACCGCCAATACACGTACATTTCGATTGTGGGCGTCGTGATTGCCGCCGCCGCGCTCTATCTTGGCTGGCAGGTCTCTGTCGGCTTTATCATCGGCGCTGTCCTCTCCGGCCTCACCGGCTACATCGGCATGAACGTCTCGGTCCGCGCGAACGTGCGTACGGCCCAAGCGTCCGCCCAATCGCTCGCTGACGGGCTCGACATCGCGTTTAAGTCAGGCGCGGTTACCGGCATGCTGGTTGCCGGCCTCGCGCTGCTTGGCGTCGCCGGATACTACTTCTTCCTGACCGAAGGCCTGGCCCTTGAGCCGAACAGCCGCACGGTTGTCGACGCGCTTGTAGCGCTTGGCTTCGGTGCTTCGCTCATTTCGATCTTTGCGCGTCTCGGCGGCGGCATCTTCACCAAGGGTGCCGACGTCGGCGGCGACCTCGTCGGCAAAGTCGAGGCCGGCATCCCGGAGGACGACCCACGGAACCCGGCAACGATCGCAGACAACGTCGGCGACAACGTTGGCGACTGCGCCGGCATGGCAGCCGACTTGTTTGAGACCTACGCCGTGACTGTCGTTGCGACGATGGTGCTTGCCGCGATCTTCTTTGGCGGCCAAGCGAACCTCGAACTGTTCATGCTGTACCCACTCGGCATCGGTGCGGTCTGTCTGCTCACATCGATCATCGGCACGTTTGCCGTCCGCCTCGGCTCGAACAACTCGATCATGGGCGCGCTCTACCGCGGATTCATCCTGTCGGCCGTGCTGTCGGTCGGCGGTCTTTACGCTGCAACCGAATTGATCCTGCCGAGCTGGGGTGAAATCGGGACGGCTGCCGGCACGCCGATAACGGGCATGAACCTGTTTCTCTGCGGCGTCGTCGGCCTCGTGGTCACGGGCCTCATCGTCTGGATCACGGAGTACTACACGGGCATCGGCTTCCGGCCGGTGCGCTCCATCAGCCAGGCCTCGGTGACCGGTCACGGCACCAACGTGATCCAGGGCCTTGCCGTCTCGCTGGAAGCCTGCGCGCTGCCGACGGTGGTGATCGTCTTCGGCATCCTTGCAACGTTCAATCTGGCAGGCCTGTTCGGCACGGCCATCGCGACGACAACGATGCTCGGTCTAGCCGGCATGGTCGTCGCGCTCGACGCGTTTGGCCCCGTTACGGACAACGCAGGTGGCATCGCCGAAATGGCTGGCCTGCCGGCTGAAGTGCGGCGCTCAACGGACGCGCTTGACGCCGTCGGCAACACCACGAAGGCCGTCACCAAGGGCTATGCCATCGGCTCGGCGGGCCTCGGCGCGCTGGTGCTGTTTGCGGCCTACAACTACGACCTGCAGTTCTTCATCGACGAGGCCAACAAAGACGGCGCGACGACCTATCAGTTCTTCAAAGGGCTCGAACCGGACTTTGCGCTCTCGAACCCGTATGTCGTCGTCGGACTGCTGGTCGGTGGCCTGATCCCGTATCTCTTCGGGGGCATGGGTATGACGGCCGTCGGCCGCGCCGGCAGCGCGGTTGTCGAGGAAGTCCGCCGCCAGTTCCGCGAAAAGCCAGGCATCATGGAAGGCACCGACCGGCCGGACTATGCCCGCGCTGTCGACATGCTGACGCAGGCTGCGATCAAAGAAATGGTCGTGCCATCGCTGCTGCCGGTGCTCTCGCCGGTCGTCTTGTTTACGGCGATGTACTTCGTTGCCGGTGGCGGCGTTGAAGGCAAGAACGCTGCGTTCTCAGCGGTTGGCGCGATGCTGCTCGGCGTGATCGTGACGGGCCTGTTTGTTGCGATCTCGATGACATCCGGTGGCGGGGCCTGGGACAACGCCAAGAAAAGCTTTGAAGACGGGTTCGTCGACAAAGACGGCGTCAAACACATGAAGGGTTCAGAGGCGCACAAAGCGTCGGTGACGGGTGACACCGTCGGCGACCCCTACAAGGACACGGCCGGCCCGGCAGTGAACCCGGCGATCAAGATCACCAACATCGTCGCGCTGCTGCTGCTCGCAGTGCTCGCCCACTAGCGAACGGCGCTTCGGCGCCAGTCGCATCCCAGAAAAGCGAAAAGCCCGGCCATCGAGCCGGGCTTTCTCATGTTCAGATTGGCCCGGTCCAGGAGAGACGCCTCGGGGGGACTGGGGGGCAGAATTCCGAGGCTTTTAAGACCGGGCCAAAGTCTGAACAGGCTCTTTAGTAGGCGGCCATTCCGGCGCGTCGTTGGTCGGATCGTGACCGTTCCGTGATTTCTATTACAGTTTATTACGCTGCCGCTTCTCCAGATTGGGAGAGGACCGCGGGAATTGCGAGAGCGCGATCAGCAACTTGCAATCGCACGGCGGCGCGGCGAAAGTGCAGAGCTGTCACGAAACGGACATGAGCGGCGAAACCGGACGCAATGAGCGATAGCGAACCGATACAGTTGCGGCCGCGCGGGCCGGACACCCGCACGCGCCAGACGCCGGACCCGTCCAACCCCCAACCGGTGCCGCAACGCGGCCCGTCGCCGGAGCCAAAGCGCGCGACTTTCACGCGGCAGGAGCTGAACGCGATCCTGAATGTGTACGGCCGCAAGGTCGCCGCTGGCGAGTGGAAGGATTATGCCCTCGACTTCGAGCGCGAGACCGCCACGTTTTCCATCTTCCGCCGCGCGAGCGAGATGCCGATCTACCGCATCGAGAAAACGCCGAAGCTCGCCCGTCGCCAAGGCGCCTACAGCGTCGTCTCACAGACCGGGCACATCCTAAAGCGCGGTCACGACCTCGCCCGCGTCCTCGCCGTCCTCGACAAACGCCTCCGCCTCGTCGAGTAGCGCGGTTCGGGTTTTGCTAGGCGACGACAACGCTTCGGTGCGGCAGCAAAGTTCGACGAACCAAAAAATGGAGCGGGTAGCGGGAATCGAACCCGCATATTCAGCTTGGAAGGCTGCTGCACTACCATTGTGCTATACCCGCGGCGCCGGGCTGAGCTGCCTGGCGGTGCGCGTGGTTGAGGCCGGGATGGTGGAGGGAGTTGGATTCGAACCAACGTAGGCATAGCCAACGGGTTTACAGCCCGTCCCCTTTAGCCACTCGGGCATCCCTCCAAGCCGGCCGCGGTCTCCCGCGCGAGCGCGCAATACCGCAAAACGGACTGCGGATGTCAACGTCAAATCCAGGCGCCGCGGGCCTTGTGCCATGCGGGCCATTCGCCTGCTTCAGTTTCGCGGAGTTTACCACCCTTGCCCGAACCAAAAGGACGCCGCCCGCTCGCGCGCAAGCGCGCTCAGCCCAAACCCGGGCGCGACCGACCGCCCGTCATCTACGGCCTGCACGCGGTCACGTTCGCACTGCAAAACCCGGCGCGACGGATCGACAAGCTTCAGGTGACTGAGAACGCAGAGCGCCGGCTCGCGGACGCGCTGGCTGAACGCGGCGATGGGCTGGCGATAGAGCGGGTTCATCCGCGCGCGCTCGACCACGAGCTTGGTGCGGACACGGTCCATCAGGGCGTTGCCGCAGACGTCGCGCCGCTCGCCGAGCCCGAACTGGCCGACCTGGTCGATGCAGCCGGTGCCGGCCGCCCGATCGTGCTGCTCGATCAAGTGACAGATCCCCACAACGTCGGCGCCGTGCTCCGCTCTTGCGCCGTGTTTGGCGCGGCCGGTCTCGTCCTGACGCGGCGCCACAGCCCGCCGCTCGATGGCGCGCTAGCAAAATCCGCGTCGGGCGCGCTCGAACTCGTCCCCGTGTGCCTGGTGCAGAACCTCGGGCGTGCAATTGCTGACATTCAGTCCGCGGGCGTGATGGTTGCCGGCCTGGATGGCGAGTCTGAAACGTTGCTACACGCGGCGCGCTTTGACCGGCCGACGGCGATCGTCCTCGGCGCGGAAGGCAAGGGGCTGCGCCAGTCGACGCGGGAGGCGTGCGACGCGCTCGTCGCCATCGCCTCTGGCGGACCGATCCATAGCCTCAACGTCTCAAACGCCGCCGCCATCGTCCTCCACGAATTGAGCCGGCGGTAGAGTGGTGTTTTTTGTTGGCCCGTCCACGCTGCCGTTCGACGGCGCTTAGAGTCCGAGACTAAGCGCGCCGCGCGATCCGCCGGCCTGACGGCCTGCTCCTTCCGCTTTTTTTTGCCCGTCCACGCTGCCGCTCGACGGCGCTTAGAGTCCGCACCCAACCGCATCGCGCGATCCGCAGGCCTATCGGCCGGCTCCTTGCGCGCTGCTCACGCTCTGGAAGTGGTAGCGGCTGCCTTTGTCGTCAGCGGGTGACGCCGCGCGTGGTTTTTCGTTTGCCCGTCCACGCTGCCGCTCGACGGCGCTCGGACTTCGCGACTAAGCGCATCGCGCGATCCGCAGGCCTTAGGGCCTGCTCCT
>JBCBIY010000006.1:0-187293 GCA_038523925.1 Pseudomonadota bacterium | reverse complement strand
CCACAAAAGAGAGAGTGCACCGCCACCGCTCCCACGGCAGCCACCTGCCAACCCCGCAAAGAACATAGCGAGGCTCACGAAGATGGCAGTAAGCCAGTGTAGCGCGCCGCAGCGAATGGCCTTGCGGACTCGTGTGCCAACGCGCGGCAGCGCAGTTGGACCACAAAAGAGAGAGTGCACCGCCACCGCGCCCACGGCAGCCACCTGCCAACCCCGCAAAGAACAGAGCGAGGCGCACGAAGCTGGCCGTAAGCCAGTGTAGCGCGCCGCAGCGAATGGCCTGGCGGACTCGTGTGCCAACGCGCGGCAGCGCAGTTGGACCGAAGAAGAGCGCGCGGCAGCGCGGTTGGACCCTTAGAACCCAAACCTCTCCTAGCTCATGAACTGGCCACCGTTGGCGGAGAGGGTGGAGCCGGTGATGAAGCCAGCATCGTCGGAGGCGAGGAACACGACGCAGCGCGCGATTTCTTCAGGTTCGCCGAGGCGGCCGACGGGGATTTGCGGGATGATATTCTTCTCAAGCACAGCCGGGTCGATTGCGCGGACCATCTCGGTGCCAATGTAGCCGGGGCAGATCGCGTTGACGGTGATGCCCTTGAACGCGTTCTCCTGCGCAAGCGCCTTCGTGAAGCCGATGTCGCCAGCCTTAGCGGCTGAATAGTTCGACTGCCCCATCTGACCCTTCTGGCCGTTGATCGACGAGATGTTGATGACGCGGCCGAACCCGCGCGAACGCATGCCTTCGATCACTTGTCGCGTGACGTTGAACAGCGAGTTGAGGTTCGTGTTGATGACCGCGTTCCACTGCTCTGCGGTCATGCGGTGGAACATGCCATCGCGCGTGATGCCGGCGTTGTTGACCAGCACATCGACCGGGCCGACGTCGCTTTCGATCTGGCCCATGCCCTTTTGACAGGAGTCAAAGTCGCTGACGTCGAACTTGTAGACCGGGATGCCGGTCTCGGACTGAAATTTTTGCGCCGCTTCATCATTGCCGCCGTAGTTGGCCGCCACGCGATGACCCTTCGCCTTCAGCGCCTTCGATACCGCCGCGCCAATCCCCCGCGTGCCGCCCGTCACGACTGCAACTCTGGCCATGAGCCACTCTCCCTGATGTGTCAGACTTGTTTTTGTGCGGGGCAGTCCAGCTGCCCCGCGTCACTATCGGTCAGTCGAAGCTGAGCTTCAATCGCGTTCAAGCCGCTCGGTTAGTCGCGCTGAACACAGAGCGCAACGCCCATGCCGCCGCCGATGCAGAGCGTGGCGAGACCCTTCTTCGCGTCGCGGCGCTGCATTTCGAAAAGCAGGGTGTTGAGCACGCGCGCGCCAGACGCGCCGATCGGGTGGCCGATTGCGATCGCGCCGCCGTTGACGTTGACCTTGTCAGTGTCCCAGCCGAGGCCCTTGTTGACGGCGCAGGCCTGCGCGGCGAACGCCTCGTTGGCTTCGATGAGATCAAGATCGTCGACGGTCCAGCCGGCCTTCTCAAGCGCCTTCTTCGAGGCCGGGATCGGGCCCGTGCCCATGATCGACGGGTCAACGCCCGCGTGCGCCCACGAGACGATCCGCGCCATTGGTGCGATGCCGCGCTTGTCGGCTTCCGCCGCGCTCATCAGCACGACGGCGGCTGCGCCATCGTTGATGCCGGATGCATTGCCAGCCGTCACCGTTCCGTCCTTCGCGAACGCAGGGCGCAGCTTTTGCATGTTCTCGATGGTCGCGCCTTCGCGGATGTATTCATCCTTGTCGACGACGATCTCGCCCTTGCGGGTCTTGATGGTGACCGGCGTCACTTCATCATCGAACTTGCCGGCTTTCTGCGCAGCCTCCGCCTTGTTCTGCGACGCCACCGCAAACGCGTCCTGCTCGTCGCGTGTGATCTGCCACTGGCGGGCGACATTCTCAGCCGTCGTGCCCATATGATAGCCGTTGAACGCGTCCCAAAGCCCATCCTTGATCATCGTATCGATGAAGCTCAGGTCGCCCATCTTCTGGCCGGACCGCAAATGCTGGCAGTGCGGCGCCTGGCTCATGCTTTCCTGACCGCCGGCGATGACGACGCCGGAATCGCCAAGCTGGATCTGTTGCGCACCAAGCGCCACCGCGCGCAAGCCGGAACCGCAAAGCTGGTTCATGTTCCAGGCCGGCGCATCGACCGGGATGTCCGCATTGATGGATGCTTGCCGCGCCGGGTTCTGCCCCTGACCGGCGGTGAGGATCTGGCCCATGATCACCTCATGAACATCGCCGCCGTCGATCCCCGCCCGCTTCATCGCCTCGGCAATCGCGATACTGCCGAGGTCGTGCGCGGGGACGCTCGACAGCGCGCCGTTAAATGACCCGACCGGTGTGCGCGCGGCACTTGCGATAACGACCGTGGTGTCTGCTGAACTCATCTGCGAACTCCTTCAATGAGTTGCGCCGCGGGGCTCAGGTTGAGCGCGATCCAACGTGACTGTCGACTGTTGACCGGATTGGCGGTCAGCCGCAATGCGGCGCCGTGGGTCCGGGGTCATGGGCCGGCAGTCCTCAACGTCCCTGCGAGCTTCTGGGAAAACCTTGCGCACCGATAGCCGGTGATGATCGGGCCAACAAGTCCTGTGCGCCGATGATCGAAACGGCCTGTCACCGGCGCTGGTTGGTATACCGGCAGAAACCGATGGTGCGATGCGGCAAAGGCCTATAACGTCACGTGCAATATCGCGCGGACCGCGCCAGCCTCTTTGCCCGCATACGACTTCAGGGGTGCGCAATGTTGGATAGCGAAAACACGCAGGCCGATGGCAACCAGCCGGTCGTCGTCAAGAAATACGCGAACCGCCGCCTCTATAATACTGAGACGAGTACGTACGTGACGCTCGACGACCTCGCCCAGATGGTGCGGTCCGATCGGGACTTTGTGGTCTATGACGCGAAGTCAGGCGATGACCTGACCCACTCGGTATTAACCCAGATCATCGTTGAGCAAGAAAGCCGCTCAACCGGCCCAAACCTGTTGCCGACGCCGTTTCTGCGCCAGCTCATCCGCTTTTACGACGACATTGGCCTGAGCCCCATGGTGCCGAACTACCTGCAAATGAGCATGGAGGCGCTGGCGAAAGAGCAGGAGCGGTTCCGCAGTTCGTTTACCGCGCCTTGGGGCCCGGCAACGATGGAGGCCTATACGGCGCAGGTCCGCAAGAACCTTGCGATGTTTGAACAGGCCATGCGGATGTGGACGCCGCAGCATCTGACACCGCAGTCGCCTGCCGAGACGTCAGCGCCGGCAGATGGTGACCAAGCGGCAGCCGCCGCCGAGGCCGCGACGGCCGCCGGCAAATCTGGCGGCAAGACAGGAGAGATGTCGGAGCTCTCCGACCTGCGCGCGCAGCTTGCCGATATGCAGGAGAAGATCGAGCAACTCGCAAAGTCCAACAAGGACTAGCCGCGAAAGGCGCCGTAGCTAACCGGCCCGAAGGGCGGTTTTGCGCGCAGCGCGTTCGGCCAGCACGATTTCGGCCGGCCGCGGCTCGGAATAGTGGAAGCCCTGTAAGTACGTCACGCCCATCTCGGCGACCATGTCGGCCGTCGGTTGATCGACGACCCACTCGGCGACTGTCTCCAGGCCGAAATTCTCCGCAAGTTCGACCATCATGCGCATGAACATCTGGTCGGACGGATCGTGCACGATGTTGCGCACAAAGCTGCCGTCGATCTTCAACAGGTCGAAGTTCAGCCGTTTGAGGTTAGCAAACGACGTGTAGCCGGCGCCAAAGTCGTCGATCGCGACGCGGCAGCCGATCCGGCGGACCCCGTCAACGAAACGGCCTGTCTCGCTCAGGTCGCTGAGCGCGATCGTCTCGGTGATCTCGACGACCAGACGTTTCGCAAGATCGGGGCGGCCGGCGATGTGCGTTTCGAGCGCCGCGATCCAACCGGCATCCGAGCAGGTCAGCGCCGAGACGTTCAACGAAAGCGAGATGTCGGAATCGCGCTTCAGGAGATCGATGGCCATGTCGAGCGCGCGCCGGTCAATCATGCTCGCGAGGCCAAGCTCTTCGGCAACTGGCACGAAGACCGACGCTGAAAGGGGCGGCATGCCCGGCTCATCAAGGCGCAACAGGCACTCATAGAGCGCCGGCGCGCGCGCACCGCTATCGACGATGGTTTGCAGGGCGAGGCAGAGCCGGTTCTCGTTCAGCGCTCGCGAAAGACGGCCCGCCACAGACACGGTATTGGCGCGACGGCTGTCGCTCTCGAGATCGGCTTCGTAGAAGGTTACGCGCGAGCCATGCACAGCGCGGGCCTGATCGAGGGCGCGCAAGCTGCCGGTGAGCGCGGCACTGACGTCGCTTGCCTGCTGGGGCACGACCAGTCCGCCGATCGAGACGGACGCGTGCAGCGGGCAATCGCCAACGTCGATCGGTGTCTCGGTTGCAGCCTTCAAGATGCGGTCAGCGGCGACTTCGAGCGCGGGGTGACTGCAGTCGTTGATGATGGCTGCGAACTTGTTCGACGAGTGGCGCCCGATGCTGTCGCCGCCGCGCAGCACGGCCTGAGCCCGCCGCGCGACTTCAGCAAGGATCGCGTCACCGGCCTCAAACCCGAAGGTCTCGTTGATGTGTTGCAGGTTGTTGACGGCGACCATCAGCAGCCCGGCGGACGTTTGCTGGCGGCGCGTGCGTGTGATGACGGTCGCGAGCGCATCGGTCAGGCGGATGCGGTTCAGGAGGCCGGTCAGCTCGTCGACGTCGATGCTGAAGTGGCTTCCGGGACCGGGGCGTTCCGCGCTGATCTTCAGCCGGCCACGGGCGCGCGTCGGCTTCCCGTTCGGCCCAGCCCACCAGCGGCCGGTGTCTTCGACCCAAAGCATTGTGCGCGTGCGCGGGCCGTGCGGGGCGAGACGGTAACGCAGCGTGTAGGTGACGCCGGTCCCTGCATCGGTTGCCGGGTTGGCTGCAATTGCGTCGGCGTAGCGGCGTGCATGCTCATCGCCGATCAGGGCCGCAAAGGCATCGCCCGTTGCCGGCACGTTGGCAGGCTCGAGGCGCAGCGCGGCGGCTGCCTGATCACACCAGTCGAGGGTATCGGCTTGAAGGTCCCAAACGTAGGCGGTCTCGCGCACCGGCTCATCGACCCGGTCGGACCCAGCCGCGGTCAGCTCTGTCTCAGATATGGATGAAGCGCCGCTCACGTCACTAAAGACCCGTCCCTGGCCGCTTTTCTTATGCGCGACCGCCCCCAGGGAAGCTTCCGCATTCGTTCGGGGTGGGAGCCTAAGGGGCAAGCCTTAAGAAGCCTTAAAGCATTCGGACCCCGGCCTATGCGGCGGGCCAAAACGCAAAAAAGGCGCAGCAAACCGCTGCGCCTTATGAGTAATTCCGCCCGCCACTCGCCAGAGCAGCCGCGCAATCCAGGATCGGCTATTCGCCCATGCCGCCAAAGCCGATGTCGCGGCGCGCCACCCTGATGCCGATCGTGTAACCAGCGACCACGTCAATGATCGCGGCGACCGTGATGAAGAAGAACACCGAGGTTTGCGCCTGCGGGACCATCAGGAACTCGATCAGGCAGACGATGAAGACAAGCATCGAAAGCCCGTGATCGACCATCGCCGTCGTCGAGGTGTAGGTCGCCTTCAGGATCTCGACGAACAAGAGCACCAGCAGGACCAGCGTAATGAGGTCGCCCCAACTGAACGACCAGCCGTCCGGGTTGCTCAGCATCGGCACCGTAAACAGCACCTGCCGGAGGATACCTTCCTGCGCGCCCGGAGCCGTTTCCGCGCCCAATGCGGAGCCGAGGAATACGACTGCGTTGTAAAGGATAAGGACGACACCGATCAGCGGCAGCGCGCGCAAGGACATGAAACGAACTCCAGTTCAACTGAGACGCAGGTCTAGCGCAGCATTATGACGGGCTCACGCAAAATCTGTGGCCGGACGTTCCGCAGCCGCGCGGTGAGCGGTAGCTATTCAGTCGATTGCGCCGGCAGGATTTGACGGCCGCGGTACTTGCCTGTCTTCAGGTCGATGTGGTGCGGCCGGCGCCGTTCACCAGACTCTTTGTCTTCGACATAAACCGGCGCCTTCAAAGCATCAGCGTTCCGGCGGAAGCCGCGTTTCATCGGCGACGTTTTTCGTTTTGGCACCGCCATGGCGGAAACTCCTTGCATCTCCAGCCGCGCGAGCGATCCCGCGCTTCCGGCTGGCTGTGGGTCAATAGAGATTGGCCGGCAGCGCAATGCGCCCGGCTTGGAAGATCGAGCGCGGCTTATATCGGCAATTCCTGGGCTTGACCAGTAGGCGCGCACCGCAAATAGCTTCACGCCTTGAGGCATGACAAATCAAGCGCCGCCGCGCGCGTCCGCCGTCGGATTTGATTGGCGCGGCGGCGTGTTTTCGGCCCCGGCCGGCCCGCCCGGCGCAGCTTTGGATTTGGCAGGGCCGCTGCCAGCAACGCCGCCTCCCGCGTCGTCAGTCGACGCGCTGACTTCTTAAAGTGATGCCGGGCGGCCGCCTCAATCCCGTACACGCCAGGCGCCCACTCCGCGACATTCAGATAAACCTCGAGGATGCGCCGCTTCGGCCAGACAACTTCCATGATCGGCGTGATCGCAAACTCAAGGCCCTTGCGCAGAAGCGACTGGTGGCGCCAGAGCATGAGGTTCTTGACGACCTGCATGGAGATCGTGCTTGCGCCGCGAACGTCTAAGCCGCCGCGCCGACGCGCATTCTCAAACGCGATTTCCAATTCGATCGGGTCAATGCCGAAGTGACGGCAGAACCGCGCGTCCTCTGAGTTCACGACAGCCTTAATGAGCGCCGGTGAGATCGCCTCATAATCGACCCACGCGCGGCGAACCTCGCGCCCGCCCAACCGATCCGCGAGCATCACGGCCGACCCCGGCGGATCGACGAAGCGGAACACGAGGAAGAGCGCGCCGACGGCGAGAACAAAGACAGCCGCCGCGCCAAGCAGGAACAAGCCGCCGCGCACGAACGCTTGCCGCGCACACTGTTTGCAGATCGCAAGGACGTTGGACATCAACTCAGCGAACTCGATCGGCCGGCTGAACGTAGCGCCGGATGCGCTTCGACAACGTCGGCCATCATCGGTAAGCGGTGGTATACGGGGGATCATAGGGCGTCCAGTGGTGGCGCCGCGATGGGTGATGGGGAGAGACCGGTTGGACGCAGTGGGTTTCAATGCGCGGCTCGGCGAGGTGGCTGAGGCGACTGAGCGGCACCTAACGGCGCTGATGGCGGATGCAGGCCCAGCCCCAGGTCGGCTGGCCGAGGCCATGCGGTATGCGGTGCTTGGCGGCGGCAAACGCCTCAGGCCGTTTCTGGTCGTGGAGTCAGCCAAGCTTTTTGATGTACCGCCGGAGACGGCCTTGCGGGTCGGCGCAGCTCTGGAGTGCATTCATTGCTACAGCCTCGTCCACGACGACCTGCCGGCGATGGACAATGACGAGCTTCGCCGCGGCCGCCCGACCGTTTGGAAGGCCTACGACGACTGGACGGCGATCCTTTCAGGCGACGGCCTTCTGACCCTTGCGTTTGAGGCCTTGACCGCGCCAGGCCTCAACATAAGCGATGCCCAGCGCGTCGCGCTGATCGCCGGCCTCGCAAAGGCGAGCGGCTGGCAGGGCATGGTCGGCGGGCAAGTGGTCGACCTGATGTCGGACAAGCTCGGCGATCCGCCGGAGCCGGACTTCGCCCACGTCCAACAACTCCAGAGCATGAAGACCGGCGCGTTGATCCTTTACGCAGCCGAAGCCGGCGCCATCCTCGGAGAGGCGACAGCAGACGAGCGGCTTGCGCTCACGACCTACGGCACGGCAATCGGCTTTGCGTTTCAGATCGCCGATGACCTGCTCGACAAAGAAGGCGATGCCGCGCGCATGGGCAAGGCCGCCAGGAAGGACAGCGCCGCCGGAAAGGCAACCCTGGTCGACCTGCTTGGCGTTGATGAGGCCCGTGCAGCACTCAACGAGGCGCTGTCAGCAGCGCACGATGCGCTGGCGCCGTTCGGCGCGGGTGCCGCAACGCTCAAGGCTGCCGCCGACTTCATCGCCAAGCGCGACCACTAACCGAAGACCGGCGGCTAACGTTGCCAGACGACGCGATAGAGATCGAAGCGCCGGTCTCGGAAGTTGCGAACACTCCCTTCGGCCCGCGCGGCCCGAAGGTCCGACAGCCTGAGATCGGCAAACGCGATCGTCTCCGTGTTTGGCCCGGTGTCGGCTGCGATGCCGTCACGGGCGAATGCAAAGTCACAGGGCGTCAGGATGCAGCTCTCGGCGTAATGGATGTCCATGTTCTCAACATTCGGCAGATTGCCGACCACACCTGAGAGCGCGACGTACATCTGGTTTTCAATCGCCCGCGCGTGGCAGCAATAACGCACCCGCAGAAACCCGCGCCGCTCGTCGGTACAAAACGGCACGAACAGGATCATGGCGCCCTGGTCGGCAAGGTGCCGCGCGAGTTCCGGGAACTCAGAATCGTAACAGATCAAAACGCCGATCGGGCCGCAGTCGGTGTTGATCGCCTCGACGCGATTGCCGCCTTTTACGTCCCACCAATAACTTTCCGACGGTGTCGGGTGGATCTTCTCCTGCGCGTGAACCGACCCGTCGCGCAAGAACACGTAGGCGACGTTCTGGATCTGGCCTTCGTCGGTGCGCGTGCAGTGCGATCCGCCGATAATGTTGACGTTGTAGCTGACCGCGAACGCCGACATGAATTCGATAAACCAGTCGGTATAGTCCGCGACGCGCTCCATGCCCTCCTTCGGCGGAAGCGGCCTGTCCTCGAGCGAAAGAAGCTGGTTTGTGAACAGCTCCGGAAACACGATGAAATCCGAGCGGTAGTCGGATGCAACATCGACGAAGTATTCGATCTGTTTTTTAAACTCGTCTTTGTGGTCGATGCCGCGCATTTGCCATTGCACGGTCGCGACGCGCACGACCTCCTGCGGGCTCAACCGCTCGCGCGAAACGTGGACCGTGTTGTTCTCGTCGTAACGCGGATTGCGCCAGAGCATGTGCGTTGCATGCCCCATCGACTGTTTGTCTTCGGGGTCATAGCGCTTGAGCACGCCGAGCGGCTCGAAGTCCTGCGCCAGATGAAATCCGATCGCTTGGTCCTTGATCGACCGCTCGCGCACGGCTTCGATGTAGGCCTCGGGATCGGGATACTGCTTGGCCCGGCGCGCGTAACCCGGCATGCGCCCGCCAAACACGATGCCCTTGAGGCTCAACTCCTCACAGAGATTCTTGCGCGCCTTATAGAGCCGCTGGCCGATGCGCAGCCGGCGGTATCCCGGGTCGACGCTGACCTCCATCCCGTAGAGGTACTCGCCATCTGGATCGTGCCGCGAGGCATATCCAGAGCCTGTGATCTCAGCAAAAGTGTGCGGCCGGAGCGCTATGGTCCCGCCGATGATGAAGGTCGCGGCATGGCCGACGACGCGGCCATCATACTCGGCGATGAACTGCCCATCGGGGAAGTTGTTGATCTGGCCGCGGATCATGCGCTGGCTGTAACCTGACCCGACGCCGTAGACGCGCGCCGAAAGTTCCGCCAGCGCCTGCACGTCTTGAGCCCGTGCACGCCTGAGCACCAGCTTCGGCTTCGACACCGGCTCAGAGGATGAGGTCTCCGATTGCTCGGGGACGATCAGCTTTTCTTCCAAGGTCGATCTCCAGGACCATCGCGTGCGGGTGCAGGTGTGCGCCCGGCAGGCTTAACCGCGCCCGTGCGGTGCGAGCAAATCCATCTCAGGGGCCTGCGCGACGATGCGGGTTGGGTTCACGCTCTCATGGCTCTCAAAATAGTGGTGGCGGATGTGGTGAAAATTGATGGTCTCGCGAAACTCCGGGATCTGGAAAAGCTCGCGCGTATAGCCCCACAGGTTCGGATACTCGATCAACCGCTTCCGGCTGCATTTAAAGTGGATATGATAAATAGGATCGAACCTGATCAGTGTCGGAAACAGCCGAATATCGGCTTCCGTGATGTCGTCACCAACCAGATAGCGCGACGCTCCAAGACGCTCCTCGACAGTCTCCATCATCGCGAACACTGCATCGGCCGCCTTGTCGTAGGCTGACTGCGTCGTCGCAAAGCCAGACCGATAAACACCGTTGTTGATCGCCTCGTAGACCGGTTCGTTGATCGCATCGATCTCGGCGCGCTTGGCGGCCGGGTAGTAGTCCGGTCCGCCGGACCCGATCCCGTCGAACGCGCTGTTGAGCATGCGGATGATCTCGGACGACTCATTGCTGACGATCGTCCCGCGCTCGCGGTCCCACAGGACCGGCACAGTCACCTTGGTCGTCGCGTTCGGGTCAGCCGCGGTGTAGACCTGGTGCATGAACTTCGCGCCATGAATGGGGTCAGGGACAACGCCATCGCCATCCGCGAAGTTCCAGCCTTCATCGCCCATGAACCAGTGGACGACGGACACGCTGATCGCATCCTGAAGGCCTTTGAGGTTGCGCATGATGAGCGTGCGGTTGGCCCACGGGCAGGCAAGCGACACATAAAGATGATAGCGGCCGGCCTCCGCTTTGAAGCCGCCCTCGCCGGTGGGTCCGGCCGCGCCATCGGCCGTCACCCAATTGCGAAACTGCGACGGCTTCCTTGCGAAGTCGCCATCCTTGTTGCGCGGCTGCGGTTTCACCTGCCACGCGCCATCCACCAACATGCCCATTCGAGGTCTCCAAGACTGTACCAAGCCAGCGCCCGCCAATAGCAACGAATGAGCGGGCGTGTGGTTTCGTGGTTTAGGATGCACTAACTTTGGATTTAGGCGCGCCCGACCGGTCCGCCAATGCGCATCACAGTGTTGAGACCCCAATGCCCTACTTTTACGACACATCGGACGAGGTCTGGCCTGACGACGGCTCGGAGCCTCCGCCGCCCAAGCCCAGCGCATTCATGTACCTGGAGCCGCGGGACTTTGGCGTCGATCGCGAGCCGGTCCCGATCAACTACCCGGGTCTGAAGGCAAACGCCGCCAGCGACAAGCCGGGCTTCAAGGAGCGGGTGATGCGCACGTTTGGCATCGTGCCGGACCCGCCGACCTCGGGCGCGCCGGCAGCTTATGAGCGGGAGATGGCAGACCTCATCCGCCGCCTGCGCGGCATCGGTATCGAGCGGCTTTACGTGCGCTACGACGGCGGCAACGATGAGGGTTTCGGCTGGGTCGCGCACGGGGAGCGGACGTCTGGCGAACACGTCAGCGTCGATGCCATGGTCCAAGACCTTGGTCGCGATGGCTCAGGCGCGCCGGACGGGACCGCGAAATCCCTTCAAGACGATTTGCGTCACGGGCTTGGCTCTGACCTCGCCGCCCGCATGTTCGGCGGCGGCTTCGGCACGGGCGAGTATTTGATGTTCGGCGCGCTCTATGCCGACCTGCACCGCCTGACGCTGGTGGAAGACCGCAATGCCGAGCCAGTGGTCGAGAATATCGATATCGGCAGCGATTGAGCGAGCGAGCCGTGGCGCATCCCTATCAACACGCGGTCCGGTCCGTGCATCTCTTTGGCGGACGTCCTGAGGACTATCAGGCGATCCACGACTGGTTCGATGAATCCAAGGCGCACATTGCCGACCTTCGCCACCGGGCGCTGCGCCATCACAGCGAAGGGATATTCCTCTGCGAAGCGATCTTCGGGACCACTCTCATGAATAGCGACGGCAAGCACGTCCCGGTCCGCACGATCGGCGAGCAGCACGTCAAGGATGACCTCGGCTGGATCCCGTCGGTGAAAGACTGGCTGCAACACCTGGACGTCCAGCCTTGGATGGGCCGAACCGTCTACCGCCCGGCGACAGACGCGCGCGAGCGGTAGCGGTAGCTTTGTAGGTAGCGATGCTACCCTGTCGGCGTGCAGGTCGCATCGCAGGCGACTTCCTCGCGGCCGGTCACCTTGCCGGTGAAGAGCGACATCGTCTCCTTAAAGCAGGTGCCGCCTTCCTTGACGACGCGCACGAGCGTGTTCTTCGGCCCGTTGGCCTGACACACCACAGAGAACGTTGAGTTTTGCGCGAACCGCTTGGCCGGGCCGCGGCGGGCGTCATCTGCGCGAGCCTGTGCGATCAGCCAATCGAGGATGCCAGCGCCCTGGGCCGTCTGGTCGAAGTTTTTGACCGGAAACCACTCGTGGTTGATCTCGCCCTTGTTGCTGACGAGCCGGAACAGGATGTCACCAGACTTCGGGCATGCGCCGACGAACACCTTGGTGCCGTTCGCCGTCGTCAGCTCGCCGAAGTTGATGTCCGGCATGCACGATCCCTGCTGCTGCCACATCTTCTGCTGGGCAAGCAGGTGGTTCACCTTGCTGTACGGCACCTCGTTTGAAAACGCGTGGTAGAGCGTGATCATCGTCGGCACCGCCGCAACAATCGAAACGGCCAGCAGCGTCATCTGCACAAGCCGCTTGACGCCCGCCAGCGGACTGCCGCGTTCCGGCTCGGTCCACTCCTGCGCGCGTCCAACCAAGTCTTTGTCGTTCTGATTTGCCATCGAAAGGTCCCCACCAAAGTCAGTCATTGCGTTGGCAGCAGCCATATCCGTCCCCTTAAAGTGCAGGGACAGGCCTAGTGCGCGGCACTTTAACCACGCTTGATCGGGCCGTTCACTGCAAATTCAGGGTGCGCGGCGGCTGAGCCGTAAGCGGCTCGGCTTCGTAGGGGGAAAGTGTCAGCAGCGTGCCCGGTTGCATTGCCGCCCTTCCCCATTTGACTTAAGTCGACCCCATGAGCAGAGCGCCGAAGAAATCTACGAAATCGCCGGCACGCAAGGCCACCGGACGGAAGCCGAAACCGCCTGGCGCGGCCGCCGCCGCCCGCGTGAAACCGGCCGACACTAAAACGGCCGGCACCATCACACCGGCTGCGCGTTCCAACACAATTACCGTTCGCGGCGCACGCGAACACAACTTGCGCGATGTTGATCTGACGATCCCGCGCGACGCAATGATCGTGTTCACGGGGCTATCCGGCTCCGGCAAGTCATCGCTTGCGTTTGACACGATCTACGCCGAGGGCCAGCGCCGCTACGTCGAAAGCCTGTCGGCCTACGCGCGCCAGTTCCTCGAGATGATGCAGAAGCCCGATGTCGACCACATCGAAGGCCTCTCGCCCGCCATCTCGATTGAACAGAAGACGACCAGCCGCAACCCGCGTTCGACCGTCGGCACAGTCACCGAGATCTACGACTATCTCCGCCTGCTGTTCGCGCGCGTCGGCGTTCCTTACTCACCTGCGACCGGCTTGCCGATCGAAAGCCAGACCATCAGCCAGATGGTCGACAAGGTCCTTGAGCTGCCGGAAGGCACACGGCTTTATCTGCTGGCCCCTGTCGTCAAAGGCCGCAAAGGCGAGTTTCGCAAGGACCTGCAGGGCTACCAGAAGCGCGGCTTCCAGCGCGTGAAGATCAACGGCGCGTTCCATGAAATCGGGGACGCGCCAACGCTCGATAAGAAGTACAAGCACGACATCGACGTCGTCGTTGACCGCATCGTCGTCCGCCCAGACGACGGCACGCGAACGCGGCTCGCCGATAGCTTTGAAACAGCGCTCGAACTCTCTGACGGCATTGCGATTGCCGAGTTCGCGGACCAGCCACTGCCGCCAAGCGAGCTGAAGGGCGCAAACAAGTCCAAGAACGCGACGCACGAACGCCTCACATTCTCATCGCGGTTTGCCTGTCCCGTCTCCGGCTTCACGATCGACGAAGTTGAGCCGCGGCTGTTCTCTTTTAACGCCCCCGCCGGTGCCTGCCCGAAGTGTGACGGGCTCGGCACCGAGCTGCGGTTCGAGCCAGACCTCATCATTCCCGACGGGTCGCTCTCGCTGCGCCAGGGCGCCATCGCGCCCTGGGCCAAGACGGGGGCAACGTCGCCCTACTACGAGCAAACGCTGCAAGCTCTCGGCCGGCACTTCAAGTTCCAGATGACGACGCCGTGGAACGAACTGCCGCGCGATATCCAGAATGTGGTCCTGTTTGGCTCAGGCCGCGAAGACATCCGGTTCGTCTACGAAGATGGGCTGCGGAAGTACAAGACCGTGAAGCCGTTCGAGGGCGTGCTGTTCAACATCGAGCGGCGCTGGCGCGAGACGGAGAGCCAGTGGGTTCGCGAGGAGCTGTCGCAATACCAGGGCAATCACCCGTGCGATGCGTGCGACGGATACCGGCTGAAGCCGCAGGCGTTGAGCGTCAAGATCGGCGGGCTGCACATCGGCGAAGTCACGGCGATGTCGATCCGCAAAGCGGATGCGTGGTTCCGCGATATCGACAAGACCTTCTCGCGCCAGCAGGGCGAGATCGCGTTGCGCATCCTGAAGGAGATCCGCGAGCGGTTGCGGTTTCTGAACGATGTCGGGCTCGACTATCTGACACTGTCGCGATCATCCGGCACGCTTTCAGGCGGCGAAAGCCAGCGCATCCGGCTTGCCTCGCAGATCGGCTCCGGCCTAACGGGCGTGCTCTACGTCCTTGATGAGCCGTCCATCGGCCTGCACCAGCGCGACAACGAGCGCCTGCTCGGCACGCTTCGCCACCTCCGCGATCTCGGCAATACCGTTATCGTCGTCGAGCATGACGAAGACGCGGTGCGAACGGCTGACTATGTCGTCGACATCGGACCCGGCGCCGGCGTCCATGGCGGCCGCGTTATCGCGCGGGGCCCGCCCGCCGACATCATGAAGGCAACCGAGAGCCTGACGGGACAGTACCTCTCCGGCAAGCGCGAGGTGCCGGTCCCGGCCGAACGCCGCCAGCCCAATCCGAAGCGGCAGATCACCGTCCGTGGCGCAACGGCAAACAATCTTCAGAACGTCACCGGCACCGTCCCGCTCGGCATCATGACATGCGTCACCGGTGTCTCCGGCGGCGGCAAGTCCACGTTCCTGATCGAGACGCTCTACAAAGCGATCGCGCGCAAGCTGAACAACGCGCGTGCGCAGCCCGGCCCTCATGATCGCATCGACGGCATCGAGCAGCTCGACAAGGTGATCGACATCGATCAGTCGCCCATCGGGCGGACGCCGCGCTCGAACCCCGCGACTTACACCGGTGCGTTCACGCCGATCCGCGAGTGGTTCGCAGGGCTGCCGGAAGCCAAGGCGCGCGGTTACACGCCGGGCCGCTTTTCGTTCAACGTCAAAGGCGGGCGCTGCGAAGCCTGCCAAGGCGACGGCGTCATCAAGATCGAAATGCACTTCCTGCCCGACGTCTACGTCGAGTGCGACCAGTGCAAAGGCGCGCGCTATAATCGCGAGACGCTGGAAATCCGGTTCCGCGAGAAGTCGATCGCTGATGTGCTGGATATGACCGTTGAGGAAGGCTGCGGGTTTTTCTCAGCCGTCCCGATTATTCGCGACAAGCTCGAGACACTGCGCCGCGTGGGGCTCGGCTATATCAAGATCGGCCAGCAGGCAACGACGCTATCGGGCGGCGAAGCCCAGCGCGTGAAACTTGCCAAAGAGCTGTCGCGCCGCGCAACCGGCCGGACGCTCTACATTCTCGACGAGCCGACGACGGGCCTGCACTTCCACGACGTCGCCAAGCTGCTCGAGGTCCTCCACGAACTCGTCGACGCCGGCAACACAGTCGCGATCATCGAACACAATCTCGAAGTGATCAAAACGGCCGACTGGGTGATTGATCTCGGGCCTGAAGGCGGCGATGGCGGCGGCCAGATCGTTGTCGCCGGAACGCCCGAAGATGTCGCCGAATGCGAAGCGAGCCATACCGGACGGTTCCTGAAAGGGCTGCTCGAACGGCGCAGCACGGCAGCCGGCAAGGCGGCCGCAAAGAAAAAGGCGCCGGCTAAGAAGAAAGCGGCCAGAGGCAAAGCCCGGCCGGAGGCTGCGGAGTAGGCATCCGTCCGCGACCAGACGACATCGACCGCAAACTCGCAGATACGGCAACCGGTTTGTCGCCACGGCAGATCACGAACTCCTCGCCAGCTTCAAAGCGCGCGAGCAGCTTCGAAAGGGTCGTCTTAGTTTCGAGGATTGTGACACGCTTGGTCACTTCGCCAGCGTAGTGAACCTACTGAGCCAACACGACCCTCAGCGTTGGCAGCGGCCGCAGAAGAAGGTGCTGCGGCCGGCCTGGACGATGCGGCGGATGGTGCCCGGGCAGCCGTCGGTCGGGCAGTGGCTGCCCTCGCGGCCGTAGGCCCGGAACGTATGCTGGAAGTAGCCAAGTTCTCCGTCAGCGCCTGCATAGTCCCGCAACGATGACCCGCCCGCGGCAATCGCCTGTTCGAGCACCTGCCGGATTGTGACGGCCAGCCGCTCGGCACGGTCGGTCGGCGCGCCAGATTTGAGAGCGAGCCCGCCAGCCTTCCGTCGTGGCGAAACCCCTGCGCGGTGCAGCGCCTCGCAGACATAGATGTTGCCGAGCCCGGCAACGTTGCGCTGATCGAGCAGGAACGCCTTCATGTCCTGCACCTTGCCTGCGCCACGCCGCGCCAGATGCGCGGCGTTGAAGGCGTTGCCGAGCGGCTCAACACCAAGCGCCGCAAAGTGGCGACACGCCTCAGCGTCGGCCGCCGAAACGAGGTCCATGTAACCGAAACGGCGCGGGTCATTGTAGGTGATGCGGGCGCCGGAGCTCATGTGGAAGACCACGTGGTCGTGCGCGGTGATGCCGCCGACATCGTGCACGAACTGACCCGGCCTCTTCTGCGCCGCGCCGGCTTCGATTGTAAACCGGCCGCTCATGCCGAGGTGCATGATCAGCATCTCGCCCGTATCAAGCGTCACGCAGACAAACTTCGCGCGGCGGCCAAGTCGCAGGATGCGGCTGCCCTCGAGCCGGCCTGCAAACCTGTCGGGCAGCGGAAACCGCAAGTCCGGCCGGCGCTGCTCGACGCGCACAATCCGCGCGCCTTCCATGACAGGGGCGAGGCCGCGGCGGACAGTTTCGACTTCGGGCAGCTCGGGCATGCGGGCCTTTAGGCGCTTTCAGCGGCGTTGGAGGCAACAAAGTCTTTCGCGCGGCTGAACGGCCGTCCCAGCTTGCGACGGCGCCGGCCGGTTTCAGTGTTTGGCAACCGCGTTCGGATAATCATGCCACGCAGTCCGTTGTCCGCGCCAAACCGCGTCCTCCAGTGTTCCCGAAAGTGCGTCCCATGTCACAGCCGGCCCTCGTCCTTCAAGACCTTTGCAAGTCATTCGATGCGCCCGCGGTCGACCGGCTATCGCTGACCATCGCGCCCGGCCAGATCTACGCGTTGCTTGGCCCGAACGGCGCCGGCAAGACGACGACGCTGCGCATGGTGACAGGCCTGCTCGCAGCCGACAGCGGCAGCATCGCCGTCTACGGCATCGATATCGCAGCCGACCCGATCGCGGCCAAGCGGATCATGGCCTGGGTGCCCGACGAGCCGATGATCTACGACAAGCTGACGCCGGCTGAATACCTCGCGTTCGTCGCGGGGCTTTGGGGCATCGCGCCGGAGGATGCCAAGGCGCGCGCCGACGACCTGTTCGGCTGGCTTGGTCTTGAAGACGTTCGCGATCAGCGCTGCCAGGGGTTCTCGAAGGGCATGCGCCAGAAGGTGGCGCTCGCCGGCGCGCTGATCCATGATCCGAAACTGCTGATCCTCGACGAGCCTCTGACCGGCCTCGACGCCGGCTCAGCGCGGCAGGTGAAGGCCGTCCTCCGCGAGCATGCCGAACGCGGCGTCACGATTATCCTGACGACCCACATTCTCGAAGTTGCAGAGCGCATGGCCGACCGCATCGCCGTCATCGCCAACGGCCGGCTTGCTGCCGAAGGCACGCTCGAAGACCTGCGCGCCCGCTCGCGGCATGGCGAAACGAACCTCGAAGACCTGTTCCTTGAAGTGGTCGCCGACAGCCAGATGCGCGATGCCGACGCCGACGCCACGGCGTCCCACGCGCGCGCAAAGGCTGCGGCATGACCGGTACCGGCAGCCTTGGCTGGTTTGCAACGCACGAGCTGCGGCTCGCGTGGCGCGATTGGATGTCGATGATGACAGCCGGTCAGCGCCGCCGCGAACGCTCGGCTTACATCGGCGTCGGCGTCTTTGTGCTCGCGATACACGTCCTCGCGTACGCGATGATCTCCGGCCCGCTCGCAAACGGCGTCGTCGCTGACGCCGGCACGCTCGTGCTGCTATCGGGCCTCTATGCGCTCGCATTCTCATTGATGATCCCCCAAGCGATCGAGTCGGTCACGCGCGCCTTTTACGCCCGCGCTGACCTCGACCTGCTGCTCTCATCGCCAACGTCGGAACGCACGATCTTTGCGGTGCGCGTGAGCGCGATCGTCGCCCAGACATCAGCGCTCGCATTGCTGCTGATCGTGCCGTTCGTCGTTGTCGCCGCCATCATCGACGGGCCGAGCTGGTTTGCAGTCTTTCCAGCCGTCCTCGCGCTCGCGGCAATCGCCACCAGCCTTGCGGTTTCCATCACGTTCGTTCTGTTCAAGCTCATCGGCCCGCGCCGGACGCGGCTCGTTGCGCAAATCGTAGCCGCCGTCATGGGCGCGGTCTTCCTGATCGGCACACAGATCGCGGCGATCCTGTCGTTCGGTCAAATGTCACGGGTGAAGCTGTTTCAATCCGACAGCGTCATCGAGGCGATGCCGGCGCTCGATAGCTGGCTCTGGACCCCGGCGCGCGCCATGCTCGCCGACCCGCAGGCGCTGCTGATCCTGCTCGCGGTTGCACTCTCTATCCTGGCGCTCACGATCGTCGCGTTTGCCGGCAGCTTCGGCCGCACGGTCCTCATCGCAGCCAACATCGGCGAAGGTGCAGTCAAGGCCGGCACGCCGTGGGAGTTCCGCTGCAAGACGGCGGCCCAGGCGCTCAGGCAGAAAGAGTGGCGGCTGCTCGCCCGCGATCCCTGGCTTGTTTCGCAGACGTTGATGCAGGTCCTCTACCTGATCCCGCCCGCTGTTCTGCTCTGGCGGAACTTTTCCGAAGGCACAACGGCGTCGGTCATCCTTGCGCCGGTGCTCGTCATGGCGGTGGGCCAGCTCGCCGGTGGCCTCGCGTGGCTCGCTATCTCAGGCGAAGACGCGCACGAACTGGTCGAAACGGCGCCGGTATCGCCGCGTCAGCTCACAACCGCGAAGGTGCAGTCTGTGCTCGCGGTGGTGGCAGCCGCATCGAGCCCGCTCATCTTCGCCATCGCAATTGCGGACGTTTGGGTGGGCGTTGTCTGCGCCATCTTCGTGCTCCTCGCATCGGCGTCATCGGTGGTCATTCAGTTGATGTTCCGGTCGCAAGCCCGACGCAGCCTCTTCCGGCGCCGCCAGGCAGCGTCCAAGGTCTCAACGTTCGCCGAAGCCTTCTCGTCGATCAGTTGGGCGGGCGCGGCCGTCATGGCGGCGGCCGGCATGTGGATTTCGCTGCTCTTCGTCGGCCTCGCCCTGTCCGTGGTCGCCGTCGCCCGGCTGTTTGCGCCACGCGAAGTCTGAGACGAGACGCCCGTACCGGTCCACGCCGCGTTGGGTTAGACTTGGCCCAACAGCAACGCGAGATTGCGGACATCCCATGAGCGAGCGCACGCGCGATACGAGCGGCACATTCGGCTTCGAACAGATCGAGCCGAGCGAGCGGCAGCAGAAGGTCAACAGCGTTTTTGCCTCCGTCGCGGGGCGCTATGACCTGATGAACGACCTGATGTCGGGCGGGCTGCATCGGCTCTGGAAGTCCGACTTCGTCACCATGCTGAACCCTCCGCGCGGGGCGACGCCGTTCCGGCACCTCGATGTCGCGGGCGGGACGGGTGACGTCGCGATGCGCGTCGTGCGCCGCGGCGGCAGCCGATGCCATTCAACGATCTGTGACATCAGCCCGGAGATGCTTGATGTCGGCCGCGACCGGGTTTTCGACGCCGGCCTCGCCGACCGCATCGATCTGGTCGAAGGCAACGCCGAAGCGCTTGCGTTCGAGGACGCCCGGTTCGACGCCTACACGATCGCATTCGGCATCCGGAACGTGACAGACATCCCGAAAGCGCTCGGCGAAGCCTACCGCGTGTTGAAGCCCGGCGGTCGCTTTCTCTGCCTTGAGTTTTCCGACGTCACGGTGCCCGGGCTCGACTGGCTCTATGACTTCCACTCGTTCGAAGTCATCCCGCGCCTCGGCGAACTGACGACGGGCGATCGCGACTCCTACCAGTATCTGGTCGAGTCGATCCGTCGGTTCCCCGATCAGGAGCAGTTCGCCGACATGATCCGCGACGCCGGGTTCGTGCAGGTGTCTTATCGTAACCTGACCGGTGGCGTTGCCGCGATCCACAGCGGCTGGAAGGTCTAGGCACCCGCAGGCCGTGCCGTTGCTGCCGGTGCCGCCGAATTGGGCAAGGTGCCCGTCAGGTGACCGTTGCCGGGAGGATGTCTGACGGCTACCGGAACCAAGGGGAGTTCTTTCGACTTTGACGACGACAAGCGATGACACCCGCCGGAGCGAGCCCATGGGGTATGCGATCGGTTACGCGCGGGGCAAAGGCACATTTCGCGTTTATGTGCTTGGGCTCGGTGCAGTCGTATTTTCGAGCGTGGCGTTTCTGACGGGCAGTCAGATGGCGTTGATCCTTGGCGCGGCCGGTGCCGTTGGCGCGTTCTTCTTCTTCCCGCTTATCGAGACCGACAAGGCCCGCATTGGCGCGAACCAGTACGGCATCTTTATCGAAGGCTTCGGCTTGATTGCGTGGCGCGGCGTTGCCGGGCTCAGGATCGCAAAGCGCGCGATCCGCAACATCGCGGTCAATGAGCTTGAGATTACGCTGTCGCGCTCGATGGACGGGGCGATCATGGCCGACTGGCGCGACCTGCCGTATCATCGGCTCTTGATGCGGCTGCCTTGGCGCATGCCGAGCGACAACAAACTGCTCATCGACCTCGAGCCGTTCGGCGGACAGCCGGAGACGATCCTCACCGAAATGCAACGTCGCTGGCGCTACTTTAGCGGAAGCAACCAGCGGTAAGGGCGGAACGCTTCAGCCGGCGAGTGCCGCGACGACGTCCCGCGTCTTACTGATCGTTGCGACGTTCGTCATCGCGTACTCAATCGACGCGCGATGCCAGTCGGCGTTCATTGTTGAACACGCATCTTCCGGCACGATGACGCGGTAGCCCTTGTCGGCACCGGTGCGCGCGGTGTGCTCGACGCTCATGTTCGTCCACGCGCCGGTGCTGATGATCGTCTCGATGCCGGCATGCTGCAGGTAGCTTTGCAAACGGCTCGTCTCCCAAGCACTCATCGACATCTTCTCGACAATGAGGTCGCCCGGCTGCGGCTCGAGGCCGGCGACTGGCGCGACGCCCCACGTGCCCCGCACGAGCGCGTTCTCACCCTTAAGCCCCTGGAACAGGGGCGCATGCTGCGCCAGCGCCGGATGCCCCGGCTCGCACACCATCCAGACATGAATGACCATCGCGCCGGACCGCCGCGCCGCTGCCGCGAGCTGCTTTGCGTTCTCGACGACGTTCTGCTCTCGCGCGTGTTGCGGCGAGCCCGTACTTGCGAACGCGCCGCCATCGATCATGACGTCGTTTTGCAGGTCCTGAATGATCAGCGCTGTCTTGCGTGGATTGATGCCAAGCGCGCCTGCGGCTTCCGCGGTTGCAGACCCATGCGCAGTCGGCGCCGCCGCGACCGTTGCGGGCCGCGGGTTCATGAACGGCTCGATGCGCGGGCGCGCTTTTGTCTTCACGGCGTAGAGCGACGTCGTCGCGCACATAAAGAGCGTGTCCCAGTTCTCGCCGCCCCAATGCAGGTTCGCCACCATCTCCGGCACTTCGATTCTGCCGAGCAGCATGCCGCGGAACGAGTAGACCCAGACCCCGCCCGGCGCCGTCACCCAGACGTTGCCGTTGGTGTCGGCTTTCATGCCGTCAGGGAGGCCGGCCTTAAGCGTGTCGCGAATGCCGGACGCAAAGATCCGGTCGTTGGTCAGCCGCCCATCGGGCGCGACGTCGAACATGCGGATGTTGGCCTGCCCGGTGTCGTTAACCCACATCCACTTCTCGCACGGCGAGAACATCAGGCCGTTCGGCTGATCGAACATATACCGGTCCGACACCAGGGTCGGCTCGTCGCCCGGCGTATGCCCCGGCCGCATCATGTAGACGCCGCGGAAGCCCTGCTGCAGAGGCCGCTCAACGCCATAGTGCGGCATCCGGCCGAAGGTCGGGTCCGTGAAGTAGATCGTCCCGTCAGACTTCACGCAGATGTCGTTTGGGGAATTGAGCTCGCGGCCTTCGAACTGCGAGCACATCACCTCGCGCGTGCCGTCGGGCCGGATGCGCACGACAGAACTTGTCGCGTGCTCACAGGCCAGCAGATTGAGTTCGGCGTCGTACGTGAGCCCGTTCGCCATATTGGACGGGCGCTGGACCTCAACGACCTGGCCGTCCGGCGTCCATTTGCGGCGCACGTCGCCCGGCATGTCTGAGAATAGCAGATGACGCTCGCGCGGGTTCCAGATCGGCCCCTCGGTGAACGTGAAGCCGGTGCCGAGCTGATGTACCGGTTCGTGCTCGTAGATCAGGTCGTGGAACTGGCGATCGAATGCGATGTGCGACATGTCACGCACTCCAAATGGCGTCGGAAAGATTACGTGCGGGCCCCAAGACGGTGCCCGCCGAAGGTCAGGCCGGGAACCAGTTGCGGTTCGGAAGCGTCTCGGTCATCGGCCCCGGCACCTGCATGCCGAGCCGGCCGACAACCTGCGCATGCTCGATGCGCGCCGGGCGATCATGGATCGGAAGCAAGAACTTGTAGTTGTTCAATAGCTTCTTGATCGCGGCCTTCTCCTCGCGCTTCGACCCCGAATGGTTGCCGGTCGTGCGCGGTTCCATGTCGTTGTTCGTGTAGACGTGGTTCACGATCTGATCGTTGAAGTCGTAAATCACGTCGCCGCAGATGCAGGCGAGCCCTTCGGCGGTCTCGACGATCACGTTCATCGAGCCTTCGGTGTGGGCGCCCGCCGGTTCGCACCAGACGCCCGGGATGATCTCTTCGGCGCCCGTGATCTCGAGATCGAGAAAGCGCATCGCTTCCGGCTCATAGATGCGCTCGACAAGGTGCATGATGTCCGGCTTCGGATACTGCGGGTACATGATGCCCGACACCGAGAACTCCATCTCGCGGCGGTTGATCACGACGGTCGTGTTCATCGGGAACTTGTCGTCCTTGCCGGCGTGATCGATGTGCAAGTGCGTGTGGAGCACGTAACGAATGTCGCCCGGCTTCAGGCCGTGCTGGGCAAGCTGGTTCTCGATCATGTTCTGCTGATACTGCAGCCCGCGCATGCCGAGCGATTCCATGATCGCGTTGTCGCGATAACCTGTATCGACGACGATCGGATACGTGCCGCCGGTAATCAGGAAGCCATAGACTGGCACGCGCCGCGTCCGCCCGCACTCGTGACCGAGCACGAGAAAGCTCGTCTCCAGTTCGATGTCGCCGTAGTCGAGCAGGTGAATCTGCAGGGCCATGATTTCGTTTCCTTCCTCGTCTCAGTTTTTCTTTGCGTGCCGATATGCGGTGTCAGATCCGATAAACGCGGGCTGCGTTGCCGCGGAAGATCGCGTCGCGGTCGTCCTCGCTGAAGCCTTGCGTGGCCGACCGAAATGCGTCGAACAGCGCGCGGTAGCTGGTCCAGATTTTCTCAATCGGGAAGTTCGAGCCGTAGAGGCAGCGGTCCGCGCCGAAGATGCCGACCGTGTCATCGACCATCTGCGCGATGAAGTCCGGGTCGTTCCTGTGAATGAACGTGCCGAACGCCGAGAGCTTGGTGACGACGTTCGGGCAGTCGGCGAGCCGGTTCATGCCGTCGCGCCAGGCCGCGACGCCGTCATCGGACGTGTCTTCCAGCATGCCGGCGTGTTGCAGGATGAACGTGACGTCCGGGCAGGCCCTCGCGAGGCGCACGGCATCGCCCATCTGCGGCGCGAAGACCTGCAAATCGAACGACCAACCGTAGTCTGCAAGGCGCGCGATGTTTGCCTGAACGGTCTTGTCAGCCGGCAGATCCGGGCGGCTCGCGAAACGGTAAAGCGGGTTCTCGTGCCAGTGGAGCTGCTGGCGGATACCGCGCATCAGCGGATATGGCTTTAGCTTCTCAAGCTGCGAGCGCACGTCATCGACCGTGCAATCGGCATAGCCCACAATCGCGTTTGGCCAGCCCGTCTCATCGGCGACAGACTGCACCCAGGCCGCCTCGTCGGCGAACCAGTTCGGCGCCCAGTTCGCCTGAACGTAGACCGACTTGTCGATGCCGGTGCCCTGCACGTCGGCGCGAAACTCATCGATCGTGTAGTCGCGCTTGATTGCGGCGTAAGGCCCGAAGATGCGCGGTTGCTCCGGCCCGAGCAGCCAAGGCAGGTCCTTCTGCAGCCAGATATGATGGTGCGCATCGATCATGCGGCGCTCCTCAGGTTGAGGATATGATCGCAAATCGCTTGCAGCGAGCTGCCGTCGCTGAGGCTTGCAAGGTAAGGGCGGACCGCGCGCAGCGCTTCGGTGCGCGGGGCGAAGTCGTCGCCGGTCGCAATCGGGCTTAGCCAGTCGATCCGCCAGGCCTGCCGCGACAAGCGCGTGACGGCATCGACGAGCGCGCCCGGGCTGCCCCGTTCGAGCCCATCCGACAAGACAACAACCGCCGCGCCGCGGGCAAAGCCGGAAAAGCGCGGGACGGACAAGAAGGCCTGCAACGCGTCGCCAAGCCGCGTACCGCCATCGAAGTCCGCGACGAGCCCGCCGACGTCAGCCAGCGCCTGGCGCTCATTGCGCGTCCGCAACGCCCGCGTAATCCTCGTGAGCCGCGTCCCGAGCGTGAACGCCTCGAAGCTGTCGGCTGATTGCGCAAGCGCGTGCGCAAGCCGGATCGACGGCTCACTGCGCGCCTCCATCGAGCCTGAGACGTCGATCAAAAGCACGATCCGCCGCTGCCGCGTCTTGCGTTTGCGCATCGCGAGATCGAACACCTCGCCATCGCTCTTCAAAGCGCGGCGCAAGGTGCGCCCCATATCGATCGTGTCGCCCTTACGGCTTGTGCGCCGCCGTTGCGATCGCCGCCGAGGGAGCGCTGCCGGGGCCGCCTTGCGGAACCGTTGCAGCGTCAGATCAGCATCCGGCTCGGCGAACGCGCGATGACTGAGGCGCTCGGCGACGGCTGCCTCGCCGCCGACTTCGCTTTCATCGTCGCCAGCCGTGACGTCTTGTTCAACGCCGGTTGGGTCATAGGCCATGACCTCGTCGTCATCGTCGCTCGCAACCGGCGCGGCGACCGCCTGGCCAAGGAACACAGCGCGGAACAACGCATCGTATTCGTCGCGGCGCTCGTGCGGGATCGCGAACGTTGCAAGGCCCGCACGATAAATATCCGTCATGTCTCCGGGTCCGAGCAGGCCGACCGCTGCGATAAAATCCGACGTCTGGTCAGGCGCAACTGCAAAACCATGACGGCGCAGGATCGTCGCAAACTGCAGGAACGGTTCGAGCGGGCGCGGCGTCGTCATGCGGCGGCCTCGCCGGGGATGATCTGGTCAAGCCGCGGGTCGATGAACTGGAGATCATCGTGGTCTTTGAGCGCGACGCCGATCGCGCGGCGGAAGGCAGCCGGCCACTGGGCGCCCTGCGCGTTCAGCAGCGTCGCGGCCTCCGCCCACTCCACCGTCTCAGCCACACCAGGCGGCTTCGCGAGCGGCTCCGCGCGTAGGCGACCAACGGCCGCGACCACCGCGTTCGCCGTCGCCTCCGCCACCGAACTCGCGCGCATCATGACGATCCGCGCTTCGAGCGCGGGGTCCGGATAATCGATCCAGTGATAGACGCAACGCCGTCGGAGCGCTTCGTGCAAGTCGCGCGTCCGGTTCGACGTCAACACGACAACCGGTTGCTCTGCGGCACGGACCGTTCCCGTCTCCGGGATTGAGATCGTAAAGTCCGACAGGAACTCCAGCAGGAAGGCCTCGAACTCGTGGTCCGAGCGGTCGATCTCGTCAATCAGCAAGACCGTCGATGACGGTGCGCGCAGGGCCGCAAGCATCGGCCGCGTCAGCAAGAACTCATCGCCGTAGATGTTGACGTATTCGTTGCCGGCCTGGCGGATTGCGAGCATCTGGCGTGGATAGTTCCACTCATACATCGCCGCCGACGACTCGATCCCTTCAAAGCATTGCAGCCGGATCACCTCACGACCGAGCACCGCGCCGAGGGCCTTGGCAGCTTCCGTCTTGCCGACCCCTGGCGCGCCTTCAAGCAGCAGCGGCTTGCCGAGCGCGAGACCGAGATAAGCCGCTGTCGCAAGCGTGTCGTCGGCCAGATACTGCGCCGCCACCAGCGCCTCGCGGAGCGCTACCGGGCTGTCGATGCCAACAATCGAGCGGCGCACGGCCATGGGTTACGCTCTCCCATCCTGGCCAGCCGGCCGCGCTCCGCCATTCGCGCGCAGGCCACGCAGGATCCGCTCGGGCGTGATCGGCAGCGTGTCGCAGCGCACGCCAACCGCATTGAAGATTGCGTTCGCAACGCCCGGCAAGAGCGGGTTCGCACACATCTCGCCGGGGCCCTTGCCGCCGAACGGCGCGTCTTCCGCGGGGCGCTCGAGCACTGCGATGTTATGCGGGACGACGTCGCCGGGCCCGGGCATCAGATAGGTATTGAAGTCTTCAGGCCCGTGCTCGCGTGCGGGGTAGTACGGTTCGGTCGTCTCGTAGAGCGCATGCGAGACGCCCATCCAGGCGCCACCAAGCAACTGCTGCTCGACAAGCTTTGGATTGAGCGCGCGGCCGACTTCATAGGCAGAGTTGATCTCGGTGACGGTCACCTCGCCGGTCTCGTCATCGACTTCCAAGTCGATCACGACGGCTGCGTGCGCAAAGCACGTCACCGGCGACATCTCGCCAGTGTCGGGGTCGGCTTCCGACGGCGGGATCAGGAAGATGCCGCGGCCGGACAGCGTGCGGCCCTGCTTGAACTGCGCGGCAATCGCCGTCTCGGCGACCGTGATCGACCGGTGTGGCGCGCCCTTCACTTGAATGTTGCCTTCGCCGTCCGTCTCTAGGTCCGACGCGTTGACCTCAAGCTCATCGGCCGCGGCTTCGAGCAACTGCTGGCGCGCTTCGTTGGCCGCCCGGATGACGGCGTTGCCGACCCGGTGCGTTCCCCGCGAGGCGAACGAGCCCATGCAGTGCGGACCGGTGTCGCTGTCAGCCGTGTCCACGTAAACATCGCTGACCGGCACGCCGAGCGTCTCAGCCGCGATCTGGCGCGTGACGGACTTCATGCCCTGTCCGAGGTCGATCGATGACAGCGAGACCATGAACTTGCCGTCAGGGGTTCCGTGCACCAGCGCCTGGCTCGGGTCGCCGCCAAGGTTCATGCCGATCGGGTAGTTGATGCAGGCAAACCCGCGACCCTTGTGGATGGTCATATCAACGCCTCCTCGTGCCGGATATGAACCGCGACACGCCGGGCTTCTTCACGCCACGCTGGAACGGTTCCGACGGTTCATATGGCTTGTCGCTGCTGGCGCGACTGCCGCTGCCGCTCGATGTGCCGGCGGGCGTGTTCGTCGGCTGCGGCGCGGGGTGGCGCGCAGGCGCAGAAGGCTGCGGCTGGCTCGGCGGCGAACTCGCATAGGGGTTTGTGTAGGCCGGCCGCTCGCTCTGGTACGTAGGTGCAGCAGGCGCCGGAGACGCGGGCGTGGCCGTTTGCTGCTGCGCGGCCAGCGGCGCAGTCGTCGGCGTCGATGGGGCCTGCCGATAGCTCGGCTGCGACGGCGGTGGCTGATAACTGGGTGAAGGCGTAAACGAGGGCGGTGCGGCTGGCCGCTCTGCGCCATTGCCGCCTGACGGTCCACGATAGCCCGTGCGGCCAGGCTCGATCAGCATGTCATCGCTCTGCGGCGGGACGGCAACCTCACTTTCACCGCCCGTGCCGGCCGCAATCGTCTGGCCCGCACCCGCTGATGTCCCGGCGGCCGGCTCAGCCGGGATGTTGCCCGCGCGGCGCTCGCCGATCTTGCCGACCCCGTCGATGGCCGTCTCAGGGATCTCGGCCCGCCAGCCGATGCCACCGCCCACGAGGCTCGAGGCCGTCGCGGCCTCGTGGCTCAGTTGCCACCGCGCCTTGCCCGCCGCGACCTGACAGCACTCAATCAAAGCCGTGTTCTTGGCGACGCGTCGATGCGCTTTCATATCGCCGTCGCGGTACGCGTTTTTAATGCGCAGCTCAATTGGGTCGACGCGGGCTGCTTCCGCGACGCGGTCCATTTGACGCTCAATCGCGAAGTCGACGCCGGTGATGCCGAAGCCGCGCATGGCCGTTGCCGGTGTCCGGTTCGTGAAGACGCAAAAGACGTTCGAGGCGACGTTCGGGATTGTATAGGGCCCCGGCAGGTGGCCTGTGCCCTTCACCACCGCGTACGACGACAGCCGCGTATAGGCACCGCTGTCGAAGAAGCCCGTGAACTGCCGCGCGGTGATCATGCCGTCGTTGGTGATGGCGTCTTTGATGCGCCAGAGTTCAGCGCCGCGCGGGGCGCCGACCTGCATCTCCTCGGCCCGGTCAAAGCAGTACTTCACCGGCGCGCCGGTCAACCGCGCGCCGAGCACGGCCAGGGGTTCGTGCAGGCTATCAACCTTGCCGCCAAAGCCGCCACCCACCGTGCCGCCAATGAAGTGCAACCGCGACGACGGCATATCGAGCAACTTCGCTGTCGTGCCGAGCGAGAAAAACAGCGCCTGCGTTGACGTGTAGCAAACGTAGCGGTCGTTGGTTTCGGGCGCCGCGATCGCCCCGCATGTCTCAAGCGGCGCCTGCTCGATCGGTGACATGCGATAGCTACCCTCAACGATCTTGTCGGCGGACGCGAACGCTGCCTCGACGTTGCCGAAGCGCAGCTTCTGATGATCGTAAAGGTCGTGATAATCGAACGTGTTGTTTGGGTACTCGTCGTTGACGACCGGTGCGCCCGGCGCGATCGCCTCTTCGACATCGAGGACATGCGGCAGGACTTCGTAGTCAACCTTCACCGCGGCGACAGCATCGCGCGCCTGCCGCTCAGTTTCCGCCACGATCGCCGCGACCGGCTCGCCCCGGTAGCGGATCTTCTTGTCCTGCAAAAGCGCTTCGTCATCGCGGCCAAAGCTGATGAGCGACAGAAGCGTATTGATGTTGTGCGGTACGTCGCGCGGCAGGATCACGCGTTTGACGCCCGGCATCCGCTCCGCCGCCGACGTGTCGACCGACCGAATGCGCGCGTGATGGTGCGGCGCGCGCACCGCCCGCATGTGAAGCAACCCGTCGAACAAGTGATCGTCGTAATAGGGCGACCGGCCCGTGACGTGGCCGCGGATGTCCTGCCGGATTGTCGGCTTGCCGATCTCTTTCAAATCATCAGAACGCTCGTCGGCGAACAGGTCTTTGCGAAACTCAACGGACGACATCAGGCAGTCCTCCCGTATCCGCGACCGGCAACACTCAGGATCGCGTCGATAATCGGCTCGTAGCCCGTGCAACGGCAGAGATTGCCGGAGATCGCCTCAACCACCTCATCGCGGGTTGGATTTGGATTGCGATCGAGCAGCGCCTTCGCCGCCATCAACATCCCCGGCGAGCAGTAGCCACATTGCGCGGCGAACCCTTCCATGAAGGCCGTTTGCAGCGGATCGAGAACCTCGCCGCGGCCCATGCCACCGGTCGTTTCGATTGTGCGGCCTTCGGCAAGTTCAGCCAGCGTGATGCAGCTCAGATGCGGCTCGCCATCGATAATGACGGTGCAGGTGCCGCATGTGCCCTGGCTGCATCCGTGCTTCGGCGTCAGATCGCCAACACCGCGCCGCAGGACATCGAGCAGGTTAGCGCCGCCTTCGACGAAGACGGCCGTTTCGCTGCCATTGAGCGTGAACTGGATCGGCTTCTTTGCCATCGCCTCAACCTCTCTCCAGCAGCAGACGCTTCAGGTGCACGGGCGCGACCTCACGGCGGTACCAGGCGGACGCCAGCGCGTCGTCAGCCGGCGACAGGCCTTCGCAGGCAACGTCAAGCGCGCGGGCAACCCCGGCGTCATCGAGCGTCGCGCCCTCAAGCGCCTGCTCAGCCGCCTTTGCGCGCAACGGTGTCGGCCCCATTGCACCGAACGCAACCCGCGCGTTCTGCATCCGGCCGGAGTACTTCGGCAGCCAGGCCGCGACCGAGAGCACGGAAACACCCTTGGGCTTGACGCGGCTAACCTTGGCGAACCGGAAGTCGCCGCGCATCGGGCGGGCAACCGAAATGCTTTCGACGAGGCCTGCAAAGCGGTCACGATCAGCGAGGAACGTCTCCAGCAGCTGCTCGCGGCCGTCGCTCGTGCGCACCGTCGCGTCGAGCGCCAACAGCGCGGTTGTAAAGTCGCCGTAGGGGTGAGCGGCAAACAGGTTACCACCGACGGTTGCCATGTTGCGCACCGCCGGTCCGCCGACACCGCGGGCGGCCGGCATCAGGAAATCAAGATCGCTGCTTGCGATGACATCGGCCATGCGGACAGCCACACCGATCGTCACGCGGCTGCTCTCGGCCCGAATGACCTTCAGCGCCGGGTCCGTCGTGCGGACAACACGGTTGAAGCTTTGGTCGCCGTAGTTGACCGAGCGCATGACGATCGTGCCGCCGCCGAGGAAGCGGCTGCCCGGCCCGATATTCTGCGCCGCCTCTGCAAGGGTCGGGTAGGTGTCGACAGTGAGCATGCGTCAGGCCTCCTGGCCGAAGTGCGCCGCGATCGCCTTGAAGCCCGCGACGTAAATGCCGTTGCCGACAAGATCCGTCATCGCCTCGCGCTCGCCGGGCCGCGTATCGAAGCGGCTCAGCCACTCCCAATAGGTCCGGTCGCCGTCTGTCACCGGCAGGAGCCGCACGTGCGACACGTAGTTGAGCAACGGCACCGGCGTCTCAAACAGGCAGTAAGAGTATGACTGCTCCAGATCTGACAGCGTCAGCAGTTGCTCGCGAAGTTCCGATCCGTCTTCGAGCTTGAAGCGGCGGACACAGCCCACTCGGTCCGACGATCGGCCGCGCTCGATCTCGCTCGTCGCAATCGCCGGGTGCCACTGATCGTGACCGTTAAAGTCACGCAGCACGGCCCAGACCTCTTCAGCCGGGACGTCGAGCACGATGCTTTTCCTGACGTGAACCATAACGCTCGCAGTCGTCCTCAGCCGCCGAAGTGCCGTTTGAGCGCGTCAAACCCGCCCTGAAATACATTGCGGCCAATGCCGTCGACGAGGTCGGCCTCATTCTCAGGCTCGCACTCGAACTCAGCCGACCATTCGATGAACGTGCGGTCACCTTCGGTCACTGGCGTCAGGCGCAACGTCGCGATGTAGTCGGACAGCGGCATCGGCCCATCGAGCATGGAGTACGTGCAGAACATGTCGTAGTCCGAGAGCCCAAGCAGTTGCTCGCGCAGGTTGTCACCGTTCTGCAGGTTGAAGTTGCGCACGCAGCCGACCTTGTCCGGCGGCAGCGCTTCCTCGATCCGGCTGTCGCGAATGCGCGGGTGCCACTTCGGCAGGCCATTAAAGTCGCGGACGCGATCCCAGACCTTCTTGGCCGGCGCATCGATCACCGATGAGACGTAGACGCGGGCCATCAGGCTTGGTCCTTATCGGTGGCGCGGCGGCCATTGGCGCGCTTGGCTTTCTCCGGTGGCGGCACCTTGTCTTCAGCCGCCTTCTCCTTGTTGGCGCGGCGCTGCTCGGTTTCGATCCGCTGCAGATCGGACGCTTCCCGCAGCAGGCCTGACTGCTTCGCGAGGTTCGATCCGTCGATCCCAATATCGGACAGGAGACTGTCGACCATCGGTGCCTGAACGCGATAGCGAAGGGCTGAATTGATCACCTCGTCTGTCGGGCTGCCGGAGGGGCCGCGGCCATTGACGGTCGGGCCGCCTTCGCCACCGTTCGACCAGCCGAGACCTTCGGTTCCAGCACCACCCAACTGCATGATGCGGATGTCGTTGATTTTCTCCAGCGGCTTGACCGACGCGGACACGATGCCTTCGACATGCTCCAGCATCTTGCGGCGGAACAGCGAGTGGCGCGCGCCGTCGGTGAGAATGTTCTCTGCTTCGTTGATGAGCTTTTGAGCTTCGGCCTCGACGGCTGAGCGAATGCGATCGGCTTCGGCTGCGATCCGCTTTTCTTCGGCCTGCTTCTCGGCGATGACGACATCGACAGACTTGCGCCGCGTTGCCTCCTCGGTTTGCTGGGCGGTCTTGACCTTCTCGGAGGCTTCCGCTGCGCGCGCCCGCGCAATATCGGCCTCGACAGCCGCAGCACTTTCATCAAGCGACTTCTTGTAGAGCTCGATAGCCTTGTCCATCTGCGCTTCTTCGACGGCGCGCTCGCGGGCAATTTCGAGCTTGCGACGCTCGGTCTGGTGGCCGATCCGCTCGTCGTCGAGCCCGCGCTCAGACGTGATCTTGAGCCGCTCGATCGCTTCCTGGCTGCCAATTTCAGCTTCACGCAGCGCTTGCACGCGGATGATCTCGAGCTGTTCGATCGCCTTCTTGCGTTCGAGCTTGCGCGCATCGAGTTCCTGCTCGGCGCGGATGCGCTCTGCGTCGACCGTCTTGTCCTTGGCAACGCGAGCCGCTTCGACAGCCTCGTCGGCCGCGATCTGCGCCGCGTCGATCGACCGATTGCGCTGGATTTCAAGCGCGCGGATCTTCTCGTCACGCGCGATCTTATCGCTGCTCGTCTCTTCCTCGTTGATGATGCGCAGCTTCTCAACCAGCCGCCGCGACGTGATCTCCGACTTCTCGATCGATTCATTCTTCTCGATCTCGCGAGCCCGGGTCGCTTCTTCGGACGCAATGCGCTCAGCCTCGATCCGCTTTTCTTTGGCGATGCGGGCCGCCTCGACCGCTTCTGCCCGCGCAAGCTCGGCCTGCTCGACGGCTTTGGCACGCGCCACGTCGCGTTCCTTCGTCGCCTCTTCGGTCTCGATGCGGCGTAGCGAGATGTTGGCTTCCTGCGCAATGCGGGCGGCTTCCACAGCTTCGCGGGCGGCGACCTCGGCCGCTTCAACAGACCGGTTGCGCGCCACCTCACGCTCGCGGACGTCCTGCTCGTAGGCGATCCGCTCGGCTGCGACCTTCTTCTCCTTGGCGATGCGGGCGGCCTCGACGGCTTCCGACTTCGCGATCTCGGCAGCTTCGATGGCACGGTCGCGCGCAAGATCGCGCCCCTTGGTCGTCTCTTCTGACTCGATCCGCTGTAGCGCGATCTTTGCTTCCTGCGCGATGCGTGCCGCTTCGACAGCTTCACGGGCGGCGACCTCAGCTTCGTCAATCGCCTGGTTGCGCGAGATTTCCAGTTCGCGGGTTGCCTTTTCGAACGCTATGCGCTCAGCAGCCGTCGCCTTCTCTTGCGCAATGCGCTTGGCTTCAGTTGCTTCCTTCGCTGCGATCTGTGCGGCATCAAGCGCGGCGATCTTGGCGACGGCGCGCTCCTCGGTTTCCTCTTCGGCGGCTAAGCGGTCGAATGCGATCTGCCGATCCTGTGCAATCCGCGCCTTCTCGACGGCCTCACGGCTTGCGATCTCGGCTTCATCCAGCACCTTTTGGCGCTCAATCTCGAGCTGGCGGATCTCTTTGTCAGACGCAATGCGCTCCTGATTGATCGATTTCTCCTGCGCGATACGCAGCTTCTCTGACGATTCCCGCGACGCGATCTCGGCCTGCTGCACAGCGAGGTTGCGCGCAATCTCGCTTTCCTGCGTCGACCGCTCGTAGTCGATCCGGGCCTGCGTCACGGCTTGTTCCTGCGCGATGCGCACCGTCTCGATATGTTCGCGCGCTGCGATGTCGGCTTCATCGATCGAACGTTGCCGCTCGATCTCTTTGGCCTGCGTCTCGCGATCCTTCGCGATGCGGGCCTCGAGGACGGACTGCTCATGGGCAATCCGCGCCCGGTCCAGAATGCCCTGCGTTGCGATCTCAGCCTGCTCGGTCACTTCGCGCGACCGGATACGCTCTTCCGTCAGGACGTGGCCCTGCGTAATGCGCGCCTTCTCGATCGCCTGCTGCGTCGTGATCTCGGCTTCTTCAACGATCTTCTGGCGCTGGATTTCCTGCTGCCGGATTTCGCGTTCCGAGGCGATGCGCGCTTCGGCGATCATGCGCTCGTTTGAAATGCGCGCCGTTTCGATCTGCTCGCGGCTTTCAAGCGTCGCGTGCTCGGCCTCTTTCTCGCGTTCCGCGCGCTCGCGTGCGAGTTCGGTGCGCTGCCGCACGCGGCGGAACTCGACCTCACGCTCCTGCTCAAGGCGCGCCTCCTCGCTCTGCTTCTCGATTTCGAGGACTTCTTTTTCCGCCTCAAGGTTGCGCGAGCGAATCCGGATCATCGAATCCTGCTCGATGTCGTTGCGCAGTTTCCGGCGCGCTTCGATCTCCTGGACGACCTTGGTCAGACCTTCGGCGTCGAAGCGGTTCGAAGGGTTGAAGTACTCAATATCCGTCTGGTCGATGTCGGTGACCGCGACGCTCTCCAACTCAAGCCCGTTCTTGTGCAGGCCGACCTTCGCGGCTTCGAGCATGCGCGAGACGTACTCGTTGCGGTTCTCGTGCATCTCTTCGAGCGACATGCTGGCTGCGACCGTGCGCATGGCAGAGACGAACTTACCGTCGAGCAGGGTGTGCAGTTGTTCCGGTTCCAACGTCCGCCGGCCGAGCGTGGAGGCTGCGAGCGCCACGCCTTCCTTCGTTTGCGCGACGCGGACGTAGAATTCGGCGGAGACGTCAACGCGCATCCGGTCTTTGGTGATGAGCGCTTGGTCTTTCTCGCGCACGACCGCCAGGCGCAGCGAGTTCATGTTGACCGGCGTGATGTCGTGAATGATCGGCCAGACGAACGCGCCACCGTCGATCACCACTTTCTCGCCGAGGAAACCGGTCCTCACGAACGCGATCTCTTTGCGCGAGCGGCGGTATAGCCAGTTCATCACCCAGTACAGGATGAAGATCACAATGACTGCGAAGATCAGCCAAAGGATGAGCTGGCCTATCAGTTCACCGGTCATGGGTTGGTCCTCCTCGGCGCGCGATCAGGCGCGGCCGATCTCCTTGAATTTGCGTGTTTGTTCGGTGAGCGCGACTTCGGTTGGCAAGCGTTCCATCGAGGAGGCGCCGTAGAAACCGTGACAGTTTTTGGTGTTGGCGAGCACGTAGGACGCGTCATCCGGCATGGCGACCGGACCGCCGTGGACGAGCACGATTGCGTTTGGATTGACGTCAAGCGCTGCGGCCGCCCATTCGTCGACAACCTTCGGGCAGTCTTCGAGTTTGAACGCGGTCTCGGCGCCAATCGCACCGCCCGTCGTCAGGCCAAGGTGCACCACGATGATGTCGGCACCGGCCTTCGCCATCGCCGTCGCATCGTCGGTTGAGAAGACGTAAGGCGTCGTCAGCAGGTCCTTCTCGTGCGCCTGCGCGATCATGTCGACTTCGAGCGCGAAGGACATGCCCGTCTCTTCCAGGTTCGCGCGGAAGTTGCCGTCGATCAGGCCGACAGTCGGGAAGTTCTGGACGCCGGAGAAGCCCGCGGCTTTCACCTCGTCGAGAAACTTGTCCATCATCCGGAACGGATCCGACGCGCACACCCCGGCGAGTACCGGCGTCTTCTTGACGACCGGCAGGACTTCGCCGGCCATCTCCATGACGACTGCGTTTGCGTCGCCATAAGGCATGAGCCCTGCGAGCGAGCCGCGCCCGGCCATCCGGTACCGCCCGGAATTGTAGATGACGATGAGGTCGATCCCACCGGCCTCTTCGCACTTGGCGGACAGGCCGGTGCCCGCGCCGCCACCGATGATCGGCTCGCCGCGTTTGACCATCGCCTGATACGTCTCGACGAGCTGTTTGCGATCGAACATGTGGGTCTAACCTCCCGCCGCGCGCATTGACTTCGCGCTGAAGAAGCCGCGGAACGTCTGGACGACGAGCTCCGCAAACTTCGGATCGTTGATGTTGTGGGGCGTGCGAATGAGCTGCCGGGCCGACGTCTGGCGAACGGTCGCCTCGAGTGTCTGAAACAACGCCGCGTCGGCTTCTGGATCGTGAAACGCCTGCCCAGGCTGATCGAGCAGCGACACGCCGCCCTCGGGCAGGAAGAAGCGGACGGGACCGGTCATCTCGTTGAGCTTCTCGCCGATAAACCGGCCGATCTTTACGTTCTCATCGACCGTCGTGCGCATCAGCGTGACTTGCGGATTGTGCTCGTAAAGGTTCCGCCCGCGGTACCGGTCCGGCACCGTTTCAGGCGCGCCGAAGTTCACCATGTCGAGCGCGCCGCAGGCGCCAATGTAGGGCAGGCCTGCGCGGATCGAAGCGCCGAAGCGATCCTCCGTCGCCGGGAACACGCCGCCCGCGACCAGGTCGCAGACTTCCGTGGTCGTGAGGTCGATCACAGCCGCCAGCTTGCCGTTGTCGAGGAGCTTTTCCATCGATTGCCCCCCGATGCCGGTCGCGTGGAACACGAGGCAATCGTAGTCGGCATCGAGCGCGGCAGTGACTTGCTGCACACAAGGGGTAGTCACGCCGAACATGGTGAGGCCGACGGCGGGCTTGTCAGCTTCGGCCGCGGCCCCATGGCTCGCGCGCCGATTCTGCATCATGCCGGCAATCGCGTTTGCGCCGTTCGCAAGCACCTGCCGGGTAATGGCATTGAGCCCCTGAACGTCGGCGACGGAGTGCATCATCATGATGTCTGCGGGGCCGACGTACTGGCTGACGTTGCCACTGGCGACGGTTGAGATCAGCACCTTCGGCACACCGACGGGCAGCGATCGCATCGCGGGTGCGACCATCGCGGTGTTGCCAGACCCGCCGGCCGCGATCAGCCCGCCGACGTGGCCCTGATGCGCGATCCAACGTTCAAACGCGAGCGTCATGCCGGCAACGGCCGTGCCGCGATCGCCGGTAAACACGCCGGAGGCCCCGCGCGGGTGAAAGCCCGCAATCGCGCTTGGCGGCACTTCGGCGCCCGAGGGTTTGCCGCTTGTCGAGAGATCGACGAGCTGCACGCGATGACCCGCCGCGCGGATGATGTCGCGGATATAGCGGAGCTCATCACCCTTGGTGTCGAGGGTGCCGGCGACGAGGATGACGCTGCCTGAGCCAGGCTGCACGGCAGACGCGGACGCCGCGCCGGAAAGCGGCTCGATACGTCCGCCGCGCGGGCTTGCCGAGGCCGTGACCGTGCGCGCCGCGCCATCGATCACGCGGACCGGCACGGGCTGCGACCAACGCGTCGGCACGTCAGGGTTCGAAATAAAGATCTTGCGCGGCGTGTTGGCGTCGCCAGGCGTCTGGTGATCGGCCTCGTGCGCAGCACCGCTATGGTCAGCTTCGATCTCGTCGACATCGTCGTGCGCATGACGGCCGACACCAAGCAGCGCCTGCTGCAGATCGCGGTCTGTCGCCAGCACCGATGAATCCATCAACCGGTTGATCTTGCCGTTGACCATGATCGCGACCTGGTCGGCCACAGCGCAGGCGACACCGATGTTTTGTTCGATCACCAGGACGTCGACATCGGCCTCACTGCCGAGCCGGATCAGCATGTCGGCGACCTGATTGACGATCACCGGCGCCAGGCCTTCGGTCGGCTCGTCCATTACGAGGAGCTTCGGGTTCAGAAGCAGCGCACGGCTGATCGCAAGCATCTGCTGCTCGCCGCCGGAGAGCTGACCGCCGCCGTTTGTGCGCCGCTCCGCAAGCCGCGGGAACGTCGCGTAGATCCGCTCCGGCGTCCAAGCCCCGCCACGCTTGGCAACGAGAGTCAGGTGTTCATCAACCGTCAGCGACGGCCAAAGCCTGCGGCCCTGCGGAACGTATCCGACACCGGCGCGCGCGATCTCGGCGGGGCTCAGGCCCACCAGGTTCTGGCCGTTGAAACTGATCGTGCCCGATCGCACCGGGACCAGACCGAGGATCGCCTTGCAAAGCGTCGTCTTGCCCATGCCATTGCGGCCGACGACGGACAGCACGCCATGATCGAGCGTCAGGTTCACGCCCTGAAGCGCGTGCGATTGCCCATAGTAGACGTTGAGGTCGCGGACCTGCAGGGATGGCGCGCCATGCTCAGCCATGACCGAGCCCTCCCTCGCCGCCGAGGTACAGCGCCTGCACCTCCTCGTCCTGCTCGATCTCCTCCGGCAGGCCTTCTTTGAAGATGCGCCCGTTGTGCATCATCGTGACGGACTGCGCGACGCGCAGCGCCACGTCCATGTCGTGCTCGATAATGATGTAGCCGATGTGGCCGGGCAGGCCTGTGAGAATGTTGATCAGCTCCGTCCGCTCAGCCGGCGAAAGGCCCGCGGCCGGTTCATCGAACAGGATGAAGCGCGGCGCGCCCGATAACGCCATCGCGATCTCAAGCTGGCGTTGCTGACCGTAGGAAAGCTCGGAGACGAGCGTGTCCTGGCTATCCTCGAGGTGGACGACGCGCATCAGGTCGACAGCGCTCGACATCACAGCATCGTCACGGTGCGGCCGGAACATCGAGAACCGTGCACGCGAGACGCCGCGGCAGGACAAGTAGATGTTGTCGAGTACGGAGAGCCCGGAGAACAGCAGCGAGATCTGATAGGTCCGGCGGAGGCCTCGGCGGATGCGCTCATGCGCCGGGAAAACAGTGATGTCCTCGCCGAAGAAGCGGATCGAGCCGGTAGTCGGCAGGAAGTCGCCGGTGATGCAGTTAAACAGCGTCGTCTTGCCGGCGCCATTTGAGCCCAGCACCGCGCGCCGTTCGCCAGGCCGGATCGAAACGTCGATGTCTGCAAGCGCATCCAGCGCGCCGAACCGCTTCGACACGCCGCGCAGCTCAAGCGCGTTCTCAGTGCCCGTTGCCTTCAGCCGGTCGGATATCGCAAGCGTCTCGCTCACAAGTCGCGCCCTCCCGCATCAAGCAGGCGGTCGCGCTTGCGGTAGGTCTGGAACCGTTCCCAAAGCCCAAGCAACCCGTCCGGCGAGAAGAAAACGACAGCCAGGAACCCGAGGCCGATCAAAAGCTGGAAGCGATCGCCCGACAGGCCAACGGAGAGCAGCACGTCGACGGCGAATGTCTTCAGAAGCACATAGAGAAACGCGCCGATGAACGGGCCGATCGGATGGCGGAGCCCGCCGATCACCGCAATGATCAGGATGTCGATGACGGGGCCGATACCGGCGGTCCCCGGCGAAATCTGAGCGGACTGCCACGTGAGCAGGATGCCGCCGATGCCGGCAATGAGCGCCGAGAACGAGTAGGCGGCAACGCGGTGCGCGGTCACGTTATAGCCGATCGCCGCCATGCGCCGCGGGTTGTCGCGAATGCCCTGCAGCGCAAGCCCGAACGGCGCGCGCGACACATAGAGGACGACAAGAAACCAGAGCGTCGCCCAGAACAGCGTCAGGTAATAGAACGCCGTCGACCCGCGCCAATCGACACCGAAGACGTTCGGCGGCAGGACGCCGTTAAAGCCGGAAAAGCCGTTGAAGATCGCGTAGTTCTGACGCGTGAAATAGAAGAACGCCGACGCCATCGCCAGCGTGATCATGATGGTGTAGATGCCCTCGGTGCGAACCGCGAGCCAGCCGATGGCGGTCGCGAAGACGACGGCGATGGCAAGCGCAATTGGGATCGCGACGTACCAAGGCCAGCCGAGGCTGATGTTGGAGATTGCGCTCTCGCCGAAGATCGCGACCATGTAGCCGGCCATGCCCGCAATCGACATTTGCGCAAGGCTGACCATACCCGCGTAGCCTGCGAGGAACATCAGGCTCAGCGCGATCATCCCGAGGATGAACGTCCAGCCAAAGATCTGGAACAGGACGAAATCGCTCGCGAACAGCGGCATGATGAGCAGGATGACCGCAAGCACGACGTATGGCATCGGCACGCTCGCGGGCCAGCCAACGGCGGTCGGTTCGCGTCCGATCCCGGCATCGATTGAGGCCATGACCTACGCCCTCCCCAACAGGCCTTGCGGCCGGAACGCGAGGACTGCGACCATGATCAGGAAGGTGAGCACGACGGCGTATGTCGGCACGTAAACCGAGCCGAACTGCTCCGCGAGACCGATCAAGAGTGCGCCGAGGGCAGCACCCGGGATCGACCCCATTCCGCCGACAATCACAACGACGAGCGAGGCGAGCAAAAAGCGTACGTCTTCGCCGGGTGCGATCGATTGGAAGGTCCCGCCGACCACGCCTGCGACACCCGCGAGCCCCGCGCCGAACGCAAACACCCCGACGAAGACAAGCTGCACGCGCGCCCCAGTCGCCGAAAGCATATCGCGATCATCGACGCCCGCGCGGATCATCATGCCGATCTGCGTCCGGTTCAGGATCAACCACATGCCGATCCCGATGACGACGGACGCGGCAAAGATGACGAGCCGCACCATCGGATACTTCATGTAGACGAGGTCGCCGTTGGAGCGTTGCGCGGTGACGAAGAACGTCTGCACCGGCCCTGACAGCCACGACGGCGGCGTGATGTTGAAGAAGTCGCCGCCCATCGTCCAAAGCATGAGATCTGCGAGCACGATCGAGATACCGATCGTCACCAGGGTCTGGCGGAGGTCCTGGCCCTCCATGCGCTGGAAGACGAGGATCTGCAGCAGAATGCCGAAGGCTGCGACGACGATGAAGGCGACTGGAAACGCGATCAGCCAGTAGCCCGTCGAGCTTGCAACGAAGTACCCGATGTAGCCGCCGAGCAGATAGAGCGAGCCGTGTGCGAGGTTTACGTTGCGCATCAGGCCGAAAATGAGCGTGAACCCGCTCGCGACGAGGAAGTAGAGCCCGCCGAGGGTGATCCCGTTGAACAGCGCGTTCAGGAACACTTTTTTGCGGCCGATGATGTCGACCAGCCAGCGCGGCCAAACGGCAAAAATCATCCAAAGCGCGACCGCCACCGCGAGCACGATGATCCACGTCCAGATCGGATGTTGCCGCGCGAAGTCTCTCACTTCGGATCAGGCCCCAATGCACCGGAGCTGCACGCTCCGCTTCGCCGGCGGAGAGCCCCAGAGCCTCAGACAAGGCGAATTTGACTGCCAACCCGCGAACTATAGGCAGCGGCCCGGAGGCGCGGCGTACCTGAAAGTCTGGCCAGATGGCGCGCAATCCGAAAACAGGTTGCGGCGCGCGCAGGCGGTCGCGAAATCATCCGCGCCATCACGCTCGCATTACCGCTTCGGAAGCCCCCCGGCCGCGTTAACTCTGGTTTCTAAATGGTTAACGAGGTGTTAACAGTTGGTTTCCAAATCCGCTCAAGTGGAATATCCGACACGCCTGTATTCGGTCGGCGGGATGCCGACATTAGAGGCAAAGAAACGCGTAAAACTCGCTTGGGAGGAAAAACCGAGATCGGTGCTTATATCGGTCACCGATTTATTCGTATTGACCAGCTCCTGGATCGCCCGCTCGGTCCTCAGCGTGTTGAGATAGATGTTCGGCGAAACACCCATCTGCTTCTTGAAAAGCGTGAAAAAATGGGGCCGCGACAGACCCGACTGCCGCGCAAGCTCGTCCATGCCGAGGGTTTCGGCGAACTGCTCCTGCATTAATCGCAACGACCGACGCACGCGATAATCAGTAAACTTTTGCTCCCCGAGAATGAGCGGCTGCGAGCGATCAATTCCGGCCCAGGATTCCTGAAAACTCCGGCTGGTCAGTTCATAGAGATATTTATTGAAGACGCCCGGCGTCTCCTCTTCGTGCATCAGGGACGAGATCAATCGAAGCGCACGAAGTACCGCTGGATTAACCTCAATCCCCGAACGCCCAAACCGAAGCGCATATTCCGCCGACTCGCTCGATTCCAGGAACCAAATGGGCTTGATGTAGAGAACGAGGCAGTGACAGGCCCCCTGGGGCTCGAGAAGCTCAAAGCTGTGCGGCTCCCATGGGCTGACCGCAACCGCGCGATCCGTGTCCGCGATCTGGCATTCGCCTGATACCGTGACCTTTGCCGCCGAGCCGCTGAGGAAAAAGATGAGGTGCCCCTCGCGATGCGCATGCGTCACGATTGGCTTGTCCAGTCGGTAGAGTGCGGCACGGCCGAAGGAGCCGTGATGCACAGCGATGGCATCACTCATTGCGAGCTGTCCTCCCTTGCGCGCCCGAGCGTTGTTTTGAAGTCGATGCCGGGTCGCGCGTTTGTCCGTTCGCGTGGACCTTCAAAGTCTAGGAGGCACGCGCGTGTGCCGACAACAGGCGGCGCTAAAAAAAGCAGACGGAAGGTTACACGGCGCTGGCGTCACCCCTTGCGCTTTTGTTGCGATGCAAAATCAGCGGTTGCGCGCTGCGTTAAGGCCGGGTGTAGGCCGTCTTTACGGTCGTAAAAAACTCCTGCGCATAACGGCCCTGTTCGCGCGGGCCATGGCTCGACCCTTTCCGCCCGCCAAACGGCACGTGATAATCAACGCCTGCGGTCGGCAGGTTGACCATCACCATGCCGGCTTGCGCATGCCGCTTGAAATGCTCGGCATGCTTCAAGCTCGTCGTGCAGATGCCGGCGCAGAGGCCGAACTCAGTATTATTGGCGACCGCCAACGCCTCGTCGTAGTCGCGCACCCGCAGAACGCTCGCGATCGGACCGAAGACTTCCTCGCGGTTGATCGTCATCGCGTTGGTCGTATCGGTGATCAATGCCGGCTGCATGTAATGCCCGCGCGTCGCTCGCTCGACGCGTTCGCCGCCAACTCTGATGTTGCCGCTCTCGCGGCGCGCAATGTCGAGATAACGCTGGTTCTGCTCGAGCTGTTCAGCGCTCGAGACCGGGCCGATCTCAGTGCCGTCTTCAAGGGCGTGGCCAACGCGCAAGTGCCGCGTGCGCTCCGTCAGCAGCTCGACGAAGCGGCTGTAGACGCCTTCAGCGACGACAATCCGCGATGACGCCGTGCAACGCTGGCCGGTAGAAAAGAACGCCCCGTCAATCGCGCAGGCGACGGCCACGTCGAGGTCGGCGTCATCGAGAACAACCAGCGGGTTTTTGCCACCCATCTCAAGCTGCAGCTTCTTCATTGTCGCCGCCGCATCCTGCGCAATCTGCCGGCCAACGACCACCGACCCGGTGAAGGTCAGCGCATCGACGTCCGGGCTCTCGACGAGCGCGCGCCCGACAATCGACCCGCGCCCCATCACGAGGTTCAGCGCCCCCGGCGGCAGGCCTGCGCGATGCAGGCAGTCGACAATCAGCCAAGCGGTGTGCGGGACGAGTTCCGCAGGTTTGAAGACAACCGCGTTCCCGAAACAGAGCGCCGGCGCAAGCTTCCACGCGGGGATCGCGGCCGGGAAGTTCCAGGGCGTGATGATGCCGACGACACCGATCGGCTCGCGCGTGACTTCAACGCGAATGCCGGGCCGGACGGACGGACCAATTTCGCCCATCAGGCGCAGCGCTTCGCCGGCGAAGAAATCAAAGATGTTGGCTGCGCGCCCGACTTCAGCGATGCCCTCGGCAAGCGTCTTGCCTTCCTCGCGCGCAAGCTCCCACCCGATCTCCTGCTGCCGCTCTCGGATTTCGAGAGCCGCCGCCAACAGAACGTCGTGGCGCTGCTGACCGGTGGTGGCAGCCCACGCCGTTGCGGCGGCCCGGGCCGCGGTGATCGCGTCGTGCGCATCTTGTTCGGTGCCGTCCGCAAAGACGTCGATCAGATCGTCAAGGTCGGAGGGATTGCGGTTCTCTGTGGACGATGCGGCATCGCGCCATTCGCCGTTGATGAGGTTGGGTTTCACGGCGCCATGTCCTAATGCACTGACGCCATCACGGCGCGCAGCCGGCCAGGCTGCGCACCAAGGTCATGGCCGCGCCCAACGAACTCCGTCTCCGCCATGTGTGCCGCTTCAACGATATCGGCTTCCCGCACGCCCAGCTCAGAGAGCCGCGACGGCAGTGGCAGCTCACGCAACAACGGCAGAAGCCCGTCGGCGAGCGAGGCCGTCTCCGAGAAGCCAACTGCGCGGCGCGCCAACAGCGTCTTCGCCCGGTCCTGTTCCTCGTAGACCTCAAGCATGCGCGGCAGAATGATCCGGCAGACAGCGCCGGCATCGAGATCGCGGTCGGCCACAATACGGAGCACCATCGCGAGCGCATGCGTCGCGCCAAGGTCCTTCTGTAACGCCAGCGCGCCGTTGAGGTTGGCCGCCATGACGTCGCGCCGCGCCTCCCGGCTGAGCCTGCCGCGGGGTCGCGACAGCACATCGACAACCCGCTTGAAGCCGTCGAACGCGATGCCTTCCGCCGGCGGGTTATAGCCCGGCGAGAGGTAGGCCTCGAGGCATCGCGCAAGCGCTTCGGCAACGGCGCTTGCCTGATCATCAGGCGACACGTCGGCAGCAATCGACGGATCACAGATCGTCACGTCCGGGATCAAGTCCGAGCTGATCACCCGCTGCGCGCTGCCGCTTTCAAGCAGGACGGGCGCGTAAGCGCTGACCGCCGGCCCGAGGCCGCGATTGTCCGGGATCGCGATCAGGTCCGGCAACCCGTGCCGGCGCGCCGCGGCGCCCTCAAAGTGGGTCAATAGATCGAGCGTGTCCGAACCCGTGCTCAAGCTCAGCCGCGCGAGTTTTGCAAGATCGATGGCCGTGCTGCCGCCGAACGCAATGAGGACGTCGGCCTCTTCTCGGCGGAAGGTGTCTGCGATGTGCTGGACGTGCCGCTGGCGCGGTGTGCGCGGGATGTCTGCGAAGAACTTGGCGCGCGATGGGACCGGCAGGCCGGCGATGATGCGATCGAGAAGTTCGGCGTCATCGCCGTGGGCAGAGCCGATGAGCAGCGGACGCTTGCGCCCCTTGGCTTCGACCTCGGACCAAATGGCCTCTTCGAGGATCCCGTCCGCGAAGTGGACGCGCGTCGAGTAGGTGATCAGCGTCATCGAGATCGCCGCTCGCGTTCGTTCGCTGCTGCATCGGGGGTGGCGTGCGAGGGCGGGTCGATAGCTTGAATCCCGCCGCTCGGCACTTCGCGTTCGGGCGCGCTTGCTTGAGGCGCGCCCGGGACTTTCTCAGTTCGTCAGTACGACTTCTTGCAAGCCGGGGCTTCGCGGCTCGGCAGGCCGATCTTCTTGAACGCAGCCTCATCGATACCGAGCGTCTGGTTTACGTTCTCTTTGATCTTCACCAGCTTCGTGCCGAGGTTGCCGTCTGGCAGCTCAATGACTTCAGAGACGAAGTTTGTGCCGACCGCCTGGCGATTACCATCGAGCTTGATTTTGCCGTTCGGCGCGTCGAGTTCGAGCGTCGAGAGGCAAGCGCGGAACGCCTTTTGGCCGTCCGACAGATCGCCCTTCGTCTTGTTGAGGCAGGCCATCATCGCGTTGGTGGCGTTGTAATAACCGGTTGCCAGCAGAGACGGGCTCGGGAAGCGCTTCTCTGGTGGGAATGCATCCTGGTAGGCCTTCACGAACGCCTTCCACTTCGGATTATCCCACGTATCTGCCTGTGGACCGGACGATGGGACGCCGATCAGCGCCTTCTTCGCGTTGCCCTTCGAGTTGAGCACCGTGCCGTCGACCATGATCGTGCCGCCAATGAGCTTCGCGTCACCGCCGGCCTGCTGATACTGGTTCAGGAAGTTGACGGCATCGCCGCCGCCGAGGCCGAGATAGATCGCGTCCACGTCATCAGGCAGCGACGCGATGATCGAGCCGAAGTCCTTTGTGCCAAGCGGCACCCAGAGACGCTCGGTGACTTCGCCACCCGCGCGGCAGAACTCGGTCACGAGACCAAACACCTGCGTATAGATAAACGAGTAGTCCTCTCCGATCGTTGCGATCGTCTTGTAGCCCTTCTCGTTATAGATGTACTCGCCAAGACCGGCCGACCACTGCGCCCCGTCCATGTTGAACCGGAAGAAGTTCTCCGACGGCTTGACGAACGTGGTCTCCTGCGCGCCCGAGATACCGTTGATGAACGTGACCTGCGGCTGCGTTTTCGAGTAGTCGCGGATCGCGATCCCTTCGGAACCCGACAGCGGCCCGATGATGATTTCGACCTTGTCCTGGTCGACGAGCTTGCGTGCACCACGCACGGCGCTATCCGGCGAGGCGTCAGTCGATTGGATAATGAGCTCGATCTCACGGCCGCCGGCTTTGCCGCCCGCCGCTTTCATCGCGGTGCGCAGACCACGAATGCCGTCTTCACCGAGTACCGTATATGTGCCTTCGAGGGTGGCCAGCACGCCCACCTTCAGTTTCTCCGCGACCGCCGCGGTCGACACAGTCACTGCAAGCGCGGTGGCTGCAATGCCTGTTGCCAGGGCCCGAAACCTCATGTGTTCCTCCAAATCGTTGGTCGCGCGCCAACCACGCGACGGGGATCGCCCGTTTGCGGGTCGACGAGGCGAACCGTTGCGCAAAGCCCGCGTCCCTGCATCGCGGTCCGTCTAGCGGCGTAACAAATCGTCTAATTTTGGTGAGGGCGTTAAGCGGCGGATGCGGCGGCGAGCGTCTGTTCGATCTCAGCAATCGCGTTCGCAACGCCGTCTTCGGCGGCCAGCTTGGACGCTAGCGATTGTGCATTGCGGCGAAGCGCGGGGTCCGTCACGGCCGCGGCGATCGACCGGCCAAGCCGCTCAGCCGTCATCTTGCCGCGCGGGACCGGCTCGGCACCAACACCGAGCGTGACGCTCAAGCGCGCCCATCCTGGCTGGTCGCCAATGAATGGGCAGATGACGCATGGGACGCCTGCGTGAAAGCCCGCAGCGGTCGTCCCCGCGCCGCCGTGATGCACGACGGCGGCCATGCGCGGAAACAACCGGGCGTGCGGCACGGCGTCGATGATCATGACGTCGTCAGCGGGCTCAGAGGCGAGGCCCGCCCATCCGGCGCTGACAATGCCGCGCACGTTGGCCGACCGCAGCGCGTCCTTCACCAGCGCTAAAAGCGCGCCGGGGCCCGCGCTCGTCATGCTGCCGAAGCCGACGTAGACGGGCGGCGGGCCGGCCGCGAGAAACGCCGCCAACGAGTCCGGAGGCTCGAACTCGTCGTCTGCCGAAAGCCGCCAGTAGCCGGTGAGTTTCGCCTCCGCGGGCCAATCCGGCGGCCGGGGCACAACATGCGGACTGATCGCATGCAGCACCTTCAACGTGCCCGGCCCCCGCGGCGACAACAGATCGCGACCGCGAACCGGCGGCAGATCGAGCGCATCGCGGCGAAAGCGATTGAGCGGCTTTTTGAACGCGGCGTACGACGCACTCACAAGCCGGTAAGCGAACCGGTTCCAGCCTGGAATGCCGAGCGCCGGAAGTCCCAACGGCGGGAACGCGGCAGTCGGCACGAGCATCGGTTGCAGAACCGCCATGATGGCCGGCACATCCAGCGCCTCCGCGATTTGCGGCGCGGCCAACATCTTCGGATGGAACAGGATGAGGTCCGGATCCGTCGCCTGCGCGATCTGCCAGCTCTCGAAGTTCTGCTCTTCAAGGATCGGGCCCGACTTCCGCGACATTCGCAACCCGGCGGCGAGACGCTGGACCAGTCCGGACCCGCCTTCGAGGAGCACCTGGCCATCGGGCGTGTCGACCTGATCGATCGAAAGGTTCGAGATCGGCTGAAACGGCACGCCGAATTCACCGACCCACGCACCGTAGCGCTCGGCCGTCGCAAGCGTCACGCCGTAGCCCCGTCCCTGCAGACCTAGCGCGAGCGCGATGAAGGGCTCCACGTCGCCGCGTGTGCCGTACGTCAGGATCAGGATCCGGGGTGTGTTTGCCGCCTCGGTCATGGCTCGCCTACGTGCTGCGTCCATGTTTAAGTGGCGACGCCACGCCGCTCACCCAAACCCACGCCGGCAATGACCCGTCATCGTTTCCGCATGCCACCTCTGCTACAAACCCGCACCCGAAAGACCGATGGACGGACGCACCTGCGTTCCGTCCCTTCGCGCCACAAACCGGGCTGAGAGCATCGGCGTCGGATGCTTAAACACACTTTGGAGACATCAAATATGGTTGTTCGTAACGTTGTAGCCGCGTTGTGTGCGCTTGCGGCGCTTGGCCTTTCGTCCGGTGCGCAAGCGGCTGAGCCTGCCAAGTGCGAAAAGGTCAGCTTCTCCGATGTCGGCTGGACGGACATCACAGCGACGACGGCTGCGACGAAGGCTGTGCTCGGTGCGCTTGGCTATGATGTCGATGTCAAAGTGCTGTCCGTGCCGGTAACATACTCATCGCTTGCGAGCGGCGATATTGATGTCTTCCTCGGCAACTGGATGCCCACCATGAAGGCCGACATCGCGCCCTATAAAAAGGCCGGCACCGTTGAGACGCTTGGCGCAAACTTGAACGGCGCGAAATACACGCTTGCCGTCAGCAAGAAGCTGCACGACGCGGGCCTCAAAGACTTCAAAGACATCGCAAAGTTCAAGAAGGAACTCGACGGCAAGATCTACGGCATCGAACCCGGCAACGATGGCAACCGCCTGATCCTCGGCATGATCGAGAAGGACCAGTTCGGCCTGTCCGGCTTCAAGCTCGTTGAAAGCTCCGAGCAGGGTATGTTGTCGGCGGCCAAGCGCGCCGAGCGCCGCGACGAGGGCGTCGTATTTCTCGGCTGGGCACCGCATCCGATGAACGCCAACCTGAAGATGGAATACCTGACCGGCGGCGACGACGTCTTCGGCCCGAACCTCGGCGGCGCGACGGTCTACACCAACGTGCGTAAGGGCTTCACGAGCGAATGCACGAACGTTGGCGCACTTCTTAAGAACCTGAAATTCACGCTGCCCATGGAGAACGAAATCATGGGCGCGATCTTGAACGATGGCGAGGATGCCGACAAAGCCGCGAAGGCTTGGCTCACCAAAAATCCATCCATTCTTGAGGGCTGGCTCAAGGGCGTGACGACGCGCGACGGGGGCGACGCGATGGCGGCTGTCAAAAAAGAGCTCGGCCTCTAGGCGGCGACACCAACACGCAACATCGCTTGATCGGCGCCGTGCCGCTCACCCGGCCCGGCGCAGACGGGGAAGGCTGTCAGCTTGGAATGGATTGAGGGAAACAAGATCCCGGTCGGCCGGTGGGCGAAAACCTTCGTCGACTGGTTGACCGACAACGGCGCCTGGTTCTTCGACTTCCTCTCTGCCGTCCTCGAGGGCGCGATCGACGCCCTGCTCTGGGTTTTGCAGACACCGCATCCGCTGATCGTCATCGCCGCGATGGTTGGCTTGGCTTACTGGATGCGCCGCTCAATCCCGTTCGCGATCTTCGTCGCAGCCGGCCTGCTGTTCATCATCAATCAGGGCTATTGGGAAGAGACGACACAGACGCTCGCGCTGGTGCTCGCCTCAAGCGCCGTCTGCATGGGCGTCGGCGTCCCGGTTGGAATTGCGGCTGCGCGCAGGCCCTGGCTGTTTACGATCCTGCGCCCGGTTCTCGATTTGATGCAGACGATCCCGACGTTCGTTTATCTCATCCCCGCGCTCATTCTGTTCGGGCTCGGAATGGTCCCGGGCCTCATCGCAACCGTCATCTTCGCGATACCCGCCTCCATCCGGCTAACACACCTTGGCATCTCATCGACGCCGATGCCGCTCCTTGAAGCGGGCAAAGCGTTCGGCGCGACGCCCTGGCAGCTCCTCCTCAAAATCGAGTTGCCTTACGCCGCGCCACAGATCATGGCCGGGCTCACACAAACCATCATGCTGTCGCTGTCGATGGTCGTGATCGCAGCGCTCGTCGGCGCCGACGGGCTTGGCGTGCCGACACTCCGCGCGCTTAACACTGTCAACATCGCAAAGGGTTTTGAGGTCGGCCTCGCGATCGTGCTGATCGCAATCATCCTCGATCGATTTTTCCGCGCGCCAGAGGGCCGGACATGATGGCTGGCGCGCCGCTCGTTCGCTTTGACAATGTCAGTGTCGTGTTCGGCGACGCCCGCCAGCGCGCCCTGCCGCTGATGGACGAGGGCCTCTCCCGCGAGGAAATTTCCGAACGGACCGGTCAGATCCTTGGCGTCCACGACTGCTCGCTTGATGTCGCGGCCGGCGAAATCGTGGTCCTAATGGGGCTCTCGGGTTCCGGCAAGTCGACCCTGCTGCGCACCGTCAACGGGCTCAATCCGATTACGCGCGGCGCAGTCCACGTCGCGATTGGCGATGGACCGGACGCAGACCGCATCAACGTTGCCACGTGCGACGCGGCCTCGCTCCAGCGGCTGCGGACAGAGCGCGTGACGATGGTATTTCAGCAGTTCGCGCTGCTGCCGTGGCGGACGGTCATCGACAACGTGTCGCTTGGGCTTGAACTCGCCGGCGTTGCACAGGCCGAGCGGCGCAAGCGGGCGGCCGCCCAACTTGAGCTCGTCGCCCTTGATGCCTGGGCGGATCGGCGCGTGCAGGAACTCTCGGGCGGCATGCAGCAACGCGTCGGCCTCGCCCGCGCGTTCGTCACCGAAGCGCCAATCCTGCTGATGGACGAGCCATTTTCCGCGCTCGATCCCCTGATCCGCAACAAGCTGCAAGACGAACTTCTGCAGTTCCAGTCGGCCCTCAACCGGACGATCATCTTCGTCAGCCACGACCTCGACGAGGCGATGAAACTTGGCTCACGGATCGCGATCATGGAGGGCGGCCGCATTGTGCAGCTCGACACACCGCAGAACATCGTCCTGCGTCCGGCCACCGACTACGTCGCCGCGTTCGTCGCGCACATGAACCCGCTCAACGTGCTCCGCGCAGCCGAAGTTATGCGCCCCCTCGCCCACGGAGAAACCCCGCCCGCCGACGCGCGCGCGATGCCGATCGAAACACCGCTCGCAGATCTGATCCGCCACCGCCTCGCCGCACCAAGCGCACTCGCCATAACCGACGCCGGCCGCCCCGTCGGCCTCATCGAAGACGCCGAAGTCCTCCGCTCGTTCCTGCGCGATTAGGCCAGGAGCCGGGCAACGCGAGCAAACAAAGAACCGAGGGTTCGGGACGGGCGTCCCTGGCCATGATGACCAACAGCGGTCACGGCCAAGCGGAATGGCGGAGAGAGAGGGATTCGAACCGCCTCGCGCAAGCTTGCGCAGCGCGAGCAAACAAAGAAGCGAGGGTTCGCGTCTGGCGTCCCTGGCCATGATGACCAACAGCGGTCACGGCCAAGGCGAATGACAGAGAGAGAGGGATTCGAACCGCCTCGCGCAAGCTTGCGCAGCGCGAGCAAACAAAGAGGCGAGGGTTCGGGACGGGCGTCCCTGGCCATGATGACCAACAGCCGTCACGGCCAAGGCGAATGGCGGAGAGAGAGGGGTTCGAACCGCCTCGCGCAAGCTTGCGCAGCGCGAGCAAACAAAGAGGCGAGGGTTCGGGACGGGCGTCCCTGGCCATGATGACCAACAGCGGTCACGGCCAAGGCGAATGGCGGAGAGAGAGGGATTCGAACCCTCGAGACGGTTGCCCGCCTACACGCGTTCCAGGCGTGCGCCTTCAACCACTCGGCCACCTCCCCAAAGCAGGTGCTCGTGTTGGCCGCCTGCGAGAGCGGGACTATACTCATGGGCCGGTGGGGAGCAACCGGCGAAGCGCGTCACGTGTGGCACGCGCCATCCAGCACCCGACCGGTTCGGCAGGACGCGCAGGCGCGCATTTGACGTGCGCAGCCAAGGTCCACAACAACGGCGTCGACTTCCATGCTTCTTTTCCGGCGATTGCGCGGTCTCATCGATTGGCTTTGGGCGCTTGTCCAGCCGGTCCTTCGGTTTCTCGGCTGGCTATTCGTCTTGATCACTGTGATCGCGCTCGTCGCTGACTACACCGCCTGGCAGCAGGATGCAGAGACGACGATTTCGACGCTTGGGGGATACTGGCGCGACCTGTCGCCGGCCTCGCTGGCCGCGACCGAGGCCTACCTCGACGCAAACGGCGTCGGGTGGCTTTGGGCGCACCTTTTTGCGCCGCTGCTCGCGCTGCCGGTCTGGCTCACGCTCGGGCTCGTCGCGGCGCTGTTTATGTTTGCCGGCCGCACGCGGGACCGGCTCTCGATTTACGCCAACTGACAGCGCCTACAAGCGCGACAGCAGCGACGTGTTCGGTGCACGCTCGCCGAGGTCCTGCCCGCTTTGCATCACGTCAGTCGCGATGCTGAGCGCGAGGAGCAGGCCGAACACCGACACGAATGCAATGACGATCTCGTTGTGCCGGCGGTTAAGCTTTGCGACATCGGCCTCGCCGAGTGGTGTGTTTTCGGGCTGATCGACGTCGAGGCCGATGAGCGGCTTGCGCGCGTTTCGTTTGACGTAGCCGCGATCGACGAACGGCACATCGGCGGCGCGCGCGATCTGCCGCCCGATCGTGTGAAACGGCAGACTGTGGTCCGGGTTGTGTTCGTTGACCGCGCCAAGCAGGACGCGTTTGCCTGAGGCGAGCAGAATGTTCGTCGTCGCCATTACGACCGGCGCCAGCGACCCGCCATAGACCTCCATGCGCTGCTCGACGCCGGTGATGTCATCCCACGGCACCTCTTCCTTGCGATACGACACCATCGGGATGAGGCCCGGCCCGTGCGCCGGCACGATGAAGCGGACGGCATCTTCGTCGAGGGCGACGCGGGTCCGCAGCGCATAGATCAATTCAAACGCGATAAGGACCATGAGCACGGTAAATCCGATCGCAATGACACCGAGCCCCCACGTGTCGAGCCAGACGCCGGCGGTGATCCGCTGGTACAGCATGACCGGAAGGCTGACGTAAAACGGCAGCAGGACAAGAAACGCGAGACCGAAAATCGTGCGCTGCAAGCCGCCCGGCTCGTAGACTTCTTTCTCGCGGACAGAGCGGGCTTCGTCGTCCAACAGGCTTGCGACACCTAGTTTAAACGGCATGACGGCTCCCCCGACGCATGACCTGAAACCTGCCGTCGCGCGCATCTCGACTGCAGACTGCAGGCTTCGGCAAAGTTGCACAGCCGGCCCGGTAGCGCCACATAATGACGTAACTCCGGCGCCACACCACGCTGGCGACCGACCCGCTCATCCCAGGACCAAAGTCATGTTCTTTCGCAAGCGCCCCGAACTGCCGACCGCCGACGCTGCACTGAAAGGGCGCGCCGAGCCCATTCCGACAGCCGAGACTCATTTTGTGCTCGGCACGCCGCTGAAGCCGCCGTTTCCTGACGGCCACCAGCAGGCGGTCTTCGGGCTTGGATGTTTCTGGGGGGCGGAGCGCATGTTTTGGAAGCTTGGGTCCGGCATCCAAACGACCGCCGTTGGCTACGCAGCCGGCCACACGCCCAACCCGACCTACCGCGAAGTCTGCAGCGGCCAGACCGGCCACAACGAAGTCGTCCTGGTCGTCTTCGATCCAAAAACGATCGCCTTCGAAGCGCTCTTGAAGACTTTCTGGGAGGGTCATGACCCGACACAGGGCATGCGTCAGGGCAACGACGTCGGCACGCAGTACCGCTCAGGCATTTATGTCTTCGACGAGGACCAGCGGCGCGCGGCCGACGCTTCACGCGATGCGTTTCAAGCTGTGCTAGGCGCAAACGGGTTCGGCCCCATCACAACTGAGATCGTCGCGGCCGGACCGTTTTACTACGCAGAGGACTACCACCAGCAGTATCTCGCCAAAGTCCCCGCAGGTTACTGCGGCCTTGGCGGAACAGGCCTGACCTGCCCAATGCCGACTGGCGTGGCGGCCGAGTAAGCGCGGCTTGTGAAGTGCGAGACGTGCGGGCGCCCGTCGGCAAACGGTTTGATCACTGCGACGAAGCTGAAGGGACCAAACCGCTTTCCGCCTGAGTGATGGCGCGTTACCGTGAACGCCACAACGCCGGTCGCCGATAAGTGCACGCCAATGTCTGACACGCCGCCGCTCAAGGGCTGGAACTACGTACCCGACGCACCGCTGCGCACGTCGCCGCTTTTCGCCTGGCCGTTGCGTCCGCTCGAGATCTCACGGTGGGTCTGGAACTCGTGGTTCCTGATTTCCGAGCGGCTGATCCTTGTGGGTGTCGCGTTCGTGTCGCTCGCTTGGTTTCAGCCGCCGCTCGAGGATATGCGCGCGCTTGAGGTCGGCTGGATCGCCGGACTTTACATCCGCAATTTGCTTTTGATGACGCTCGTCGCCGGCGGTTTACACCTCTACTTCTACACGTTCACGAAGCAGGGGCAGGAACTCCGATACGACGCGCGCCCGCTGATGGTGAATGGGAAGCAGTTCACGCTCGGCGGGCAAATCCGCGACAACATGTTTTGGACACTCGGCAGTGGCGTCGGGATATGGACGGCGTACGAGGTCCTATTGTTTTGGGCGATGGCGAACGGAAACGCGCCCGTCCTCACGTGGTCCGAGAGCCCGGTCTGGTTTGTTGCTCTCTTCCTGTTAATTCCACTTTGGGAGAGCTTTTACTTCTACTGGATCCATCGGCTGCTGCACGTCCCCTTCTTCTACAAGCACGTGCACGCGCTTCATCATCGTAACATCAATGTCGGGCCCTGGTCGGGGCTCTCGATGCATCCGGTCGAACACGTCATCTTTCTCGGTTCGGGGCTCATCCATTTTCTGGTGCCTACAAGCCCTGTCCATATTCTCTACCACATGCAGTATCTGACACTGACGGCGGCGACGACGCATTGCGGTTTCGAAGGCGTCGTCATGAACGATAAGAACCGGCTGAAGCTCGGGACGTTTCATCACCAGATGCACCACCGCTATTTTGAATGTAACTACGGCTCTCTCGAAGTTCCCTGGGACCGGGTTTTTGGCTCGTTCCACGACGGCACACCGGAAGCGAACGCGCGCATGCAAGAGCGGCGCCGCAAGATCATGGGCGCGTAACGCCAGCGGGTGGTGGGCGGCGCACCTGCGAACGCATTGGCGATCAAGCTGTGGATCGCGCGTTCGTCACCGCTGCGCTCTTGCCAAACTTCTCGTCCCACGCACTTTGAAAGCTGGCGTGCTCGAAAGTCAGCGTGAGATCGCGAGCCCCGTCGTCACCGCACAGCCAGGACATTTTCACAGGCGCGCGGGAGATCGGTCAGCGTGAGCAGCCGGCGCTTTTTGGGTTTCGGCCGCGGCGTGCCGGGCTTGCGCTTCACCTTCGGCCGCGGCTTCAGGCGAGCCTCGAGCCGCTTGTACCAATCGTCGAGTTCCTTGCCGCAGCCGTCGACGACCGGCGTCGGCTTCTGCGGGCGGCAGTTGGGGCTGGACGCCGGGCAGCGCATGCGGATGTGGAAGTGATAGTTGTGGCCCCACACCGGGCGCACCTTAGAGAGCCATGACCGGTCCGCGGTTTGCGGCGTCGCCTCGCACAGCGCCTTCTTGATCGCCGGGTGCACGAGCACGCGCTCAACCGTCGCATAGCTTGCCGCACGCTTGATGAGCTTGACGTGATTGTCGGTCCAAACCTGCGGGTTCACCGCAAGATGGTTGCGCGTCAGCATGAACGTCGCCGAGGTCATCTCGCGCTCTTTGTAAGTCAGCCGTCGTTTCGGCATCGGCGTAAACCAAATGTCTGCGTCGAGGCCGATTTGGTGGCTCGAATGGCTCGGCCACATTGGACCGCCACGCGGCATCGCGATGTCACCGACCAGCAGGCCGTACCAACCATCATTGTCGCGCGCTTCCTGCGCCAGCCGCTTGACGAGCGCGATCATCGTCGGGTGGCCCCAGTTGCGGTTCCGCGAGAGCCGCATCGCCTGCCAGGCCGGACCGTTGATCGCAAGGCGCTCGGCCCCCGCGAGGCAACCGCGATTGTACTTTCCGATCGCCGCCGGCCGGAGCCGGGCCGCCATGCGCTTGCGCTTAAACAGCGAACGGGCCGGAACCGTGCTCAGCATCAGCCGGGTGCTGACGCGCTCAAGACCAGCCGGCTTCGGCTCCGGGACCGGCGGGGCGGAGTTCGCGGTCGCCGAAGTCGGAAATGACGCGGACGCAATCACTGCGAGCGCCAGCCAATATCCTGCAAGCCTCATAGAGCCTCCTCGCCGCGCGCGGGTCGTTCCGGATCATTGCCAGTGCGCTTACCGAAGACCTGAGTGAATGTGAATTGCGGAGTGAATGTGCCCATTTCGGAGATAAGCCCGCCGCGCTGTCACGCGCGCTTCTAGGCCACACCTACTTCCGGCCCGGCCCGCGGAATGGAACTGACAAACTCCACAACAGGCCGGATGGTTCGCCGCTGCGGTATTCCGGCAGGCCGATCTGCATGCCGTGATGCCCGCCTTCCGGCTGATCGGTGTAGGTCCGGAACAGGCGGTCCCAGACCGACAGATTGAAGCCGAAGTTGGTGTCGTGCTCGCGCCGCAGCGTGGAGTGGTGCACGCGGTGCATGTCCGGCGTCACGATGATCATCCGCAGCAGCCGGTCGAGCGGGCGCGGCAGATTGATGTTTGCGTGATTGAACATCGCGCAGCCGTTCAGGACGACCTCGAACACGACAACCGCGAGGGCCGGCGCGCCGAGCGCCACCACCCACACGATCTTATACAGCATCGAAAGCAGGATCTCGACCGGGTGGAAGCGGACCGCTGTCGAGACATCGATGTCGGCATCGGCGTGATGGACCTGATGCAACCGCCACAGCACGGGCACATGGTGCGACAGGTAGTGCTGCAGCCAGATCGCGAAGTCGAGGATCAGCAGCGTTGCAACGAACACGACGACATCGGGCAGCGCGATCCAGTGAAACAATCCGATCTGATAGTGCTCGGCCGCCATGGCCGCGCCAACCGCTGCAAGCGGCGTCGCGATGGCGCCGAAAAACTCCGGCAGCCGCGCGAGCAGCCGGACGGCGAGGCTATCAATGCCGACGATGGCGAAGTTCGTGATCCAGCGGCGCGACTTCGATTCAGATAGCTCGCGCTTGGGCAGCGCCACTTCGAGCGCCACCATCGTGATCAGCACGAACGCGAACATGCTGAAGCGGAAAGCCGCCTCGCTGATCTCGATCCCGCCGAAAATCGTCATAATATTCAATTCCCTTGCAACAGCGCTCGTACAGGAACGGCGCTCTAAACCCGAATATTACGCCGCCGAACGCTGACGGGACGTCACGATGCGGGGATCGCGACCTTTTCCCGCGGGAGGCAGGCGCAACAGTTTCGCAGGGCCTAGGCCGAGAGCTGGAGGCCGACGACCCCCGCGATTACAAGCGCCAGGCTGAAGGCTTTGAGCGCCGTCAGCCCCTCGCCGAAGATGTAGATGCCGACCGTCGCGGTCAGAGCCGTGCCGGCGCCTGACCAAATTGCATACGCGACCGACAGCGGGATCGATTTGAGCACCAACGTCAGAATGCCGAGCGAAATGAAATAGCAGACGAAGACGCCGATGGACGGCAACAGCACGGTCAAGCCGTTCGAGAGCTTCATCAACGTTGTGCCCGCGACTTCGAACAGCACCGTCACCGCCAGTAAGATCCACGCCATCGCGCCCTCGCCTCATCAGGTTCGTCTCCGCCATCACGACCGGATTTTCGGAGGCTCCGATGCGTGTCAAATTATCTCATGGTCCAGCTCCTCACCAACCATCTCGGCGACGACACGGCGCCGGTCATCCTGTTGGCGCACGGTGCCGGTGCGCCGCCGACGTCCTGGTTCATGGAGCAGGTCGCGACGGCGCTTGCAGCGCGCGAGATCGGCGTCGCGCGTTTCGCGTTTGGCTACATGGCGCAACGCGAGGCAGACGGTAAGCGGCGCCCGCCGCCGCCGGTCCGCGTCCTTGAAGACGAGATGCGCGCCGCGCTCCTGGAGCTGCAGTATTCGCTCGCCGCCGGCCGGCGCATCTTTATCGGAGGCAAGTCACTCGGCGGGCGGGTCGCGACGCTGGTGGCTGATCCGCTGTTTGCTGATGGCGCCATCGCCGGCGTTGTCTGTCTTGGCTATCCATTCCATCCGGCCGGCAATTCGCAATCGCTGCGTACGGCACACCTTGAACATCTGACGTGTCCGACGCTGATCGTGCAGGGCACGCGCGACCCGCTCGGCACCCGCGACGACGCAGCCGGTTACACGCTGAGTGGCGCGATCAAGCTGCATTGGCTCGACGACGGCGACCATGACCTGAAGCCGCGCGTCCGCTCCGGCCACACCCACGACGGCCACATCGCGGCCGCCGCTGACGCGATTGCAGCGTTCGCAACTGCGCGCGCCGTCGCCTAGGCCTTGGCCAGTTCCGACGGGTTCGGGAGCTTCGCCGGCAGCAGCGCGGCGGTCGCGAGCAGCATCACCGCAGCCACGCCCAGCGCGTAAAACATGACGTCAAAGCCGAAGTTCGCGTGCATCCATGAGACGAGCGGCAACGTCGCGGCCAGCACGATGAACACGACCGCGAAGCGGGCACCGTAAATCTGCGCGCGCCGTTTGGGCGCTGCGAGCCGGCCGATCATGTAGTCGCAGATCGGGATCTGGCCGAACGTTGCCACCATGAAAACGAGGGCGGCCGCGATCGCCATCCAATTCGCCGAGCCGGGCATGACGAGGAATGCACTGAGCTGAATGACGGAGAGGACGAGAAACACCCGCCGCGGCCCAACACGATCGAGCGCCAAGCCCACGACGACCTGCGCAAGCGATGCGATCGCGAAGACGCAGAACGCGACCCAGCCAATGGCGGTTGCAGAACTGGCGATCTCGCCGATCCGCTCCTCGAATACTTTTGGCAGAGCAAACGTCGTCGCCTGGAAGATGATACTGCCGATCGCGGTGAGCAGCAGGATGATGATGGTGAGGCGGACCGCGACGGCACTGAAGCGGGGCTCGCCAACAGGGCGCACGTGTGGCCCCGCCGTTTGCGGTGCACGCTGGTCCGCGCCGTCGTCGGGCGGGCCTGCCCAGATCCGTTCATGGAACATCACGAAGTAGGCGATACCGATGGCAGCCGACAAGGCGCCCGGCACCCAGAACGCGGCGCGCCAGCCCGCATAGTCGATCAGGTATCCGGTCGCCAGCGCCGCAATGCCAACGCCGAGGTTGCCCCACACACCATTGACCGCGAGGGCAAGACCCATGGCGGGCTGATCCTTCGCAATTAGCGCCAGGCCAACCGGGTGATAGATCGCCGCGAGAACGCCGACGACGAATAGCCCGAGCCCGATTTGCAGCGGTGTCGTCGCGAACCCCGTCGCGAATGACGCGAGCCCGATCCCGATAAAGAAGACGCCGATCATGCCTTCGCGTGTCCAGCGGTCCGCAATCCAACCGGCCGGCAGCGAGAACAGCCCGAAGGCAACGAACCCCGGCGTCGCGTAGTGAATGAGGTCGGCGTACGTGAGGCCCCACTCGGTCGTCAGCACAAGCGCAGCGACGGTGGCGAAGATCAGCATCAGGTAGTGGTCAAGAAAGTGCCCGATGTTGAGAAACAGGAAGTGGGCGAACGCCGTACGCGACATCCCCATCGTCCACTTGCTGCCCGCCGGATCGCCGGCCGCCATATCGGTCATGCCGGCACTCCGAGCCGCTCGCGCCTGAGACTGCCTGAACCCGCATAGCTGACCGCGCCGAGCACGCATGCGCCGATCGCCAGCGCAAATGATGCGAGGTAGTCGCCCGTTGCGTCGTGCAAGGCACCTGAGGCCCACGAGCCAAGTGCGGCGCCGCTCCCGAGCGCAAGCGACAGCGTGCCAAAGATCGAGCCGACCGCGCCGCCGCGATAGAGGATTGCGACGAGCGCTGCGATCACCGGGCCGCGCACGCCCTGCATGCCGCCGAAGGCCACGACAAACACGACGATAAGGGCGACGGCCGGCTGCCACATGATTGCGATGAGCGCGGCGATCCCGGCCGCGGTGATGAGGTAGGAGCCGAGCACCGACCAAAGCCGCCCGACGCGGTCAGAGACGAGGCCCATGGCAATGATACCGACGGTCGAGAGTGCGCCGGTGAACCCGAACGCGTAGGCCGCGAAGGCCTCGTCGAACCCCTGCTCGACCAGGTAGGCAACCGAATGCGGCAGCACCGAATACGCGGCGACCGCTGTCCAGAAGTAGACCGCAAACAGCGACCAGAAGGCCGGCGTCGCAAGCGCCCGCCGCACGGACCAAAGTTCTTCGCCGCGCGCGACAGACTGCTGCCGCGTTGCCCGCCACGCGTCTGACCCGCGCGTCAGCCGGGCGAGCGGCAACAGGAAGATGAGTGGCAGGAAACAAAGCGCGATGGCGCCAAGCACCATATGCGCTATCCGCCAGTCGGAGATGCTCATGAGGTAGTGCGCAAAGGGCGGCATCACCAGCGCGCCGAAGCCGATGGCGGCATACGGCACGGCCATCGCGGCACCGACCCGGCGGCTGAACCAGCGGCTCATCAGGCTCGTGCCGACGACCATGCCGAGACATGCGGCACCGAGGCCCGCCATACAGCCGGCGCCGACGTAATAGACGCTGAGCGATGCCGCGTTGCCGGCAAGCATATAGCCGCCGCCAAGCAGCGTCAGACCCGCGCCATACGTCGTGCGCGCCCCAAACCTGTCGACAAGCTGACCCGCGATGGGGGCTGCAATGCCGGTGACGGCCATAAAGATCGAGTAGGTGAGTGTCGTGTCGGACCGGGTCGCGCCGAACGCCTGCTCAACCGGCAGAAGAAAGACAGCAAATGTCTCCGGTATGCCGCGGCCCACGGTGTTGAACGTGAACGCAAGCCCGATCAACACGGCGAGCAGCCAGCGCGCTTCCGTTTGAGGGACCGCTTCGCCAGCGGCCACCTCTTGGTGCACCTTCGACGTCATCCGTGCAGGTGTTTGCGCTTGGCGAGGTCCATGCGCCGAGACTAGGCGGCCAACGCGCCAGTGACCAGACAACGCCCGGCCGGCTGCCCGCGGAGCTGGCCTGCAAATCCTGCTTGCCTATCGCGCCCGCGCCGCACGCCAGCCCGCGGCAACCGCCTCATCTTCGGTGCAGAACCACCGCTCACCCTTCTTCACCGCAATGCTCGTGACGGCATAGAAACGCGAGTTCGGCACGTGGTAAATGCGCTCGCCCGTGCGCGCGATGTTGCCTTTGATCGGGCAGCGGCCATCCGGCGCCATCTGAGCGACAATCTTCTTGTCCCGGCGAAACTCCCAAGCCGGTTTGCAGGCGACCGACCAGATGCCGAGTTGTGCGCGCCTGGCAGAGGCTTCCTGCAGGATGTAGCGGCGGCTGTATTTACGGTACGCCCAGGCTTGGCCCTGTCGAACGAGTGCGGCGTTGATCTCAGTCGACCCGACCCGGCAGGTGCCGATCAGCCGGCCATGGCGATCGCGCTTGCGGCCCGTGCACACGACGCGGCGCCCGCCAATCAGACGCTTGAGCACGTTGCTGGCTTCACGTCCCGCATACCGGTATCCGGTCGCCGCATTGCCACAGACTTGACCACGCTCTGGCGCGTCGATCCCCGCGAGCCGAATGACCTCACCACCGATGTCAATGCCGTCGCCATCGATGATCCGGGCTTTGCCGGTGACGCGGAGGTCTCGCGGATCATCAAGCGATTGCGCGTTGCCCTCGCGACCCATCGATTGACCGCCAGCGCTGACGGCCGGTTCGACCTGCAGTGCGATCGTGGCAAGCGCCACGGCTCCGGCGCAAGCGGCTATCAAGACAAGATACTTGCTCATTCCAACAAACTCGGTGATTCACGCGGCGAGAACGGCCCCGCGATGCGGCCATTCCACGGATTTCTTGTGTTGAGGAACGGACACAACCGATTGACTTACAGATGAGAATCACGGCGTCACCGCGTGTCCTCACAACACTGCCCGCCCTAAATCTAATTTTATGTAAGATTTATGCCGCCGCTGGGCAAGGTCCGCGGCCGGAGCGGGGTCCGCTTGGCGTTGCGCTGCTTCCGGGGCATGCTTCCGCGTCCGCGATCAGACGCGCGGCCTTACCGACAGCCTCAACATTGGACACAGCCCATGAGCGACCCGGGCAAAGGAACAGACCAGCGCGCCATGCGCAGCGCCTTTGACGCGGCGGGCCGTTGGCTCGAGCGCGACGGCCAGATCGTCATGGCGACGGTGATCGGGACCTGGGGCTCCGCGCCGGTTCCGGTTGGCGGGCAAATGGTCATTTCGGGCGACGGCGACTTCCAGGGTTCGGTGTCCGGCGGATGCGTCGAGGGCGAGGTCATCGCGGCTGCCGAGGATGTGGCGGCGAGCGGCAAGCCCGAAACGCTGGCGTTCGGCGTCAGCGATGAGACGGCATGGGGCGCCGGCCTGCCGTGTGGCGGCGAGATCAGCGTTTACATCGAGCCGATGAGGACCCAAGACGGTTTGCCGATCGTGCAAAAGGCACGGGCCGCCCTCGACAGCCGCAACGGCCTGGTCATCTCGACCAATCTGGAGAGCGGCGCAAAGACGCTGCAGACACCGGGCGATCCGGGCCTGGATAGCGATGTTCTGGGACGTTTCCGCTCGGGGAAAAGCAGCCTGGTCACGGAGGGCGACACCCGCGTTTTCCGGCAGGCAGTGCTGCCGCCCGCACGCGCCGTCGTCATCGGCGCAACGCACATCGCGCAGCTCTTCTGCGAGATGGCGCGGCTTGCTGCCTACGAGGTCGTTGTCATCGACCCGCGCACCGCGTTTGCCAGCGCGAGCCGCTTCCCAGGCGTCGACCTTCAGGCCGAGTGGCCCCAGGACGCGCTGCCCGCGATCGGCCTTGACCCCTACACGGCCCTCGTCGTGGTCGCGCACGTAAGCCACATCGACGATGAAGCGCTCAAGGTCGGACTGCGCTCAGACTGCCTCTACATCGGCGCACTTGGCTCGAAGCGAAACCACGAGAAGCGCATCGGGCGTCTCACCGAGGCGGGCTTCTCAGCCGATGAGCTTGCCCGCATCAAATGCCCGATCGGGCTCGACATCGGGGCGCAGACGCCGGCTGAGATCGCGACCGCGATCCTCGCTGAAGTCATCCTCGCCGTCCGCGGGCCCAAGCTCGCTCAGAAGACAGACTAAAAACCCCGATTTTCCGGCGATTTGCACGCAGTTGATGGCAGAGCCTTAACGGTCTGCTGACGCCGTTCGGCTACCTTTAAGCGTTCGCACGAGCGGGCGGTGGTCACCGCTCCGCACGCGGCAGTCAGCTTAGGGGAGGGCCGTTGTCGATGTCACAGCAACGAGCGAGCCGCCCAAATACGGCAGCCACTGCGGGCCAAACAGCGGGTGCCGCCCATGCCGCGCGCGTGCGCGCCGCAAACCGGCGCAAGCAGGCGCGATCGAAGACGACGTTCTACGTGGCCGCTGTCGCCGCGCTCATGCTGATGGTGACCGGCGGATACTTGGCGATCGCCGCGCTTAGCCCCGCACCTATCGTCACAGCCTTCCTCGAGGATGAGACCCGGCGCGCGGAGAGCGGCCTTTACGCGCGCATCCTGCTCGACCTGCCGACGCGGGCCGGCAAGCTTCAGCAATCGGATCGCAAGACGCTGCAGATGTGCGGCGCCGGCCAGTCGCTCAACATCATTACGAGCGGTCTGCGAGACGCCGTCCGCACGGGCGCCTATGTCAGGCCATCGCTGCTGCTCAACATCGTCGATGCGGGCGGGTTTCTCGCCTGCAGCATGGCGCGCGACCGCAAGCAGCTTTGCAGCAGGGACAAACGCGCCCAGCTCGCAACCTCTCTGCGCGGCTACTTCGAAGCCCGCCGCGCGTTCAAGACCATGCGCTCAGCCTACCTCGACGCCCTGCTTCCGCATCGCAGTCCGCTCAAGGCACCGTATCTCGCCTATGTCCGCGAAGCCGGCGGCAATGGCGAAATCAAGCCGATCCACTGGAGCGATCCCCACCCTGGCGTCGCAGCCGCGCTCGCAGACCTAACGCAGCACGGCTATTTCAGCCGCAAAGACTTTGGCTGGTTCAGCGTGGAGCTCCCGCGCAACATCGAACCGTACCTGGAAGAGCAGCGCTACACGAATAGCTGCTAACGGCGAACCGGTTGCGCAACAGCTCTTCGCCGGTCACGCTTGGCCGATGACCTCAGCCCCTGTCAGGATTGCCGGAATTTTGCTGGCCGCCGGCGCATCTCGCCGGTTTGGTGCGGCCAACAAACTCCTGAGCGAGATCGACGGCGCACCGCTCATCCGCCGCTCGGCCGAGGCGCTGATATCAACTCAGGCGCTCGCTCCGCTTGTCGTGGTCGTCCGGCCGGGGGCCGACGACGTGCGCGCCGCGCTGGCGGGCCTGCCAGTTTTGTTTGCCGTCAACGCAGACGCTGACGAAGGGATTGCGAGTTCAATCCGGACCGGACTGCGGTCAATCGAGGATGACGCGCGCGCCGTGCTCATTGCGCAGGCCGACATGCCAAACCTCACCGCCAGATCGATCGCAGCGCTTGCCACAGCCTTTGTCGCGCGCGCGGGCAACGCCATCGTTGCACCGCGCGGGCCATCGGGACGGATCGGAACGCCCATTATCTGGCCGGCCTCCGATCGGCCGCACCTTGCAGCGCTCACAGGCGACACGGGCGCAAGGCCGCTCGTCCAAGCGCGCCGCGATGCGATTGTCACCGTTGACGTCAGCGACGACGCCGCCTTCGCCGACATCGACACACCTGCAGACCTCGCGGCATGGCGTCAGACACAAGGCCTAGCCGACGATGATTGAATCGATGCGCTCGGCGGCAAGACCCTCGCCCAACGCCGCAGTCCGGATCGAGGCCCACGTCTCCTCCGGCAGCGGGACGCCGTTGGCCGTCCGCTCGGCGCGGCGCTGGCGCTCGGGTTCGCCGGGGTAGAGCACTTCGCCCTCGGGATCGATCGGCCGCGCGCTCTTAAAGAGTTTCAGATACCGCGTGATGTCGGCTGGGAAAAAGCCATCAGGGTCAAGCACGTTCGGGTCGATGTAGATCGACAGCATGCCGTTGGTCCAATGCCGCTTCTCGATCGGCGCGCCGACACCCGTGAGCGACCCGCCGAGGATTTCGACCATGAACGCAAGACCGGACCCCTTGTGGTCGCCCATCGCGCGGATAGCACCTTCGCCGTTTGCGGGATCGCGCGCGCCGTCGCCGGCATAGTCGCCGTAGAGAAAGTGCGGGTCGCCGCCAATCTCGCCATCCTTGCTGACGAGCGCATGATCGGGGAGCGGCTTGCCGCCCTGGCTCGCGACGAGCACCTTACCTTCGGCGACGACTGAGGTTGCGAAGTCCAAGATGATGTGGTCGCCGTCGGGCCGCGGCACGCCGACCGCGTAGGGCGCCGTCGAGAAGCGGCGATCGATCCCGCCGAACGGCGCGACCAGCAGGCTCGCAGGCGCATTCACGTGGTGGATTGAGACGAGGCCTTCTGCTGCCGCCTCCTCCGCCCATTCACCGACCCGGCCGACATGCCCGACGTTGCGCAGCGCGACGCACGAGAGCCCGCCCGTCTTGCACTTGGCGATCCCGTCGGCGACCGCGATCGGCGCAATTGTCTGCCCAAACCCGTAGTTTCCATCAAGAACGGAGATGACCGGCGTATCAACGACGCGCGTGACATCGCGGTCTGCGAAGATGGTCCCCTCGCCCTTCCAAAGCAGGTAGCGCGGCACGCGCACGACGCCGTGGCTGTCGTGACCCGCGAGGTTGGCGCCAACGAGCGAGCGGCCGATCCGCACGCCTTCCGCTTCTGAGCACCCGGCCGCCACAAAAATGTCCGCGACCAGCGCCGCGAGTCCATCTGCTGAAACTTTGACCATGCGTTCTCTCCCTCCGGCGGGATGTCCCGCGCGTTTGTTGTTTTTCGTGCAGCATGCTGGCCGATCGCGTGAACCGTGCCAAGGTTATCGCGTTGGAGCCCAACGCCCGCACGCCGCGGAGATCGCGCGCCCCGCTTGCCAATGGCCGCGATTTCGTGGTGCAAGCCCCGGAGATCTAGCGAATGATGATGATGATCGACCAGCTTCCGACAGCCGCAGGGCAGACCATTTACAAGATCTGCCGCGCCGATGAGTGGCGTGTTGCCCAAGACGCCGGCGCGTTTGCCGGTTCGCCTGACGATGTGCGCGACGGCTTCATCCATTTCTCAACCGCAGAGCAGCTTCCCCAAACCGCCGCGAAGCACTTCCGGGGCGAAGACGGCCTGCTGTTGCTCGCCGTCGACGCCGATGCGCTCGGCGCGCCGCTCAGGTGGGAGCCGTCGCGTGGCGGCGCCCTATTTCCGCATCTCTATGGGCCATTGCCGGTGCGGGCAGCGAGCAAGCCTGTCCCATTGCCACTCGGTGATGATGGCGTGCCGGTCCTGCCGGATAACCTCGAGGCAATGGCTGGCACATGAGTTCGACGGCCTTTGCGTTCAGCCAGCCGCTTCTCCGCCGCCTCAACCCGGAGCGCGCGCACGACCTTACACTGGCGGCACTTGAACGGAGCCAGCGCCACGGCCTGATCGTGAAGAGCGACAGGCGCGACGATCCCCGCCTCGCGACCAAACTGTTTGGCGTGGACGTCGCGAACCCGATCGGTGTTGCGGCGGGATTCGACAAGGATGCGCGGGTCCCGGACGCAATGTTAAGCCTTGGCTTCGGCTTCACGGAAGTCGGGACGCTGACGCCGAAGCCGCAGGACGGCAATCCGAAGCCGCGCATCTTCCGCCTCGCAAAGGACGGCGCAGTCATCAATCGCCTGGGCTTTAACAACGGCGGTCATGATGCGGGCTATGCCCGGCTGCGCGCGCGCACCGGACAAGGCCTGGTCGGCGTCAATCTCGGCGCGAACAAAGACACTCAAGACAAAGCGGCTGATTACGTCGCGGGCGTGGAGCGCTTCGCAGAGGTCGCCGGCTACTTCATGGTCAACGTCTCTTCGCCGAACACGCCGGGCCTCCGCGACCTGCAGGCGCCGGACCAGGTCGCCGATCTGCTCGGCCGCGTGATCGACGCGCGCGATGCAGCGGCGGCAAATGGCGGCCGGCGCGTTCCGATCGCCATCAAACTTGCGCCTGACATTGCCGAAGACGACCTCGCGCCGGTGGTCGAGCGGATTGCCGCCAGCGGCGTCGACGCGGTCGCAGTCTCCAACACGACGCTCGCCCGGCCGAGTGATCTTGCATCGCGCACGGCGCTCATCTCCGAGCAGGGCGGGCTCTCAGGCGGGCCCTTGTTTGACCGCGCCACGATCATGCTCGCGCGCGTCTACCGGCTGACGGGCGGGTGCATTCCGCTCATCGGCATTGGCGGGATCGATTCCGGGGAACGCGCGGTTGAAAAAATGCGGGCCGGCGCGACTGCGATCCAGCTCTACACCGGCCTCGTTTTTCAAGGCCCGCCGCTGCTGCTCTCGATCAAATCGGCGCTCGTGCGCGCGACGATTGCTGCAGATGCCGCGCACGTCAGATCGCTGACCGGTACCGCGGCGGATGCCTGGGCTGAGCGGTCGCTCGCGCCTTAAGCCGCCGCACGCCCTTTTGCCGCCAACCAACCGGGGCTACGTAAGGTCTATGGCCAAGCTCACCGATAGCGAAATCGCGCGTTACCAGCGGCATCTCGTTTTGCGCGAGGTCGGCGGCGCGGGTCAGCAACGCTTGAAGGATGCGCGCGTGCTTCTGATCGGCGCAGGCGGGCTTGGATCGCCGCTCGCGATGTATCTCGCAGCAGCCGGTGTTGGCACGCTTGGCATTGTCGATGACGATGTCGTCTCGCTCTCCAACCTGCAACGCCAAGTGCTGCACACGACCCCACGCGTCGGCGAGCCGAAGGTGCAAAGTGCTGAAGCCATGGTCGGCGCGCTGAACCCACACGTGGACGTCGAGGCGCACGCGACCCGCATCGATGCGCACAACGCGCTCGACCTCATTGGCCGGTACGACATCGTCGCCGACGGCTCAGACAACTTCGCAACGCGGTATCTGGTGTCCGATGCCTGCCATCTCGCGCGCCGCCCGCTCGTATTTGCGGCCGTCGGCCCGTTCGATGGGTATGTCTCGACCTTCAAGCCCTTCGAGCGCGACGCCGACGGAAAGCCGTTGCCGACCTATCGATGCCTGTTCCCGTCAGCCCCGAGCGCGGAGACGACGTTTAACTGCGCGGAAGTTGGTGTGCTTGGCAGCATCGTCGGCGTCGTCGGCACGTTGCAGGCGACCGAGGTCATCAAGGAGATCCTCGGCATCGGCGATAGTCTCGCCGGCCGGTTGCTGATCTATGACGCGTTGTCGACGCGCTTTCAGACGATGACCGTGCCGTGGGATCCGGCAAATCCGCTGAGCGGGGATGCGCCGACGATCACCGATCTCAGCCACCACGAAGCGGCCGCTACGGCAGAGGGCTGAGCGCGTCAGTCCGCGCGGCTGAACGCGGGTGCATCCGGCCAGAACAACCGCGCCTGCGCCGAGATTGCGGCCGCGTCTCCCGTAGTTAGCAGCTTGACGCCGCCGTCAGCCTCAGGCGCCGACCGGAACCGGGCATGCCGGCCAAGATAGTCGTCGAGGCTGTCGGCGACGATCCGCGGCTGCGAGAGAAGACGCGTGCGCGGCATCGCGTCTGCGAACAGTTGCTCGACAAGCGGGAAGTGCGTGCAGCCAAGGATGGCGCGTTCCGGTGGGCGGCCGCTGCAGGCCGCATGCGCTTCATCGACTGCGAGACGAACGATCGACGCGCACGCGGCCTCAGCTTCACTGCCGCCATCTTCGCCCATCGCTTCAATCGCATCGACGAGATCATGGCAGACGATCTGGACGACGCGGATGCGCGGGCAGCGCTTTGCGATCTCTTCCGGATAGACACCCGACGCAACCGTTCGCGCCGTGGCAAACACGACGATCGTCTCCTCGTTGAACTTTTGCGGATACTGCGGGGTCGTCACGGCCCAGGGTGTTTGCGTCGCCACTTCGACGGTCGGCGCGACGATCCCGAGCACGTTATGGCCGCGCCCGGCCCATGCGCTCGCTGGAAGCCACGCTTGCTGCATATGGCGCGCGGCAACGGCGGTCGCGGTGTTGCAGCCGAGCAGGACGAGCGCGCAGCCGGACTCAAACAGGCGCGCTACCGATGCCTGCGTCAATGCCAGCACCTCATCGCTTTCGCGATTGCCATAGGGCACGTTTGCGTGGTCGCCGAGGTAGAGGAACGCTTCGCCTGGAAAGCGATGGGCGAGCGCGCGCAGGACGGTGAGACCGCCAATGCCGGAATCGAATACGCCGATCATGGCAGCCCCCCTGCCGCAATCCGGGGCTGCACGTCCGACAACCCGCGTGCAGCTTAAACCCCGTTCCCTGCCGCCGGCTTGCTACTCGGCTGCTTCCGACGCCGGGCCCGCGGCCGGGCCCTCCTCGATCGCCTTGAGCTGTTCAAGGCTTGGCATCGAGACGGTGTTGTAACCGCAGTCGACGAAGTGGACTTCGCCCGTGACCGCGCCGGAGAGGTCTGACAGCAGATAAAGCGAGGCGCCGCCCACTTCATCGAGGGTCGGCGTGCGGCGCAGCGGCGAGTGGTCCCGCTGGAAATTGAAGATGACGCGCGCATCCGAGACGCCGGAGCCGGCGAGCGTGCGCATCGGGCCGGCTGAGACGGCGTTGACGCGAATGCCGTCCCGGCCGAGGTCGGCTGCGAGGTAGCGGACGGATGCTTCAAGCGCTGCCTTTGCAACGCCCATGACGTTGTAAGACGGCACCCAGCGCGTCGCGCCACCGTATGTCAGCGTGATCATCGACCCGCCGTCCGGCATCAACTCTGCCGCACGCTTGGCGACCTCGGTGAACGAGAAGCAGGAGATGACCATCGTGTTCGTAAAGTTTTCGCGCGTCGTGTCGGCGTAGCGGCCGTGCAGCTCGCGGCGGTCAGAGAACGCGAGGGCGTGCACGATGAAATCGAGCGAACCCCACTTCGACTTGATCTCGGAAAACACGTTGTCGACGCTATCAAGATCGCCGACGTCACAGGGCACGACGATCTCGGAGCCAACGGACTCGGCAAGCGGAACGGCGCGGCGGCCGAACGCTTCACCTTGATACGTGAAGGCGAGATCTGCGCCGTGCGCCGCGAGCGTCTTGGCAATTCCCCAGGCGATCGAGCGCTCGTTAGCTACGCCCATAACAAGCCCACGCTTGCCCTTCATCAGCTGCCCAGTGGTCGCCGTACTCGTGTCTGTCATCGGTCTACCTGAGTTGCTCGCGCAGTCGCGTGCCTGGGTGTCAAACCATCCACGCGGCGTCTGAGATCCATCCATTCCGCATCTACCCTGCAAGGCCGTCCGATTGATCGGACCGCAAAGCAAGGAGCTGGCCAGAAGCTCTAGACTGCGGCATTAACCATCGTATCTGCGCATCACCAAACTGGCATTGGTGCCGCCAAACCCGAAGCTGTTCGACATCACACAGTTAAGGCTGACGTCGTCTTTGAGGCTGGTCACAATCGGCATGTCGGCGAACTCGGGATCGATTTCGTCGACGTTGATGCTCGGCGCAACGAATCCGCCCCGCATCATGATGAGCGAGAAGATCGCTTCCTGAACGCCCGTCGCGCCGAGCGAATGGCCGGTCAGTGACTTTGTCGCCGAAATCAGCGGGATCCGGTTGCCGAACACTTCGCGCAGCGCCGTCACTTCGCGGGCATCGCCAACGGGCGTCGCGGTTGCGTGCGGGTTGATATAGTCGACCTGTTCGATCGGGGTGCCATCAAGGCCCAGCAGCGCCTGCTGCATGCAGCGGACAGCGCCTTCGCCTGACGGGGCGACCATGTCGAAACCGTCGGAGGTCGCGCCGTAGCCGACGATCTCGCCGTAGATCTTGGCGCCGCGCGCCTTGGCCCGCTCGAGTTCTTCCAGCACGACAACACCGGCGCCGCCTGCAATGACGAAGCCGTCACGGTCTTTGTCGTAGGGCCGGCTCGCCTTCTCCGGCGCGTGGTTGTTCTTCGACGCCATCGCGCCCATGCCGTCGAACAGAACCGAGAGCGTCCAGTCTAGCTCCTCGCAACCGCCGGCAAAGATGACGTCCTGCTTGCCCCACTGGATGAGTTCCGCCGCATTGCCAATGCAGTGCGCTGACGTCGAACAGGCCGATGAAATCGAATAGTTGACGCCTTTGATCTCAAAGCTGGTCGCGAGCACGCCGGATGGGCCCGACGACATGCCCTTCGGGACCTCGAACGGCCCAACCTTCTTGGGGTCACGTTCGCGCGCTGTGTCTGCGGCCCACACGATCGCTTTCGTGGAAGGCCCACCGGCGCCGACGATGATGCCGGTGCGCGGATTGGAGACGTCAGATTTTTCGAGGCCCGCATCGGCGATGGCCTGATCCATCGCGATGTAGTTCCAGCCGACACCGGCTTCCATAAAGCGCTTCGGCTTCCGTGGGATTTGCGAGGCCCAGTCGATATCTGGAGCGCCATGGACGGTGCACCGGAAGCCGAGCTCCTCGTAGCGGGCGGCATGGCTGATCCCGGAACGGCCCTCACGCAGCGAGGCTGTTACCTCCTGCACCGAGTTCCCGATATTCGAGACCACGCCCATCCCGGTCACGACGACACGTCGCATTCCTTCGCCCTTTCATCCCGCTCGCGCGGCTGTCCGCCAGGGGATCACGCCGCGGCCGCACACTGGTATTCGAAGCGCCGCACCGTCAATGTTTTAAAGCTGCTGCATGGCTGCCAGAGCACAGGCCGATCAAGCGGCGGCGTCGGGCTGCTTCAACAGCACACGCAGGTTCTCGGCCGTAAAAATTGTTTCACCGTCAGCGATCAACCGGCCATCGGCTTCAGCAAGCTTCAGGCGCCGCGCAATCACGCGCTTGATGTCGACCACGTACTGTATGTGTTTGACGTCCGGTGTGATCTCGCGCGTGAACTTGACCTCGCCGACACCTGACGCGCGGCCCGCTCCCGGCAGGCCAAGCCACCCGAGAAAGAACCCGGTGAGCTGCCAAAGCGCATCGAGGCCAAGACACCCGGGCATGACGGGATCGCCGTCGAAGTGGCAATTGAAGAACCAATTGGTGTTCGGGTTCCCGGCGATCGGAAACTCCGCGACGACGAGGCCTTTGCCATGCGCGCCGCCAGCATCAGAGATCTCTGAGATCTGTTCGAACATCAACATCGGCGGAAGCGGCAGTTGCGCGTTGCCCGGTCCGAAGAGCTCACCGCGTCCGCACGCCAACAAGTCCTCGTAGCTGTAGCTGCCACGTCGCTCCGTCATCGCGTTCCAATCCCCAGTGACCGTCCGAACCCGCCAAAGCCGGTCCATGATGCATCAGCATGCGTTGCCAGTACGGCCCAAAGCTCCGTTGGCGGATTCGCGTGCCGATGAAAGGCTTTCGGTGGTTGCTAACACGCGGCCGGGTCGCAAAAAACGAGAAATGCGGGGTTGTGCATCATTCAGGCCCGCAGAGCCGTGCTGCCCACTGGGCGCGCCTGATACCAAGGTTGGACAGATCCGACGCCGCCGCGACGCCATCGCAGGGCCCCGGGTGTTGCTGGATCACCGGTATCTACGTTACTCTCTAACAAGGTGACGGCATCGCATTGCCGACGTGAGTGAACTGAGCGCCAGATGGCTGACCAATTTCAGATGACGGGCCACGAAGACCCTGACGACGCGCTTGTCGAGCGGCTGCGGATCGCCGGACTGCGCCCGACACGGCAGCGGCTCGCACTCGCCGAGATCCTGTTTGGCCAGGGCGATCGTCATGTGACGGCAGAGTCTTTGCGCGAAGAGGTCGTCGACGCCGGCCACTCAATGGCGCTCGCGACAATCTACAATACCCTCCATCAGTTCACGCGGGCCGGATTGCTCCGTGAGCTGGCGGTCGAGGGCACAAAGTCATATTTCGACACCAACCTCTCGAACCACAGCCATTTCCTGCACGAGGAAACGGGTGAAGTGGTCGATGTGCCGGGCAATTCGATCGAGATTGCGGGGCTGCCAAAGCCACCTGACGGCACCGAGATCACACACGTGGACGTCATCGTCCGGGTGCGCACTCGGCGCTAGGCTGCGCAAGCGCGCCAGCCGCGGGCTGGCCGGACCAGCCTCATCGAACGATCTCGCGCGGATACACGCCCCAAAGGTTCTTCTGTTGCAGGTATCCAGAGTAGGCCTCGTGGAAGACGCGGCACCAGGTCCCGTCACACCGCGCAACCCCAACGAGCGCGCCGGCCTCAAACCTAACGACGATCTGCGACGCGGCTGACGCCCGCGCCCGGACATCGAAGATCGGCCGGGCCGCCCCGGCCTTCACATCCCATGGCTGCACGACCGCCGTACGCCGCCCCGACAAAAGCGACCGGTGGACCCAGCCAGTCGTTCCTTCCGCATCGCGCACCTGCCGCCAGGCTTCGAACTCGCGCGTGATTTCGAGCGGCATGCCCGCCCGCTTGAGCACCCAGGCTGTCGGATACTGCAGCCCGGGGCCTTTCCTGAGATTGACAGGTTGCGCCTTCAGGCTCGCAAACCGTGGGACGGGCAGTCCGCTCGCCCCGGTCTCGATCGCCGCGCCAGACCGCATCTGGGATTGCGCCGGTAGCGCCGCGGCGGCCGCGAACGAGAGGGCAAGTGCTGCGAGCGTCAGGGCGTGGCTGCAATCGGTCATCGACAATCGAAGACGCCTCGGCAAGGGTTCCATTCCAACAAAAATCTTCGCGAGAATCGCCCGGTAATCAAGCGCTGGCGCGTGGTGAAACGCGGGTCCGATCGTGCCTTTGTCAAGGCATGGGGCTTCTGTTAAGCACAGCCATTCCCGCACACGCGTGAAAGCGCTCACGCGGAACAGGACCTTATGCCAGCAATGACTGCCGCCTCGACCAAACCCGTCGTGATCGTAACGCGACGCCTGCCAGACCTCATTGAAACGCGCATGCGCGAGTTGTTCGATGCGCGCCTCAATGTGGACGATCTGCCGATGAGCCGAGACCAGCTCATCGAGGCTGTGAAAACCGCCGACGTCCTCGTGCCGACGGTCACGGACAAGATCGATAAGTCCGTGTTGGCGCAGGCCGGTCCACAGCTCAAGCTCATCGCCAACTTCGGCAACGGCGTCGACAACATCGACCTCGACACCGCGCGCAACCGCTCAATCATCGTCACCAACACGCCGGGCGTGCTCACCGAAGACACGGCCGACATGACGATGCTGCTGATCATGGCCGTGCCGCGCCGGCTTCTGGAGGGCGCTGCCTACCTCAAGAGCCCGGATGCTGCTTGGAACGGCTGGTCGCCCACCTGGATGCTCGGCAACCGGATTTACGGCAAGCGCCTCGGCATCATTGGCATGGGCCGGATCGGCACGGCGGTCGCCCGGCGCGCCCGCGCGTTCGGCATGCAGATCCACTATCACAACCGCCGCCGCGTCGCCGAAGAGATCGAGACCGAGCTCGAGGCAACATACTGGGACAGCCTCGACCAGATGCTTGCCCGGATGGACGTCATCTCGGTCAACTGCCCGCATACGCCGGCGACCTATCACCTGCTGTCGGCACGCCGCCTCCGCCTGTTGAAACCGACGGCGTTTATCGTCAACACGGCACGCGGCGAAGTCATCGACGAAAACGAACTCGCCCGGCTGATCGAGCAAAGCGCAATCGCAGGCGCCGGCCTCGACGTGTTCGAGCATGAGCCCGCGATCAATCCGAAGCTGCTTGCCTCCGACAAGGTCGTCGCGCTGCCGCACATGGGATCGGCGACGCTCGAAGGCCGGATCGACATGGGCGAGAAGGTCATCATCAACATCAAGACCTACATGGATGGCCACGCGCCGCCCGACCGCGTCCACCCCGCGATGTTCTGAACTTGTTTCCGCCTTCCCTGAATTGAACCCGTGTGCGCGACATGACCGATGCGTTTGCAATCCGCCGTCTCGATCCGGCCGATATCGAAGCCGCGCATGTCATCAATCAGGCCTGCGTGCCGGCCGTCGGCAGCCTGACGGCTGAGACGCTTGCGGCGTATCTCGCGCAGGCGATTTCGGCTCCCGCCGCATACGACGGCGACACGCTTGCGGGTTTCCTCATCTGCCTTGGCGAGGGCGCGAACTACGACAGCCTCAACTACGATTGGGTCAGCGCGCGTTTCGACACCTTTGCTTATGTCGACCGCATCGCCTTTGACGCGGCCTACCGCAACCGCGGCCTCGGCGACAAGCTCTACCGCGCGGCGCTCGCCGAAATTCCAGTGCGCCATGAGCAGCTTATCTGCGAGGTCAACCTCGCGCCGCCCAACCCGGGTTCGCAGCGGTTCCACGACCGCCTCGGCTTCAAACCGATCGGCGAGCGCTGGACCGAAGATCGCGCCAAGGGCGTCGTCTACCTCGCGCGACCACTTGCCGGCTGACGCCGACCACGCCGCACTTCAGGACCTGTACCCATGACCTATCCGACCACTCCGTCTTTCCGCCTCGACGGCAAACGCGCGCTGGTAACTGGCGCCTCGCGCGGCATCGGCCTTGGCGGCGCGATCGCGCTGAGCGAAGCCGGCGCTGACGTCGTGCTTGCAGCCCGGACGGGGGGTGACATAGAGGCGGCCGCGGAGCACCTGCGCGGCAAGGGCTTGAAGGCGTCCGCGCTTGCGCTCGATGTCACCGACACACAGGCCGCCTCCGACGCCATCGCAGAGCACGGGCCGTTCGACATCCTGTTCAACAACGCCGGCATCGCGCGCCACGGGCCGATGGTCGAGGCCGATCCCGCCGACTTCGACGCCGTCGTCGATGTCAATCTGAAGGCAGCTTATTTCGTCGCACAGGCCGTCATGAAAGGCATGATCGCAAGCGGCAAAGGCGGCTCGATCATCCACACCTCGTCACAGATGGGCCACGTCGGCGGCATCGACCGCACTGTTTATTGCGCGACCAAACACGCCATCGAGGGCCTGACCAAAGCGATGGCCATCGAAGGCGGCCCCCACGGCGTCCGCATCAACACCATCGGCCCGACGTTCATCCGCACGCCGCTCACGCAGTCAACCTTCGACAACCCGGAGCGGCGCGCTTGGGTCGAATCCAAGATCAAGCTCGGCCGCGTGGGCGAAGTCGAAGACATCATGGGCGCCGTCGTCTTCCTCGCCTCCGACGCAAGCGCCCTCATCACCGGCACATCCCTCCTGATCGACGGCGGCTGGGTCGCTGATTAAGGGAATCTTGTTTTGGTCCAACAGGCCTGTTGCCCTGTTGGACCAAAAGACTAAGCAGCGGCGGCTTCGTCGCTGCGTTCTGACGTCTTCACCGCGAGCATGCCGTCTTCGTCGACGACGCGCACGGTGTCGCCGTCGTGGATGGTGCCGGCGAGGATCTCTTCGGCGAGACGATCCTGGAGCTCACGCTGGATGACGCGCTTCAGCGGGCGGGCACCGTAGGCCGGGTCCCAGCCTTCCAGCGCGAGCCAGTCGCGCGCCTCATCCGAAACCTCTAGCGTGATCTTGCGGTCCGCCAGCAGCGCGCGCAGCCGGCCAAGCTGGATGTCCACGATCGCCGCCATCTGATCGCGCTCGAGCTTGCGGAACAGCACGATGTCATCAAGCCGGTTCAAAAACTCCGGACGGAACTTCAACCGAAGTTCGGCCATCACAAGCTCGCGCGCATCGCCGAGGTCCGCGTTCTCCTTCGCGTTGACGAGATACTCTGACCCGACGTTCGACGTCATGATGATGAGCGTGTTCTTGAAGTCGACCGTACGGCCCTGCCCGTCCGTCAAACGGCCGTCATCGAGCACCTGCAGCAGCACGTTGAAGACGTCCGTGTGGGCCTTCTCGATCTCGTCGAACAGGATCACCTGATACGGCCGGCGGCGGACGGCCTCGGTCAGCGCGCCGCCCTCCTCATAGCCGACGTAGCCCGGAGGCGCACCAATCAGCCGGGCGACCGAGTGCTTCTCCATGAACTCGCTCATGTCGATGCGCACCATCGCCTGCTCGTCGTCGAAAAGGAACGAGGCAACCGCTTTCGTCAGCTCCGTCTTGCCGACGCCTGTGGGCCCGAGGAACATGAACGATCCGATCGGCCGGTTCGGGTCCTGCAGGCCGGCGCGCGCACGGCGGACCGCCTTCGAGATTGCCGTCAGCGCCTCGTCTTGGCCGACAACGCGCTTGGCGAGTTCGCCCTCCATACGCAGGAGTTTGTCGCGCTCGCCTTCAAGCATCTTGTCGACGGGCACGCCGGTCCAGCGCGAGACGACCTGCGCGATGTGATCCGGCGTGACGACTTCCTCGACCATGCGGGCGTCGTCAGACACACCGGCGCCCTGCGTCGCCTCTTCGACAGCCGCAATGCGCTTTTCAAGATCCGGGATCACGCCGTAGGCGAGTTCTCCAGCCCGCGCGAGATCACCGTCCCGCTGGGCCGTTTCAAGTTCGCTTCGGCGCTGATCCAGCTCTTCCTTGATCTTCTGTACGTCGCCGAGCTTCGCCTTCTCAGCTTCCCAGCGCTGCGTTAGCGCCTGCGAGTCCTCTTCGAGGTTTGCAAGCTCAGTTTCGAGCTTCTCAAGCCGGTCTTTCGACGCTTGGTCTTCTTCCTTGCGCAACGCCTCGCGCTCGATTTTGAGCTGCGTGACGCGGCGGTCGATCTCGTCGAGTTCTTCGGGCTTGGAATCGACCTGCATGCGCAAACGCGACGCCGCCTCGTCGACAAGGTCGATCGCCTTGTCGGGTAGAAAACGGTCGCTGATATAGCGGTTCGACAGCATCGCAGCCGACACCAGCGCGCTGTCGCCAATGCGCACGCCGTGGTGCAGTTCGTATTTATCCTTGAGCCCGCGCAGGATCGAGATCGTGTCTTCGACCGTTGGCTCGGTGACAAACACGGGCTGAAAACGGCGGGCGAGAGCGGCGTCCTTTTCGATGTGCTTGCGATATTCGTCAAGCGTCGTCGCGCCGATGCAGTGCAGCTCACCGCGGGCAAGTGCCGGCTTCAGCAGGTTTGAGGCGTCCATTGCGCCATCAGCCTTGCCGGCGCCGACGATCGTGTGCAGCTCGTCAATGAACAGGATGATGCGGCCGTCTTCCGCCGTCACTTCCTGCAAGACGGACTTCAGCCGCTCCTCGAATTCGCCGCGGTACTTCGCGCCGGCAATCAAGGCGCCCATGTCGAGCGACAGCAGCGTCTTGTTCTTGATGCTCTCGGGCACATCGCCATTGACGATGCGTTGCGCGAGACCTTCCGCGATTGCGGTCTTGCCGACACCCGGCTCGCCGATCAGGACGGGGTTGTTCTTCGTGCGCCGCGACAGGACCTGGATGGCGCGGCGGATTTCTTCGTCGCGGCCGATCACGGGGTCAACATGACCCGACCGAGCGCGCTCCGTCAGGTCCGTCGCGTAGCGCTTCAGCGCGTCATAGCCCTCTTCGGCGGACGCGGTATCAGCCGTGCGGCCCTTGCGGATTTCGTTGATGGCCTGGTTCAGCCGGTCCGGCGTGAGGCTGGACTGGGCGAGGATCTTGCCGCCATCGGACTGGCCTTCAAGGGCAAGCGCGAGCAGCAGGCGTTCGGCCGTGACGAACTTGTCGCCCGCTTTGGTGGCGACCGTTTCGGCTGCCTCGAACACTTTTGCCAGGTCCGGCGCGAGATAGAGTCCGCCCGCGCCGCCGCCGGTGACGGCGGGCTTGCCGGCAAGCGCGGTCTCGACGGCCTGCAGTGCGCCCTTCGGGTCGGCGCCCGCGCGCTGCATCAGTCCGGCGGCGAGGCCTTCCGGATCGTCGAGCAAAACCTTCAGCAGGTGCTCGGTTGAAAACTGTTGGTGGTTTGAACGCAGCGCCAAGGATTGTGCAGCCTGCACAAAACCTTTCGCCCGCTCGGTATAGCTATCGAAGTTCATGTGTGTCGCTCCTCTGCACGCTGTTCCCGCCTCAAGCGAGCGCGAAAAACAGCGCCAACGATCAATGTGTTGGACGAACGTCGCCTTTTGGCCGGCGTTCCAATCCGGCCTAGATATGGGGTTTGGCGCGCTGGATTGAAGGCCCGGGGCGCGGATGCGAAGGCGGCGCGAAGGAGTTGGCGATGACGGCTGAACCAAGCAGCATCTTGGGCCGCGTGAGCGATGTTTACCGCTATCCGGTAAAGGGGCTGTCGCCGGAGCCGATGGATGAGGTCGCGGTCGAGGCGGGGCAGACGTTGCCCTGTGACCGGCTTTACGCGATCGAGAACGGGCCGGGCCGGTTTGACCCGAACGCGCCGAAACACCTGCCGAAGATCAACTTTATTATGCTGATGCGGAACGAGGGCCTCGCCGCACTCGAGACGTCATTCGATTCGACCGATCACGCGCTGACGGTTAAGCGCGATGGCCGGCAGGTCGCGCGCGGGCAGCTTTCAACCGCAATCGGCCGCAACCTGATCGAGCAGTTCTTTGCCGCCTACCTGAAGGACAGCCTCCGGGGCGCGCCCAAAGTTGTCTCAGTCGAGGGGCACTCATTTTCGGATGTTGCGGTGCCGTGCGTGCACATCATCAACTTGGAAAGCGTGCGCGCGCTGGAACGGATCGTGGGTCAGGAGATCGATCCGCTGCGGTTCCGCGCAAACCTGCACATTGACGGCGTGCCGCCCTGGTCGGAGTTCGACTGGATCGACAAGACGATTGCCGTCGGCGATGCGGGCGTGACCTGCAAGGTGCTGGATCGCACCGTCAGATGCGCGGCGACCAACGTCGACCCGAAGTCTGGCCGGCGTGATCTCGCAATCCCGAACGAGCTGATGCGCGCGTTCGGCCACAGCGACTTCGGTATCTACGCGACTATTGAGACGGCCGGAACGCTCATGCCGGGCCAAGCCGTGCGCTTCGCCGACTGAGAGCGGGCCGCCACACGCAGCGCGCGACGAGGCGGCTCTCAGTCAGACGACTCGTCCGTCGCCAGTTCCGGCTGCGGCTGTTCGGCCGGATCCGCGTCGGCGGTCTTGCGTGACCGGCGGATCGGACGCTTCAGAAAGTCAGGCTGATCTTCACCGCCTTCGCCCTCAGCTGCGGCCTCACGCGGCTGGCGCTCACGCGGCGCACGGTCCCGCGTCTGGCCTCGACGACTACGGCCGCCACGACCGCGACCACCGGACGGTGCGCCGTCGTCGCCTTCGACCTCGTCATCCGATGCCTTGGACGGACGCTCGCCGGCATCAGAGCCGTTGACACCACCTTGGCCATCGTCTGCGTGATCATGGCCGTTTCCGCGCCCGCGATCACCGCGGCCGTTGATCTGGCCCTCACCGTCAGCGTCGCCATCGTCGTTGCGCTGACGCGAGTTTTGCTCGGCCTGCTGGGCCGCCTGCTGCTCGCGATAGGCCATGATGATGCGATTGTAATGCTCGGCGTGCTGCAGATAGTTTTCTGCAAGCACGGGGTCGCCTGATGATAAGGCGTCCCGAGCCAGCGTGACGTACTTCTCAGCGACATGAGACGGGGTTCCGCGGATTTTTACATCCGGGCCGTTCGACTCGAAGCTGCGCGTCAGCGGGTTCTGGTGCTTGCGGTTGTTGTGGTTGTTGTTATTCCGGCCACGACCGCGGCGATGCTGCTGTCCCTGCCTCATGGGCTCCAAATCTCAATGCTTGAACGAACGATGAAGTGCCGCGCACGTCGGAACACGCGTGGCGCGCTTGATTTGCCCTCTACGGGCCGTAGGTCCTGTTCATCCCGATATCGGGTTGTGACTGCTGTGATTGGCCCAATCCGGCCGATCTGCGCTTGCCGCACGCAGCGCGCCGCGGCAGGCTTGTGAAACGGCGCAAACGTTTTCCCTCGTTTCAGCGCCGTCAACATTCGTGGACACCGAGCAGGTCAAGCAAGCGCGAGCCGAAGCTCCAGCGGCGACCTGTTCTCTTGATCGGATACTAGACGGAACGCGGTGGCATTCAAACACTTTTTTCCCCGACTAGGCGCGGCGTTGCGTTGCAGCCACTACGCGCGGCAGGCCCGCAAGGTCGTCTCGCGCCACGATTTCCGGCGCAAGGTCGCCGGGCCAGCCGTCGTTCACCAACTGGCCAACCCGCGCTGCCTGACCCATCCCGACCTCCAGGACCAGCAGCTCGAGGCCGCGGATCGCGCTCAAAGACTGCGTGATCGACCGGTAGAACGACAGACCGTCCGGCCCCCCATCCAATGCCACATGCGGATCATGGTTCCGCACCGCGACGTCGAGGTGCGCGATGTCCGGGCCCGGGATGTATGGCGGGTTCGAGACGACGATATTGAAGGTGCCCGAGATGCCGTCGCGGAGATCGGCGCATTCAAGCTGCAGGCGGTCTGAGACTGCGAGCGCGCCGGCGTTGGCGGCGGCAACAGCGAGCGCGGCCTCGCTCACGTCGACCGCAACGGCTGACGCCTCGGGCAACTCCGCGAGCAACGTGATCGCAAGACACCCCGTGCCGGTGCCAAGATCGAGAATGCGCCACGGCCGGTTGCGCCCGGCCTCATCAGCCCACTCAAGCACCACATCGACGATCAGCTCAGTCTCAGGGCGCGGGTCGAGCACGTCCGGCGTCACTTCGAAGTTGCGACCGTAGAACGCGCGCGCGCCGCTGATGCGAGAGAGCGGCTCGCCGGTCAGGCGGCGGGCAAGCCAACGCTCCAGCCGCGCCGCCGTTGCCGCGCAGACCGGCGCGTCCGGCGCGCTGATAAGCTCGGCTGCGGAAACCCCGGTTGCGCCCGTCACCAGCCGCCGCGCTTCCCTCCGGGCATCGGCGAACCCGGCCTCGCGCAACCGCCTCGCTGCCTCATTGACCAAGAGCTCGAGCGTCGCGTCGCCGCTCACGCCTCCTCAAGCCCATCCATCTCAGCCAGCAATGCCGCCTGATGATCCAGCGTCAGCGCATCGATCAGCTCATCAAGCCCGACACCGGTCATGACCTGCTCCAGCTTATGAAGCGTCAGCCCGATCCTGTGATCCGTCACGCGGCCCTGCGGGAAATTGTAGGTGCGGATCCGCTGTGATCGGTCGCCAGAGCCGACCTGGCTTTTGCGTTGTTCCGCCCGCTCTTGCTCGGCCTTGAGGCGTTCTTGCTCGAACAGCCGTGCGCGAAGAATCTGCATCGCCGTCTTGCGGTTCTGATGCTGCGATTTCTCGGATGCGGTGACGACGATGCCGGTTGGAATGTGCGTGATGCGGACAGCAGAATCGGTCGTGTTGACGTGCTGGCCGCCAGCCCCTGACGCGCGCATAGTGTCGATCCGCAGGTCTTCGTTGCGGACTTCGATGTCGATATCTTCTGCTTCTGGGAGCACGGCGACAGTGGCAGCCGACGTATGAATGCGGCCACTCGCTTCGGTCTCCGGCACGCGCTGGACCCGATGCACGCCGGACTCAAATTTCAGCCGCGCAAAGACGCCCTTGCCCCGGATGGCTGCCACAAGTTCGCGATAGCCACCGAGATCATTCTCGCTCGCCTCGATGATCTCCGTCTGCCATCGATTGGTGTCGGCATAGCGCTGGTACATGCGCTGAAGGTCGGCTGCAAACAACGCGGCCTCATCGCCACCGGTGCCCGCGCGGATCTCGATGATGACGCTTTTCTCGTCAGCAGCGTCCTTTGGCAGAAGCTGGATTTGCAGCGCCTGCTCAAGCTCTTCGATGCGCGGGCCGATCTCTGCGCGCTCTGCCTCCGCGAGTTCACGCATCTCTGCGTCTGTGTCCGCATCGCCAAGCAGCCCATCCAGGTCGGCACGCTCTTGTTCCGCCGCACGCAACGCGCGCACGGTCTCGACGACCGGGTTGAGATCCGAAAACTCCTTCGAGAGCTTCGCGAACGTCGCTTGATCGAGCGACCCGCTCAGGTCCGTCTGCAGCGTCTCCCAGCGCGCAACGAGCGCGTCCAGTTTTTCCTGAGGTATCGAAGTCATCTACGGTCGCTTTCGAAAACACATCGTCGCCCGCCCGCGGTCGCACGTCAGCGGCAGGGCGCTTCGGCCCTTAGATATCGACGCTGTCGGTTTCCGCAAAGCGGCGAAGCCGGTCGCGGATGGATAGCCCGCCCTGCCGGGCGTCGAGCGCGCCGTCAATCAGGTCCCGCACGCGGCCAACATCGACTGAAAGAACCATGTCCTTGACCGGGCCGATCGAGGCCGGCGCCATGGAAATCGAGCGGAAACCGAGGCCGAGCAGGGCCATCGCCTCGATCGTGCCGCCACCCATTTCACCGCAAAGTGTCAGCGGCACCTCATGGCGTTCTGCCGCCCGTGCGATCTGGCGAAGGACGCGCATGGAGGCTGGCGAAAGCGGGTCATAGCGGCCGGCGACGAGCGCGTTCGCGCGGTCGGCTGCAAACAGATACTGCAACAGGTCGTTACTGCCGACGGAGACGAAGTCGACCTCGGGCAGCAGGTCGTCGAGTGAGAACAGAATGCTCGGCACCTCGATCATCGCGCCGAACGAGATTGCTTCCGGCAGCGGCTGGCCCCGCTTGGCCGCCAGCGCCTGCTCCTTCGCAATCAACTCTTTCGCAGCGCGGAACTCTGCGAGCGTTGCGACCATCGGGATCATGACTTTGAGCGGCCGGCCGTTGGCCGCCCGCATCAGCGCGCGTGCCTGCATCCGGAACAGGCCCGGCCGGTCCAACGCAAGGCGCACCGCCCGCCACCCAAGGGCAGGGTTGTCCTCCTTCGGCTGGCGCAGATACGGCAGGACCTTGTCGCCGCCAATGTCGAGCATCCGGAACGTCACCGGCTTGCCGTCAGCGCCATCGATGATTTCGCGATACGCACTGGCCTGCCGTTCGACCCGCGGGAAGGCATCGGCAAGCATGAACTGCAGCTCGGTCCGGAAGAGGCCGATGCCTTCCGCCCCTGAATCGGCGACATTTTCGAGGTCGATCGCAAGGCCTGCGTTCACCAGGAGTTGCACGCGCTGGCCGTCCTTGCTGACGGCGGCGACGTCGCGGCGGCTGCGGAACTTTTCCTGGCGCCGTGCGCGGAAGCGGACCTTGTCGGCATAGGCCGCGATGACATCACCGGACGGGCGGACGTGGATGTTGCCGGTCTCCGCGTCGACGATGGCCGCGTCCCCGCTCATCAACTGATCGATGATGCCCGGCGCTTGGCCGATGGCGGGCAGCCCGAGCGCCTTGGCGACGATCGCGACGTGGCTTTGCGCACTGGCTTCTTCGACGACGAGCGCGCGAAGCTTGGCCCGATCATAATCGAGGAGTTCGGCCGGCCCCATGTTGCGCGCAACGAGGATTGTGTCTTCCGGCAGTTCGAGCTCGGTGAACGCGGTGTTCGCGCGGCCGACAAGGATGCGCAGCAGCCGGTCGGACAGATCATCAAGGTCGCGCAGACGCTCTCGCCAGAACGGATCGTTCTGGCGAAGCAGGCGCGTCCGCGTCATGTTCTGCACGCGCTCAACGGCGGCTTCTGCCGTCAGGCCCTCCGCAACGGAATCGTGCATCCGGCGCAGCCAGCCGCGGTCATTGGCGAACATGCGATACGCATCGAGCACGTCGCGATGCGCGCCTTCCGCCGCGATGGAGCTGCGCTGAAGCATCGCGTCGATCGCGTTGCGCAACTGAACAACAGCGGTGTCGAGACGATCCGCCTCCGCCTCTGGATCGACGGCCAGCAGCTCAGTGACGACGACGCGCGGCTGGTGGACGAACACATGGCCAAGCGCGATCCCGTCAGCGATCGGCTCGCCGCGGACCTGCGTCGTCGAGGCCCGGCCGCTTGTGACGTCGTCGATCGCGCCGCCAACGTCGCCGGATGCCAGATGCTCTGCGACGACCATCGCGGTTGTCTGCAGGATCTCGACATCTTCGTCGGAGTAGACGCGCGGCGTGCGGTTCTGGACGACGATGACGCCGAGGAGCGCGCCCGCGCGCAGGATCGGCACGGCGAGCAGCGAGTGGTACGCCTCTTCACCGGTCTCCGGCCGGTAGGAGAACGCCGGGTGGCTTTGCGCGTCGGGCTCGTTCACCGGCACACCGAGTTCAGCGCAACGGCCAACCAGGCCCTCCCCGCGTTTCATTCGCGTTGTGTGGACGGCGTCCGCGTTCAGCCCCTCGGTCGCGAACAGCTCAAGCGTTGAATCGCGGCGGCGCAGGTAGATCGAGCAGACCTCGGCGACCATGAGGCCCGCGACCTGACGCACGATTTTATCGAGCCGCTGCTGGCCGTCGCCGGGCTCGGCCATGATCTGGCGAAGCCGACGCATGATCGCACGGAGCGCAGGCTCGCCCGGCACGATCCTCTGGTCTTCGCTCCGCGACACGGTTGCCGTCTCCCGATGAAATACCTTCGCCGTCGTCCGGCCCGCCGCCACGCGCCGAGACGTTGCGGACCCCTACCCAGTGCGTATGACATGAAACCTGCGTGTGACACGTGCGATCTACAGCAGGAGTGCTGTCCCGCACAAATCAAGCAGTCGCTCGATTTGCTCTCAAAGGCGCGGCCGAAAATACGGCGACCGCTGCTTCAGTTTTGTGCGCTGCGGGACAGCGCGGCGTCGTCCGCGTCTAGGCCGTAGACCGAGTGCAGCGTACGTACTGCAAGCTCGGCATAAGCCGCTTCAATCAATACGCTGATTTTGATCTCGGAAGTCGTGATCGCCAGAATGTTGATGTTGCGCTCTGAAAGTGCCTGGAACATCTCCGCTGCAACGCCCGCGTGGCTGCGCATGCCGATCCCGATCACCGAGATCTTGACCACATCCGAAGACCCGGTCACAGCCTCAAAGCCGACCTCCGCCTTCACACCCTCCAGGATGTCGAGCGCACGAGAGAGCTCGGCTGACTGCACGGTGAAAGTCATGTCCGTGCGCACGCCGTCCGATGAGAGGTTTTGGACGATCATGTCCACATTGACCCCGGCTTTGGCGAGCGGGCCGAAAACGGCGGCCGCCGTGCCGGGCCGATCGGCGATGTTGAGGATCGTCACCTTCGCCTCGTCTTTCGCGTAGGCGATGCCGCTGACAATCTGGCCTTCCATGATCTCATCCTCATCAGAAACGATTGTCCCGACGTCTTGCCAAACGCCATCATCCCGCACCGGCTTAAGCGCCGCCGGATCGGTGAAGCTCGACAGCACGCGCGTCGTCATGCGGTGGACCATTGCAAGCTCAACCGACCGCGTCTGGAGCACCTTCGAGCCGAGCGATGCCATCTCAAGCATCTCCTCGTAAGTGATGCGCGGCAGGCGGCGCGCCCTGTCGACAATGCGCGGATCGGTGGTGAAGACACCTTCGACGTCGGTGTAGATGTCGCAAACCGTCGCCTCCAGTGCGATCGCAATTGCGACGGCACTTGTGTCAGACCCGCCGCGGCCAAGCGTGGCAATGCGCTGACGGTCAGGCTCGATCCCCTGAAAGCCCGTGATGACCGCGACCTCGCCGCCGGCCATCCGGTCTTTCAAGGTACCGGCCCTAATCTCGAGAATGCGGGCCGCGCCGTGCGCCTGATCCGTCAGCAGCGGGATCTGCCAGCCCTGCCAGGATCGGGCGGCCACACCCATGCCCTGAAGCACGATCGCCATTAGCCCCGCGGTCACCTGTTCGCCTGACGCGACGACCGCGTCGTATTCGCGGGCGTCATGCATCGGCGCAGCCTCGCGGACCCATGAGACGAGCTGATTGGTGGTGCCGGCCATTGCCGATACGACGACGGCAACCTGATTGCCGGCATCGGCCTCGCGCTTGATGTGCGCGGCGGCATTGCGGATGCGGTCGAGGTCGGCGACGGATGTCCCGCCGAATTTCATAACGACAACAGCCATCGGCTGGTCTCTCTAGGTCGCGTGAAGCCTTGGAAAGCCCTGGGATCGCCGGCTGCGCGCGAGCGGTGTGCCGGAAGGCGGAACTCTTAGCCACATCGTCTGTTCGCTGCAATGTGATTAGGGTCCGATGGCCAATACCGGCTGACTGAACACGACGGACGCTTTGCCAGACATGACCGCTGCTTCGATCAAACCCGACGAGATCGCCCGCTTTGAGCGGCTGGCGGCGGAATGGTGGGACCCGAAAGGCAAGTTTGGGCCGCTTCATGCGCTGGCGCCGGCCCGGATGACATTCGTCCGCGACGCGCTCAACGCGATGCTTGGCCTCGACCCCGATCGCATTCGCCCGCTGAAGGGCCGGACAGCCGTTGACGTTGGCTGCGGCGGCGGGCTTGCATCGGAGCCCCTCGCCCGGCTCGGCGCGGCCGTCACCGGCATCGATCCTGGCGCCGAGAACATCGCGATCGCTGAGACGCACGCCCGGCAGTCCGGCCTCGAGATCGCCTACCGCGCGACAACCGCGGAAACACTGGCGGCGGCGGGAGAGCAGTTTGACGTCGTCCTGTGCCTAGAGGTCCTGGAACACGTCGAAGACCCGGCAGCCTTCGTCGGCGTACTCGCAAAGCTCGTGAAGCCCGGCGGGGCCATGGTGCTCTCGACGCTCAACCGGACGCAAAAGTCGTACGCGCTCGCGATTGTCGGCGCGGAATATCTGCTCGGCTGGCTCGAACGCGGCACGCATACGTGGGACCAATTCATCACGCCGGACGAACTCCGCGCGATGCTGACCGCGGCGGAGCTGACGCCCGGCATGGAGGCCGGTGTGGTCTTCGCGCCCTTCGATGGGTCTTGGAAGCTGTCGGACGACATGGACGTCAATTACATGATGGCCGCCCGCCCTGCGGATGCAGACCGGGACACGGATTAACCGCGCGGCAACTAAAAACAGGCCTCCGATGGCGCGCTTTGGCGTTTCCTTTCAAAGGATATCAATAACCAAACACTAGCTTCGGGCTGGACTTAGCGTTGTTCCAGTTCGGAGTGAGTGATGACGGGTGCGGTTCTGAAGGCCACGGCCGAAGCGCGGCTTGGCGCGATGGCGGGCGGAAAAGGCGGCCTCTACGTTTACGCCGCGACGCTTCTGCTGTCGGCCTCACTGCTGTTTTCAGTTCAGCCGATCTTCGCGAAAATGGTGTTGCCCTATCTCGGCGGCTCGCCGTCGGTTTGGGCAGTCGCGATGTGCTTCTTCCAGGCCGCATTGCTCGCCGGCTACTGCTATGCGCATGCGCTGAACAGGTTTGCCCCGCATCGTCTGGCGCCCGCCATCCACCTGGGCGTTTGCGCCGTCGCAGTCCTGACGCTGCCATTCGGTCTGCCGGAGTGGGCGCAGGACGCACCGACCGGCAATACCTATCTCTGGCTCATTGGCGTGCTCGCTGTCGGTGTTGGCATGCCGTTCTTTGCGGTCTCGGCCAACGCACCGCTGCTGCAAGCGTGGTTTGCGCGGTCCGGCCATCCGGATGCAGCCGACCCGTACTTTCTCTATGGCGCCTCGAACCTCGGCTCGCTCGCCTCGCTGCTCGCCTACCCATTCCTGATCGAGCCGCTGTTCGGCGTCGAAACGCAGCGGGCTGTCTGGGCCGCCGGCTTCATCGGACTGATTCTGATGCTGGCTGCATGCGGGCTGCTGCTCATGGCGACGCTGTCAGACACCAGCGGCACGGCTGATACCGAAACGTCCGACCGGGATGCCGGCGCCGACCAGGCCATCTCATTCCGCGACCGCATCGGCTGGATCGCGCTTGCGTTCATTCCGTCGGCGCTGCTCGTCGCCTTCACTACTCACATCACGACCGATATCGCGTCAGCCCCGTTCCTTTGGGTGATCCCACTGGCGACGTTCCTTGGCACGTTCGTCATTGTCTTCCGCGACCGCTCGCTCATTCCGCACGACCCGGTCACGCGCCTTCACCCGATCGTCGTCCTGGTCACGTTGCTCACGGTCTTCGTGCCGCACATCATGCCGACGTTGCTCGAAGGGGTTATTGCGTTCGCAGCTTTCGTGCTGACGACGCTCGTCTGCCACCGCGCGCTCTATGACAACCGTCCTGCGGCCAACAAGCTCACCGAGTTCTATCTCTATATGTCGCTCGGCGGCGTCCTCGGCGGTATGTTCGCGGCGATCATCGCGCCGCAGATCTTCAACTCGGTAGTCGAATATCCGCTGCTGCTGCTTGCGGGCCTGCTTGCACGGCCGGGCATTCTCCGCGCCTTCACGACTGCTGAAAATCGTGACGGCATCCTGGTCTCTGCCGGCATCATTACGGTCACAGCCATCGCCGCAATGGTCCTAGCGCTTGGACCATCGCAACTGATCGCAGCACTCGTCACCGTGCTCCTCGTCGGCGTCGCCTGCCTCGTGTTCCTGTCGCGCGTTCGGGAAACCTGGCTTGCCGCAGGCGCCGTCTCGGCCTGCCTCGTCGTTCTGGCAGGCGGATGGCTTGGCTCAGAGGTCTACAGCGAGCGCAGTTTCTTCGGCGTCTCGCGCGTCATGATTTCACCCGACGGGCAATTCCGCCGGCTGGTCCACGGCTCGACGCTGCACGGCACCGAGCAGTTCCAGGACGCTGACGGAAATCCCGTCACCGACGCCGTCCCGTCGTCCTACTACCACTCGAAGGCACCGCTGACGCGCGGCTTCGACGTCGCCCGTAAGGCCGCCACGGCCCCGATGGCAACAGGCGTTATCGGGCTCGGCGCCGGCGTTCTCGCCTGCCGTCGTGCTGAGGGCGAGACGATGACGTTCTATGAGATTGATCCTGTGATCGATCGCATCGCGCGCGACCCGCAGCACTTTACGTACATGAAGCGGTGCGCGCCGCAGTCGAAGACAATCATCGGCGACGCGCGTTTGACGCTCGCGAAGCAGCCCGACGCGGCCTACGACTACCTGATCATCGATGCGTTCTCGTCAGACGCGGTGCCGGCCCACCTTTTGAGCCGCGAAGCGCTTGCGATGTATCTGACCAAGATCAAGCCCAACGGGCTGATCGCCTTCCATGTCTCGAACCGGCATCTCGAATTGGAGAGCGTTGTCGCAGCGACGGTCGCACGCCTTGGCGGCGTGCATGCCGTCTTCGCCGACCACCGGCAGGTCAAGACGCTCGGCAAGCTCGAAGACGGCGCGGTCCCAAGCGACGTCGTCTATCTGACGCGCAACGAGGCGATCGCCGATGAGATCCTGAGCTGGTCAGACACCCGCCGCGCCGACCCGCGCAAGACGGCGCCGTGGACCGACGACTACGCCGATCTCCTGAGCGCCATCTGGCGGCGATATACGCGTGAGGATGTCGCCGGCAAATAAGCTCTCGCTGGCTGCTTGGCGGGGCGCGCGCGTTATCGCGCGCCGCTCGCCATGCCGTCCTGCAACAGCAGCGGCAGCGTGTCCGTCAGCAGTGCCATGTGGTCGAGGTCCGGCGCGACGGCATCGTAGTCTTCATCGATCTTCAAGCTTGCCAGGCCGTGCACGAACGTCCAGGTGCGCAGGCACACTTGCATCGGATCTTCCGCGATGCCCGCCGCTTCGCAGTAGTCCGCGAAGTGCTTCACAACCCGGCCGAAGCAGTCCTGACCCTGCTCCAGCACCAAGTCCGCCTGTTTCAGTTCCGGGCTCTGGCCGAACATCAGCTTGAACAGCGACGGGCGCTTGATTGCGAACAGGACGTAGTGCTTGTTGAGCGCTATCATGGCGGCAAACGTCCCGGGGCCCGCCTGCGCAACCGCGGCATCGGCCTCTTCCGTCATCAGATCGAAGCCGCGTTGCAGGACGATCTCCAACACCTCGTCGCGATCGCGGAAGTGCTTATACGGCGCCGCAGTCGACACGCCGGCCCGGCGACAGGCATCCGCAAGCGTGAAATTTTCAGCGCCGCGCTCCAACACGAGCTCCATCGCCGCGGTGATCAGAGCTTCGCGCAAATCCCCGTGGTGATACCGCCCCTTTGCCGCGTCCGTTTGCAGTCCTGGCCGTGATTTCGCTGCCCTCGGGTCCGTCACTGTCGTCCTCATTGATCCGCGTCGTGCGGCATTGCGTTCTGGGAACAGAAGTTAGGTTGACTAACTTAAACCATCAAGTTAGACGCCCTAACTATGTTAAAAGCGCTAACTAAGTAAGTGCCTGTAACATACCAACACGAAAATCAGGCCAGCAGAGGCCTGGAGTGACGGGTGAGATCATGAGCCAGACTGACCAGCCGCAAGCTGAAGCCACAGATTCCGTCGATTCAAAAGACCCTGATTACGGCGCGCCAGAGGCGTCGGACCAGCCGGCGTCTGATGCTCCGAGGGCCGGCAAATCGCTCTGGCGGCGCGCCGGCAACGCGGTCGCCGTGGTGACGGTTGCCGCATTATGCGTCGGTGCAATCATCGGCGGCGTCATGGCCATCAAGGTCCGCGCGGACGCGGACCAGTCGCTTCCTGCCAATCCGCCCGTTCGCGTCAACACCGCCCGGATCGCGCTGCAAGACACCTACCGCGTTGGGCAAAACTTTGTGGGCCGTCTCGAGCCAACGCGCGAGACAGCGCTCGCATTTGAACTCCCCGGAACTGTGCTGAAGGTCAGCGTTGAGGAAGGCGACAAGATCGCAGCCGGCGCAACCGTCGCGACGCTCGACACGGCACGGCTCAAGACCCGAAAGCAGGAACTCGCAGCACAACGCCAGGAACTTGAGGCGCGGCTCTCGCTTGCGAACGCGACGGCAAAGCGTCAACGGACGCTGAACCGGCGCGGTTGGGCCGCGGCTCAGCGCTTTGATGAAGCTCGCTTTCAAGTCGCAGAGATCCGCGCGGCGCTCAAGCGGATCGATGCATCCGAAGCGACCGTCGATGTTGACCTTGCCAAGTCGACCCTGACCGCGCCGTTTGCAGGCCGTGTCGCGTCCCGGCAGATTGATGAGGGCGCAATTGTCAGCGCCGGCGGACCGGTGGTCACGCTGCTCGAAAACGGCAAGCAACGCATTCGCGTCGGCGTCGCCCGCTCCGCTAGTTCAAAGCTCAGGCCTGACGCGAGCTATCAGTTCCGCGCAGGCGATCGTCTGTTCAACGCAACGCTCGTCGCGCTTCGTCCAGACCTCGACGGCGGATCGAGGACGGTGACTGCATTATTTGAGACGTCGAGCGCTGAGACGCTTCCATTCGGCACAGTCGTCACGCTCGAACTGAGCCGCGAGATTGACGAGACCGGCGCCTGGGTGCCAACCGCATCGCTCAGCGAGGGCGCCAAGGGCATCTGGACGCTGCTCACTGTCACAAACGTCGACGGCGCAGAAATCGTCCGCCGCGAAGCCGTCGAGCTCATCCACATCGCCGACGATCGCGCGTTCGTTCGCGGGTCCATGCCCGACGGGACGCAATACATCATCGACGGCATCAACCGCGTCACCCCCGGCCAGCGCGTCGCGCTTCTGACGCAAGACTAATCGTCCGCCAAAGCTGTGCGCGATGTATCTCGGCGCAGCACTCACCAACACGCAACGTTTTGCGTTTCCGCCGCAGAGGCCGCTGTGATCCATGTCGATCTTCTACCGCGACGCCCGACTGTTTGCACTTGCGATCCTGATGATCATCGCCGCCGGAAGCTCTGCGCTTCTGTCCATCGGCCGGCAGGAAGATCCGACGCTCACCAACCTCTTCGCGACGATCCTGACGCCTTACCCGGGCGCCGATCCGGCGCGCGTCGAAGCGCAAGTCACCGAGAAAATTGAAGAAGAGCTCCGCGAGATCGCCGAGATCGACTCGATGCTCTCGACGTCGCGCGCGGGCATCTCCGTCATTCAAGTCGAACTCTCGCAGTTCATCTCCGACGCGCAAATCGAACAAGCCTGGTCAGAGATCCGCGACGCCCTCGCGGATGCGGCACGCAACCTGCCCCCCGGGGTGCCGGAACCGGAGTTCGATAACGATCGCGTCGGTGCCTTTACGGCGATCAGCGCGCTCACCATGCGCGACGGCCGCAAGCCACAACGCGGTGTCATGCGTCGTTACGCAGAGCTGCTGCAGGACCGGTTGCGCACCGTCGGCGGAACGCGTTTCGTCGACGTTTTCGGTGCTGGCGACGAAGAAATCCGCGTCGTCATCGATCCGGTCCAGCTCAGTGAGCTGAGCCTTACAGCATCCGACGTTTCCGCCGCTATCCAACGCGCAGACACCAAAATCGGCGCCGGGCAAATCCGCGGTGATGAGCGCAGCGTCATCATCGAGGTCGCAGGCGAAATCCAGTCGCTTGACCGCGTCCGCACGGTCCCGATCAAAGCCGGCGCCGACGGCCGCATTGTCCGCGTCGGCGACGTCGCCAAAGTCGAACGCGCGATCGTCCAACCGCAAAGCGACCTCGCGATCGTCAACGGCGTCCCTGCCGTTCTGATCGCGTCGCGCATGGAAGATGACCTGCAGGTCGACGGCTGGATCGCGCGGGTGAAGACGGTTCTCAGCGCCTACGAAGCGGATCTGCCCTATTCGCTTCAGCACGACCTGCTCTTCGACCAGTCGGTCTACACCTGGGACCGCCTCGGCTCAGTCATGACCAACCTCGGCATCGGCGTTGCGCTTGTCGTCGCCGTCCTGCTGATCACGCTCGGCTGGCGGGCTGCGATGATTGTCGCGGTCATCCTGCCGCTCGCATCGATGATGTCGATCTACGGGCTCCAGCTCGCGGGCATTTCGATCCACCAAATGTCGGTCACCGGCCTCATCGTGGCGCTTGGTCTGTTGGTCGACGCCGGGATCGTGATGACCGACGACATCCGAAGACGGCTCGCCAGCGGCGTGTCGCGGCTTGAGGCGGTCGAGTCCGGCATCAAGCGGCTTGCAGCGCCGTTGCTCGCATCGACCGTGACGACGGCGCTCGCCTTCATGCCCATGGTGCTGCTGCCGGGCCCCGCCGGCGATTTCGTCGGTTCGATCGCGCTTGCCGTGATCATCATGCTGATCTCGTCACTTGCGCTCGCGCTTACGATCACGCCGGCGCTTTCCGGCTGGATCCTGCGCCGGCCAACAGAGGCCGAGGTCGAAAAGGCAAAGCAACGCGCCAACGCCAAGCCCGGACTGTTTGCACGCTCGATTGACCTCTCGCTCAGGCATCCCGGCCTTGCGATCCTCGCCTCGCTGATCTTGCCCGTCGTTGGCTTTGCGTCGTTCGGCACGCTGACTGCGCAGTTCTTCCCCGGTGTCGATCGCAATCAGTTTCACGTGCAGGTGAAGCTGCCCTCGTCGAGCGCGATCGGAAAGACAGAGCAGGTCGCGCGCAAGGCCGAGACGGTCATGCGCAGCTTCGACGGGATTGAGCAGGTCACTTGGGTCATCGGCAAGAACGCGCCGTCCTTCTATTACAATATGACGGCAGATCAGGACGAAGAGCCGAGCTTTGCCGAAGCGCTTGTGCGCACCGCCTCACCGCAGGCGACGGAAGAGATCATCCCCGAACTTCAGCGTAGGCTCGACGCGGAGGTGCCGGGCGCGCGGATCATCGTGCGCGGGCTCGTCCAGGGCCCACCCGTCGCAGCACCCGTTGAAATCCGAATTGTCGGGCCGAACCTCGCAAAGCTTCGCGAACTCGGCGAAGAGGTGCGCAAGCTGATGCTCGACGTCTCAGATGTCATTCAGGCGCGCACGCAAATCGTCTCCGGCGCGCCGAAGGCGGTGATCGACCTTGATGAAGAGCGCGTCCGGCTCGCTGGCATGACGCTCGCCGATGTCGCCCGGCAGCTTGAGGCGCGTCTTGCAGGCGCAGCCGGCGGGTCCCTTATCGAGCGATCCGAAGAGCTGACCGTGCGCGTTCGCGTCGGAGATGCGGATCGCAAGACGCTGACGGCGCTGCGCAACATCAACCTGGTAAGCCCGCAAGCGGCCCAGGCTGGAGCGCAGGACAACGATCGCTATCCGGGCATCCCGCTCACTGCCCTCGGCACCATCAAACTCGTCCCGAGCGAGACGCCGATCTTCCGAAAGGACGGCAACCGGATCAACACGGTCCAGGGCTTCGTCCATCGCAGCGTCCTGCCGGAGGAAGCGCTTAAAAAAGTGCGCGCGCGCATGGACGAGGCTGGCTTCACGCTGCCTGAAGGTTACAGGTTTGAGCTCGGCGGCGACGCCGACGCGCGAGATGAAACGCTGCGGAACCTGCTTGCGTCGCTCGGCATCATCCTGGCGTCGACCCTCGCGACGATCGTGTTGACCTTCGGCTCCTATCGCCTTGCAGGCGTCACCGCGATCGTGGCCGTGCTCTCGATGGGGCTCTCCATCCTGGCGCTCGCCATCTTCCGCTATCCGTTCGGCATCCAGGCGGTGATCGGTGTCATCGGCTCAATCGGTGTCTCGATTAACGCGGCCATTATCATCATGACCGCCCTTCAAGATGACGCCGACGCGCTCGCAGGCGACATCAAACGGATCGGCGAGTTGGTCGTTGCGCAAAGCCGGCACATCATCTCGACGACGCTGACCACATTCGGCGGCTTCCTGCCGCTCATTCTCGAAGGCGGCGGGTTCTGGCCGCCGTTTGCGATGGCGGTGGCAGGCGGCGTCCTGCTCTCGACGGTCGTGTCGTTCTACTTCACGCCGCCGCTGTTTTCGCTACTGGCCAGGAAGGGGCGGCTCTCGTCGACCCGGCCACCCGTGCGTGATGATGGCGTTGCTCCGGCACCAACGGCCGCGTAGCGCTGATGTAGTTCGTTAAGGCGAGATCCGGTCAGGCAAGCGGCGCCGCGCGCTTCGCTTTGCTCCGTCGCAGGTAGCCGAGGCTTCGCAGCTCCATCAGGCCGCGATTGATCTCGGCGCCAACGATAATGATGACCGCGGTGACTTGGAAGAAGATCAGCGCGACCATCAATTGCGAAAGGCCGGCATAGAACCGCGTATAGTCGGCAAAGCTCAGATAGTAAGAGTAGAGACCGGCGGCTGCGAGCCAGAGCACCACTGAGACGGCAACGCCTGGGATGACCTGGCGCAACGTGCGCCGCCCGGCCGCCAGCCAGATGTGGGCTGCCAGCAGAAGCAGCGTCGTCACGATGCCCGCGATGCCATACCGCATCAACGAATCCCACCAGCTCGCTTCGTGAATAACCTTCAACCAGTCGGGCTCAAACTCGGTCGCAATCGCGGGCGCAACGACCAGCAGCCATGTGATCGAGAGGCTGCACGCTGCATTGACCAGGACGAACAGTGCCGACACCAGCAGACAGAGCGGGTAAGGCCGCGTCTCCTGCTCGCGGTAGGCATAGTTCAGCGCGTTGCGCAGCGTCTCGATGCCGTTGGTGGCAAAGAACAGCGCGACGGCGCCACCGAGTGTGATGAGGTCGATACGGATCTGGCCCATGATCGCGTTGACCTGCGGCACGAGCGCCTCGGCGACCTGCGCGGGCAAGATCTCGAACAGTTTGGTGATCGAGAGTTCAGCCAATTCGCGGCCGCCGAACAGACCGGCCAGCGCACCAACGAAGATGCAGAACGGAAAGAGCGCCAGCACGAAGGAGAACGCCACTGCGCCCGCCATCGTAAAACCTGAGTGCTCGTACGTCCGGTAGATCGCGCTGAAGAGCGTCGTTGGGCGGGTGGTTTCGTAGGCTTCTTCGAAGAACGTCGGCGGCAGCTCGGTATTCTCGTTCGCCGCATCCGCGCTGTCAGCCTTGGCGTCCGCATCACGCTGCGGCGCGTCAGGCTCAGCCGATCGTGCGTCGTCGTCGCGCGCCCACCATTCCTTCGATCGCGCCGAGCGCGGATGTTCCGCCGGATCTGCCATTACACCGAGTCGAATCCCGAGCCCTGTGGCACTATCTAGGCGCACGCTGCCAATTTCGCGAGGCCCATTGCGACAATGCCACATCACGGTTGCACGAACGCTTCAGTCTTTGAGAAGTTTCCGCAGCGTCGCGCCACACCACGCAATCGGAATCCCCAGGAATGTTGATTCGCCTCGCGCCGTGGCTGTTCGTCGTCCTCTGGTCGACCGGATACATCGGGTCGAAGTATGGCGTTGCGTATGCAGAACCGCTGACGATGCTCACGCTTCGGTTCGTTGCGGTCGTCATCTTGATTGCGACCGCCGCCGTGATTTTGCGAACCAGCGGGCTATCGCCACGCGCATTTGCAATGCAGATCGGCGTCGGCGCGCTCATTCACGGGGTGTATCTCGGCGGCGTGTTCTGGGCGATCGACCGCGGCATGCCAGCCGGTGTCGCAGCGCTCATCGTCTGCCTGCAGCCGATCCTGACCGCGAGCGCGGGCGGCTGGCTACTTGGTGAACGGATCACGTTGCGGCATTGGGGCGGGCTCTGGCTTGGCCTTGCAGGCGTCGCACTTGTCCTTGCACCGAAGATGGCGACCGGCGACGCGGGGTTTACCGTTGCGACCGTGCTCGCCTGCGTTATCTCGCTCGCAGCCATTACGGCCGGCACGCTTTGGCAAAAGGCGTCAGCCGCGGGCCTGCCATTGCGCGCGTCGTTGCTACCGCAGTTTATCGGCGCGGCCGCGGTCGTCGGCGCGGGCGCTGGCTTAAGCGAAGCCGGCGAGATCACCTGGTCGCCAGTGTTTATAGCGGCCCTCGCCTGGCTGACGCTCGTCCTGTCGATCGGCGCCATAACGCTGCTTCTAATCCTCGTCCGCGAGAACGAAGCCTGGCGAACAGCAAGCCTGTTCTATCTTGTCCCACCGATCACAGCCGTCATGGCTTGGGCGTTGTTCGGTGAGACGTTAACCGTTGTGCAGCTCATCGGCATGATGCTGGTGACCGGGGCAATCCTGTCGTTGCAGACCAGGCGCGCGGAGACGATCGCGGCGCCGGGTGGGGCCAAACGATCCGCTGCCTGATAACCAGCGGAGCGAGAAGATCGTCGGCTCGCGTCCTGTTCTGCTAAGTCGCGGTTCTCGCAATCAAATTCTGGTCGCGGGAGGGAGCATTTTGATAAGGTGGCGCGGCCGCGCGTGCCGACGCCGACGGAACGGTGAGCCGGAGTTTGAATGGACGCGTTTCAACATGAAGCCGGGTTGCTGCGCGAGGTCGAAGAGGGGCTGCGGCTTCGCCTGAGCGGTCATGACGATTGGGGCATTTTCCTGCGCAGCGGTATGCCGACCGAGGCGCTTGCGAACGACCCGCGGTTCACGGCCTGGTCGCACGCGTGCGAAGCGCTCGACGCGCTTGGAACACACGCGGCTGCACTGGCGCAGTCGCGAAAACTCGACGGCGCCGCGGCAGCGCCCGATGCGACTGCGACGCCCGAAACGACGGGCGGCGAAGCACCAGCCACGATCAACCTGCCGGTTCAAGCCGCGCCGCGCCGTGCACTCGCCCAGCAGGTCGCAGCCGTCACCATCAAGCCGAAGTCGCACGACGACAGCCCCGCAAGCACGACCGCTCAAGACATCGCCGCGAACATGACGCCGGCCGAACCTGTGGCTCTGCCCGATCCGGTTGCCGCGCAGTTGCTTGCGATCTCAGACGACCTCACGCAGATCCGCGGCATCAACGCGAAGACAGCCGAAGAGCTGAACGCCGCCGGCATCTACCGCTTTGCGCAGATCGCCGCGTGGTCTGCCGATGACGTCAAGCGCATGCGGCTGACGCTGACGGCCGGCGGGCGCCTGTCGCGCGAGAATTGGATTGAACAGGCAGCACTCAAGGCGCTCGACCGCAAATCGCAGATCGTCCCGGCGGCGGCGCGCGCTGAGATTGCGGCTGGGCCCGCAAAAGCATTGGCGCGCGAGACAACAGACGGGCCTGTCGCGCCATCCGGGCAGATGTCGGACGCTGGCGAGACGATCGCGGAGACGATGCAGCCGGTCCGGCGGGCGCGGAGACTGCCGCTGCCGCGCTTTGAGCGGGCGGCCTCAAGCGTCGGCATCGAACATGGCGAGAGCGGCGCGGCCGACGATCCGGCCCCACAAGCGGAAGCGCCACCAAAGCCGGCCGGAGACGACCAACCCAAGCGGGAGGCGATCACGGACCTGACTGCAATCCGAGGCGTCTCCCGCGAGACGGCGCGCAAACTCCGTGCGCTCGGCATCACCGAGACAGCCCAGATCGCGGACTGGTCTGCGAGCGATATCGGCGACTTTCAGGTCGCCCTCGGCCCCGCAACAAACATCCGCCGTCAGAACTGGACGGCGCAGGCAGCTATGCTGGCCGCCGGCATTGTCACGGCTCACGAAGCCAAACGCCGCGCCGGCTTGATGCGAGCGCTGACACCGGCACCGCGCGAGATGCCCTGGCCGCCACGGCTGGTGGACCTGATGTTTGACCGGGACGACCTTGCGGCCCGCGCGCTCGAAGACGCCGATGGCACCCCGCGCGCAGACGTTGCCGAAAGCGATGTGCGCATCGTCCGGCGTCCTGCAACAGCCAATCGCGATCCCGCGCCGCGCGAAGCCGCCGCACCGCCGAGTGCGGGCGCGCAAAAGGCCGCCGACGTGCGCCCTGCCCGGCCACCGGAGCCGCCACCGCTCCCGCCGGAACTCGCTGTGCCAACACCTTCGCTGCCGGAGCTGCTGCCCTTCCCCGAAGAGCGCGGGCTGGAGCGGCGCGGATCGCAACGCAAGAACCGCTTGCCGCTGCCGGAGCCGGATGCAGAGAGCCTGCTCGACCGCGACGACCCGCATGCCGACGTGATGATTGTGCATCGCACGCCGGACGGACCGGCAGATCGCGAAGACGCACAACCAGCATCGTCGACCAGTGAAACGCCTCAAACTGATGTGGACACACAAACCGAAACGCTGTCGGAGCGCTTGAGCGCACGGTTGACGTCGGTGAAGCCGAAGCGCCGCTCATCCCGCCGCCCCACATTGCGCCAGAACTATTCGCTCAGTCCCGAAGAGGCGAGCGTGCAGATCGTTCGGCCGGCGGGCCGCGAAGATGCGGCGCACGAAGATCCGGCAGATGACGACAATACTAAAGAGCCGAGCGAAGACGGATCAGAAGCGCGGCGGCGCACCAAGTTCATGCGCGCGCTCTCCGGCGGCCGCTCCTGACGACAGCGCCTCTGCGCGCGGGAAGCCCGACGCAGCCGCTGAATGTCAGACAACAGGTCTGTTCATAATCCATTCAAGCCGCATCGGGCTTTGTCATGAGTGTTGGGAGGGTTGCTTTCGGTTTCTGTCCCCGACCGATTGCAGCTCTCGTGTGGCACGGGTCGGTGTGCCGCTTGCTCCCCTGGGGCGCCCCCCTGAGCGCACGCCGACCCAGCCGCCTTCGGCCAACGGGAAGTCGGACAATGCCTAGCCCGCGCCGCCGATCAGGCCGAGCCTGCCGCCGCCATAGACGCCCTGACGCAAGGGCTGCCACCAGCCCGCATTGGTCAGATACCAGCCGACGGTCTTCACAAGGCCGGTGTCGAAGTTCTCAGCCGCGCGCCAGCCAAGCTCCGTCTCCAGCTTCGTCGCATCGATCGCGTAGCGGCGGTCATGCCCCGGCCGGTCCGTGACGAACTGCAAAAGCTTCGACCGGTCCGCGCCGTCGCCGACATGGCTGTCGACAGCCGCGCAAATCGTCTTCACGACATCGAGGTTCGTGCGCTCGTTGCGCCCGCCAACATTGTACTTCTCGCCAACGCGGCCCTTGCGCGCGATCAACCACAGCGCCTTCGCGTGGTCGTCGACATAGAGCCAGTCGCGCGTGTTGAGGCCGTCGCCGTAGACAGGCAGCGGCCGCCCCTCAAGCGCATTGAGGATCATCAGCGGGATAAGCTTCTCGGGAAACTGATAGGGGCCGTAGTTGTTCGAGCAGTTCGAAATGAGCGCCGGGAAACCGTAGGTCCGGGCCCAGGCCATGGCGAGGTGATCCGACGCGGCCTTGCTCGCCGAGTAAGGCGAACTTGGATCGTAGGGCGTCACTTCTTCGAAGTGGCCCTCATCGCCAAGCGAGCCATAAACCTCATCGGTTGAGACGTGCAGAAAGCGGAATGCCTCCTGCTTTGCGCTGGAGAGGCCGGACCAATACTCGCGCGCGGCTTCCAGAAGCTGAAAGGTGCCAAGCACGTTCGTTTCGATAAAAGCCCCGGCGCCGGTGATGGACCTGTCGACGTGGCTCTCGGCCGCGAGATGGATGACGAGGTCCGGGGCGAACTCGGTGAACGCCTGGTCCATTGCGGCACGGTCGCAAATGTCGGCCTTGCGGAAGTGATAGTTAGGCTCATCCTCAATCGGCGCAAGCGACCTAAGGTTGGCGGCATACGTCAGCTTGTCGATGTTGAGGACCGAGACAGCCGCATCGCCGACCAGATAACGGCAGAGCGCCGAGCCGATGAAACCGGCGCCGCCGGTGACGAGAACGCGCATGGTCATTGCGCTCCTTCAAACGTGAAATAGTCAGGGATCTCGGCGAGTGGCGGCGCTGCGCGGTCCTTGTCTGACAGGACAGCGACATCGCGTGCGACCGGCCAATCGATGCCGATAGCGGGATCGTCCCACTGAATGGCGGCATCGGACGCCGCGTCATAATAGGCGGTTGTCTTGTAGACGACCTCAGTGTCGGGCTTCAGCGTGCAAAAGCCGTGCGCAAACCCGGCGGGCACGTAGAGCTGCTGCCAGTTGTCCGCGGAAAGCTCGATAGCGATGTGCCAGCCAAATGTCGGCGAGCCCGCGCGGATGTCGACCGCGACATCAAGGATCGCCCCGGCGACGACGCGGACGAGCTTGCCCTGTGCATGCGGTGGCTTCTGGAAATGTAGACCGCGCACCGTTCCGGCGTCGCGCGAAAGCGAGTGGTTGTCCTGCACAAACGCCACGTCCAAACCAGCATCTGCGAGCGTGCGGCGGTTGTAGGTCTCAGAGAAAAAGCCGCGTGCATCGCGAAAGATCTTCGGCGCGATCAGCTTCACGTCAGCGATGTCGAGCGCCTCGATCACGCGGCTTCTCCCCTGCTTTGCGGGTGTCAGAATAGGAGAGATTGATCGTAACAGGGAGGCGTCGCGGAAAGCTTAAGTCAGGGGCGTGTTGCTGGGCCACACCGGCCTCATCGGAGGCCTGGCGCGAACCGGTTGGCCGCAAGCCGCATAAGCACGGCCGTCAGATAGATCGGCACCTGATAGAGCGCAACGAACAGCGAGAAATAGGGGCTCGCTGGCAGCGACGCGAGATAAAGCCCGCCATTGCGGCTGCCGACCGAAAGCGCGATGGCGACTGCCGTTTCCGGCCGCATGAGCCTGGCGAGCACGATGAGGCTTACGACCTGAAGGCCCGAATTGGCAGCCATGACAAGGCCGAAGACACCGAGCGCACCCATCGGGTCACCAGCGATCATCGGTCCGATGCCGTCGAACAGCGGGATCGCGAAGACAATCATGACGATCGCGGCAAGCCCGTCGAAAGCTGCCGGGTCGGCTGCGATTCGTCTGGGTGTGAGGATGCGACGGAGCAGCATGCCGAGTACCGCACCGGCCCCGATCATCGCCGCCAGGCGAAGCGACAACACGACCGGGTCGACGCTCAGCGCTTCACCGAAGAGCGTCGCCGCAAGCCAGGGGCCGATGAGCGGCGACGCAAACGCTGCGATGACGCTCAGGCGGAGCGCAAGGCCGGCATCGGCGCCAAGCAGGAAACAGACAGCGGCAGCCGACGCGATGGGCGGTGCAATCGACGTGTAGACCAGCGCGCGGGCGGCCTCATCGGACAGCGAAAGCGCGTTGGCTGCGTAGAACAGGGCGGCCGGCAACGCGATCATCAGCGCGAGAATGCAGACGCCGATCATGAGCACAGCGCGTGGCCGCGCCGCTGCTTGCAGAAGCTCGCCCATATCGACGCGGGCAATCGCGACGGCATACGTCAGCGCGACCAGCACAGGCAGCGCCGGCCGCAGGAGTGCAGCTAGGTCAGCAAGTGAAATCGCAAGCAGCGGTGCGAGCGCGATGAGGACGCGCGCGTTGCGGCCGATCCAACGGAGACCTTCAAGCATGCGGTCGGCCCTCCGGTGGGCCGGGCGGCGGAAGCGGTCGCGTCACCCGCAAACGCTGCGGCCGCCCCGTACGCTATCCGCTGAGCGAAGAGGGCAGGAACGTCGCGATCGACGGGAACGCGATCAGCAAGAACACCATGACAACCATAATCAGGAACATCGGAATGGCGGCGCGCGCAATGTAGCCGATATCGTGATTGGTCATGCCCTGCAGGACGAAGAGATTGAACCCGATCGGCGGTGTGATCTGCGCCATCTCGACGACCACGACGATAAAGATGCCGAACCAGATGACGTCGATGCCGGCCTGACGGATCATGGGCTCGACGACCGCCATTGTGAGCACGACTGACGAGATGCCGTCGAGGAAGCACCCGACGATGATGTAGAACACCATGAGCGCGATCAGTAGCTCGGTCCGCGAGAGATTGAGCTCGGAGATGAACTCGGCGACCGCGCGCGGCAGACCCGTAAAGCCCATCGAGAGCGTCAGGAACGCAGCGCCGGCAAGGATGAGCGCGATCATCGCGGACGTTCGCGTGGCCCCCATCAGGCTTTCAAGAAACGTCTGGAAGGACAGCGACCCCTGGCTTGCCGCAAGGACAAGCGCGCCGATGACGCCAAAAGCTGCGGCCTCCGTCGCCGTCGCAAACCCGAGATACATCGAGCCAATCACCACCGCGATTAGCAGCAGCACCGGAATCAGAAAGCGCGACATCGCGACCTTCTGAGCAAACGTCATCCGCGGTTCCGCAACCGGCCGTTCATCCGGCTTTACGAATGATCGAATGGCGACATACGCCATGAACATCGACGCCAGCACGAGGCCTGGGAGAATGCCTGCTATGAAGAGCTGTGTGATCGATTCATTGATCGTGACGCCGTAGACGATCAGGATCAGCGATGGCGGGATCATCAGCCCAAGCGTCGCGGCGCCGGCAAGTGTGCCGATGACCATGTGTTCGGGATATTCGCGGCGGCGCAGCTCCGGGATCGCCATCTTACCGACGGTCGTGAGCGTCGCAGCAGACGAGCCGGACACCGCGGCAAAGACCGTGCAGCCGACAATGTTGGTGTGCAGGAGCCCACCGGGCAGGCGCGCGAGCCACGGCGCAAGCCCCTTGAACATGTCCTCGGATAATCGCGTCCTGAACAGAATTTCGCCCATCCAGATAAACAGCGGCAGCGCCGTCAGCGACCAGGACGACGACGATGACCAGATGGTCGTGATCATCGCATCGCCGGCGGGGCGCGAGGTGAACAACTCCATGCCAACGACGGCAACTCCGAGCAGGGCGAGACCAACCCAGACACCGCTGCCCAGCAGCAAGAATAGGACGAACAGAAAGATGCCAGTGAGCGCGAGCTCGTTCATTGTTCCCGTCCCCCCGAACGGTCTGACCAGCGCATCCGCATCAATGCCCCGCGTCGCGGAGCTTTTCCGCTTCGATGTTGTCGCGACCGGTGATGATCAGCGAAATCAGATTATCCATGAAGGCGATGGCGAGCAGGACGCCGCCGAAGGCCATGGAAAGCTGCGGGATCCAGAGCGGCAGCTCGTCCTGGCCTTGGCTGATGTCGCCAAGGAAATGCGACCAGTAGACCGCGCGCACGGCGTACCACGCAAAGTAGCAGGCGAGGATCGTGCCGATGGCCATGCACCAAATTTCGCCCGCGCGCTGGTAAGAGCCGAGCCGGCTGAGGACCAGTGTCACACGGATATGGGAGCCGGCATTGAGGGCGTAGGGAAAAGCAAGAAACGAAGCCGCCGCCATACAGTAGCCGGCGTAGTCGGTGGAGCCCGGGAATGCGATCCCGGTCCAGCGGGTGACCATCTGACCGACGATGATCAGCAGGATAGCGACCATGAAGCCGGCGGCGAGGACGCCACCGGCGAAGTAGAGACCATCGAGGGACGTGCGCAAGGCACCCTTAGATTTCGCCAAAGCGCCTGTCTCACATCCCTCGAGGGGCCCCGTGCGCGATCGCGCGGAGCCTTTTCATCCCGTCTGACTACATCTTCTTGAATGATTCGATGATGGCTTTCCCCTCGTCGCCAGCGGCTTTCGACCATTCTTCAGACATTGTTGCCCCAATCGTCTCGAGATCGGACTTGAGCGTGGCGCCAGCCGGCTGAACGGTCATGCCGCCCTTCTTGAGGCCGTCGAGCGTGAAGTTCGTGTAGTCCTTCGACGCTTGGAGGCCACGCTTGGCAGCTTCATCAGCGCACGAGACCAACGTCTTCCGCGTAGCCTCATCGAGCTTCTCAAACGCGCCCTTGTTCACAAACACGGTGTTGCGCGGCAGCCAGGCATCGACGGCGTAGAAGTGCGAGAGGTGTTCCCAGACCTTCCGGTCGTACCCCGTCGCGCCCGACGAGATGAACGATTCCGCGACGCCGGTTGCGAGCGCCTGCGAAAGCTCGGCCGCTTCGATCTGGACAGGACGCATCTTGGCAAGCTCAGCAAAGCGCGCGGTTGCTGCGTTGTAGGCGCGGAACTTCAGCCCGTTCAGGTCGCCGACCTTCTCGACAGCCTTGTTGGCGTAGAGCCCCTGCGGCGGCCACGGCACCGCGTAGAGGTAGACGAGGTTCTGCTTGTCCAGAATCTCTTTGATCTTCGGCTGCGCGGCCGCCCAGAGTTTCTCGGACGCGTCAAACGACGTTGCAAGGAACGGGATGGCATCGACGCCGAAGAGCGGGTTCTCGTTCTGGTGGGCGGACAACAGCCGCTCGCCGATCAGCGCCTGGCCCGTCTGGACCGCGCGCTTGATGTCGTTGCCCTTGAAGAGCGATCCGGACGGGTGGGTGACGATCTCGAGCTTACCGCTCGTGCCGTCTGTCACGCACTTCGCAAATTCAGCGCCGTTCTTTGAGTGGAAGTTCGAGGCCGAGTAGGCCATCGGCATGTCCCACTTCTCGGCAAGCGCGACGGGCGCTGCCAACATACTGACGAGTGCAGCTACCGTTGCCGTTAGTCTCATAAGGATCTTCCTCCAAAAACCGGGTGGCCCGGCAAGATATTTCCTGTTCCGCACCGTCAGCTAAAACGACCGGGGTCGTAGGGCGCAAGATCAAAGTTCGGCCTACGTCCTGAGATGAGCCCGGCAAGCAGGCGTCCGGTGCGCGGACCAGCGGTCAGACCAATGTGATGATGGCCGAAGCCGACGAATGCTCCGCTGACGGATGGAGCAGCGCCGATCAACGGCACAGAATCGGCCGGAGCCGGTCGATGACCCATCCATGACGTATGAGTGCTGAACGTCAAATTCGGCAGCGCGCGGCGCACCAGCCGCAACAGCTTTTCGGACGTCTTCTGCTGCGCCGGCGCATCTAGCCCGCCAAATTCGACGAGGCCCGCGGCTCTCAAGCGGCCATCCATGGGCGTAATCACGAATTTGCCGGACGCGATCATCGTTGGCGCTCGGGGCATCCAACTTGGCGCGAAGAACTCCAAATGATAGCCGCGCTCGGATTCAAGCGGCACTTTCAGGCCGAGCTTGGCAGCCAGCGGACCTGACCACGCCCCGGCGGTCACGACGAGCTTGCAGCAGGCGATCCGCTGGCCGTCGGCGACAACGCCGGTGACGGCCCCGTTCTCGATGATGACATCGTCGACCGTGGCACGCAGGACATGGCCGCTGCCCTGTTCGAAGTGGCGCGCGAGGTCTTTGACGTAGCGTCCGGGGTCCTTGATGTGACCATGATCCGGGCACCGCACAGCGAATGTGCCGAGCTTGCCGAGCTGCGGGTCGTAGGCGCCAAGCGCGTCGCCATCGAGTTCATCCCACGTATAGCCGTGCGCTTTGCGGAGCCCCCAGCCATAGGCATCGCCGTCGTAGGCGTCTCGCCCGGTGTAGAGAAACACATAGTCCGACGGCGCGATCCATGCCTCTGCTGCCGTCCCACGCGCGAGCGCTTGATGTTCTTCGAGGCTATCGGACACGATGCCTGCAAGTGCGGAGGCGGTCTTCTCGACCCGGTCCGGCCGACAATTGCGGAGGTAGCGTGCGAGCCACGGGGCGAGGCGCGGGAGATACGACCATCTGAGCGACAGCGGTCCATCGGGGTCGCGCAGCATCCCCGGCGCCTTGCGCCAAAGCCCGGGCGCGTTGACGGGCACGATGCTGTTTGACGCCAATACGCCGGCGTTGCCGTATGACGTCCCGTCACCCGGCGCGCCGCGATCGATCAACGTCACGTCCAGGCCGTCGCGCTGGAGATAGAGCGCTGTTGCGACACCCACGATGCCGGCGCCGACAACAACAATCGGTGCAGTCTGTTCGCGCATCGGTCCTGCAGGCTTACGTCTTGGAAGGCAGTCATTGACGGCTTGCCGCGATCATGTCGCCACGTCCAACCTTGATCGTGACGGGATTGACGTGTCAACGCAGGCGAGCCGCCGCGCGCTTGGCAAACACATTGGGAAGCAGAGATCATGGGCAGCCAACGACGTCGCGCGCGAACCATTCACGGCGCAAGCGTCGGCATCCTGATGCTCGACGCAGCCTTCCCGCGCCCGCCTGGCGACATCGGCAACGCAGAGACCTGGCCGTTTCCAGTTCACTACCGCGTCGTCCGCAATGCCTCGGCCGCCGAAGCCGTGCTCGCCGATGCGGATGCCCTAAAGCCCGCATTCATTGCGGCGGCCCGCGATCTTGAGGCCGACGGCGTCGACGGCATTACGACGAGTTGCGGGTTCCTCTCACTCTTCCAGGACGACCTGAAAGCTGCGGTCGGCATCCCCGTTGCAGCCTCAAGCCTCATGCAGGTGCCCGTGATCGCAGCGACGCTTCCCGCAGGCATGCGGCCCGGCATCTTTACGATTTCGGCTGAAACGCTAACGCCGCGGCACCTCGCAGCAGCAGGCGCGCCGGCAGACACGCCGGTGTTCGGCGTCACGCCTGATGGTCCATTCGCAGGGCCCATTCTCCGAAACGCGCCCGAAATGGACTTCGCCGCCGCTGCCCGCGATCTCGAAGCAAGCCTCACCGACGCGCTCACCGCCCAGCCAGATCTCGGCGCAGTCGTTCTCGAGTGCACCAACATGGCACCCTTTGCCGACCGCCTAAGCGCAGTGTCAGGCTTGCCGGTCTACTCGATCTATTCGTTCGTCACATGGTTCCAGAGCGGACTGCGCCCTCGCAGCTTTGGACAGACCGCAGCAAGGCTTGATTAGCGACTAGGCAGTTAAGCGCCAAAACGCATCCAAAGCCGACCGTCCGACATCAGCCATTTACACTTTTACATTAAGCTATCGGATAGTTGATGGTCTGCGTTTCAGCAATTGATGCAGCAAGCACTCAAAAAACCGGCTGAAAAGCGTTTGCGGTACCCGCACGCGTCCGTTCTCGTTGTCTCAAACGGCAACGCAGCGGTCAGTCGCATCGCCGCAAACCTGCAGGTCATGATCGGCACGGTGCGCGAACTCACGACCGCGCGTGAAGCCTGGGACCTCATCCGCGTCGAGCCCATCCGAGTCGTGTTTGTCGATCTCGAACTCCCGAGCAACGACGGGATCACGCTGTTGCAGTGCGTGCGGTCCCTGCCCGAAACGCGGCATATCCCGGTCGTCGTCCTGGCAAACGAAGACGCACCCGCCGAGCTCAATCGCGCGCTCGAAGCCGGCGCCACTTCGCATTTCTCAAAGCCAGTTGTTTGGTCGACATTCGAAGCGCACGTCCAGCACCTTCTGCAGCTCTCCGATCGCAGCTCCACGAGCGAGCAGCTCATCCTCGAAGCAACGCAGATTGTTGAAGAGACACTGCAGTCGTCGCTTGCAGGCGGTGTCGGCAATCAAGCCCGGCCCGGCGCAGCGCACCTGCTGAATACGGCGCTCGCAAGCGGAACTTTGCCGGCCGATATCTCCAGCGCTGTCCGCGAGCTACGCGATGCCATGTCCGAGCAGCAGGACGCTGTAGCGCGGCTCGGCCAGATCATTCACGAATTGCGGGACGTGAAGTCGCTCGCGTCGTAATCGGAGCGCGCAATCGCGCTCGGCTAAATCAAGAGACCAGGTTGAGGCTTCGGCTCGGCGACGTCTGCGCCGCCTGTGCAGCCGTCAGTGCCGCTTCAACGGCATCGAAACGGCGCGATGCAATGTCATCGCCGCAGTTCGCAAACAGGTGCTGTCCGCCGCGAACAACCTCGCCAAGCCTCTGCATGAACTGGTCTGCATCCCGCGCCGTCGCCGTCGTCTGAGACATGTTCGCGTAGTGCGCGAGATCGAGCGCCGCACGCATCAGATCGTCGAGACGCGCGTCGTTGGCCGGAAACAGGATCGACTCGTCGCAGTCAACCGGTGCGGGTGCCGGCGCTTTGCGGAAGGCATCAAGCTGGATCACGTTGGTCATTGCAGTTCAATCCTGTCGCGTCATCGAGTTAACGGCAGGCTTCGCAAATCCCGTTCCACTTTTGAAGTCGCATACCGCCGCCGGCGCTTGGCATTCGGCGCTGAAACGCGAAAAGGGCCGGGTCCGCGAGGACCCAGCCCTTCATCTCAGACTGCCTTGCGGCAGATTACTTCTTGTAGCTTTCGATCACGGCGGCGCCGCTCTTGCCGGCCTTCTCAAGCCATTCCTTAGACATCGTCGCGCCAATTTCCATCAGGTCCGCGCGGAGCGTGTCGCCGGCTGGTGCGACCTGCATGCCGCCCTTCGCCAGGCCTTCGACGGTGAATGTGTTGTAGGCTTTCGATGCGGCGAGCCCGTCCTTGGCAGCCTTTTCAGCGCAAGCGCGGACCGCGTCCTGCGTCTTTGCGTCGAGGCCGTCCCAAGCCTGCTTGTTCACGAACACGGTGTTGCGCGGCAGCCAGGCGTTGACCGAATAGAAGTGCGAGAGGTGCTCCCAAACCTTGCGGTCATAACCGGTTGCGCCCGACGAGATGAACGATTCTGCGACGCCGGTTGCAAGCGCCTGCGAAAGCTCGGCGGCCTCGATTTGGACCGGGCGCATTTCAGCAAGCTCCGCCAGACGCGCCGTTGCCGAATTGTATGACCGGAACTTCAGGCCCTTCATGTCGGCGACCGACTTCACTTCCTTGTTGAAGTAAAGTCCCTGGCCCGGCCACGGAACAGCGTAGAGGTAGACGAGGTTCTGTTCTGCGAGCACTTCTTCGATCTTCGGCCGCGCAGCCGCCCACAGCTTCTCGCTGTCGTCGAATGATGTGGCGAGGAATGGGATCGAGTCGACGCCGAACAAAGCGTTCTCGTTCTGGTGCGCCGACAGCAAACGCTCACCAATCAGCGCCTGGCCCGTTTGGACGGCCCGCTTGATATCGTTGCCCTTGAAGAGGGAACCGGACGGATGCGTGACGATCTCGAGCCGGCCTTCGGTGCGCGTTCCCACGCACTTGCCAAACTCAGCGCCATTCTTCGAATGGAAGTTTGAGGCGGAGTATGCCATCGGCATATCCCACTTTTCTTTCGCTGCACCGGTCGCGCTTACGGCAAAGACCGCAGCACCTGCTGCAACCACTGCAGCCGCGCCAGCAGCACCAAGAATTCCCCGCGAAAACTTCATCGGTTTTCCCCACCGAGTTACTATGCGACTTTTACTCTACGGCGCAAACGTCACGATTGGCTTAATTACACCGCGTTGTGATCAATTGATCCGAGTTTGCCCAAAAATAACCTTTTGTGTTTCAGCCGGGTTGAACCGGCGGTCACTTTGGGACGCGTCTCAGACGTCACTCGGCAGCCGATTGCTTTGCCGGCAAACGGACGATGAACGTCGCGCCTTCACCGGGCACGCCGTTGGCGTCGATCGTGCCGCCGTGGCGCTCGATAATCTTGCGAACCGTCGCGAGGCCGACACCCGTACCTTCGTATTCCAGGCGGCCGTGCAGGCGTTGGAAGATTGCGAAGATCTGGTCTTTGTATTGGTTGTCGAAGCCAATGCCGTTGTCCGAGAGGGTCAGCGTCACGAACTCGCGGGCCTGAATGTCATCTGGGTCAACGTCGCGCTTGGCGGCGATGGTGATGACAGGGGCGACGTCTGGCTTGCGGAACTTCAGCGCGTTCGACAGCAGGTTCTGAAGAAGCTGGCGCATCTGCGTTGCATCCGCCTCAATGTTGGGCAGGCCGTCGCAGTTTACCGTCGCTTGCACCTCATCGATACGGATCTGAAGGTCCGAGAGCACGCCATCGAGGACGTCGTTGAGCGCAAGTTCCTTGAACGGGTTCGCGTTGGTTGCAACGCGCGAGTATGAGAGCAGATCGTTGATGAGACTGCGCATCCGGCCGGCTGCGTTCTGCATGCGGTCGACGTACGTGTTGGCCTCGGTTGGAAGCTGCTCGCCATAGCGGCGCACGAGACGGTCGCCGAATGCTTCGATCTTGCGCAGCGGCTCCTGCAGATCGTGCGACGCGACGTAGGCGAATTCCTGCAACTCGCGGTTCGAGCGCTCAAGGCGGTTCAGATAGTCGGCTGTCTGCTCTGCGTGCAGCTCGCTTTCGGTGATGTCCTGATACGTCGCAATCGTGCCGCCATCGGCCATCGGCTCGTTCATGACGGCAATAATCCGGCCGTCTTTCAGCCGCTGCTTGATCACCGCGCGCTGCGACAGCGCTGACGGATCGCGGCGTTCATTGAGGGCGCGGTCCGCTTCTTCCTCGGTGTAGTTTCCGAGGCTGATCGAGTAGGCCATGATCTCGCGCAGCTTGATGCCCGGCTTCACGATTTCGCCGGAGAACCCGTAGATCTCCAGGTATCGGCGGTTGCAGACGATCAGCGTCTGATCCTTGTCGAACATGCAAAGGCCCTGGATCATGTTGTTCAGGGCGCTGTCGAAATGCACGTTTTTCGAGTGCAGCTTTTTCGAGATCCGCAGCAGGTCGAATTCGCGGTGTTTCAGCTCGGTGATGTCTGAGCGCGTCTTCACCACACCGCCGTCGGCGGTCCGCTTTTCGTTGATCATGATCCAGCGGCCGTCGGAGAGCTGGGCCTCGACGGGCTCAGTCGGGTTCCGGTGGCGGTAGAGCCGCTGCGAATAATAGACGTCTGCCGGCACATCGTTCAGCCGGTAGCCGCCGCGCTCAATCGATTCGCGCAGCAGCCGCTCATAGCTCTCACCCGGCAGGATAAGGTCTGCGACTTTCGGGTTCAGATCGACGAACTTCCGGTTGTAGACAACCAGCCGGTCCTGCGCATCGAACAGCGCAAATCCGTCCGCCATCACGTCCAGCGCGTGCATCATGCGCATGCGGGCGGCTTCCGCGATGTGCGTGAATTGCGATTCAACACCCACCGTTTCCGGTCCGTGTTTGGTCTCAGCCACGGTCTCCACAACCGACCCGCGGGCAAGGCGCCGGCGGCGAACCGTCAGCGCGCGCGCGCTCGGGGAGGAATACTGAAACGCGTAAGACGACCCCGGATCGAGCCGGCCGAGCGACTTGTCGATGGTCGACTGGATCTCGTCCTCGGGCATCAACTGCCGGTCGAGGGAGATGCGCATCAAACTCCCGAGGTGCGTTCCGGGCTGGGTCTCTTCCGAGCGATACCCGCAGAGGTCGCGGTAGAGCTGGTTGCAAGAGACGAGCTTCAGCTCACGGTCAAACAACGCAAGACCGACGTCCGCCCCCACCAGGATGGCATTCATCTCGTCGGCCGGCGGGATCGCCGTGCTTTCAGACGATGGGACATCGATTTTGAGGGACGGCAGCTCTTGATCGGCTGCGGGGCGGGAACTCTGCGCTGACATGCGACCACCACGGTAAGCTAGGGATGAGCAAACGGATTTAGCAGGTGAAAACTAAGAAACTATATTCTGATCGCGGACTTCACAGGACCAAACATCTAAAGCGGCGTGTGCTGCCGTGTTAAATGTTCTCTCACGCCTTCTATGTCTTTATGCCGGAGCGTTCCTGCGTTCGGACGGCGTGAGTTGTCGCCGATATTACTTTTGGGGTCTCCTGTGTCGCGTAATCTTCTTGAGGAAGACGTTGCCGTCACCATTCTGGCGGTCGGCATCATTGTCGCTTTCTTTTCGCCCTGGCTGACGAACCTCGTGGCGCCTTACACGCTGCCGGCGCTGTTCTTCGTCATTCTGTTCGGGCTGATCCCGTTCGCGGATGTCTCGCGCACTGAATTGACCAATATCGACTTACCGGTCTGGCGGATGGTCATCTGGCAGCAGTTCGTCCTGCCGTGCCTCGTGATCGCCCTCGGTGTGCTCGCCGAGTTCCCAGACTATGTCGTCTCGCTGATGATTGTGACCGCCTGTGCCGGATCACTGTTCGCATCGCCGGCCCTTGCTCAGTTGCTCAATCTCGACCGTAACCGCGCGCTTCAGTGCATGGTTCTGTCGACGCTGATCATGCCGGCATCACTCTATGTGTTCCTGACCGCCTTCCACAGCGTCAACATCCATCTCGACCTGCATGACTACCTGCGGCGCACGGCGATCTTCCTGATCATCCCGTTCGTCTTCTTCATGCTGTATCGGCCGCTGTCAGCGCGCCTGAGCCCAGGCGCAAGCAACGTTGCCAACCGCTTTAGCCGCTGGGGCGCCGTCTTCGCGCTTCTCATCTTCGGCATCGGCATCATGCAGGCCGCCGCCAATCAGTTCATCAACGAACCGCAGAAGATCCTCTTCTACCTCGCGATTGTCTCGACGCTCTCGGTCGGCATGCTCATCGTAACCGTCATCGTCATGTTCCGCTTCGGCGCGACCGAAGCGCTGACCGCGGGCGTCCTCAACGGCTTCCGCAACGTCGGTCTTGGCTTCGCGCTGGTCGGCGACATGATCGGGTCCGAGCTCGCGCCTTACGTCGGCGTTTCGATGATCCCTGTGTTCGTCGCCCCGGCTGTGATCCGGCTGACGGCGTCATCAGGTGAGCAAGCCTACACGCTGTCGCCTGGCGACGAAGCCCTGGAAGCAGCAGACGCAGCATCCGCCCAGGCGCCGGCACCAGCCGCCGCCTGAGCCGGGACGCATTCACGCTCCAGGCGGCACGCACCCAGCTTTGCCTTGAAGACCAGAACCGCCGGAAGCGACGGCGCCTCTGCGCGCGCCAAACAAATGGTGCTGACGATCTCATTTTCGGACGCGCGGAAAGTTTGCAGCAAACACATTCGATCGACTGAAGAAACTTCACGGAAATGCGGAGAATTTGACGCCAGACTTAACCGGTAAATGACCAAATGCCGCTACAAACAAAGCGTAATCGGACCAGTTTGCGTAAACACACATGCAAGACCATTCAAATACTAAGGCGCCTGCCAAGACGCCGGTAGCCCCGAATGCGGCAGCGCCAGCCGTCGCCGCCACCCCCGCCCCGCGCTCCCGCGCACGGGCGGTCACTGAGTTGCCGGGCTTTTACGCGTTCCTCGTGATTGCGTTTGCTGCCGCCGGTCTGAGCGCGATCTGGTACGGCAATAAAAAGTTCGCACCGGAGATGTACGACGCCGCAGGTCCGCAGGCCTTCGCCGATGCGTTCGCGAAAGGCCGCAACTTCGGGACGTTCGACCTCAACATCAACATCCGCGAGATGCGCAACAACCAGATCCGGAGCTTCGACAAAACTCCGGAGGTCGTGGTGATGGGCGCCAGCCACTGGCAGGAAGGCCACGTCGAGCTGATGCCGAGCCGCTCGTTCTACAACGCGCACGTCCACCGCGATTATTACGAAGACATGCTGGCGATGACGGAGATGTTCGTCCGCCACTCGCGTCTGCCGAAGAAGATGATCATCGCTATCCGCGACCGGCTCTTCACGCCCGTCGCCGATCGCACCGACTTTCTGTGGCTACCTGGCATTCCGTACTATCGCGCGATGGCGCGCCGCCTTGGCATGGAGCCTCACCCCTATTGGGAAACCGCACCGGTCGAGCGTTGGCGCGAACTGATCTCGCTGCCAATGCTCGTGAACAATGTGCGCCGCTGGTACTCCGAACCGGTCAAGCCGCACGAGACCCGCCGCGATCACTTCGAAACGCTCGACACGCTGCGCCCCGGTGGATCGATCTACTGGTCCGGCGAGCACATGAAGCTCTTCACGCAAGAGCGTTCGCGCAAGCTGTCGCTCGAGTTTGCAGACGGCAACCTGACATCACCGCCGAAGATCGACCCTGAGGGCGTCCGCCACATCGACCGGTTGTTTGCGTTCCTTAAGGACCGCGGCATCGAGGTCTTCCTCGTGCACCCGCCGTTCAACCCGATCTACTGGGAGAAGGTCCAGAACAGCCCGTACATGAAGGGCGTCGAGAAGATCAAAAAGCTGACGAAGGACCTTGCCAAGAAGCACGGCTTCAAGACGTTCGGCAGCTTCGATCCGCACCACTATGGCTGCACGGCTGAGATGTACATCGACGCCGAGCACTCAAACCCTGAGTGCCTGCGCAAGGTCTTCGCCGAGTACATGGCGCTCGACCCTGTGCCGCCCCAACCGCCATTCATCGAACGTCCGCCGCAGCACTCGGTGCCGATGGCTCTGAAGCCGGAGCCCAAAGCAGAGGCAAAGGTTGCAGCGCTTCCCAAGGCCAACGCACCTGCAGTGAAGCAGCCGGCCAAGGCTGCATCGGAAACGCCGAACGCGGCGGCCGCGCGCGAGGCGGAAGCCCGGCGCAGGAACGCGCGGCTTGCCTCCGTTCCACCGAAAGCGGCGCTGCCCTCACGCCGCCGCCGACGAGCCAAAGCTGCAACCAAACCGCTGCTGCCGCTGCCTGAGCGCAACCCGCTGGCGGTACCGGCCGACCGCGCCTCGGAAGACGGCCTGATCTCAATTCATTACGCGCCGGACGCGTCGGCCAAACCTGTGCGCCCGGCAACCAAACGGCACGCAGCCGGACAGCGGAGCCTCTAAGTTATGACGTCGTTTGATCTCGCTGGCATGATCGCCAACCTGCCGTCGCTGCCAGGCATGCCGTTCCACTCGTATTGGTTCGTGCTTGGCTTTCTGCCGGCCGCCTACATTCTCTTTCTGATCTCGCACCGCGTTGGCGGCTGGCCGATGGCAATCCGGTTCCTCGGCATCGCGTCGCTCGTCTACTACGCGCAGTTCGGCCTCTCGCCACTTGCCGTTCTGATCACGTCGGTCGGCGTCAACTACATCATCGGCATGACGCTCGTCCGCGGCATGAAAAGCCGAACGCACGCAGGCTTCCTCTTGGCTGCCGGTGTCGTCGCCAACCTCTTGATGCTTGGCTACTTCAAGTACTCGAACTTCCTGATCGACGTCTCAAACCAACTGAGCGGCGCCGGCTTCAGCCACATCAACATCATGGTGACGGTGGGCGTCTCGTTCTTCACGTTCATTCAGATCGGATTCCTGATCGAGGCCTACAACGGCCAGGTCCAACGCCAGCCATTCAGCCGCTACCTCGTCTTCGCAACGTTCTTCCCCTGCATCGCAGCCGGTCCGCTGGTGATGCAGAAGGAAATGTTCGACCAGATGAAGGATCGCTCGGATAGCGCGTTCAATGCGCGCCGTCTTGCGGCTGCGGTCACGCTCTTCTGCATCGGCCTCTTCAAGAAGTGCGCAATCGCCGACTCGATCGCGCCCTACGCCGACAGCGTCTTCAACGGCGCAAGCGCTGGCCTCGCGATCGACCAGGCCACCGCCTGGGCCGGCGCACTCGCCTACACGATGCAGCTCTACTTCGACTTCTCGGGCTACTGCGACATGGCGCTCGGCCTCGGCCTTCTGTTCGGCCTGAAGCTGCCGCTCAACTTCAACTCGCCATTCAAAGCGACGAACATCTCTGACTTCTGGCGCCGCTGGCACATGACGATGACGCGGTTCTTCACGAGCTTCATCTACACGCCGCTTGCCATGAACGGGATGCGTTCAGCGCTGACCAACGGCTGGAGCCCGCTGTCGCGCTACCTGATGACCGCCGCCGTCCCGGCAATCGTCACGTTCCTCATCGCCGGGATCTGGCACGGCTCCGGTTATACATTCATCGTGTACGGCCTCATCCACGGCGTTGCGATCGCAGCCTACCTTGGATGGCGCGAAGCCAAGATGCCAGCGCTGCCGGCACCGGTCGCGTGGGTCCTGACGATGCTCGTCGTCGTCACCGGCCTTGTGGTCTTCCGCGCCGACAACATGTCGACGGTCGTCACGATGCTCTCGACAATGTGGCTGCCGATGCTCAGCGAGCCCGTCGCGGTCGCTCAGGCTGTTGAGATCAACCTGGCGCGTGTCTCGGCCATGATCGTGCTGCTGCTCGCCGTGGTTCTGCTGTTCCCGAACAGCCAGCAGATTCTGCATCGCGACTGGCCGAGCATCGACCCGAAGCCGGACAACGCTTCGCTCGAAGCCGGACTGCTGACGTGGCGCCCGCGGGCCTACCACTCGCTGTCGATGGGCCTCTTGTTCTGCGTCGCGCTCTCATCCATCGGCGCCTCCTCTTCATTCCTTTACTACCAATTCTAGCGGGATCTCGGACACCATGAATAAGCACATAACGGAAGCGCTCACGGTCGTCGTCGACCTGCCGCGCCCGGTCGACACGGAAGTCGCCGGCGACATCGAAAAAGAGTCGGTGTTCGTCTCGCCAGCCATCGATCGCGTCACGGTCAACGAAGACCTCGCAACGGCAACGATCCAGCTCAACGCCGGCGCGGATGTCGACGAAAGCGTCGACAAGGCCAAGCGGTTCCTCGACGTGATGGCGAAGCAGATCTCGGGCTTCGAGATCAAGGTGTTCTACGAAACCGAGCGCAAGGACGACAAACCGTTCGAGCGGGACGTGAACCGCAAGCTTGTCGAGCGCGGCTGGCTTCATGATTACGGCAAAGGCCAGGTTGCCTACTCAGGCCCCGTGCTGAAGCTCGCGCGTCTGGTGTCTGACCGCGCCGGCCAGATGTATGCCGACACGTTCGGCGCGCAAGACGGCCACTTCCCGGCGCTCGTCGATGCCGACACGCTGCACGCTTGCGGATACTTCGACAGCCACCCGAACGCCGTCACGTTCGTTGGCAACATGCTCGAAGACTTTGACGCGATCGAAGAGTTCCGCCAGGCCAACTCATGCTCCGAAGGCGCGCACCTGCCACCGCAGGACCACGTGCATATCGACGGCATGTGCCTGAACCCGGCGGCCTGCTTCCCCTGCTACCCATCGCTCAAGGGCAAGCACTACGAAGACGGCGACTGCTTCACGTGGCTCGGCCGCGTGTTCCGCTACGAGTCACGCAACATCAACGGCCTCGACCGTTTGTACGAATTCAACGTCCGCGAACTCGTATTCGTTGGCCACGAAGACTTCTGCCGCAGCGCGCGTGAAAAGGCTCTGCCGCTGGTCAAGTCGCTGGCGGAAAGCTTCGACATGGAAATGCAGCTTCAGACCGCGACGGATCCGTTCTTCGCGACTGTCTCGGCTGCGAAGAAATTCTTCCAGGCCGCTCAGGAAGTGAAGAACGAGATCAAGATCCCGGTCCTCGATGCTGACGGCAACAAGAAGGTCATCGCCTGCGGTTCGGTGAACCTGCACGGCAACTTCTTCGGCAAGCGCTTCGACATCACCGCCGGTGAAGCCAGGGAGCCGGTCCACACGGGCTGCGTCGGCCTCGGCATCGAACGGTGGGTTCTCGCAGGGTTCACGCAGCATGGCTTCGATCCGGACCGTTGGCCGGAAGACGTGCGCGAGATCATCTTCGCCTAAGCGGCGAAACACTTCAGGGACTGAAAACAGAGGGAAGCACCACCCATGAGACTCTACCAAATCATCGGCAAGATTCTGGACGTTGACGCCGCCAAGCTCGACGAAGAATCGAACGCCAGCAACACGCCCAACTGGGACTCGCTGCGCCACATCGAAGTGATCTTCGCCGTCGAAAGCGCATTCAACGTGCGTTTCACGATGCCGGAAATCGCAAGCCTCCGTCAGCTCGGTGACATCCGCACGCTGCTGGTCGCAAAGGGCGTCGAAATTGACTCTGCAGGCCAGCTTCAAAAGACGGCCTAGTCTGCTCGCAAGGGCACCATTTGAGGGATCCGGGCCAGCGGTGAAACGGGGCGCCGCAAGCCACAACAGGACTTCGGGGAACGGACACATGCCTAAAGGAACTTCAGTCATGATTTTGATCGCGGATGATGATGCCGACGATCGCATGCTTATTGAGGATGCGTTTGAAGAAAGCCGCCTGGGCAACCCGCGCGAGTTTGTCGAAGATGGCCAGGACCTCCTCGACTTCCTCCGCGCGGAAGGCAAGTGGAGCCATCGCGACCAGGATGTCCTGCCGGGCCTGATCCTGCTCGACCTCAACATGCCGCGCATGGATGGCCGCACCGCGCTTTCGCACCTGAAGGCCGACCCGCGCCTGAAGCGCATCCCGGTCGTCGTGCTGACCACGTCGAAGGCGGAAGAGGACATCATCCGCACTTACGATCTCGGCGTCAGCTCGTTCATCGCCAAGCCCGTCACGTTCGATGGCCTGCTCGCCGTCGTGCAAGCGCTGAACACGTATTGGATCGAGATCGTCGAGCTTCCGCTCGAGCAGGTCTGAGGCCAACGGGGAGGCACGCGCGCGACGCGGTACCAAAATGCGATTAAAGCCCAATCCAGACGAAATCCACGTCCTGGTCGTCGAAGACGATCCGGAGGATTATTCGCTGACCGAAGACGTCCTGAAGGCCGTCGACGGCACGAACTATGCCGTCGCCTGGTGCGGGAACTATGAGAGCGCCCGCGAACAGCTTCACTTCCAGGACTTCGACGTCGCGCTTGTCGACTACCAGATCGGCGCGCGCACCGGTCTGCAGTTCATCTCGCAGGTGGGGCCGCTGTATCCTGAGTGCCCGATGATCCTGCTGACGGGCTTGCGCAACAACGAGATCGACCGGGCGGCGCAAGAAGCAGGCGCCGCCGACTACCTCGTCAAGGACAGCCTCACCGAGGAGCTGCTTGACCGCTCAATCCGCTACGCCCGCCAGCATGCCAAACGCTGGACGCTGCTCAACTCAGTGTTGAACAACGCCGTCACCGGCATGGTGGCACTGGATGAGACCGGCGCGCCGTTCGTCTGGAACAAGCAGGCCCTGCGCGCGCTTGATCTGCCGGAGCCGTTTACCGGCAACATCGCGCAAGCGCTCGAGCAGCAGCTTGACCGCATTCAGGTCTCCGCATCGATGGCTGAGGAGTTCCAGTCCAATCGCGGCGAGACCTTCGAGGTCAACATTAACCAGGTGCCCGGCGGCGGCCACATCGTAGCGTTCCACGACATCACGCGCCGCGTGCGCGCCGAGGGACTTCTGCGCAAAGCCGTCGATGACGCGGAAGCGGCGAACCACGCCAAATCAACCTTCCTTGCAACGATGAGCCACGAGTTGCGCACGCCGCTCAACGGCATCCTCGGCATGGTGCAGGTGCTTGAGAAAACGGTCGTCGACGAGTCGCAGCGTGGCTACGTGCAGACGATTTCCGATTCCGGCTCGCACCTGCTTGGCGTCATCAACGACATTCTCGATCTCTCAAAGATCGAAGCCGGCCACGTCACGCTTGAGCGCATTCCGTTTGACCTTCCAAAGATCGTCGATGAAGTCGTGCAGCTCATGGCGCCGAGTGCGACCCAGAAAGGGCTCGAAATCGTCTCAGCGGTCAATCCGCTTGTGCCGGGCACGGTCGTCGGCGATCCGCTGCGCTTCAAGCAGATCATCTCGAACCTCATCAGCAACGCCATCAAGTTCACGTCTGCGGGTTCGGTTTCAATCGCCGTCAACGCGACCGAACACAACAGCGAGTGGCTGATCTACTGCGATGTGGTCGACACCGGCATCGGCATTCCGGAAGGCAAGCGCGAGCAGCTCTTCCAGAAGTTCGTCCAGGCCGACGATTCAACAACGCGCCGCTACGGCGGAACCGGCCTCGGCCTCGCGCTTTGCCGGGAGCTCGTTGGCCTGATGGGCGGCGAGATCGACTGCCGATCGGTGGACGGGAAAGGCAGCACGTTCCGCTTTGCGTTCCCGGCTGGGCCCGTCGACCCGTCAACCTTCGCCGTCATCCACAAGCGGACGGCTCTGATGCGAGACAAGCACGTGCTTGTCATCACGCCGAACGCTGCGATTGCGAGCGCGACCAACACTGTAATGTGTGCGCTTTCGGCGACGACGGATGCCGTCTCGACCATTGACGAGGCGCGCACCGCCATCGCGACACGGCCGATCACGCACATCATTGTCGACAATCTCAAGGACGATGCTTCGATTGAAGCTGTCGCCGACCTGCTGCACTCCGAGGCCGCTCAAAACATCAAGGCTTGGGAACTTATGCCGGCCGACGGCAACCCGCGCTTGCCGCACGCGGCGCGGTATGGCGTGCTGCCGCGTCCGCTCACAGCGGAAGGCCTGATGTCCATCGCGGCAACGACGGTGCCGGCTGCAAGCGACGTCCGTGCGGTGGACGCAAATGCAAGCGTGGCGAGCGGCGGCTTGAAGATCCTGCTCGCGGAAGACGATATCCCGAACCAGCGCGTTGCGATGGCGGTCTTGCGCACGAGCGGCTACGAGGCCGATGTCGCCAACGATGGTGCGGAAGCGGTCGCGAAAGTCGACACGACCCACTACGACGTGATCCTGATGGACATGAACATGCCCAACATGGACGGCCTTGAAGCGACGCGCCTTATTCGCAAGCTGCCTAACGGCCGCGACGTCCCGATTGTCGGGATCACTGCGAATGCCTCATCCGACGACAAGGCCGCGTGCCTCGCCGCCGGCATGAACCAGCACATGGCAAAGCCCGTCGACTGGGACCGGCTCATGTCGCTTCTAAATGCGCTTGCGACATCCGACGCCGCGCTGACGGCCTGAAGCAACGCCGCGCGACGGCTCAGGCACAGCTCAAACGCAAAACCCCGCGCTCGCGCGCGGGGCCGAGGCTGCAGTTGGTGCAAACAACCTCTCACAGCCGAAGCTGCCCGCCTCCCATAGGCAAACCCGGCATCATCGTCACGCGCAGACGCATGATGAAACTCCGCGCAACGATAATTTCTGCCCACTGTTCAGGCACACAGGCGCAGACTTAGGCGAATTGAGCGCTGAAAAAATGCGCACGGCCAAAGCGCTCCGGGCTGTCGGTCCTCCAATTAAATGCACAATTTCAATGCTTTAAGTCGTTGCTTAATGAGCCGTAAAGATTTGGCACGTCGATTGCCATGCGGTCTCCGGTGCAAACAACCTCTGTCTTTGGAGACCCCAATGAAGTTTACACGGCGGAGCCTGCTTGGCTCCTTGGCCTTTGCGTCCAGCGTTGCGCTAACCGGCATCACGCCGGCTGCGGCGCAGGACACAATCAAGGTCGGCATCCTGCACTCACTCTCCGGCACCATGGCCATCAGTGAGACGACGCTTAAAGACGTCATGCTGATGCTCATCGAAGAGCAGAACAAAAAAGGCGGATTGCTCGGCAAGAAGCTTGAGCCGGTCGTCGTCGACCCGGCGTCGAATTGGCCGCTGTTTGCTGAGAAAGCGCGCGAGCTGATTTCACAGAACAAGGTCTCAGCCGTTTTTGGCTGCTGGACTTCAGTTTCCCGGAAATCGGTTCTGCCGGTCTTCAAGGAGCTGAACTCGGTCCTCTTTTACCCCGTGCAGTACGAGGGTGAGGAATCCGAACGGAACGTCTTCTATACGGGTGCTGCACCAAACCAGCAGGCGATCCCGGCAGTCGACTACCTCATGAGCGAAGACGGCGGCTCGGTGAAGCGTTGGGTTCTCGCCGGCACGGACTACGTCTACCCGCGCACGACCAACAAGATCCTCGAGGCCTACCTCAAAGCCAAAGGCGTGAAAGAAGAGGACATCCTCATCAACTACACGCCGTTCGGCCACTCGGACTGGCAGACGATCGTCGCCGACATCAAGAAGTTCGGCTCGGCCGGCAAGAAGACTGCCGTCGTCTCGACGATTAACGGCGACGCGAACGTGCCGTTCTACAAGGAACTTGCAAACCAGGGCGTGTCAGCCACTGACATCCCGGTCGTCGCATTTTCCGTCGGCGAAGAGGAACTCGCCGGTATCGATACGTCGAACCTCGTCGGCCACCTTGCAGCCTGGAACTACTTCCAGTCGGTCGAAGCGCCGGAAAACGCGGCCTTCATCAAGAAGTGGAAAGAGTTCACGAAGAACCCGAAGCGCGTGACCAACGATCCGATGGAAGCGCACTACATCGGCTTCAACATGTGGGTGAAGGCGGTCGAGAAGGCCGGCAGCACCGACCCAGACAAGGTGATCGCGGCGCTTCCGGGCACCGAGGTGCCAAACCTGACCGGGGGCACATCCAAGATGCTGGCAAACCACCACATCACGAAGCCGGTCCTCGTCGGCGAGATCCTCGAAGACGGTCAGTTCGAGACGGTCTGGAAGACAGACGGCCTCGTCCCTGGCGATGCGTGGTCCGACCACCTGCCGGGTTCAAAGGACCTGATTTCAGATTGGCCGGGCAAGAAGTGCGGGAACTTCAATAGCAAAACCGGCAAGTGTGGCGGCGCGTAGCCGACGCCGCCTGCAAGCGACCGCTCAGAGTTGAGCGAGACTGATCAGAGCACAATGACCGCCGAGGCGCTGGCCCATCACCAGCGCCTCGGCATACCGACAAAAGGTTAAGCGGCACCGAAGCAAGCCGCTCAGTCCGCGGGGAACCGGCAACGCAATGCCAACACGTTCAATTCTCTTTTTAGTGTTGGCTGCCGCTGCTGCGTCCTTCCTATTGTTGATCAACCGCGCTTCCGCACAGACGACGCCGGACTTGGCGGCCGCTCTGCCGCTGCTCAGCGAGAACAGCTACTCCAAGACAATCGAGGCGATCGATGTGATCGCAGCGTCAGGCGCCGATCAGGCAGCCGACATCCTCAATGCCATGACGCGCCGCCGCGTCTATCTCGGGCCGGATGGCAGCGCGGCCGCCTACCGTAAGGGCCGCGACTATTTTGACTTTCTGACAGCCGCAAAACTCGACGGCAGGCCGGAGGGCTTCAAGAGCGTCCGCGTCAACAACCGCGTCCGCAACGTCATCAAGCGCGCGGTCGGCACGCTGCAATTGCGCGCCAAGTCACCTCTGCTGCGCATGCAGGCGGCCGAGAGCGTTTTCCGGAGCCGCAACACAAGCCTGCTGCCAGCCTTCGGCGATCTGATTGAGAAAGAAACCGACAGCCGCGTCCTGAAGACCTTGCGCGAGGCCGAAGCCGCGCTCGTGCTTGCAAGCGCGGACCAATCCGCAACGGCCAAGACGAAGGCAATCGAAGTCCTGAAGCAGCGGTCCGACCTCGGCGCGATCAACGCATTGCGCCAGGCGGCGACCGATAGTGACCCGGACGTCGCGGCCGCAGCGACATCCGCCATCGCCGCGATCGAAAACTGGCTCGGCATGATCTCGCACCTGCAGAACGTCTGGTACGGCCTGTCGCTTGGCTCCGTACTGCTGCTGGCAGCCATCGGGCTTGCCATTACGTTTGGCGTGATGGGCGTCATCAACATGGCGCACGGCGAGATGGTGATGATCGGCGCCTACACGACGTTCACGATCCAGGAACTGTTCCGCGCCTACGCACCGGGCGCATTTGATCTGTCGCTCGCCGTTGCCATTCCGGCGGCGTTCCTCGTTGCCGGCGCCGTCGGCGTCGCGATCGAGCGCGGCATCATCCGCTTTCTCTATGGCCGCCCGCTTGAGACGCTGCTCGCGACATGGGGTGTTAGCCTCATCCTCCAGCAGGCTGTACGGACGATCTACGGCCCAACCAACCGCGACGTCAGCGCGCCGAGCTACATGGCGGGCGGCTTCGACTTCTACGGCCTCGCGATCACTTACAATCGCCTCTGGATCATCGTTTTCACACTCGTCGTCTTTGCAGCCCTCCTCCTGATCTTGAAGCGGACATCGCTCGGCCTGCAGATGCGCGCCGTCACGCAGAATCGGCGGATGGCGTCATCGATGGGCATTCGCGCCGGCTACGTGGACGCCATGACGTTTGGGCTTGGGTCCGGCGTCGCCGGGATCGCAGGCGTTGCGCTAAGCCAGATCGACAACGTCTCGCCAAACCTCGGCCAATCCTACATCATCGACAGCTTCATGGTCGTCGTCTTCGGCGGGGTCGGGAACCTCTGGGGCACCCTCGTCTCGGCGTTCTCGCTCGGCATCGTCAACAAGTTTCTCGAGCCCTGGGCCGGCGCGGTCCTCGCGAAAATCGTGATCCTCGTCTTGCTGATCCTGTTCATTCAGAAGCGGCCACGCGGACTGTTCGCCCTCAAGGGCCGGGCGATCGAAGCATGATCACGAAACACCTTGCCAGCCTCTCCGACACCGGCAGTCGTGTCTTCCTCGGCATCTTGCTTGCGCTCGCAATCCTGATTCCGGCGGCGAACTTGTTCCTGCCAGAGACGTCCGCGTTCCACGTGCCCGACTACGTGATCCCGCTGCTCGGCAAGTACCTCTGCTACGCAATTCTCGCGGTCGCGCTCGATCTCGTGTGGGGCTACTGCGGCATCCTCTCGCTCGGCCACGCAGCCTTCTTCGCGCTCGGCGGCTACGCGATGGGCATGTACCTCATGCGCCAGATCGGCACCCGCGGCGTCTATGCCGACCCAATCCTGCCGGACTTCATGGTGTTCCTGAATTGGCAGGAGCTTCCCTGGTTCTGGTACGGCTTCGACATGTTCCCATTCGCGATCCTGATGGTTGTGTTGGTCCCGGGCATCCTTGCGTTTGTCTTCGGCTGGCTCGCGTTCCGTTCCCGCGTCACAGGCGTCTATCTCTCCATCATCACCCAGGCGATGACCTACGCGCTGTTGCTCGCATTCTTCCGCAACGAGATGGGCTTCGGCGGCAACAACGGGCTCACCGACTTCAAAGACCTGCTTGGCTTCGACTTGCAGGCGCAGGCGACGCGCAACGCGCTCTTTATCATCACGGTCGCGACGCTCGCGCTCACATACGTGATCTGCCGCATGCTCGTCGTTTCGACCTACGGCAAGGTGCTTGTCTCAATCCGCGATGCCGAGAGCCGGACGCGCTTCCTCGGCTACCGTGTCGAGAACTACAAACTGCTCGCGTTTGTCCTCTCAGCCTGCATCGCAGGTGTCGCGGGCGCGCTCTATGTGCCGCAGGTCGGCATAATCAATCCGTCCGAGTTCGCGCCGGCCAACTCGATTGAGGCTGTCATCTGGGTCGCCGTCGGCGGGCGCGGGACACTGACCGGCGCCGCGCTCGGCGCCGTCGTCGTCAACTTCGTCAAATCGTATTTCACGACCGGTGCCCTTGCGCCCTACTGGCTGTTCGTGCTCGGCGGCCTGTTCGTTGGCTCAACGCTGTTTATGCCACGGGGCATCCTCGGCGTGGTCAATGACCTGAAGGCCCGCATCCGCCCGCCAAAGCGGCCCGCCGCAGATCCGGCTCCGGCTGCAAATGCGTCGCCGACTGCGCCGCAGGCTGCAGAGTGACCGGCATGACATCCGAAATCGAAACTGCGCCCAACTCCGTCCTTTACCTCGACGCTGTCAGCGTTGCGTTTGATGGGTTCAAGGCGCTAAACAGCCTGTCCTTCGTTGTCGAACCCGGCGAGATGCGCGCGATCATCGGCCCTAACGGCGCCGGCAAGACGACGATGATGGATGTCATCACCGGCAAGACGCGGCCCGATACCGGCACAGTCCTGTTCGACGGCCGGCACGATCTCACCCAGCGCGACGAAGCCGAAATCGCGAACCTCGGCATCGGCCGCAAGTTCCAGAAGCCGACCGTCTTCGAAAGCCATACTGTCGCCGACAACATCGTGCTCGCGATCAAAGGTCCGCGGTCGCCGCTCTCAGCGCTGTTCGGCAGCCGCGATGCGATCACAGATGATGCAATCGATCCGATCCTCGAACGTGTCCGGCTCATCGCGCTGAAGCAGACGCTCGCGGGCGACCTTAGTCACGGCCAAAAGCAGTGGCTTGAAATCGCGATGCTGCTTGCGCAGGACCCGAAGCTGCTCCTCGTCGATGAACCCGTCGCCGGCATGACCGACAGCGAGACGGAAGACACGGCAAGTTTGCTGCGGGATATTGCCCAGACGCACTCCGTCGTGGTCGTCGAGCATGATATGGCGTTCGTGCGCGACCTCGGCGTGAAGGTGACGTGCCTGCATGAGGGGAGCGTGCTCGCTGAAGGTTCGATCGATGCTGTCTCAGAGAACGAGCGCGTGATTGAAGTCTATCTGGGGCGGTGACGATGCGGACCGGATCAGCGGGCGAGCAAACGCAAAACGACAACGGGGGAATTGTGATGCTGCCACCACTTCGACCATTCAAAGATAAGCCGAAGCGCAAGCCTGCAGTCGTCAAGGCGCGCGCGCCGCAATCGGCCGACCGGCTGGCGGCATCCGTCGCGTCAGAGCCGCAGGGCATCCGCGCGAACCGCGTGTCGCTTCAGGCCGCCAAACCCGAGACGCCGCAACCGAAAGTCATGAAAGCGGGCTAGCCCGCCAGCCGGCTGACAGCCTGAGATTACGAGACCCAATGCTCGAAGTTCGCGACATCGATTTGCACTATGGCGCCGCGCAGGCCCTGCGCGGTGTATCGATCGATGCAGCGGTCGGCGAAGTCACCTGCGTGCTCGGCCGCAACGGTGTTGGAAAGACGTCGTTGTTGCGCGCCATCGTCGGCCAGCAACCGGTGAGTGCTGGTGCGATCCACTGGCAGGGCGACGACATCACGAAGCGGCCGCAGCATCTGCGCGCGCGCGCCGGCGTCGGCATGGTGCCTCAAGGCCGCGAGATTTTTCCGCTGCTCACCGTCCGGGAAAACCTTGAGACCGGCTTTGCTGCCATCCCGCGACGGGAGCGCTCAGTCCCCGACGAGATCTTTGAGCTCTTCCCGGTGCTCAAAGACATGCTCGGCCGGCGCGGCGGCGACCTCTCCGGCGGGCAACAACAGCAGCTCGCCATCGGGCGCGCACTTGTCATGCGGCCGAAGCTCCTCATTCTCGATGAACCGACCGAAGGCATCCAACCCTCAATCATCAAGGACATTGGCCGCGCGATCGACTACCTTCGCCAGAAAGGTGACATGGCGATTGTGCTTGTCGAACAGTACTTTGAGTTCGCGCGAGACCTCGCTGACCAGTTCGCGGTGATGGATCGCGGGCAGGTCATTCTGGCCGGCCGCGCAGAAGACATGGATGAAGATGCTGTCCTCAAGCACCTGTCCGTCTGACGGCGCGCCTCCGGCGGTCGGGCCGGCACACGTCCCAACGCTGCGTGTCGACGGGCGGGTTGACGTCCGCGTCGACGTGCGCGCGGGCCGGAACGTTGTGACGCGCACGACCGAGCGCGGCGGCTACCGCTTGCGCTTCCCACGCCGCGGTGCAGTCCCCGAGGGCATTCTCATCAACACCGGCGGCGGCGTATGCGATGGCGACCGTCTCAATCTCACGTGTACAGTCAGCGCGGGCGCCGCCCTCGACATGACGAGCCAGGCCGCCGAGCGCGCTTACCGCCGCGCCGGCCCCGACCCAGCCCGTATTGACGTTGCCATGTCGGTTGGCGGCGGCGCGGGGCTCCGCTGGTTGCCGCAAGAGACGATCCTGTTCGACCGCGCGGGTCTTAAGCGGCGGTTTCAAGTGGACCTTGCTCAGGACGCAACGTTCACCGCCTGCGAAGTCGTCGTGTTCGGCCGCGAAGCGATGGGCGAGCATGTCCGCGACGGCGCGATCTCTGACCAGTGGCGCATTCGCCGTGACGGCCAGCTCGTCTTTGCCGACGCACTCCGATTTGATGGTGATGTGAAAGCCGCGCTCGCCGAAGCGGCCGTCGCGGCCGGTGCGCGCGTCACAGCGCTCATCATGCACGTCAGCGAAGACGCACCCGATCAGGTCGACCGCCTCCGCGCTTTGCTTGCAACGCAAGCGCCGGCAGATCCGCAATTCCAGTATGGCGTCAGCGGTTGGCGCGGCTTGCTCGTCGTCCGCGCAACCGGCGCGCGGTCACGGCCGGTTCGTGACTTCGCAGCGCATGCGGTCGAAACTCTAACCGCGCGGCCCGTTCCCCGCGTTTGGCAGAGCTGATGACCGCGCTAAACTGCCGCCGGACCGCCCGGCCACGACTTGAGGAGTGATGCAACGTGAACCTGTCCCCGCGCGAGAAGGACAAGCTGCTGGTATCCGTCGCGGCGATGGTCGCGCGCCGCCGGCTCGAACGCGGCGTCAAGCTCAACTACCCGGAAGCAATTGCGCTTATCTCAGACTTTGTCGTCGAAGGCGCCCGCGACGGGCGCAGCGTTTCTGACCTGATGTCTGCAGGCGCCGAAGTCCTGACCCGCGATCAAGTCATGGACGGCATCCCGGAGATGATCCACGATGTGCAGGTGGAAGCCACGTTCCCGGACGGCACGAAGCTCGTCACCGTGCACGACCCGATCCGCTGACACTGCACACGAACACCAGTTAAGGACACCGACACCCATGCAGCTTGCCATTCGCGCTTCGGCATTTCTCGCAACCGCGTTTGCCACGACCACCGCGTTCGCACACGGCCCGGCCGGATCGCACACGCATCCGCATGGCGTCATCACAAATGAGCCGCTGGTGGGCCTCGCCGCATGTGCCGTGCTCGCTGTCGGTGTTGCCATCGCAATGCGCCGCAAGACCGTGCGCCAGCGCCGCACCAAGCGGTAAGCCGCGCCATGCTCGAGCTCAGGCCAAACTGCGAGTGCTGCAATCGCGACCTTCCGCCCGAGGCGGGCGACGCACGCATCTGCACGTTTGAATGCACGTTCTGTGCGGATTGTACGGACGGGGTGCTCGCTGGCACGTGCCCAAACTGTGGCGGCGATCTCGTCCGCCGCCCAGTGCGCCCGGCTGACAAGCTCACCAAGTTTCCAGCATCAACCAAACGCGTCGTGAAACCCGACGGCTGCGAGGCGCACTGAAATGATCCCAGGCGAAGTTATGCCGGCCGACGGCGAGATTGAACTGAACGCTGGCCGGGCGTCCATTGAAGTCGAGGTCGCCAATACCGGCGACCGCCCAATCCAGGTTGGCAGCCACTACCACTTTTTCGAGACGAACCCCGCGCTGTCGTTCGACCGTGAGAAAACGAAGGGCTTCCGCCTCGACATCGCAGCCGGCACCGCTGTCCGCTTTGAGCCCGGCCAATCGCGCACGGTGCAACTGGTTGAGATGGCCGGCGCAAAAAAGATCTTCGGCTTCCGGCAGGAGGTCATGGGCGCTGTTTGAGAGCGCCAGCGACCGCGCGGCGACTGCGCCCGACACATTTTTTGAAGTTCCCATCCTGCAGGGCTGACCCATGCCGACACGCATCCCACGCACGACCTACGCCGACATGTTCGGCCCAACCACCGGCGACAAAGTCCGGCTCGCCGACACCGAATTGGTGATCGAAGTCGAGCGCGACCACACCACGTACGGCGAGGAAGTGAAGTTCGGCGGCGGCAAAGTCATCCGCGACGGAATGGGTCAAAGCCAAGTGACGCGCGAAGACGGCGCGGTCGACACCGTCATCACGAATGCGCTCATCGTCGATGCCGTGGCCGGCATCGTCAAGGCTGACGTCGGCCTCCGCGACGGCCGCATCGTCGGCATCGGCAAAGCAGGCAACCCAGACATCCAGCCGGATGTCGATATCATCATCGGCCCATCAACCGAAGCGATCGCGGGCGAAGGCAAGATCCTGACCGCGGGGGCCTTCGACGCACACATCCACTTCATTTGTCCGCAACAGATCGACGAAGCGCTGATGTCGGGCGTGACGACGATGCTCGGCGGCGGCACCGGCCCTGCAACCGGCACGAACGCGACGACATGCACGCCAGGCGCCTGGCACATCGAGAGGATGATCCAGGCCGCGGACGCGTTCCCAGTGAACCTCGCCTTCTCCGGCAAAGGCAACGCGGCATTGCCGGCCGCACTCATCGAGCAGATCGAGGCCGGCGCCTGCTCGCTGAAACTGCACGAGGACTGGGGCACGACGCCTGCTGCAATCGACAACTGCCTCTCGGTCGCAGACGATCACGACATCCAGGTCATGATCCATACCGACACCCTCAACGAGAGCGGGTTCGTCGAAGACACGATCGGCGCGTTCAAGAACCGCACGATCCACGCCTTCCACACCGAGGGCGCAGGCGGCGGACACGCGCCGGACATCATGAAAGTCGCCGGCCTGCCGAACGTCCTGCCGTCATCGACGAATCCGACACGGCCGTTCACGGTCAACACGATCGACGAACACCTCGATATGCTGATGGTTTGCCATCACCTTGATTCCTCGATCCCTGAAGACCTCGCGTTTGCCGAAAGCCGTATTCGCAAAGAGACGATCGCGGCCGAAGACATCCTGCACGACATGGGCGTGCTCTCGATGATCGCCTCCGACAGTCAGGCCATGGGCCGCGTCGGCGAGGTCGTCATCCGGACTTGGCAGACGGCGCACAAGATGAAGGTTCAGCGCGGCGCACTCGGCGAAGACAGTGGCGCCGGCAACGACAACACCCGCGTGAAGCGCTACATCGCGAAGTACACCATCAATCCTGCGATCGCGCACGGCATGTCGGCACACATCGGCTCGATCGAGACCGGCAAGCTCGCCGATCTCTGCCTCTGGTCCCCGGCATTCTTCGGCGTGAAGCCTGATCTTGTGCTCAAGGGTGGCGCCATCGCGGCGGCTCAAATGGGCGATCCGAACGCGTCGATCCCGACGCCGCAACCGGTCCACACGCGGCCGATGTTCGGCGCGTTCGGAAAGGCAATTGCAGCGACTTCGGTTACGTTCGTCAGCCAGGCGGCGGCGGGCAGCGACCTTGCTGAACGCATTGGCGTCTCAAAGGCGCTCGTGCCCATCGAGAACGTGCGCGGCGGGATCTCAAAAGCATCGATGGTGCTGAACGATGCGACGCCGAACATTGAGATTGATCCAGAGACCTACGAGGTCCGCGCCGACGGCGAGCTCTTGGTTTGCGACCCCGCGAAGGAGCTGCCGATGGCGCAGCGCTACTTCCTCTATTAGGTGGCCGAACCCGCGATGCATCGCGTGACAGAGATCGTGCCCGCTGACCGCGCCGACGCGGCGCGCGCCGGCGCGACGCTGACACTCAGCCACGGCGAGCGGCACCTGCGGCGCAAGGTGATCGCGCTTGGGGACGGGACTAATATTCTGATCGACCTGCCGGATGCACGACAACTCCGTCACGGCGATCAACTCCTCATCGAGGATGGCCGCGCCGTAGCCATCGCGGCGGCAGACGAACCCCTGATGGAAGTGACGACGTCAGGGCGTCCCTCGCTCGCAGTCCTTGCCTGGCAAATCGGCAACCGGCACCTGGCAGCCGAAATCCGCGCTGACCGGATATTGCTGGAGCGCGATCACGTCATTCGCGAGATGCTGACCGGCCTTGGCGCGACTGTCAGCGATGTCGACGCGCCGTTCCATCCGGAAGCCGGCGCCTACGCGCGCGGCCATCATCACGGCGCACACAAGCACGCTCATGACTAACCCGGCCGCCAGCGGCCTTTCCGAACTGCTGGTTTGGTTCTCGCCCGCCTTCCCAACCGGTGCCTTCGGCTACAGCCAGGGCCTTGAAACCGCCGTCGCCGACGGGCGCATCGCCGATGCATCCGGCCTTGAAAGCTGGCTCCGCGCTCAAATTGCGATGGGCAGCCTGCGCAACGAGCTGATCTTGGTGTCCCTCGTCTACCGCGCCGAAGACGAGCAAACTGAAAGCAACTGTATCGACGTCGCAAACGCGCTGCACGCATCCGCCGAGCGCCTGGACGAAGCATTGACCGTCGGCGACGCGTTCCGGCACGCCTATCTCGATGGCTGGGCCGACGAAAGATCGCGGTTGGCGGCGAGCGTCTACCCGCGCATCGCGTATCCAGCAGCCGTCGGTCTCGCAGCGCGCGAACGCGGACTGCCGCTGCACGCCACGCTGGAAGCTTACGCCGTCGCTGCACAGACGAACCTGATATCAGCCGGCATCCGCCTAAGCCTCATTGGACAGCGCGATGGCCAACGCATCATCGCGCGGCTTCAACCGGACGCACGCAACGCCGCAGTGCTTGCGCTCCAAGCAACCGAGGACGATCTTGGCAGCGCGACGATCGCAGCCGACATCTCGGCTATGCGGCACGAAACCCAGACCGTGAGGCTGTTCCGATCATGAGCGAAGACACCTATGCGCGCGGCCGCGAGATCGCCGAGCAGGTCAACCCGGGCGTCGAGGCGACGCTTGCCGGCCGCTACGACCACTTGGTCCCAGGCCTCTCGAAGTCGCTCATCGACTTTGCATACGGGCAGCAGTACGCCCGCGACGGGCTTGATTTGAAGACGCGCTATCTCGCGACGATAGCTGGCCTCACCACAGTCGGCGGTCAAACGCGCCCGCAGCTCAAGGTCAACATCCAGGGGGCGCTTGCGGCCGGCGCGACGGAGCGTGAGATCGGCGAGGTGATCTGGCAGATGTCGCTCTACGGCGGATTTCCAGCGGCCATCAATGCACTCAACGCAGCGCTCGAAGTTTTCGATGAGGCCAAGGAATGACGGCTGCGATTGCCACTCAAGCCTCGCCGCACGGGCCGCTGCGTGTCGGCATTGGCGGGCCGGTCGGCGCCGGCAAAACGACGATGACCGCAGCGCTTTGCAAGGCGCTCGCGAGAGACGTCAGCATGGCCGTGGTCACCAACGATATCTACACCCGCGAAGATGCAGAGTTCCTGATGCGCGCGCAGGTGCTTCCGTCGGAACGGGTGCGTGGTGTTGAGACCGGCGGCTGCCCGCACACCGCCATCCGCGAGGATTGCTCTCTCAACCTCGCCGCGATCGCTGATCTGCGTGCGCAGTTCCCGGATCTTGAGCTCGTCTTGATCGAGTCCGGAGGCGACAATCTTGCAGCGACGTTCTCGCCCGATCTGGCAGACGTGACGATCTACATGATCGACGTCGCGCAAGGCGAAGAGATCCCGCGAAAGGGCGGCCCCGGCATCACCAAGTCGGACATCCTGGTGATCAACAAGACCGCGCTCGCGCCGCACGTCGACGTGGATTTATCTGTGATGGCCGCCGACGCCGATCGCATGAGGAGCGGCAAACCGGTCGTCTTCACTGATCTCAAATCCGGCGACGGCACCGGCGACGTGATTGCGCACCTGCGCGAACTCGGCGGCCTCTAGTGCCGGCGCCAACGCGCGCCGGACATCTCAGTGCGCAGCTTCCCAGTTGTCGGCGGCATTGGCGTCCACCTGCAGCGGCACGCTCAACTGGCGCGCCGGATGCGGCGCGTCTTCCATAACCTTCGTGACGATACCGAGCGTCTTTTTGACGGACTTCTCGGGCACCTCGAAGATCAGTTCGTCGTGAACCTGCAGCAGCATGCGCACGTCTTCCAGACCGGCATCGTCGAGCGCACGCGGCATGCGCACCATCGCGCGGCGAATGATATCGGCAGCCGAGCCCTGGATCGGAGCGTTGATCGCGGCACGCTCATAGAAGCCGCGCGCTGATGGGTTCTTGGTGTTGATCTCCGGATAGTGGACGCGGCGGCCAAAGATCGTCTCGACGAAGCCGTTGTCCTTCGCGAACTTCTTGGTGCGCTCCATGTAGTCCTTGATGCCGGGGAAACGCTCGAAGTACGTCCGGATGTAGTCGCCGGCTTCCTCGCGGCTGATGCCGAGCTGATTGGCGAGGCCGAACGCGGAGATGCCGTAGATGATGCCGAAGTTGATCGCTTTTGCGCGACGACGGACTTCCGACGGCATGTCCTTCACCGGCACATCGAACATCTCCGATGCCGTCATCGCGTGAATGTCGAGGCCGTCGTCAAATGCCTGCTTGAGTTGTGGGATGTCTGCGATGTGGGCGAGGACGCGCAGCTCGATCTGGCTGTAGTCAGCCGAGATGAGCTTGTGGCCCTTCCGCGCGACAAAGGCCGTTCGGATTTCGCGGCCCTCTGACGTGCGGATCGGAATGTTTTGCAGGTTCGGGTCAGTCGATGCGAGCCGCCCGGTCGTCGTCGATGCCAGTGCGTAGCTTGTGTGGATGCGGTCTGAATCAGCGTTGATGTGCCCCGGCAGCGCGTCTGTGTACGTCGACCGCAACTTCGTAAGCTGGCGCCATTCGAGCATCGTATTGACGAGCTTGCGCGCGTCGTCAGGAAGCTCTGGATTGTTCGCGAGATCATCCAGCAGGCTGGCGCGTGTTTCCCACTGGCCGGTCTTGGTCTTCTTGCCGCCCGGCAGCTTCAGCGTGTCGAACAACAACTCGCCCAACTGTTTCGGCGAGCCGAGATTGAACTTTTGGCCGGCAAGTTCGTAGATCTCGTCTTCAAGCGCGGCTGCACGCTGCGCAAACGTACCGGACAGCCGCGAAAGGATCGTCCGGTCAACAGAGATGCCGGCCTGCTCCATATCGACGATGACGTCGACCAACGGGCGTTCAAGCGTCTCGTAGACCGTCGCCATGCGCTCTGATGCAAGCCGCGGCTTCAGCATCATCCAGAGTCGCAGCGTGACGTCAGCATCTTCCGCCGCATACTCGGTCGCCTTGTCGATCGGCACGCCGGCAAACGTCTTGTCGGCGATCTTCTTGCCAGGCGCATGCGCGATCACCTGTTTGAACGGCACGCAGGTGTGACCGAGGTGCCGGGTCGCGAGATCATCCATGCCGTGTCCGCCGCGGCCACCATCAAGCGCGTACGACAACAGCATCGTGTCGTCGAACGAGACGAGCTTCACGCCGTAGCGGCGCAACACAAGCGCGTCGTACTTGATGTTCTGGCCGATCTTCAGGATTGCGCGGTCTTCCAGCAGCGGCTTCAGCGCATCGAGCGCTGTGCGGATGTCCATCTGCTCGAGGCCCGCGCCATCGCCGAAGTCGAGCCCGCCGTCGCTTGCGGTATGGCCGACCGGCACGTAGCAGGCGCGGCCCGGCGTCGTCGCGAGAGAGAACCCAACGAGATCGGCGCGCATGGCATCAAGGCTGGACGTCTCAGTATCGAACGCGAAACGGCGGGCCTCGCGGGCTTCATCGAGCCAAGGCTTAAGCGCATCCAGCGTTGTCACCGTCTCATACGCCGCACGATCAATCGCCACGGCGGTGGCTTTCGCCGCCAGCGCCTGCACCGCACCTTGGGCACTGCCGGCACCGCCGGTCGTGCCTTTGCCACTGTCGGTTCCGGCCGGCGCAGTTGCCTCCTGCTTCAGGCTTGCCCCAACAGATTTCTCCAGCCGGTCCGGCGGCTCGACGCCCATGGCATCAGCAATGCGCCGCGTCAGAGTGTTGAACTCCATCTCTTGCAGGAACCCGAGCAGCGTCTCGGAAACCGGGTCTTGCACGCCAGCGCGGGGCAGATCGATCTCGACGGCGACATCATCTTTCAGCGTCACGAGTTCGCGCGACACCCGCGCCTGATTGGCGAACTCGATGAGCTTTTCGCGGCGCTTCGGCTGCTTGATCTCTTCGGCGCGGCCAAGCAGGCCCTCGAGGTCGCCGTACTCCTGGATAAGCTGCGCGGCCGTCTTAATGCCAATGCCCGGAACGCCGGGCACGTTGTCTGTCGAGTCGCCGGCAAGTGCCTGCACATCGATCACGCGGCCGGGCTCAACGCCGAACTTCGCGAAGACTTCGTCTTCGCCGATGATGACGTTCTTCATGCCGTCGAGCATTTTTATGCCCGGCGTGACGAGTTGCATTAGGTCTTTGTCCGACGAGACGATCGTGACGTCCGCGCCGGCGCGATCGGCTTCACGCGCGTAGGTCGCGATCAAGTCGTCGGCCTCAAAGCCTGCCTGCTCGATGCATGCAACGTTGAACGCCTTCACCGCGTCGCGGATAAGTGGGAACTGCGGCACCAGTTCCTCCGGCGGGTCCGGCCGGTTTGCCTTGTACTCGGCATAGATGTCGTTGCGGAATGTTTCGGCGGAATGATCAAAGATGACCGCGAGGTGCGTCGGCCGGTCAGCGAGCTTGGATTCATCCAGCAGCTTCCAAAGCATCGCGCAGAAGCCGTGCACCGCCCCGACCGGCAGACCGTCCGATGGACGCGTGAGTGGCGGCAGAGCGTGAAATGCGCGGAAGATGTAGGCCGAGCCATCGACGAGGTAGACGTGGCTGCCCTTTTCAACCGGTACGGGATCGCCATCCGGCACGGAGTTGCGGTTGGGGCGCGCGTCGGCTGGCTTCTTCTTCGCAGTCTTGCGCGCCGGCGTTTTGCTGGTCGTGGTCATGGCCGCTACTATAAGGGCGGCTGACATCCGATCCCACCTGAAACCGCCGGTTGCGAGGTCTTATGCCGAAGCTCACCTATCGCCCGGACCCGCCGACGGCGCGTGTTCTGGCGGCGATCGCGGCCAGTGATGCGCCGCCCTATAGCGCGTTCACGCCGGACGAAGCGCGCGCGCAGATGCACCGCGCCGGTGAAGTCGGCGACCTGGCGCCAATCCCGGTCGCGCATGTTTCCGATCGCACGATCCCTGGCCCCGGCGGCGACCTGAAGGTGCGGCTCTACGATCCGGTGCCCGAAGCTGCCGGCCCGCGGCCGCTGACGCTGTTCTTCCACGGCGGCGGCTTTGTGATCGGCGATCTCGACACGCACGACACGATTGCCCGCGCGCTCGCGCATCACTCCGGCGCGAAGCTTATGGCCGTCGACTACCGCCTCGCGCCAGAGCATCCGTTTCCGGCAGCATTCGACGATGCGATTGCAGCCTTTGATTGGCTGATCGCGAACGCGCGCGAGATTGGCGCCGACACGCCGCGGCTTGCAGTTGCCGGCGATAGCGCGGGCGCATCGCTTTCGATCGCGGTTGCACGTCATGCGCGTTCAAAAGACATCGCACTCAAAGCCCAGGGCCTGCTCTATCCGGTTTGCGATCTCTCAAAAACCTATGCGTCCGAAGCCGAGTTCGCACGCACGCCGCCGATCTCCACTGACGTGCTCGACTACTTTTGGGGTCATTTCCTCGGGCCCAGCCGAACACCCGAGCTGCTGCGCGATCTCCGCCTGTCGCCGATGCTCGATCCAGACCTATCCGGTCTGCCGCCGGCCTTTGTTCTAACCGCAGGCCTCGACCCGCTACGCGATGAGGGCGAAGCGTTTGCAGAGCGCCTGATCGCAGCCGGGATCGAGACGCAATACTTCTGCGTCACCGGCACCATTCACGGCTTCCTGCGGATGGGGAAATTGATCCCGTCCGTCGAAGACACGCTCAAGGCCGCCGGCACGTTTCTCGGCCGGCAGCTTGTCTCTGAGGCCGCTTAGAGTTCGCCTGCTTCTTCGAGCACCTTCCGCGCAGATCGGAAGCACTCAAGTGCCTGCGGCACGCCGGCGTAAATCGCGATTACGTGCAGGATCGCTTTGATCTCGTCCTTGGTCACACCGTTGGTGAGCGCCCCGCGGCAATGCAATTCCCACTCCTGCATTTTGCCCAGCGCGCCGATCATCGCGAGGTTCATCATCGACCGCGTCTTCATGTCGATGGTCTCGTCGCCCCAGCCAAAGCCCCAGGCCCACGCCGTCATGGCCTCCTGAAAGTCGCGCGAGAAGTCGTCGGCATTCGCGAGATTGCGTTCGACGTACTCGGCACCCAGTACCGCCTTGCGCTTGGCGAGGCCCTTCTCGAACAGGTCCAACTGCATCCGGCGTCTCCTTGGTGTTGATTGCGACGGCTGCGGCCGTCACGGGCGCTGAACGCCCGAGCGATTGAGCGTGATCATGTAAACGCTCGTCGTTGCGGTCATGAAAAGCTGATGCTTCGCCCGGCCGCCGAAGCAAAGATTTGAGACGAGTTCCGGCACCAGAATCCTGCCCAAGCGCCTGCCATCGGGCGCGATGCAGTGGACGCCGTCAGCGGCGGACGACCAGAGGTTGCCGTCGCTGTCGAAGCGAATGCCGTCGGCGATGCCGTTGTCGATCTTATGAAAGTCCGCGCCACCGCCCAGCGTGTTGCCTGCGCCAACTTCGTACTTGCAAATGCGCTGATTGGCATTGGCATCGAAGATCTTGCCGGTGTCGGCGACGTAGAGCATCGATTCATCAGGCGAGAACGCAAGGCCGTTCGGGCAATCGAGGTCGCTGACGACCGCCGTCATGGTGCCCGCGTCAAGATCAACGCAATAGACGCGGCAGTCCTGCTCCTGCTCTGACTTGTAGCCTTCGTAGTCGGTCATGATCCCGTAGTGCGGATCGCTAAACCAGATGGTGCCATCCGACTTCACCACGACATCGTTCGGTGAGTTGAGCCGCTTGCCCTCATAGCGATCCGCGATGACGGTGACCGACCCGTCGTGCTCTGTACGCGTCACGCGTCGCTCGCCGTGTTCGCACGAGATCAACCGGCCCTGACGGTCGCGGGTGTGCCCGTTCGTATAGTTCGCTGGTTCGCGGTAGATCGTCGTGCCGGAACCTGGCGTCCAGCGCATGATGCGGTTGTTCGGGATGTCGGAAAACAAGAGGCAGCCGGCATCGCCAAACCAGACCGGGCCTTCGACCCAGTCGAAGCCCGTCGCGATCTGCTTCACGGGCGCATTGCCGAGGACGAACGTGTTGAAGACCGGATCTTCAGCGACAAAGAATGACATGGACCGCGGCTCCCTCGGCATGACCGGCATGGTTGCGACAAGCGCCGCTGTCATAAGCCACGCGCGGTTCGCACGACAAGGAGGGGCGGTGGCTGCCTGGCTTAAGCGCTGCGCCGCATGAGCGGGTTCGCCGGTACGATGACCGTCTGCGGCGGCAGCGCATCGCCGGCTTGCTCAGCATCGCGGATTTCGACAATCAGGTCGCCGGTCCGCCAGCCGATCGCGCTTGCATCAACGCCGACGGTCGTCAGCCCCGGCTCGGCGAGACGCGAGACCTCGAAGTCGCCAAAGCCCGCAATTGCGATTTGGTCCGGCACGCTGATCCCGCGCCTTTGGCATTCGGTCATCAGTCCAAACGCGCAGGGGTCACTGACGGCAACGATTGCATCAGTATCGGGCCAGCGCTCCAGGATCTGAGGAAGCGAGCGCGCGCCGTCAGTCATCGTAATCGGGGGCGGCGCGCCCGACAGACACCGCTCACAGTCCAGCCCTGCGGCTTGCAGTGCGGCCTGAAATCCCGCGCGGCGTTCGCTCCCACGCGTGCCCTCATCGACGCGCTCTCCGACGAAGCAGAGCCGCTTGTATCCCTTCTCGACCATGGCCGCGGTCAGACCACGTGCGGCCTCGAAATTCGAGAACCCGACGACGTGCCCAAGCGGCTCGCGCGGCGTCTCCCAAATCTCGATCACCGGGATGCCGGCAGTATCGAGCAGCGCGCATGAGCGGTCCGTATGGCCATCGTAGGTCAGCACGATCACTTCGGGCCTGCGCCCCAGCATCGTCTCGATCAGCTTTTCTTCGCCGTCGGGCTTATAGTCTGTGTGTCCAATCAGAACCTGCAGCCCGGCTTCGGACAGACGCGCAGATAAGGCGCCGAGCGTGTCGCCAAAGTGCGGATTGTTCAGCGACGGCACGAGGATCGCGACGAACCCCGACCGTTGAGAAGAGAGCCCGCTCGCGATTTGGTCCGGGACGTAGCCGATCTCGTCGACAACTTCGAGTACGCGACGGCGCGTTTCCGCGGCGACGGGCGAGCTTGCGTTGAGCGCGCGCGAGACGGTCATCGGCGAGACCTGCGCGAGGCGCGCCACGTCCTCCATGCGCGGACGCCGGCCACGCGCCTGCCGCCGTCGAACTTCGGCGAGCATCTCGGCGCGCTTGTTTTCGTCCAGATCCGGCATAGTGTTTGTCCGCGGCTGCGCGCTGTTGTGGGCCGGCTGCATATCGGACAACGAATGGCGCTCGTACAAGGGAGCCACGCCGATAACGCTGTTGCAAGCCGCGTCCCTAGCCGCGCTTGCATCCGAACCATCGTCTTGTTACCGATATCACAATAACGACGCGCCGTTAGAGCGCGAACCGGAGGAACGTTCGTGCCGCAGATCCGGCTCGACGGACTGGGCAAGCACTACGGCAACGTCGAAGTGCTCTCAGGGATTAATGCGACGTTTGAAGACAAGGAATTCACCGTCCTTGTTGGCCCCTCCGGCTGCGGAAAATCGACGACGCTGCGCATGATCGCGGGCCTCGAGGCGATTACTGAGGGCGAGATCTTTTTCGACGAACAACCGATCAGTGGTCGCGCACCGAAAGACCGCGACATCGCGATGGTGTTCCAGGATTACGCACTCTATCCGCACATGAACATCGCGAAGAACATGTCGTTCTCGCTGCGACTTAAGCGGGTCAATCGCGCAGAGATCGACACGAAAGTCCGCACCGTCGCCGACATGCTCAACATCGGCCACCTGCTTAATCGCAAGCCCGGCGAACTGTCTGGCGGCCAGCGCCAGCGCGTCGCGATGGGCCGCGCGCTTGTCCGCGATGCCTCGACGTTTCTGTTCGACGAGCCGCTCTCGAACTTGGACGCAAAGCTGCGCATGAAGATGCGTACGGAGCTTGCCGAAATGCGCGGGCGGCTCGACAAGAACATGATCTACGTCACGCACGACCAGATCGAAGCCATGACGCTCGGTGACCGGATCGTCGTGATGTCGGACGGCCAAATCCAGCAGCAGGGCACGCCGGAAGAGCTGTTCAAGTCGCCGGCAAACCGCTTTGTCGCGGGCTTCATCGGCAGCCCGACGATGAACTTTCTCGATGCCCGCCTCGACCGCGACAACGACGCGCTTCACGCGGTCGGCGAAGGCTTCCAGCTTCCGCTCAACGGCGCGACGGCCAAACGTCTCGACGGCCACAACAACCGCGACATTACGATTGGAGTCCGCCCCTCGTCATTCACACAAGACCCGATCGTCGGCGCGCCGATTGAGCTGCGCGTAGTCGTCTCGGAATACCTGGGCGCCCATTCCGTACTCGTCACCCGCTGTGGCGAAGCCGAAGTGCTCGTGGAGGCCGACAGCGCGGCCCCCATTCCGTCAAACAACACAATGACGTTCGGCATCGAACCGGACGCGATCATGGTTTTCGACAAGGAAAGCGGCGTCCGGCTCTAGGCCTCGTGGCCTGGCGTCGAATGAGTGCGATCCAAACCCAGGGAGAAGGAACTCTATGAGGAAGTATATCGGGACAGCGGCGGCCTGCGCGGCCGGCGCTCTGATGTATGCGAGCGGCGCCATCGCCGATCCATACGCGCCGTATAAGGGCCAGACCATCGTCGCGATGTTCCCGGCACACCCGCACTACAACGCCGTGATGAAGGTCCTGCCGCAGTTTACCAAAGAAACCGGCATCCGCGTTGAGGTCGACCAGCTTCAGTATCTCGCCATGCGCGAGAAGCAGTCGCTCGAACTGACCAAGAACAAGAGCGATTACGACCTGATCGGCTACGTCGTCTTCTCAAAAGCTGACTACGTCTACGCCGACCAGATCGAGCCGCTTGCCCGGTTCTTCATGAACCCGAAGCTTGCCGACCCGAACTACGACCCGCAGGACCTGATTGACGGCTATGTCCAGAACATCGGCGTCGCTGGCGGCAAGAAGGGCTATCTGCCAGGCCCGACCGGATCGTTCTTCGGCGTGCCGTTCGGGTCCGAGACCTCCGTCCTCGGCTACCGCAAGGACATCTTCGAGAAGCACAACCTCAAGGTGCCGGAAACCTACGAGGAGCTGCTGAAGCTCGCCTGCGAAATTCCGAAGCTTGAGCCAGGCATGGGCGGCCTCGCATCGCGCGGCAAGACAGGCCACCAGACAAGCCACGCCTTCCTGCTTCACCTCGCGCCAATGGGCGGCAAGGTCCTCGACGACAACTGGAACCCGGTCGTCAACAACGAAGCGGGCGTCAAGGCCGGTGAAGCTCTCAAGAAGATCCTTGAGTGCGGCCCTGAAGGCGGCACGTCGTTTGGATTTGCGGAAGCCAAGAACGCCTTCCTGCAAGGCAAGGCTGCCATGTACCTGGACTCGACGGTGACGGCCGGTGAGGTCAACAACCCTGAGAAGTCGAAGGTTGTCGACAAGGTCGGCTGGGCACCGCATCCGAAGGGTGTGCGCGCGGCATCGCAGACGGGCGGCTTCGGCATCGCCATCCCGAAGAACTCGCAGAACAAGGAAGCAGCTTTCCTGCTGTTGCAGTGGCTGACGTCCAAGAAGGGCGACCGCCTGATCGCGGAACAGGGCGGCAACCCCTCGCGGTTCTCGACGCACGCCGATCCGGAACTCAACAAGAAGTTCCCGCACCTCGCCGTCTTCGGTGAAGCGCTCAAGAACGCCGATCCGGACTGGCGCCCGATCATCCCGCCGTGGGGCAAGATCAACTCTGAACTCGGCACGACGCTGAACAAGGCCATGACCGGTGAAATGTCGGTCAAGGAAGCGCTCGATATCGTTGCTGAGCGCACAAAGAAGATCATGACCGACGCCGGTTACGACACCTGGAAGCAGTAGCTTCCGCCGACCGGGGCGTGCCTCGCTTGACCAAGCGTCGCGTGCCCCGGCTGAGATAACGACTGGTCCCGGCGCAGCGCCGATCAAGCCGCGCCGGGCACCAAACACACCGACACCCGACTTTCCCACGACACAGCCTGGCCGGCCTCCGGCAACCCGACTGTGTCCGAGCTGGACGGCAGACCCTTGCAGCGCGCCAACGCCAGTGCCCTGACGCCCTACTTGTTCCTCGCACCGGCGGTCCTCGTCCTGGGCGTCGCGCTTCTGTACCCGATCGGGTACATGGTCTACGCGAGCTTCCTCGACTGGAACCCGAGCCAGCGCATCCACGAAGCCGAGTGGGTCGGGCTTCGCAATTACATCAATCTCCTGGACGACCCGAACTTCCGCGAGTCGTTCGGCGTCACGCTCACGTTCGCGTTTGTCGTCGTCGGGCTTGAGATGGTCGTCGGCGTCGGCCTCGCGCTGCTCCTCGACCGCAACCTGCGCGGCATGTCGGTCCTCCGCACCGTCTTCATTCTGCCGATGATGATCGCGCCGATCGTCGTCGGCCTGATGTGGCGGTATATGTATCACCCAAGCGTCGGTCTGTTTAACCGCACACTCAAAGACCTCGGCCTCGCGCCGATCCCGTGGCTGTCGGACCCCGACTGGTCACTCGCCTCCGTCATCATCGCTGACGTATGGCAATGGACGCCCTTCATATTTATCCTGTCGCTTGCAGCGCTCCAGTCGCTGCCAAAGTCCGCCCTGGAGGCCGCAGAGATCGACGGCGCGAGCGAGTGGCAGAAGATCTTTCACATCAAGCTGCCGTTGATGATGCCGGTCCTGATCGTCGCTGGCCTGCTGCGCCTGATCGATGCGTTCAAGGTCCTCGAAGTCATCCTCGTGATGACCAACGGTGGGCCCGGCTTGTCGACGGAGATCCTCTCGCTTCGGATCGCGCGGACGACGTCTGAGTTCCGCGAACTCGGCGTTGCAGCCGCCATGTCGAATTACCTGCTGATCCTGCTGCTCGTCCTGACGCTCGTCATGTTCGCCTACAACCGCCTTGCCGAAGCTCGTGCCCGGCGCATCCGCCAAGCCGCCGAGGAGACCTGACCCATGGCCCACGCGACGGCAAACACCTATCAACCGGACCGCTCGAATGGCGCTTTCTATGCGCTGCTGATCCCGCTCATTCTGATGGCACTCGGGCCGATCATTCTGATGCTGGTCACGTCGCTGCGCCTGAAGGTCGACATCATGAGCGAGACGTCCTCGCTCCTGTTCATGCCGACCCTGCAAAACTACGAAACGGTGCTCTGCGACGTGCTCTGGTACACGCCGGAGCGCGTCGAGTACTGCAACCCAACCTTCGGCCGCGCGCTCGGCAACTCGCTCATCGTCGCGCTCGTCTCAACCGTGCTCACACTGCTGATCGGCTGCATGGCAGCCTACGCGATCGTCCGCTTCCGCTTCCTTGGCCGCGGGACGATGTCGCTGACGACCTTGCTGATGCGCATGGTCCCGCCGGCGGTCTTGCTCGTGCCCGTGTTCGGCATCTGGACGTTCGACTTCTGCTTCGGCGAGTACGGATGCCTCGCCGGCACGCACACCGGCATCATTCTGATCTACGTCGCGATGAACCTGCCGTTCGTGATCTGGATCTTGCAGAGCTTCATCCAGCAGGTCCCGATCCAGCTCGAGGAAGCCGCGCGCATCGACGGCGCAAACGCATTCCAAGTCTTCTGGATTGTCGTCCTTCCGATCATCCGGCCAGGGCTCGCGGCCGCCTCCATCTTCACGTTCCGCATCGCCTGGAACGAGTTCCTGCTCGCCAACGCGCTGCTCGACCGCTCGACGCGCACCGTGCCCGTCACGATCGTCAACTCGCTGACCGAGCACGACATTGACTGGGGTGTGATCATGGCGACCGGCATGCTGCTCGCCGTCCCGCCAATTATCTTTACGCTCGTCGCGTCGAAGCAAATCATCACTGGCATGACTGCGGGAGCTGTGAAGGGCTGATGCTGGATGCCTTGCTCGCATGGGCGCTTGCGCCGATCGATCCAGGCCGACCACATGACGTCGGGTTTGAGACGGCTTGGCATGGCCGGCTAATGGTGCTCGCGTGGGGCGTCCTGCTGCCAGCGGGCATTATAGCAGCGCGCTTTTTTAAGGTGATGCCACGCCAGGACTGGCCGAACCAGATCGACAACCGCATTTGGTGGCGGACGCACCTGACAACGCAATATCTCGGCGGCTTGGTCGTCCTAGGCGCCGTCTACCTAGTCTGGAATTCGACGACAGGCAGCGCGGAGGCGCTCTGGCACCGCGTGTTCGGCTGGTCAGTGGTCGCGATGGCGGCCGTCCAGTTTATCTCGGGCTGGCTGCGCGGCACCAAGGGCGGCCCAACCGAACCGGCGCCCGACGGCTCGCTGCATGGCGACCACTATGACATGACCCCGCGCCGCCGCGCGTTCGAGTCAATCCACAAATCCTGCGGTTACATTGCCATCGCAATCGCCGTCGCGAGCATCCTGACCGGCCTCTGGATCGTCAACGCGCCGACTTGGATGTTTGCAACCCTGACGCTTTGGTGGATCACTCTGATCGCCGCTTACACAGCCCTCCACCGCGCCCGCTTCGGCACCGTTTCTACCTACCAAGCCATCTGGGGCCCGGATCCGCACCACCCCGGCAACCGCGATGCCGCGCACGGCGCGCAACCCAATCAAAGTGAGATCCGCGGAGAGCCCGGTAGACGGTAACGCGTCCGTGCCGTGCCGGGTCGCGCTATCCCACCAACGCTCACCAATAAATGAAGCGTGCGGCTTATTCTGCAAAAGGCGCCAGCCCAATACGAAAACGCGATCCTAATCGTCATACGGATTGATTGCGCAGGCGCAAAATTTCTTGTTCCCTGCGCGCGATGTCCTGATAAACCCGCCGCCATCTGCAAGTTGCTATCCCAACAATGACGCCGAGGGTGAGATGCGAATTGGCTTTTGGACTGCGCTGGCCTCAGCGATCGTCTTAGCCGGTTGCGGAGAGAGCGGGTCGCAAGGCGCGCCTGCGGACCCGCCCGTGCGGGGTCTCGTCACGACCGTGGTCCAGTCCGAGGAAGACACAACCCGCAGACGCTTCCCCGGCGTGTTGGAGCCAACTAACATCACATCGCTGTCGTTTGAAGTCGCAGGCAAGCTTGCCGCGGTGACGCTTCAAGTCGGGCAACGCGTCAAGCAGGGCGAGGTCCTCGCCGAACTGGACAACACGCAGTTTGAGGCGACGGTTGCAAGCCAGCGCGCCTCCGTTTCCGAATCGCAAGCGCTGCTCGAGCAAGCGGAAGATAAGCTTAGCCGCACGCGCACGTTGTTCCGGCGCAAGGTGACCACGAAGGTCGCCGTCGACGACGCGGAGACTGCGTTGCGCACAGCGAAGGCGGCGGTGACGCGCGCTGAACGAGCGCTTGAAAACGCGCGCGATGACCTGACTAAGACCAAGCTCTACGCGCCGTTTGACGGGATCATAAATTCCGTCGACGTGGACTCGTTTCAAACAATCGGCGTCGGGACCAAAGTCACTTCGGTCTACGAAGCCACTGCCTACGAAGTGTCGTTCTCGGTGAACTTCACGACCGTCTCGCGCCTGGTCGTTGGCACACCGGCAGTCGTCCGCCTCGCCGACGACCCAGACGTCAGATTGAAAGCCGTCGTCAGTGAGCTCGGCGAACGCGCCGATACCGTCTCGTCGTTTCCTGTCGTCGTGCAGCTCAAGGAAACCCACCCGCTAATCCGTGCTGGCATGGCGGTCGAGGTCAACCTCGAGTTCAAGCTGCCGTCAGCCGGCGGCTACCTGATCCCCATCACAGCCGCGATCACGGATCGGCCGATCTCCGGTACGCCCGCCCCCGGGGAGCCAACACCGCTCGACTTCTTCGTATTCGATCCCGAGACCGCCACCGTAAAACGACGCCAGGTCACCATGGCCGGCATGCGCGATAACAAGTTCCTGGTGATCGAAGGGCTCGAGCCCGGCGAGCGCGTTGCCGTCGCAGGTGTCAGCTTTTTGCGCGACGGCATGCGAGTCAAACTCCTCGAACAGGCGGAGTAGCCCCCGTGGACCTGATCACGCGGTTCGGCCTCTCGAAATCCCGGCTGACGTATCTATTGATGGTCGTGATCGTGCTCGGCGGGCTGCTTGCTTACTTCGGGCTGCCGAAGCGCGAGAACCCGGCAATTACGATCCGCACAGCCGTGGTCGTTGCAAACTTCACCGGCATGGCACCGGAGCGCGTGGAGAACCTGCTCGCGGTCCCGATCGAGCGCAAAATCCGCGAGATCGGCCAGGTCGAGGACATCGAAACAGTCATCACGTCAGGTCAGGTTCTGATCTACGTGCACGTCTACGACCGGGTCCCGATCCCGGAGATCGAAACGGCCTGGGAAGACCTGCGCAACAAGATGCAGGCCGTGACAAGCGAACTCCCGGAGGGCACCACCGGACCGTCCGTCAACACCAACTTCGGCGATGTGTCGATCGCGACGATTGCGGTGACTGGTGACGGCTTCACGCTCGCGAACTTGAAGGAGACGGCGGAGGCGCTGCAGCGAGACCTCTATCGCGTCGAGGGGATCACGGAGGTTGCGCTCTTCGGCGAGCAGGATGAGCGCATCTGGCTTGATCTCGACAACCGGAAACTCGCGTCCGTCGGCATTCAGCTCCAGCAGGTTCTGGATGACCTCAAAGCGCAGAACGTCATCCTGCCCGCAGGCAAGATCGATGCGGGCGGCACAAACATCGTGCTCGAAGCCAACGGCGATCTCGGCACGATCGACGAGATCCGCGGCGTGCTCACCAAGGTCTCCGGCCTTGCAGGCTACATCCGCTTGTCGGATCTGGTGACCGTCCGGCGGGGCTACGTGGACCCCAAGGTCAAGCCGGTCTTTTTCAACGGTGAGCCGGCGATCGTGCTCGCTGTGCAGATGTCTGAGACCGCCGACATCCAGAAGCTGGGCGCCGTCCTGAAGAAACGCATTGCGGCGTTCGAAGCAAAGCAACCGATCGGTATCGCAACGCGGATCGCAACGTTTCAAGAGACGGCGGTCTCGCAATCGGTCAACGGCGCGCTCAGCAATGTCGGCCAGACCTTTATCGTTGTGTTCCTCGTGATGCTCGCATTCCTCGGCATCCGCGCCGCCGGTGTGATTGCGTGCATCGTGCCGTTCACGGTCATGTTTGCTTTGATGCTGATGGGGACGATTGGCGTCGACATCGAACAAGTCTCGATCGCAGCCGTCATCATCGCCCTCGGACTCTTGGTGGACAACGGACTGGTGGTTGTCGAAGACATAGAAGGCCGCATCGCGCGGGGTGTCCCGCCACAAACAGCAGCCCTTGAAGCCGGCCGGCAGTACATTATCCCGCTCGGCGTCGCCTCGATTACGACGGTGTCGGCTTTCCTTCCGATGCTGCTGATCGACGGCGTGGAAGGCGAGTTTTCATATTCGCTCGGAGCTGTCGTCGCGACGATGCTGCTCGGCTCGTGGCTCACGGCGCTCTACTTCCTGCCGTTCTTGTCCGCTCGCGTGTTCAAGCCCAAGCCGGACGCGGATGATGCACCGGCCCGCGGCCGGCTGACGGTGCTTTACAGCAACCTGACGCGCCGCTTGCTGCCCTGGGGCATCCCGATCATTGCTGTCGTTTATGGTCTCGTTGCGCTCAGCGCGACGCAGTTCGCGGGCCTTAAGAACGAAATGTTTCCGCTGAGCGAGCGCGCCGAGTTCATCGTCTACATGGACATGCCGAGTGGGACGGCCATTTCCGAAACAGAGCGATATGCCAAGAAGGTCAACGCATGGCTGCAGGACAAGGCAGTCAATCCGGACGTTCAAAGTACCGCGATCTATGTCGGAGACGGTGGACCGCGCTTTTACCTGTCGCTCAATCCAGCCAATCCAAACCCGGCAAGCGCGTTCTTTCTGGTCAACATGACATCGGCGGACGCGACCAAGAAACTGGTCGCGCGGGCCCGGCGCGTTTTTCAGGAGCAATATCCCGCCGCACGCTTCCGTGTGGCCCGCCTCTCCATGGGCGGCTCGGAATCAGGGATGGTGAACGTTGAGATCACCGGACCAAATGCGGACACGCTGCTCTCCGCATCCCGCAAAGTCGAAGCGGGCTTTGCAACGGCCCCAGATCTCGTCCGCAATGAGAGCGACTGGGGCAACAAGGTCGTCAAAGTTGTCGTCGACATCGCCCAAGACAAGGCGCGCGAGTTCGGCGTCACGTCGGAGGATGTGTCATCGGTGATGAACGCGTACTTCTCAGGCACGCAGTACTCGACGTTCCGCGACGGCGATGAGCAAATCCCGATCGTCCTGCGCGCGGCCGAGGGCTTCCGCGACAGCATTGAGGACTTCGTCAACCTCTCGATCTCTGCAAACGGCCGGCTGATTTCGATTGACCAGTTGGCGACGTTCCGCCCGAAGCTCGAGTTCTCCGAAATCCGCCGCGAAAACCAGGTTCGGCAGGTCGTCATCTCTGCAAAGAGTTCGTCACTGCCAGCCGCGCAGCTTGCGGACCATATCCGGCCAACACTCGCAGGGCTTGGGCTTGGCGCCGACTACAACATCAAGATTGCCGGCGAATTGGAAGATAGCGCGGAAGTCTACGGCCGAATTGGCGAGAACCTTCCGATCGCCCTCGGCGTGATGCTTGCCGCGCTCGTCTTCCAGTTCAATTCCATTCGCCGCACGCTCATTACGTTCATGACGATCCCGATCATTTTGATCGGCGCGCCCTACGCACTCATGCTCGCCGGTCAGCCGATGTCGTTCTTCGCTGTACTGGGTCTGATGTCGTTAATGGGCATCATCATCAACAACGCCATCGTCCTGATAGATCAGATCGACATTAATCTAGAGACCATGGAGCTTGAGGACGCGGTTGTGAGCGCTGCTGAAAAACGCGCCCGGCCCATTGTCTTGACTTCGCTGACGACGACGTTTGGGCTTCTGCCAATGGCAATCAACGGCGGTGTTCTGTTTGAGCCCATGGCGACGATTATGATCGGCGGTCTCATCATCGCATCGCCGGTCACGCTGATCTTCGTGCCGAGCGTCTACTACCTGTTCATCCGGGATTGGGACTGGCGCTCGGTCTGGCCTTGGCGCAGGAACCTCCAGGAAGGCGCCGAGCCTGCCGCAGCACCGGATGCGACCGCCGCATGATCTGTTGAGCGGCGGCGGGCGTTAGCGTTGGCGGTGTGGCGCGAACGTTCGGGCGTCTTGACCGGCATAGCGGCGCCATCTCGCGGCCGATAGCTCAGTCGAACTCCCAGTGTATTTTGAATTGAAAGATGTCCCGGGCCATTTTTCAATTCTGCCCTGACGATGAGCAAAGCGGATCGGTTCTGGACAGTTTCCAAATCTTCCAAGTCGTTCGCCGTACTCTACCGTCAATCCGCTTTGGCCAGCGAGCTGTCACAGTTTCATAATTGGGCGCGCGAACACTGTTACTAGTCAGGACTTCCTCGAATTTCGGGGACTCATCCATCGTCTTCGCGTCTGATCGGGTGATGAAAATGCACGTTTGTCGTGCGTCGTTCAATATCGCCAAATTATTCGGTCTTGCAGATCGGGGGAGGCCAAGATAAACCACCCGATCCGTTTGAAGGCGGGAAATTAAATGGCCCCCTGTCAAGCGGTCACCCGTTACAATGATGGCCCCGGCATAGCCTTCCGTTTCAATCCAAGCCGCAAGCTGCTTGGTCGGCAGCAAGTGATTGCACCGATTGCAAAACGGCTTTCCGGGTAGCGCATAGCTGCCTGTTCGCGTGATCATCAATCCCACTTGGAGCAACGCCACGATAACTAGGAACCGCCGTACGTTCCGCCAATGCAATGCTTTGCTTGGGATGCCCCACGTTAGCGCCAGGGCAATTGGCAGCATCACAACAAGCAAATGACGCGACGGAAATTTGCCCGCACCTGACACCAAGAGCCCAATTGCAATTGCCCCAAGTCCGATAAAACCGCTGGCGAACATGATCTTTACTGCATCAGGCACACTGCTAACGTGACCTGCGCCCGCGGATGGTCGCTTCGCTACCGCGGGAACAAACCCTCGCGATCCAAAACAAGCAGCTAGAAGCACCGCAAGCGGCAGGGAAAGTGCGACGGCGCCTCCAACGAGATGTGCTTGTCCTCGCAACAGTTGCCATAACGGGTGCCCGCCAGCCGAAACGCCGACCGTTGAACCTAGGTGCCGGGTCGCTTCGTCGTGGTTGATCAGCAAGAAATAGATGAGTGGGAGTGCCGCGATCAGTGTTGCTGCGACCGCAGAGGCCAACTTCAAGTTCAGAATACGCGGTCGGAGTTTCTTCGACAGCAAAAACGCAAACGGGAAGGCGAGAACCAGAATCCAGCCTGAGTGCTTTGAGAGCACGGCGATCGCGCCTGCCACGCCAATAATTACGTAGGCAACCGGTGTCTCAGATCGACAGAGGGCCATATACCCCGCGCACAGAAGCGCGATCGCCGCTATGAGCGCCACTGAATGGGTGCTCTGGTCGTGGATCGTAAAGCCCACATTGAAGATCAATAAAGCCGCCAAGCTTCCGAGCGCAGCTTTCTTTCTATCTTTCGTTGCGGAAAGGCCTGCGAGATAGAAGCCAAGACCCGCGATAGCCATGAAACCATATTTGACGATCTGCGATGCCAGTGCACCGGGGCCAAAGACTTGCCCCGAAATTGAAATGAACCAGGTGTAAAGTGGAGGCTGACGTGTCCGATAATTCAGTTTGAGTTCCTGCCCCGCAATCAGTTCGAGCGAATCGGCTGGGCCGAGCTCAATATCGAAGGCCAAACGGATTATCGGATGGAACACCAGAAATCCGAGCCAGATGAGAAGTGCACATAAGACTGCCTTTGCCTCGAAGTCAGACGTGCGCGTTGCGAAACGGCTCATCCGATGCCCTTCACCAGGCCACTGATCTATTGATCAGTTTGCGGGTTACATTTTTTGCGCTTGCGCGGTCGACCGGATCGCCAGCGCCGAAGCCGAGAGGCGATCACGCTCGATGCTCCAATCAAAGGTTGGTCGCTAAGGGTTCGTGGAAGAGTGTGACACCTGATACTGAGGTCAGGGCGAGCTACAGGTTGGCAGATCGCAGTGGCGCCGTTGTTTCAGTCATCTCGGACACATGGGTCATCGGATAATGACTGGTCGCTCCAGCGCGCGCTTGACGATGAATGATTGCGCCGTCTGCCGACAAATCGGTCGAGGGTGAAATGACAGACGACGTGTCCTGGTCGAAGCTGACTGCGTCTGAACTCAACGACCGTGCTGCGCGCGATGCGATCGTGTTGCTGCCGGTGGCGTCGACGGAACAGCACGGGCCGCATATGGCGACCGGCGTCGACACAGTCCTCTGTTCGGAAGTCTGTCGCCGGACTGCCGTGCGCGTTGCAAGCGCGCGGCCTGTCGTCGTTGCGCCTTGCGTCTGGATGGGCCTTGCCGAGCACCACGTGGCGTTCGGCGGGACGTTCACGGTGTCACTTGCGACGTGGCACGCGCTGCTGCGTGATCTCTGCATGTCGATCAAGCGCGCGGGCTTCCACAAGGTTGCGATCATCAACGGCCATGGCGGCAACATGGCCGCGCTATCCGCGTTGACGACCGATCTCACACGCGAAACTGGACTTGCGGTTGCGACCACGAGCTACTGGGACTTGGCACACGCAGCCGGCGCGTTTGACGAGATCCTCGAGACGCAGTCTGGCGTCCAGCACGCCTGCGAGGCGGAGACGTCGATGATGTTGGCCGTCGCATCGGATGACGTCCGGCGCGAGAGCCTGGATCAAGCGTTCGGCCCGGACCTGCCCATGGGCCGCGCGCTCGGCGGTGGCCTCAGCAGATGGCGGTCGTTCAAGGAAATCTCAGCCAGCGGCGTACTCGGAGACGCGCGTGCTGCGACACCCGAGAAAGGTCAACGCCTTCTTGATAGCGCGGCGGAGCTGCTTGCCGAGCAGCTCATCGCCGGCAAGCCTTGGGATGAAATCAGTACGTCAGCCGCGGACGGGACCTAAACGGGCGATCAATCAACGATCCGCATGATCGCTTCGATCTCGACGGACATCCCGTTCGGCAGTGAACCCATACCGATGGCCGATCGCGCGTGGCGGCCACGATTGCCGAGAACTTCAACGAAGACATCGGAGCAGCCATTGATCACGGACGGGTGGTCGGCGAAGTCCGGCGTCCCGTTGACCATGCCGAAGACTTTCAGGACTTCGACGCGAGCAAGATCTTCTGCCGCCCTCTCCGCGGCAGCGAGCAGGCCGAGACCGGTGATGCGCGCGTGCTCGTAGGCATCGTCGGCCGTGAACTCAGCGCCGACTTTGCCGATATGATAGCTGCCGTCCGCTTTGCGTGGTCCCTGGCCCGAAAGGTAGATGGTCGTGCCATCGATTTTGAAGGGCACGTAGTTGGCAACAGGCGCCGGCACGTCAGGCAGGGTCAGGCCAAGCGCTGACAGTCGCTCTTTGGGATCGCTCATGAATTCCTCACTGGTTGTTTTGCTCGCTTAGGACGCCGCAAATTTTTCGGTCTCGACGGGGTGCCACCACTTGCCGCCGACGACCACGCCGTCAGAGACGATGCGCTGACGGCCCTCAAGGTGCTCGCCCACAACATCGACATAGTCGAACGTGCCGTCCTGCACCGAAAGAATTGTAGCGTCACCGGCAGAGCCCGGCTTCAGCGATCCAAGCTCGGGCCGCTTCAACGCCATCGCGGCGTTCACGGTTGATGCCTCAATGACCTTGTCGAGCGGCATGCCCATGCACAGGAACTTCGACATCGTCGTCACCTGATCGAAGGCCGGCCCGTCAATGCAAAGCGCGTGGACGTCCGACGAAATCGTGTCGGGCGGAAATCCGCTGGCGAGCATCGCCCGCGCCGTCTTGAACGCGAACGATCCCTTTCCGTGGCCGATGTCGAAGATGACGCCGCGCTTGCGGGCTTCCTGCACAACGGGCTTGACGGCACCTTGCGCGTTGCACGGCGTGTTCGGGAACGGCCGGAAGGCGTGTGTGAGAATATCGCCGGGCCGCAGGGCCGAGACGATGTCTTCGTAGCTCGGCGGCGGATGGTCGATGTGCGCCATCAGCGGCAATCCGACCTGGTCTGCGACTTCCAGCGCCATCTGAAGCGCGTTCCAGCCCTGGGTGCCGGACGCGTGGCGGCCACAGCGCACCTTGATCCCGACGATGACGTCGCGGTGGGCCTCGGCAACCTCGGCGCATTCGGCCGGTGCCATCATGCGGATCTCTTCGCTCTCGCCGACCATCACCGACTTGGAGAAGCCGTAGATGCCTGCGAACGACACATGCAGGTAAGCGAGGATCCGCACCTGAGAGTGATCAATCACGTGACGACGGAAGCCCAGAAAATTTCCGGGGCCCGCGCTGCCGGTATCAACGGATGTCGTCACACCGCTCATGCGGCAAAACTCCTCGGCGTCGATGCCAAGAGACGTGCCGCCCCAGTAGACATGTGTGTGGAGGTCAATGAGGCCGGGCGAGACGATGTGGCCGCTGACATCGCGGACCTCTCGGGCGTTGGCCGCAAGGCTGCCGCCGATCGCAGCGGCTTTGCCATCCTGGAACGCGACGTCGGTCACCGCATCCAAGCCCTGGGATGGGTCAATGACGCGCCCGCCCTTCAAAACCAGATCATAAGCCAAGGGGTTATCCTCCAGTCCGTGCCGGGCAGTCGACACAAGCGTCTTGACGCCACTCTCTCGCAGCAGCCTAAGCGGGCCTGCGCGGGACCGCTATTCGTCCGGCGGCATAGCGCCTTTGCGTTCGGTGATGAGGCGATAGGCCTGCGGTTGGCGATGGACGGCGAAGTTGAACGTCGTCGACGTGTAGGACTTGGTGAGGTCGAGATCGCAACGCGCGACCGCGAGTTCATCGCCGAGCGTCGTGCACATTGCGACCGTCTCGCCGGACGGTGCAATGATCTGCGACTGCCCGATCTGCATGACGCCCTCCTCCTCACCGGCTTTGGCCACGCCGACCACCCAAGTGCCGTTTTGATAGGCGCCCGACTGCATCACGAGCTGGTTGTGGAAGTTCGACAGCGCGTCGTGCTCCGGTGCGGGCGGATTGTGCACGGGCGTGTTGTAGCCAAGCAGGATCATCTCGACGCCCTGAAGGCCCATCATTCGATAGGATTCCGGCCAGCGGCGATCGTTGCAGATCATCATGCCCATCACACCGCCAAACGCGCGCGCAACGGGAAAGCCGAGATTGCCAATCTCGAAGTACCGCTTTTCGAGATGTTGGAACCTTCGCCACGGTTCATGCTCGGCATGCCCCGGCAGATGGACCTTGCGATACGTGAGGACGATGCGGCCGGTCGCGTCGACCAGGATTGATGTGTTGAAGCGGCGGTCGCGGCCATCTTCGTGAGCAAGCTCCGCGAAGCCGAGCGTAAACCCGATGCCGAGCCGCTTGGCTTCTTCAAACAGAGGCGCCGTCTCCGCCGATGGCATCTCGCGCTCAAAGAAGGCATCGACTTGCGCCTGCTCCGCGAAATACCAGCGCGGGAAAAACGTTGTAAGGGCGAGTTCCGGAAACGCCACGAGATCGCAGTCGTGCGCCTTGGCGTCCCGCAACAACGCGATCAGGCGCTCGACAACGGCGGTGCGCGGTTCGTCCCTGGCAATGGGCCCGAGCTGGGCGGCTCCGACGGTGATGATCCGGCTCATGTCATGCCTCAGAAGGTTACGATCGAAGGCCCGCGTTCCACGTTCCGATCACCGCTTCGACATCACGCTCTCCGGCGCGCGTCCGACGATATCGCGATAGATCGACGGGTCGGTCGCGCCCTCCGTACCGATCACGACAACGCGCGCATCTGCATCAAGCGAAAGCGCGCTTCTGAGATCGGGCCGCTGTTTGAGTGCAACGAGCGCACCGACAGCACCACCGCTGCATTCGCCGCCGACGATCGCCGGGTCATCGCCAACTGGGTCTGCCAGCTGTCGCACGCCGACGCGCGACCACTCATCGTCGATGACGATTGCCGCATCTGCGCCGGTAGCAAGAACTTCCCAGGCGAGTTGCGAAACCTCGCCACACGCGAGCCCGGCCATAATCGTCTCGGTGTCACCAGTGATCGCGACGGGATGTCCAGACGTCAGGCTCGCGGCCACGCAAGCGGCATTGGTCGGCTCCAGCGCGATGAACCTCGGTCGGCGCTCAGCGTGCATTTGCCAGAACCGCAAGCAGAGTGCGCTGGCAAGGCCACCGACGCCGGCTTGAACAATCACATGCGTCGGTGGATCCGTGACCTGATCGACGATCTCGTCCGCAATCAGCCCATAGCCATGGGTGATGTCGGCCGGCACCTCGCGGTAGGTTTCAGTCGCCGTGTCCTGCACCATGTGCCAGCCATGCTCCTGCGCTTGCGCAAACGCATGGCGGACGGACGCGTCATAGTTGCCGCGTGTTCGAATGACATCGGCGCCGTAGGCTGCGATCGCATCGCGGCGGCCATCGCTCACCGTTTGGTGGATGAAGATGACGGCGCGGCAGCCGAACATGCGCGCACCCCACGCAACCGACCGGCCATGGTTGCCATCCGTCGCTGACGTGACGACGAGTTCTGAAACGACCTCGCGGTGCGCGCCGGCGGCAAGGTCAGCGGCGGATGTCGCCTCGGTGATGCCGCGCTGTGCAAGCGCGCGCTGGAGACTGCGGAAGACAGCGTAGGCCCCGCCAAGTGCCTTGAAACTGCCAAGCCCGAAGCGGCCAGCTTCGTCTTTGTACTGGAGTTGCGCGATGCCCAACTCGGACGCGAGCGCGTCAAGCGAGATCAGCGGCGTTGGATTATAGCCCGGCCAGCTCGTGATCTGGCCGCGGGCATTGGCAAACGCGTCCGGTGAGAGCGCGGCATCGAGGGACGCAGGATACCGCGCCGACCGGGCAGCAGCCGCACCATTCAAGACGACATCCACCAAGGATCGCACGCCGTCACTCACTCCTTATGCGAAGTGCGCGCCGCCAAACATCCGACGCCATCCTCACGCTAGCAGCGGCGCGAACGGCGCGACAACAGAATTGCGGCCCGGCTTTCCAAGTACTGCGAGGTTTGCATAGCATTCGACGACAGCAACCGTGGAGCGGATCATGAGCGCGATTGGTATCGTCGGGCTGGGTGCGATGGGTCTACCGATGGCGGAAACCCTGAGCGGCGCTGGCTTCGACGTCATCGGCTTCGACACGGATGCGGCGCGCCGCGCGATGTTTCCGCGCGCGGTCGATGATCTCGCGGGCCTCGCCGGCTGCGGGTCGGTCGTCCTCTCGCTGCCTAACGACACGATTGTCACGGCCGTTGTCGAAACGCTGACCAACACGCTCGCAGCCGGCGCCGTGATCATCGACACCTCCACCGTTGCGCCTGAGACGACCCGGACGCTGAGCGCGCACGCCGCAGCTAGCAGCGTTGGATACGTCGACGCGCCGGTTTCGGGCGGGGCGCAGGGGGCGGCTGCCGGAAGCTTGCTGGTTATGGCAGGCGGTGAAGCCGACGCCCTCACGAAGGCGCAACCGGTGTTGGATGCCATAGCGCGCACGGTTGTCGCGTGCGGCGGTCCGGGCGCGGGCAACGTCGTAAAGCTGATCAACAACATGCTGTGCGCCGGCCAACTTGTGCTCGCCGGAGAGGCGCTGCGGATGGCGGCGGCCGGTGGCGTGACGCCGGACGACTTGTTGGACGCCGTCAACGCCGGCTCGGGCCGCAGCGCCGTCACCGAGGTCAACCTGCCGCGATGGGTGTTGTCCGGCGCGTTTGATTCCGCGTTCACAATGGGACTGATGAGCAAGGACGTTGCACTCGCCGAAAATCTGGAAGGCGCCGGTAGCGTTGCGCAAGGCGTGGCCGCGCGGTGGCGTTCGGCGCTTGCGCGCATCGGCCCTGATGATGACTTCAATCGAATTGTCGAGGTGGACCCGGAATGACCAGCACGCACCGTGACGTTCTCGCCGCTTGGTTTGAGGGTGGCGCCATCGCGAGCCTCATCGACGGCAAACCCTTCCAAGGCCAGGGCGACGAGATCGCCGTCGAAGACCCAGCGACCGGGGGCTTGGCGTTTACCTACCGTGACGGCGGCACGGAGGCGGCATCTGCAGCGCTGGCGGCTGCCGAGACCGGCGGCGCGGCGTGGCGCACGCGCACGGCAAGTGAACGGGGCGCGGTCCTGTTCGAGGCCAGCCGCATCATTCGCGAGCGCGCCGAAGATCTTGGCCAACTGGAGGCCGTCACCGCTGGAAAGCCGATCCGTGATGCGCGCGTCGAGGTCCAGCGCGTGGCGGAGATGTTCGCCTACTACGCCGGGTTCGCCGACAAGCTGACAGGTGACGTCGTCCCGGTGCCAACGTCGCATCTCAACATCGTCACGCGCGAACCGCTCGGCACAATCGTGCAGCTCACGCCGTGGAACGCGCCGATCTTCACCGCCGGATGGCAGCTTGCGCCAGCGCTCGCGGCCGGTAACGCCGTCATCCTGAAGCCGTCAGAACTGACACCTGCGTCGTCCGTCGCACTTGCCACTTTGCTGCACCAGGCAGGCGTTCCAGCCGGTGCGGTCAACGTCATCGCAGCGCTTGGCCAAACGGGCGGGCATCGGCTCGTCTCAGATAGCGGCGTCGGCAAAGTCGTGTTCATCGGCTCGGTCAACACAGGACATCGTGTTGCGTCTGCTGCTGCGGCAGCAGGCCGGCCATCGCTGCTCGAACTCGGTGGCAAGTCCGCCAACATCGTGTTTGCCGATGCGGATCTCGAGCGCGCAGCAAAGGCCGCGCAAGCCGCGATCTTTGCAGCTGCAGGTCAAAGCTGCACGGCGGGTTCGCGCTTGCTCATCGAACGCCCGGTCTACGAACAACTCACCGACTGGGTCGCTAGCGGTGCAGCGCGCCTGCGTGTCGGGCCGCCGCTCGACCCCGCGACCGAGGTTGGTCCCATTAACAATCGCCGCCAGTTCGAACGCGTGATGGAGAGCATTGACGCCGGTCGCAACGCCGGCGCGCGGCTGGTCACCGGTGGCGATCGGCCTGACCGCGCCGCATGTGCTGATGGCTTCTATGTGTCGCCGACGGTGTTCGCGGACGTGACACCGCACATGGGGCTCGCACGCGAGGAGATCTTTGGACCTGTCTTGTCCGTCCTTGCGTTCGACAGCGAGGACGAGGCGATTGCGATTGCCAATGACGGCGCGTTTGATCTTGCTGGCGCCGTCTGGAGCCGGGACATCATGCGAGCGCACCGCGTGGCCGGGGCAATGCGCGCCGGCACAGTCTGGGTCAATTCGTACCGCTCGCTGTCAGTCATGTCCCCGTTCGGAGGAATGCGCGGCTCCGGCTTTGGCCGCTCCTCCGGACGCGACGTGATGCTGGAGTACACCCAGCCGAAAAGTCTATGGATCGAGACAGACGCGGAGGCCCCACTGCCCTTCGGATATGGCCCTCAAGACTGACGTTGCCGGCGTTTGGTGACGTGCCGTCAAGAGATCCGAGATCCCTCAAACGAGCTTGCCGCGCGCTTTGACATCGAAGACCTCGGTGATGCGATCGCCGCGAACGCCGACAAGATGATCGACCATGTTCACGACAACGCACACATGGTTCGGCACGACGCGCACGACATCACCAACCGCCGGCCGCGCATTGCAGGCTGACACGTCGAGAAAGCCGTGCTCTTCCGCAAACCCTTTGATTCGTGCCTCCGGGTGTTCGACGATGAGACCGTGCCCGTCGAGCCCACCGATGTCGCTGGTAAGCGTTTTCGATCCCGCATCTAGAATGCCGCGATCCTCTGCCGCGCGGCTGACCACGGTCGTCAGAACGTTGAGCGCGCAGTCTTCGAGGTCTGCCACGCCGGCACCCATCATCATGCGGTCGTTGAAGATGTATGTGCCGGCCCGATGCTCGGTTGATCCTTGCAGCTTGCCAATGTTGGGCCGGTTGGGCGTGCCGCCCGTTGAGACGATTTCCGCGCTGAGGCCGACGTCAGCGAGACCTCTTGTGGCCCGGTCGTGGAACGTCTGCGTCTGGGGCCAGGACGTCTCGGTGGGATAGTAGAGCAGCCCTGCGAAGTTGAGATGTGGCGAGGCGGCGATCTCGCCTGCGAGCGCGACAGCCTCCTCAGGCGTCACGACGCCTGCTCGCTCGCGGCCTGTGTCGCACTCCACGACAACATCGAGGACGCGCCCGGCGTGGCTTGCAGCGTCCGCATAGGCTGCGAGCGTCACAGGATTGTCCGCGCAAACTCTGATCCGCGCGCGCTGCAGGAGCGCCGAGAGCCGGCCGGACCTGGCTGCGCTGATGAGGTTGTAGCTGACGAGAATGTCGTCGATGCCGGCGTCTATCATGACCTCGGCTTCGCCGAGCTTCTGGCAGGTGATCCCGCGCGCACCGGCCGCAATCTGAGCCTTGGCCAGCGCCGGGATTTTGTGGGTTTTGATGTGCGGGCGGTTTGCAACGCCCGCCGCATCACAGACCGTCTGCATCCGCGCGATGTTGCGATCGACGATGTCGAGATCGACGACGACGCAGGGCGTGCCGAAATTTCGGGCGATGTCCTGTTTCAGTGTCTCGATGCTCATGGGCGTCGCCTCCGTTGCGCACGTCTCTTTGTCGTCCACGAAATCGTACCCAAGACGCCGGCCGCCGCAAACGGCGATCGACAGCCGGGTTGCCTTGCTGAGCCGGCGTATTCGCTCTTACGATGCGGCGTGGACCCGGCACAGTGGGGAGTAGCCCGATGCGCTTGTTTGCAGCCTCGCTTGCGACCGAGACGAACACGTTCTCACCGATCCCAACATCGCGCGCGAGCTTTGAGGCAGACTTCTATGCGCCGGCGGGGACACATCCGGAAGAGCCCAAGCTCTGCACTGCACCTCTGGTTGTTGCGCGGGCCCGGGCAGCTACCGAGGGCTTTGAACTGATCGAAGGGTCGTCGTTTTGGGCTGAGCCCGCAGGCACGGTGGATCGCGCGAGCTACCTATCGATGCGCGACGAGATCCTCGACCAGCTTCGCGCAGCCAACGACAGCGCCAAGGTCGATGGCGTCCTGATGGGCTTTCACGGCGCGATGTTCGTCGACGGCATCGACGATGCGGAAGGCGACATGCTGGAGGCGATCCGCGCGATTGTTGGGCCCGCGTGCGTCGTTGGCTGCGCATACGACCCGCACTGTCATCTCACCGAGAAACGCGTCCAACGCGCCGACATCTCGATCCTGTTCAAAGAGTACCCGCACGTCGACATCATCGCGCGGGCGGAAGAACTCGTGACACTTGTGCTGGCCACGATCCGCGGTGAGATCCGCCCCGTCGCGTCGCTCTACGATCCGCGGCTTTGGGAGTTCTATCCGACAACAACTGAGCCGATGCGCTCGTTTGTGGACCGCTTAACGGCGCGCGAAGGCACCGATGGCGTTGTGTCGATCTCACTCGCGCACGGCTTCATGCACGCCGATCATCCTGACATGGGATCGCGGGTTCTGGTCATAACCGATGACCGGAAGCCAGACGGCGACCGGATCGCAAAAGAGATCGCCGACGAGCTCTGGGACCGTCGCGGAACATGGTCTGACCCACCGCTCTCGCTCGAAGACGGCGTCGCACGCATCGCAGCGCATCAGGACGGTCTCGCGATCCTGGCCGAGCCTTTCGACAATGCGGGCGGCGGGGCTGCGTCCGACAATTCTCTGGTCCTTCATGAACTCCACCGCCAGGGCGCCACCCACATTGCCGTTGCGCCAGTGTGGGACCCGGTCGCGGTGTCGTTCTGCCATCGTGCAGGCAAGGGCGCGTGCATTCCGCTCCGGTTTGCCGGCAAAGCCTCATCAGGCTCGGGCCCGCCGGTTGATGCGCGCGTTAAGGTGATGGGGGTTGCAAAAAACGCGTGGCAAATGTTCGGCGACGCACCGGTCCCGCTGGGTGACACGGCGGCTGTGCGGCTCGAAAACGACCTCGACGTCATCCTCATATCGCAGCGCACACAAGCGCTCGGGCTGGAGCTGTTCACGCATCTCGATCTCGACCCGAAGGCCTATCGTGGACTTGTTTTAAAGTCTGCTCAGCATTTCGCAGGTGCGTTCGGCCCGCTCGCAAACCTGATTGTCCGCGCGGCAACTGGCGGATGTTGCCCGACACATCCGAGCCATCACACGTATGAGAATCTGCGTCGCCCGTTGTGGCCGTTGGACAGCGACGTCGAAGGACGGCTGCTCATTTAACAGCCAATACGCTGAACGACTGGCCTTGTCACGGTTGTGGAAACGCCGTCACACTGTCGAATGATCAGTCCCAGGGAGATCGAAGAGGACCTTGGGCGCGATCGATGTTGGGAGTTCAGAGGAGGTAACGTTCAATGAGACCGACACGACGCCGGTTTATCGAAGGCTCAGCCGCCACGGTCGCAACTGTCGCCATGCCTGCGGTTTGGACGACGCGGGCAAGCGCACAAGGGACATCGACACTGAAGGCTGTCCTCCACGGGGATCTCAAGGTTTTCGACCCGATCTGGACGACGGCAAACATGACGGGCAACCACGCGCTGCTCATCTACGATACGCTGTTCGGCAAAGACGGCGCCGGCAAAGTCCAGCCGCAGATGGTCGACACGTATAACGTCTCCGATGACAAAAAGACGTACACCTTCGTCCTCCGCGACGGTCTGAAGTTCCACGACGGGCAGGCTGTGACCGCCGCGGACTGCGTCGCATCGATCCGGCGCTGGTCGGCGCGCGATGCAGCAGGCCAGCACCTGTTCCAGCGTGTGAGCGATACAGGCGTTAAGGACGACAAGACCTTCACGATCGTCCTTTCCGAGCCGTACGGACTTGTGCTCGACGCGCTCGGGAAACTCTCGACGAACCTGCCGGTCATGATGCGCAAGTCCGATGCGGAGACGGACCCGAACACGCAGGTCACCAACAAGATTGGCTCGGGCCCGTTCCGCTTCAATGAAGACGAGACGCGCGCCGGCCAGCGGTACGTCTACGACAAAAACGCTGACTACGTGCCACGCTCGGGCGAGGCAACGGGCTTTGCGGGAGGCAAGATCGCGCACCTCGACCGCGTGATCATCGAGAACCTGGCCGACCAGCAAACGGCGTTGGCCGCGCTCTCGAACGGTGAGATCGATTTCTACGAGACACCGCCGCTCGACCTCATTGGCCAGCTTGACGGCGACAACAACATCACGCTTGAGGTGCTGAACAAGAGCGGCAACGTCGGCATGTGCCGCCTCAACCATTTGCACCCGCCATTCGACAACGTCGATGCGCGCCAGGCCATGCTGCATCTGATCAACCAGAAAGACATTCTCCGCGCCGCCTTTGGCAATGAGAAGTACTTCCGCGAATGCCCGTCACTCTTCGGATGTGCGGGCCTGATGCAGAACGAAGAGAACATCGGCTGGTTCAAGGGCGGCCAGGACCTCAAGAAGGCGGCCGAGCTCTTCAAAAAAGCCGGATACGACGGCCGCCCGGTTTACGTCCTGCAGGCCACCAACATCGGCTTCATGAACAATGCCGCACTGCTCATTGCGCAATGGCTGCGCGAAGCGGGCGTGAATGCGCGGCTCGAGGCGTCTGATTGGGGTGCGGTCGTCACACGCCGGGCCGTGAAGAAGCCGCCGAGCGAAGGCGGCTGGAACATCTTCATCACCTGGGGCGATGGCGAGGGCTTCGATAACCCGGTCTCGTTCCTCGCGCACACCGCCAACGGCGAGAAAGGCTGGTTCGGCTGGCCGTCGAGCGAGGCGCACGAGAAGATGAAAGACGAGTGGGCCGCCTCGCCGTCCGTCGAGGAACGCCAGGCGATTGCCAAGCGCATGCAGCAGAATGCGTGGGACTACGTGCCAATGGCGGTGCTTGGTCAGTGGGCGCCACCGACCGCGCGGCGGGCGAATGTCTCAGGCTTCGTTCCTGTTCCGGCGCACGTGCCGTTCTGGAACGTGAAGAAGACCTAGACTGTCATCCCGGTTAGGCGGAAGCGCCTGACCGGACAGGTTGGCCTGCTGAACGGCGGCGGGCCAACCTGCGCGTTTCTTCCCGATTCGAAACCCAACGGGCACATAAATGCTGGCCTTCATCGTGCGGCGGCTCATCTCGACGTTTGTTGTGATGGCTGTCGTCGCGATCCTGATCTTCTTGTTGCTGCGTCTGGCGCCCGGCGATCCGGTTGCCATTCTCGTCGGCGACAACGCCTCGCCAGCTCAGATCGAGGCCGTTCGCAAACAGCTCGGCCTCGACGATCCCATCATCGTTCAATTCTGGGCATGGGCGAGCAAGGTGCTCGTCGGCGACCTCGGGATCTCGATCTTTTCAAACGAGCCCGTTTCGAAACTGATCGGCCAGCGTCTTGAGCCAACGCTGTCGCTCACAGCCACCACGATCGTCTTCGCCGTCGTCACCGCCGTCGCAATGGGCCTCCTCGCCGCTTGGAAGGTCGGCACGTGGATCGATCGCCTGGTCATGGCGATCTCGGTCCTCAGCTTCTCCGTCCCAGTTTTCGTCGTCGGCTATGTCCTGATCTACATTTTCGCGATCGAACTGCGGTGGCTTCCGGTCCAGGGCTACCGATACATTGGTGACGGGCTTTGGGACTGGGCACGCCATCTCGTGCTGCCATCCATCGCGTTGGGGCTCGCCTACATCGCCCTGATCGCGCGCATCACGCGAACGGCGATGCTCGATGCGCTTGCCGAAGACTACGTTCGGACCGCGCACGCAAAGGGCGTGTCGACACGATCGGTCCTGACCAAACACGCGCTGAAAAACGCGGGCGTTCCGATCGTGACGGTCATCGGCATTGGCGTCGCGCTCCTCATCGGCGGCGTCGTAATTACCGAGACCGTGTTCAACATCCCAGGGATCGGCCGCCTCGTCGTTGATGCGATCCAAACGCGCGACTACCCGATCATCCAGGGCGTGATCCTGCTCTTCTCCGGCATCTATGTGATCGTGAACCTGATGGTCGATCTCACGTACACGCTGCTCGATCCGAGAATCAGAACCTGATGGCAGAGATCACGGGCGGTCCTAGCACAACGTCAGACGAAGCGTCTGCGCCCACCCGCGGGTCGCAAGCGTGGCGGTTCGTGCGCCGCAACCCAACGCTCGTGTTTGGTCTCGTCATTCTCTTGATCATGTGCGTGATGGCGATCTTCGCGCCGCTGATTGCCGCCGATCCGTTCAGCATGAAGCCCGTCCAGCGCCTGCGCGCGCCGTCCGACGCGTTCTGGTTCGGAACCGATCAGCTCGGCCGCGATGTCTTTGCCCGCACGATATGGGGCGCGCGCGTATCGCTTGCCGTCGGCATTTCCGTCGCCGTGTTCTCCGTCCTTGTCGGCCTCGTCATCGGATTGTTCGCGGGCACGGTGTGGTGGGTCGAAGCCGTGGTCATGCGCTTCATGGATGGCCTGATGGCCATCCCGGCCATTCTCCTCGCCATCGCGATGGTATCGCTGTTCGGCGCGAGCGTCATGATCGTCATCATCGCCATTGTGATCCCGGAAGTGCCCCGCGTCGTCCGGCTCGTGCGCTCGGTCGTCTTGTCGACGCGAGAGCAGCCCTATGTTGAAGCGGCGATCGCAGGCGGCGCACCGTGGTGGAAAATCCTCATTCGCCACATCCTGCCGCCGACCATTCCGCCGCTCATCGTGCAGGCGACCTACATTTGCGCGTCGGCGATCCTGGTCGAAGCTGCGCTGTCGTTTCTCGGTGCGGGGACGCCGCCTGAAATCCCGACCTGGGGCAACATGATCGCAGCCGACCGCATTTATTTAAGCCGTGCGCCGTGGTGCATCTTCTATCCGGGCGTGGCGCTCGCGCTCGTCGTGCTCGCGGTGAACCTCGTCGGCGATGGCCTGCGTGACCGCCTGGACCCGCGCATCGCGCGACGCATGTAGGGAGGCTCGATGTCCGCTTCTGACCTAGCTGATCGCACGACGCCGACGGAGACCAAGCGCGCAGGAGAGCCGCTGCTCTCGGTGGAGGATCTCAAAACGTACTTCTTCAATGAGGATGGCGTGACGCGCGCGGTCGACGGCGTTTCGCTCAGCATAGCCGCCGGGGAAACGCTTGGCGTCGTGGGCGAGTCTGGCTGCGGCAAGAGCGTGACCGCGCTTTCGATCCTGCGCCTGGTGCCCCCGCGTATCGGGCGCAGTGTCGGCGGTCGCGTCGTGTTCGAGGGTCGCAACCTGCTCGACCTCTCAGAACGAGAGATGCGTGTCATTCGCGGTGACCGCATTGCGATGATCTTTCAAGAGCCAATGACCAGCCTCAATCCGGTGCTGACCGTCGGCCACCAGATTGCGGAAGCCGTCCGCATCCATCGTCGAGCGAGCGTCGCTGATGCGCGCAAGCGGGCGCTCGAGGTGCTGGATCTTGTGAAGATCCCGGACGCCGGGCAGCGGCTTGATGACTACCCGCATCAGTTTTCAGGCGGCATGCGGCAGCGGGTGATGATTGCCATGGCGCTTGCCTGCGATCCAAAGCTGCTGATCGCTGATGAGCCGACGACAGCGCTCGACGTGACAGTCCAGGCGCAGGTGCTCGATCTGATGCTCGAACTCAAAGCGGAGACCGGCGCGGCCGTCATGCTGATCACGCATGACCTTGGCGTGGTCGCCGAGACGTGTCAGCGCGTCGTCGTTATGTATGCCGGGCGCAAGGTCGAGGAAGCAGATGTTTTCGACCTGTTCGATCGACCGGCACACCCATACACGCGCGGGCTCCTTGCGTCGGTCGCCCGTGGCAAGGCTGGCGGTCGCCTCACCGAGATCCCGGGCATGGTGCCGTCCTTGCGCGAGCCGATCCCGGGATGTGCCTTTGCCCCGCGCTGCCCGTTTGCTGATGGTCATTGCCATGCCGTCGCGCCGACGTTGGAGCAGATCGCCGGCGACAGGCCGCATCTCGCCGCGTGTCACAAGTCAACCGAAGTGCTCGCATCATGACCCTCGCTGATGCACCCGTCCGGGCCGCGACCTCGCGTGGCGAAGGTGCCGCTCCCCTTCTCGTTGTCGAAGACCTCGTGAAACACTTCCCAATCGTGCGCGGCATCCTTGGCCGCGAAGTGGGCCAAGTGCGCGCTGTGGACGGCGTTTCGTTCGCGATCGCTGAAGGCGAAACGCTCTGCATCGTCGGCGAATCCGGTTGCGGCAAGTCCACCGTTGGCCGCCTGATCTTGCGGCTCATTGAGCCAACGGCCGGGCGCGTAACGCTTGAAGGCCAGGACATCACGAAGCTCGACCGGGCTGACGTCAGGCCACTGCGACAGCGCATGCAGATCGTGTTTCAGGACCCTTACGCGTCGCTCAATCCACGCATGCGCGCCGGCGCGATCGTCGCCGAGCCGCTTGAGAACTTTGTCGACATTTCTGGTCCCGATCGCGCCGACCGGATTGCCAGGATCTTTTCAAGTGTCGGCTTGCCGCGCGATGCGATGCACAAATTCCCATTCGAGTTCTCTGGCGGCCAGCGCCAGCGGCTTGGCATTGCGCGGGCGTTGGCGGTCGAGCCGAGATTAATCGTCGCTGACGAGCCGGTGTCTGCGCTGGATGTGTCGGTGCAGGCGCAGGTCCTCAACCTGATGATGGACCTCAAAGCCGAGTTCGGTCTCTCGTACCTCTTCATCAGCCATGATCTCGGCGTCGTCGAGCATGTCGCTGATCGCGTCGCGGTCATGTATCTCGGCCGGATTGTTGAACTGGCCTCGCGGGATGCGCTTTTCGAAAATCCGCTTCACCCCTATACGCGCGCGCTAATGTCGGCGGCGCCGATGCCCGATCCGCGCGCAAAGAAGGAACGCATCATCCTGACCGGCGATGTTCCCTCACCCGCCAACCCGCCGTCAGGCTGCCACTTCCATACGCGCTGCCCCTTCGCCATTGACCGATGCCGCAGCGAGGCCCCCCAACTGCGCACTATGCCCGGCGGCCACCAAGTCTCCTGCCACCTCGTCGAGAGCAGCCGCGAGTAGCAAACGCGAAGCTTGATCGAGAGGAGGACTAGCGGGGCGGCGCGATAGGTGACGGTAAAGGCGTGCAGCTTCTAATGCAGGCAAAAACTATGTTTGCGCTGTAGCGCTGTAATGTCGGTCATTATGATCGCGATCCAGCTTCACAGCCGATCGCATTTCCTTCACGTGCTCGCCAAAGCAGGAGTGTTTGGCCCGTCGATCGCCGTAGTCCGTTAGCACAGCATAGAGACTTAGCTCACAGTCGCTTTCTCAGCGAGAAAGTCGAGCAATACTCTGACACGCGCGGGGAGCGGTCCGCCCTGACCAAGATAGACTGCGTGAAACGCTTCTTCCTCGCCTGTATGAGATTGCTGGAGCAGCGGCACAAGTCGCCCTGCTTTTATGTCCTTGCGAACCGTGAACGCCGCTAAACGTGCAATGCCAACGCCATTGAGTGCGAGGTGTCGCAAGGCTTCGCCGTCACTTATCTGGACACGTCCGACCGTTGGAACAGTAACCGCGTCGCCTTTGATGCTGAGCGGCCATCCCTCAATCGCACGCGAATAGTTGAAGCCGATGCAGTTGTGCCCTTGGAGTTCAGCACCGGTTTCCGGCCGACCGGCTGTCTTGAGGTAAGATGGTGCGGCGACAATCACCATCGGCGTTTCACCCAGTTTGCGAGCGATAAGGCTGGAACTCTTCATCGGCCCGGCCCGGATGGCGACATCAGTTCTGTCTTCCAAAAGATCGACAACCGCATCGGTCTGGACGATGTCCAGCGTCACTTCAGGATAAAGCGCCAGAAACTCCGGCAAGAGAGGCGCGAGAATGTGAATCCCAAAAGAGGCGTTGGTGTTGACGCGAATCCGACCCGCCGGACATTCGCTCGTCGAAGCGCTTCGTTCGGCTTCGTCGAGATCGGCGAGAACGCTGGTGCTGCGCTCGTAGAAAACGCAGCCTTCCGGGGTGAGCTGGAGCTTGCGCGTCGAGCGGTTGACCAGCCGGACACCAAGGCGTGTCTCCAGTCGCGCGATGAGCTTGCTCACGGCCGAGGGCGTCATGCGACTGGCCCGCGCGGCAGCGGTGAACCCTCCGAGTTCGACGACCCTGACGAACACCTCCATTTCGCCCGAACGATTAACTTCCAGTCGTGCCATAGTGATTTGAATTCACAAGTGATTGTCTTATGCAGATCCTATCTCATCATTCGCATGTCGTCCAAGATCCCTGTCGAGTGGGACCCAAACGAATGGACGACAGCCATGCCGCTTGCTCTTTACGCGTTGACCGCCGGCGCATTTTGCATTGGCGTGACCGAGTTCGTCATCATGGGGTTGCTGCTTGAAGTCAGCACCGATCTGGGCGTTTCAATCTCAGCAGCGGGTTTGTTGATCTCTGGCTATGCATTGGGGGTGGTGGTCGGAGCACCCGTGCTGACCGCTTTGACAACTCGGTGGCCCCGCAAGGTGGTGCTGGTCGGATTAATGGCGATCTTCGTCGCCGGCAATGCAGCCTGCGCTCTGGCCCCGACGTATGGCTTCCTGATGGCAGCACGCGTGCTGACAGCTCTCACCCACGGTACGTTTTTCGGCGTTGGCGCGGTCGTGGCAACCGGGCTCGTTGCTCCAGATCGCAAGGCATCCGCCATCGCGATCATGTTCACCGGCTTGACGCTCGCAACCGTCCTCGGCGTACCTTTCGGAACCTGGCTTGGGCAACAGTTCGGATGGCGATCGACGTTCTGGGCCGTGACCCTTATCGGGGTCGTTGCGCTTGCGGTCATCACGCTCCTTGTCCCGCGGGATAAGGGTCTTCCCGAAGACGGCGATTGGCGTGCCGACCTCAGGGCCATGGCGCGGCGACCAGTCATATTAGGCCTTCTGACGACCGTTCTCGGATATGCGGGTGTGTTCGGCGTCTTCACATATATCGCGCCAATCCTGACCACGATCACCGGCTTTGCTGAGAGTGCGGTGTCGCCGATCCTGCTTGTATTCGGAGGCGGTCTCATTGTCGGCAATCTGATCGGCGGCCGACTAGCGGACTTGCGTCTCGCGCCAACCGTCATCGGCACACTTGTCGTCCTCGCCGCTGTGCTCGGCTTGATGACCTTCGCGCTCAGCAATTCGATTGCGATCGTGGTGTTCGTGGGTTTGCTCGGGATCGCCGCCTTCGCCACGGTCGCGCCGTTGCAGATGTGGGTTTTGTCCAAGGCAGATGGAGCTGGTCAAACCCTCGCCTCCAGTTTCAATATCGCCGCCTTCAACCTCGGGAACGCAATTGGTGCCTGGGCAGGCGGGGTCGTGATCGACCAAGGACCTGGCCTCGCCTCGGTTCCGCTCGTGTCTGCCCTGTTTCCGATCACGGCACTCGCCATCGCTATCATCGCATTACGGGCGGAGCGCAAAGCGATATTCACAACCACCGCCTCATGCTGCCCTTAAAATAGTAAGATCTATTATCGACTGCTGTTATCTCGGACCCTTAAGTTTGAAAGTGCCGGCATTGGGCTTTGGGACCGACATATTTTGGGGGCTCCGGTCCGCTCTTCAGGGCTTGCGGCAAGTCCGACGCGAAGGCGGCGTCGACCACCTCTTGAGCGTCTACGTCTCGATGGGCGTCCAACCACCACGCGGATTGCCGGACGCAACGGCGACGTCGTGATTGGCGATGCGGTTGAGGTCAGGTGCATCCTCCATGACCTGAGCCCGGCTTGATCCCTCAAGTGAATGGAGAAGCCGTCAACCGTACGAGACGGACACCGGGAAGTTTCATTTCAGCGAAGACCAGACCATCGCGGGTCTCGCAGAACCGGTGCAGGGCCTCGCGCCGTGGGAGGTTTTCCACAAGCACGGCATCAGTCAGGGCATCGTCTCGCAGCGCCAGAAAGCGTCCGTGCCGTTAAGCAATCTCTTTGATAGCCGTGCGCAAGGCATCGAGGCAGATTGCGATGCGGGGCAGCTTCGCGCGTCCCTTCGGCAATAACGCGTACACATCGAGCATTTGGAATTTGTAGCCAGTCAGCACCGGCTTGAGCGTGCCTGCCTTGACCGCGCGTTTCAGCTCTCCACTTGGCCGTAATCCGATACCGAGGCCGTGATAGGTCGCGTCGCCGAGCAGACGGCTATCGTCGGCTTCGAAGTTTCCGCCAATGCGCACGATCGTTTCGCGTCCGCGCTTGTCGAAGAGCGCCCACTCGGTCTGTGGCGGATGCGTGAGGAGCCGCATGCAGCGATGCGCTGCGAGATCGGCCGGTGTGCGGGGTGTCCCGTGGCGGGCGAGATAGCCAGGTGCCGCGGCGAGTGCCCATGTCACTTGGCCCAAACGGCGTCCCACGAACGAGGTATCGCGCAATTGCCCGACGACAACGGCGATGTCGAGCCCGTCCATCGCAACATTTGGGGCAAAATTCTTGACGGCAATCTGGATACTGAGCTGGCGATGGTCTTCGAGAATCGAAGCCAGCCGGTCCAAGAAGGGCTCGGTTGCAACTCCCCCCGGGATGGCGATGCGCACGGTTCCGCGCATGGCATCGCCGCGCGTCGTCATGTCCTCCTGTGCTGACCGCATCTCTTCGAGCAGCGGTGTGATACGCGCAAGATAGCGCTCGCCTTCGTCCGTCAGTGCCACATGGCGCGTCGTACGCACGAAGAGCTTCACCCTGAGCGCGCGCTCCAGTCTTTGCACTCTGAGGCTGATGGCGTTGGCCGACACGCCAAGACGCGCAGCTGCCTGGGTGAAGCTGCCAGTCTCTGCAACGGTGATGAAGGCTTCGATGTCGATCAGCGATGGCAGCGGCATGATTTTTTATAACGCAGTGCGTGATAGCTTATCAAATATTGCGTCGTTTATTCGTGCTAATGCAGCGCGCAAGACTCCGATCGGATAGTCAATCGAAAGGAGCGTCCATGCGATTGCTACGGCTCATCACCTACACGTTCGACAAGAACGTCGGAACAGCCGACCGGATATTCCGCCTGCTGTCCGGCCTGGCACTCGTGGCAGTCGGGGTGCTGCTGAGCGTCCCCACACCTTGGAACATCGCATTGATGATCATCGGCGGGGCTTGGGCGTTCACCGGCCTCGTCTCTCGCTGCGGCATCTACTACCTGCTCAACCATTCCAGCTGGAGGGCGTCATGAAAACAGTCGCTGTCACAAAGGAGATCCCGGTCTCTGCAGATGCTGCGTGGGCTATCGTGCGAACGGGCGACTGCATGGATCGCTGGTCACCAATGGTGACGTCGTGCCGACTCGAGGGGTCTGGGCCAGGTGCGCGACGCGTCTGCATCATCAACGAAAAGCAACTTGATGAAACGATCGAGGCGGTCGACGACGCTTCGCGGCTCTTCCAATACCGAATCGACCGTCAGGACCTGATGCCGATTACGAACGTCCGCGGCGTAATCCACATCGCCCCAATTTCGGTTCAAGCCAGCCAAGTGCTCTGGTTCGTCAACCTCGACGTCCTCGACGAGGCTGCGTGGCCAAAAGTGAAAGACGGCATCGAGGCGATCTATGGCGCGAGCATCGATGGCCTCGCAGCACTGGCCGCTGCATAAGATTTCGGGAGTCGAATATCGCCCATCGCTGTTCGCGCCAGAGTGGATCTTTGGCACTTGTGTGCATCGGATCTACGTCACTCAGAACGCGTCCGACGTCTCATGCACGACCTCGAAGCACGCACTGCCGCATTCCGGGCAAACCAAACTCATTCCTGCAGACTCGGCACCGGCCTGTCGGGCACATCGAAAATGCGATCGACGTCTTCGTCTGACTCGTCAAGCCGCACCTGACGGCCATGAGTCCCATCTACGACGTCAAGGCCGATCACATCCTGATGCCGGATGAGGGACTGTTCACCGGCACCGACACCAGCAACGCGACCGAGACGTATTACTCCACCCTGCTGCACGACACCTGTCACTGGACCGGCCACAAGAGCCGGCTCGACCGGGACATCGGAATGCGCTTCGGCAAGGACGCCTTTGCCGCCAAGGAACTAATCGCCGAACTGGGTGCCGCGTTCCTGTGCGCGGACCTACAGGTGACACCGAGCCTGCGCGACGATCACGCCGCCTATATCGACCACTGGCTGAAGATCATGAAGGCCGACAAGAGGGCGATCTTCACCGCCGCTGCAAAGGCGAACCAAGCGTTGAAGTATCTGCAGAAGAAGCAGGTGGCCAAGGCCGCCTGAGATTGTCGAGAGCCCTGGTCATGGCTGGGGCTCTTTTCTTTTTCTCGAGCTCAACAAGCCCCATGAGGTCTGCTTGCGTCATGGCAACGCAGGCGTTCGGGGCCTATGGCAGGGCCTACGGGATGTTCTCAGGGGTTTTAGGAAGGCAGTCAAATCATTGATTTTATTGGCGCACCGGGGAGGATTCGAACCCCCGACCCCCAGATTCGTAGTCTGGTGCTCTATCCAGCTGAGCTACCGGTGCGTTGGCCGACGAGCGGCGGCGCTGCGGGTGAGCCCGCGCGCGAAGCGGGTGTTTAGGCCGTCAGAGCTTTGATGGCAACCGTTCTTTTGCGCGGGCCGGGGGCGCAATTGAGAGGCGCCAGGAGCCTTGCGTTGCGCGCTCTCACCAATGCCGCGAGGCCGCATCGGGACCGGGCCGAAACCTCCGGTGCGGACGACCCAGCGCGGATCAAACTCGCGCGCACAAATGAGCCGCGCACGCTTGCGACGTAGGCGGTGTTCTGTGCGCCGTCTTGTAAGTCCGATCTGGTTGATTGACGCTCGTGTCAAAGTCCGCGGCTGGAGCCGAGATGATGGGCGAGCAGTTGCGTCTCTGGAGTGATGCGGAGCCACTGCACAACGTCTTCTTTGCGATCAAACCAGATGCGAAGGCCGCGGCACACGTTGCCGACCTCGCACGACACCTCTCCGGAAATCTGCGCCTGATCGGCAACCGGGTTCCGCCCGCGCGGCTCCACGTGTCCCTTCTTGGCGTTGGCGGGTTTTACGGTAAGTGCCCTGCGTCCGTCATCGATGACGCGCGGTCGGCCGCCGGCGCGGTTGCGGTCGCGCCGTTCAACGTGAGGTTCGATCGCGTGGCATGTTTCAATGGCGGAGCCGGCGTGAAGGCGCTTGTGCTGACCGGCGATGAGGGTGCCGCTAGCCTCAGATCGCTTCGCAAGACGCTGCATCGTGCGATGGCAGAGCGCGGCTTGGGCCATCGCAAGCGTTCCGCTTTCACGCCTCACCTAACGATGATGTATGCGGATCGGGCGCTTCGGCCGGTTTCTGTCGATCCGGTATGCTGGACTGTCGACGCCTTCGTTCTGATCGACAGTCTGGTGGCGCAATCCCGGCATGTGCTGCTGGGTCGGTGGCCCCGCGTGGCAAGAGATGAGCCGCCGACAAACGCCCGGGGCATGCGGACAGCGATGCATCTAGCGGTGTGACCGTTCACGACGCGCTCAAGCGTGTCGGTTTCGATGTCAAGGCGGCCGTCATCGCGGCTGAGGATCGAACCGGACCAATCTTAGATACCGCGGCGCCTCACTTTGCCTGCCGACCTTACGCCGGACCCGTGCGTCGGTCGGGAATGCGGATTTCGAACACCGCGCCGGTTGCGGGGCGCGTGCCGGGATCGCCGTCAGCGAGCGGGCCTGACGTGGCGGCCTCAGCAAGCGCGAGCGTACCGCCGTGCGCGCGGATCAATTCGGCGGCAATCGCGAGGCCGAGCCCTGTGCCGCCGGCCCGGACCGAGCCCTTGAAGGCCTGGAACAGATGCGCCCTCGCGCGGTCCGGCACCCCGGGGCCACTGTCGGCAACGCGGATGACGGTCGTCAGATCATCGCGACGGGCCGACACGCGAACGACGTGCGCGCGAGGGTCGGCGGCCGTGTCGTCGACTAGAGCATCGAGGACGTCGACCGCATTACGGCAGAGATTGTTCAACACGCGGTGCAGGTGATCGCGGTCGGCATCAACCTGCAGGCCGTCGGGCACATCCGTCTGCCACTCGATACCGTCACGCGGCAGATCGAGGCTGTCGGCGACGTCGTCGAGGAGGGGTGCAAGCGCCATCACATCGCGGCGGGGGTCAGCTTCCTGCGCGCGGCCAAATCGCAGCGTGTCGTTGCAGAAGTTGATCGCGCGGTCGAGCGAGGCAATGAGCTTTGGCGCGAACCGCTGGACCGTCGGGTCCTGCACGGACCCGAGTCGGTCTGAGATGAGCTGCGCGCTCGCCAGCATGTTGCGCATGTCGTGATTGATCTTCGAGACGGCGAGGCCCAGTTGCGCGAGCCGGTTCTTCTGCTGCAACGCCTGACGGAGCTGGCCCTGCATGTGTGCAAGCTCACGTTCGGCAACGCCGATTTCGTCGCGGCGGCCGGATTGCGGAATGACGCGTTCAGGGTCTTCGGGCGCCGCGCCGAAGCGGACCATGTTGTCGGCGATGCGCGTCATGGGCCGGACGAGCACGCGGTTGAGCGAGATGTAGACGAGGGCGGCGGCGAATAGCGAGATGATGATCGACAGGACGAGGATGTTCAGCGCCTGGCGCAACATCGCATCGTACAACGCCTGCTCGGCGAGAATGATCTCGACCATCGCGGGCGAACTTGTCGCCGTCGGCGGCACACCGTAGGCGCGGATCATTCGGCCCTTGGGCGCGAAGAAGACGTACATGGCGTCGCGGATTTGCGCGAGGCGGGTGACGGCAAGATCCTGCCAGCCGGACTGGTCCATCGGCATGAGGTCGAAACTTGCGTCGACGGCGAGCGGGCGGTCGGCCGGCAGGATGAGCCGGCGGATGTTGTCGGTCTTGATCGCGATCGCGCTCACCTGCGCTGTCGCGGTGAGTTCCGCGCGCAAGCGTTCCGGCACCTGCCCGCCTTCGGCAGCCTCGGCGGCGAACGCTGCAATGCGCGCTGACGTCAGGCGGTCCTGCAGCCAGTTCACGCGGAACGATGCGATCGACGGCACGAAGATCAGGACTTCGGCGAGCATCACGAAGAGGAGCGTGAGGACCAGAAGCTTGGACGGCAGGCCGAACCAGCCGACGCGGCTTGACGCGGCATCGGGCGGCGGGGCCACTTTGGCCGCCGCCTCGGCTTCCAGAGCTTTGCTGTCGCGGCGAAGCTGCACGCTTCTAACATCCTTGCGGTACCAGGCGCCGCCGGCGACGCCACGGGCAGTCTAGCCGATGATCTTGAAGAATTGCCCCGCCAGATCGGGAACAGTGTTTCGCAGCCTGCGACGCGGGTGGGCTTGGCCGTCGGCCGCGCCCCAAACCGCTGCGCATTCAGACGAACGGGCGGCCCGCTTGGTGACCGCCCGATATCCATGATCGCGCGTGATCGGCTAGCCGAGGCTGCGCATGAAGTTGACGACCTTGCGCACGACCGGACTGCTCGCCGCGTTCGAATAGAACCGGTAGGCCGCGCGTTTGTTGACCTCAGTCAACGTCGGATAGGGAGAGATCCAATCCGTCAGCGCCTTAATCTTCATCTTCTGCGAGATCGCAAGCGACCACATCTGGATGAGTTCGCCAGCGTTATGGCCGACGATGGTCGCACCGAGAATGCGGCCCTTCTTGTCCGTGATCGCTTTCACGAACCCTGACGTCACAAGCTCAGCCTGCGCCCGGTCGTTCTCGTGATAAGGCCAGCGGAGCACACTGATGTTGCCGCCCTTTTGCTGACGCGCCTCTGCTTCCGTAAGGCCCACATGCGCGAGTTCTGGATCGGTGAATGTCACCCACGGGATGATGCCGTCGTTGACCTTGACGGGCAGCTTGAACAGCGCCTGACGGATGACGAGGCCCGCATGATAGTTCGCGACGTGCGTGAACTGCAGCCCGCCGATGCAGTCGCCAATCGCGAAGACCTTCTTGTTCGATGTCACGAGTGACTTGTTGACGGAGATGCCGCGCTTGTCGTGCTTGATGCCGGCGACGTCGAGGCCAAGTCCATCGATATTCGGCTTGCGACCCGCGGCGACCAGCAAGTGCGTCCCGTGGACGGTCTCTTCGCCGGTATCGGTTTTGATGGTGACATCAATTGCACCTGCGGAGCCGGCCACCGACTGCACCATCGCGCCCTCGCGGATGGTGATGCCTTCGGCTTCCATCGCATCGAGAACGTGGCGCGCAAGCTCAGGGTCGTCCTTGCCCATGGCCTTTTGGCCTTCGAGGACCGTCACTTGGGCGCCGAGACGCCGGTGTGCTTGCGCCATCTCCATGCCGATCGGGCCGCCGCCGACGATAATCAGGTGTTCGGGTCGCTGCGTGTTGTCGAACAGGGTTTCGTTGGTGAAGTGCGGCGTGTCAGCGAGCCCCGGGATCGGCGGGACCATAGGCGACGATCCGGTCGCAATAACGAAGCGGCGGGCCTTGATCGTCTGCTCACCGGCCTGGACCGTGTACTTGTCGACAAACTTCGCGGCGGCCTGGATGACGTGCACGCCGAGGCCGGTAAACCGCTCGACGGAATCGTTCGGCTCAATGGCGGCGATCACGCTTTTGACGTGCGCGTTGACCTTGGCGAAGTCGATCTCCGGCTCGACCGGCGTGATGCCGAACGCGGAGCTGGACCGCATCAACTTGGCCCGCTTGCCGGCGGCGAGCAGCGCTTTCGATGGGACACATCCGTAGTTGAGGCAGTCGCCGCCCATCTTGTGTTTCTCGATGAGCACCACGCCGACCCCGAATGCGGCTGCCGCGGCGGCCACTGAGAGACCGCCAGAGCCCGCGCCGACAACGCAGATGTCGGTGGTAATTTCATCGCCGCGCACGGTCGTGCCTTCGGCGGCCTTGGGCTTTTCGCTATCGTTACGCTGCTGCATTGGAGCCGCTCCGCTTTTTGTACCAGTTGATCGCGACGGGGATCAGCGCGACGACGCCAAGGGCGACGCCGGCGATGATGAGTTCGCGAGAGACGAGGGATGCAAGGTCAATTGAGTAGGTGCAGTTGTCGGCGCCGTTTTCCGAGACGCAGGCTGCGTGGCGCGCATTTTCGGTTTCAAGCGGAACGCCAAGGCTGTCGCCGACCAGCGTGTAGGCCGCCGTTCCCGGAATGATGCCGAAGAAGGTGCCGAGGACATACGTCCGCAGCGGGACACCGAGGAAGGCTGGCGCGAGGTTCACGACAACAAACGGGAAGGCCGGCACGAGGCGCAGGAAGAGCATGTAACTGAGCGCGTTTTCCTTGAACCCTTCGCGCAGCTTTTCGAGCCAGGGCCCGGCTGTGCTTGAGAGCGACTCGCCGAGGGACGACTTGGCGACAAGGAAGATGATCGTCGCGCCGATCGTTGCGGCGATGACCGTCGCCGGAACGCCAACGTAGGGGCCGAACAACAGGCCGCCTGCGAGCGTCATAAAGAGGCCGCCCGGAAGCGAGAGTGCGACGACGGCAATGTAGGCCGCCATGTAGATGGCGAGGGCGGCTGCGAAGTTCTCACCAATAAAAGCCTGCATCGCGCCGTAGTTTTCGCCGATCGTCTGCAGCGACAAATACTTATGCCAGCCCATCGCAAACGCGAGGCCCATCAGGCCGACGATAATGCCGAGCGGCAGGTATCGTTTGAGCGTCGCTCTGGTTTTGGGCGCGGCTGGTTCCGGCGAGCCTGCGGCATCGGGGGTCGTCATCATTTCAATCTCTCCTGTAACGGGTCGACCGGGACGCACCCGGCCGCCCGCGAACCGCGGTATCAGCCGCGGGTGTCGTTCAGTGCCCAATCGTATTTGAAACTCGCGATGTCCGTCTTGCCCGACAGCATCTTCTTGGTCTCGTCGGTCGCGTACTTCATCGCGTGCGCAAGAACGCCGGCTTCCGTGCCGCCGAAGTCCACCTGGAACCAAGAATAAATCGACGAGGCGGTGATCGCGCCGTCTTCCGACCGGAACCCGCGCGGCGAGTTGACGAAGGCCTTTGCGCCCGCGTCAAGCTGCTCTTCGAGCGTCGCGCCAGTGAAGGCTTTGGTTTGCAGGTTCGGGCAGCCGATCGATGCGCAATTGACTGCGTAGTGGACGCGGGGATCATTGAAGACCTTGCGCATAATGTCATGCTCGACATTGTCGAGGCTCAGCGCCTGGCCGTTGACCTTCATGATTTCGGCCTTCCAAGGGCCGCCGGCACCGGCCGACTTCTTCAGAAAGCCGAGGAGGCCGCCGCCGATCTGGATCTCGCGGATCGATTTGACCGGATAGGCGTCAAGGACCACGTCAATCGTCTTGGCGTTGTAGAGGTTCGCCCAAAACGCAAACTGCTCCGCGCGGTCGAGCTTTGTTGGGTCAACACCCTCAAGCTTGGCGACATAAGCCTTCAGCGCTTTGTGCCCGCCGGACTTAAAGCCACCATAGTCGACGCGGTTGAGACCACTTTCAGTTGGCTTCACGTACTTTTGGAGGAGCTCCGTCCAGGCCGAGTGGTCCACCGTCACCTCCGAACCGGCGCTATGCGCTGAGAACGCCTCGGTGACGTTGGCGCGCGCCGGCGCCGCGCTGATCGCGACCGCTGCGAGTGCACCGGCCACCAGCCCAAGGGTTGTAAGACCCGAACGGCGGCGCGTGGCAGGAAAAGTCAGGCTCATGGTCATCCCCGTTTGTGATGTGCAGCATGCTGCGGGTTGTGATGTGCGGCAAACTGAGCCCATCGCCGGCAAAAGAAAACCGGCTCTCAAGGGACTGTGAAACGGCCGGATAAGTCGTGAAATGACGTGAGAGCACGGGTTGAAACCGTGATCGTGCGCGTGAACGGCGCAAGCCGATGGCGCCTCGCGCATCGGCGCGTTCGAATTGCCCGTTTCGTTTGACTTGGGCGGGGGCGAACGCTACACCCCGCGCTCACTCTTAATTCGGAGCAGTAACGTGAAACGGACGTATCAGCCGAGCAAGCTCGTGCGGAAGCGTCGGCACGGATTCCGCAAGCGGCTGTCGACGACCGGCGGCCTGCGCGTTCTCCGCCGTCGCCGCGCCAAAGGCCGCAAGCGCCTTTCGGCATAGACCAGCTCGCGATGGCGCATTCGCCGTCGCAGCGGGCCCGAGCCCATGCAGTTTGAAACCTTGAAGCGGCGGCAGGATTTCCTGCGCGTCCGCAATGGTGCGCGCGCAAGCAAACCGGCATTCCTGGTCGAGGGGAAACGGCGGCGCAACGCGACCGCCGACACTCTGGGCGACGCATCAAGCGCGACGCCTCGCATTGGCTTCACCATCACCAAGAAGATCGGCAACGCCGTCGTGCGCAATCGCATTCGCCGGCGGCTCAAGGGCGCGCTGCAAGAGCTTGCTGACGGCTGCGCGCACGAAGACACCGACTACGTTGTTGTGGCGCGCAAACCGGCGGCCGATCAGCCATTCGCGCAGCTTCGCGCGGATCTTGAAGACGCACTCGCTGCCGCGTCGCACAAGCTCGCCGATCCGTCGGCACCAGGCAGGCGCCGCAGCGGCCGCGCTGACTGACGACCCGCAAGCCACGCGGGACGCGAAGGCTGCGCGCCGCGCCTCAGCGCTCTTGCCGCACCCCATAAAACAAGGCAAACACCGACCACCGGACTGGTTCCACGACCAGACCGCGCTTACGTGCGCCATGCGGCCCTTTGCGCACGCCGCTTTTTCAATCGACGCCAGAGACCTTCATGCAGACCCAAGATCCGCAGCAGACGAAGAACATGATTCTGGCGGTTATCCTGTCGATCGGGGTCATGGTGCTCTGGCAGGTGCTCTACGCCGGCCCGCAAATGGAGCAGCAGCGCGAGCGTCAACGCCAACTCGCTCAGGAACAGCAGCAGACGCAGACAGCGCCGGGCGCAGGCCAGACAGCCGCGCCGTCAGCCGGCGTCCAGCCCGGCACGGGCACGCCGGGAGCAAGCGGCGTCACCACGCCGTCCGTCGCGACGCCGCGCGTCCTGGTCGACCGCTCGTCAGCGCTTTCCGCCGACACCCGCGTACCGCTCGACACGCCAGCGATCCGCGGCTCGATCAACCTCAAGGGCGGACGCATCGACGACATTGTGCTCAAGCAGTACGGCGTCGCGCCTGATGCCAGCAGCGACCGTGTGGTCCTGTTCTCTCCGCAGACCGCGCCGAAACCGTACTTTGCCATCAACTTCTGGGTCGCGGCGCCGGGCACGAACGTAAAGACGCCGAACGCCGACACCGTCTGGAGCGCTGAAGGCAGCCCGACACTGACGCCTGCGGCGCCGCTCAAGCTCACGTGGGAGAACGGCGAAGGCCTCACGTTCACGCGGACCATTTCGGTCGACAGCGACTACCTCTTCACGATCGAAGACACCGTTGCGAACACGTCTGCCAACGCCGTCGTCCTGTTCCCGTATGCCCGCATTTTCCGATACGGCATCCCAACCGATCTCGAGAACTTCTTCATTCAACACGAGGGGCTGATTGGCGTCCTCGGCGAGAACGGCTTTACCGAACTCGACTATTCCGAACTGCTCGAACCCGGCAGCGGCACGAAGATTTCAAACGCGCAAGGGGGCTGGCTCGGCTTTACGGACAAGTATTGGGGGGCGGCGCTGATCCCGGATCAGTCGAAGCCCTTTAACGCAGCGCTTTACGCGCCCGTCAAAACGCCAGGCCCCGGAGGCCGTCCGCACTTCCACGCCGAGTACACGACTGAAGGCGTGACGGTCGCGCCAGGCGGCACCGGGTCGACCAAGCTCAACCTCTATGCCGGCGCAAAGAAGGTCGACCTGGTCAACGGCTATGAGGCCGCGCTCGGCGTGCGCCAGTTCGAGCTCATGATCGACTGGGGCTGGTTCTACTTCATCACCAAACCGCTCTACTTCCTGCTCGACTGGCTGTTCAAGCTGTTCGGCAACTTCGGCGTCGCGATCCTCGCCGTCACCGTCATCGTGAAAGCGCTGTTCTTCTACTTCGCCAACAAGTCGTACGAGTCGATGGCGAAGATGAAGAAGCTGCAGCCGGAGATGGAGAAGATCCGGAAGCGGTATGAAAACGATAAGATGGAGCAGCAAAAGCACCTGATGGAGTTGTACAAGTCGGAGAAGATCAATCCGCTCGCCGGGTGTCTTCCGGTGCTTGTGCAGATCCCCGTGTTCTTCGCGCTCTACAAGGTGCTGTTCATCTCGATCGACATGCGCCACGCGCCGTTCTTCGGATGGATCCAGGACCTTTCGGCACCCGACCCGACATCGCTGTTCAACCTGTTTGGCTTGCTGCCCTACACGATGCCGGACTGGTTCCCTGCGGTCGGCATCTGGCCGCTCATCATGGGCATCACGATGTGGCTCCAGATGCAGCTCAACCCGCAGCAGCCGGACCCGATGCAGCAGGCGATCTTCAACTGGATGCCGGTTGTCTTCACGTTCCTGCTGGCGTCATTCCCGGCGGGCCTCGTGATCTACTGGGCCTGGAACAACATTCTCTCGCTCGGCCAGCAGTACTTCATCATGAAGCGCCAAGGCGTCGACGTGCACTTGTTGGACAATATCAAACGGACTGGCGCGGCGGCCAAACGAACCGCGGGCGGGATCTCTTCAAAGGTGCGCAAAAAAGAGGGCGGCTAACCCGCCCTCGACGCTCGGCCCTCGCGCGTGCGGCTGCAGCCGGCGACGCGGCTCAGCCCGCCTTCGCCATCCAATCCACGATCGCAGCGGCAAGCTTTTCCGGCCGCTCGACAGGGATCATGTGGCCCGCATCCGGCAAGTCTTCTCGCGTGAGGTTGGCAATCCGCGCGGACAGTTCATCGATGTGTGCGGGGTCGCGAAACACGCGGTCCTGCTCGCCCGTCAACGACAGCACCGGCACGTCGATCTGCTCGTACGGCACATCCCACTTCGTCGGCACGCCGGACTTCAAAAGCATCAGCGTCCCATCATCAGCCGCGAGCCCGCGGTAGCCGCCATCGCCAAGAAAGTTCTCGCGGTTCGCAGCCTGCCAATCGGCATTCATCAGAAGCGGACTGTAGAGATCGCGCATGAGATCGAGGCCGCCCGTCTCTGCGCAGCGGACAACCGCATTGTTCACCCAGTCGAGGCGCGGGCCTTCCTTCCGAAGCGTGTTGATCAACACGATGCCATGCGCTTTGCCGGCGCCGCCGCGCAGGTGGGCTCGCATCGCGTAGAGCCCGCCAATCGAGAGGCCGACATGGGCCGGTTTCGCCGGCTGTACAGCTTCAAACACCGCGACAGCGTCGTCGACGATCTGGTCGGCACTGAAGCTGTCGATCGTGAAATCGCTGCCTGCCTGACCGCGAAAGTTCCAGGTTAACAGACCATGCCCGGCCGCTCTGACCCGCTCGCCGATCGCTGCGTCCCACATTCCTTTGTCGCCTGACAGTGCGTTGAAGCAGCAGAACGTATGCCCTCCATCCGATGGCAGGACATGATCGTAAGAGATTGAATTACCTTCAGAAAGCGTGAGCGTTGGCATGTGTCCTCCGTTGATGGTCTTCGGGCGGCGTCGAATGTCGTTACGCGCACCTCAATCTTCTTTTTAATCAGGCCTGTTCCCCAGGGAACTGAGCGTCTACAGAGTGACGCTAGGGTCAGATCCAACCCCGGCCGCGGGGGGGCCCTGTAGACTGGTCATGTTAGGTTCATGTCGTCTGGGCCATCACTCGGTCACGTTGGGGTCGTAAGCGTCGATGATCGGCGCGGTTCCTGCAAGCCTTCGGGCGCTGGAACGGGAGCACGCCCCGACGGGGCTTTAGGAGAGAAGAGGTCCGACATGTTTGGTTTGAATTCCACCGTTAAAGCAGCCTTCGCCGCCGTCGCCGCGCTGGTGCTGTCGTTCGGCGCAGCCAACGCTGCTGAAGTCCGTATGCCGACATCCGGCGCAAACGCTGAGCTGTCGAAGAGCTTCTCGATGCCGCAGCTCGCCAAGAAAGAGACGGCTAAGAATATTGTCGTCGCACGCCGCCGCGGGCGCCGTGGCCGTCGTCGCGGTGCGGCAATCGCCCTTGGCATCCTCGGTGTGGTTGGCGCTGTCGCAGCCGCCAAAGCCGCTGAGCGCTCATACCGTCGTGATCGCCGCTACCGCCGTCAGTGCCGCCGCTGGCTGCGCCGTTGTGAGCGTGGCAACGATCGCGCTTGCTACCGCTTTGAAGATAACTGCTAAGACGGCAGTGCGCCTCTGAGGAGGCTAACGGACGAAATCAAGCGGCGCTGGCCACCAGCGCCGCTTTTTTCTTGCGCGGACCAGGCTGTTGGCCTATTCCGCCCGCATCTCACACATGTCCTGGCGGCGCGCGGGGAGACATCCCGCTTTCGCTCGCACCGGTGGCCGGCCTGACCCGGCAGCAAGGGACATGGAGGATTAACCGGTAAAGGACGCACCATGCTGCCCGCATTCACTATGCGTCAGCTTCTCGAAGCTGGCGTGCACTTTGGCCACCAGGCCCACCGTTGGAATCCGAAGATGGACACGTTCATCTTTGGCGTTCGCAACAACATCCACGTTATCGACCTGACGCAGACGACGCCGCTGCTTCACCAGGCGCTCGTCAAAGTGTCCGACACCGTCGCAAGCGGCGGCCGCGTGCTGTTCGTTGGCACGAAGCGACAAGCCTCGGACGCCATCGCGAGTTCGGCTGAGCGCTCTGCGCAGTACTACATCAACCATCGCTGGCTCGGTGGCACGCTGACCAACTGGAAGACGATCTCGCTATCGATCCGGCGCCTGCGCCAACTTGAGGAGATCCTCGAAGGCGAAGGTCACGGCCGCACGAAGAAAGAGCTGCTCAACCTCACCCGCGAGCGCGACAAGCTCAACATGTCGCTTGGCGGCATCAAGGACATGGGCGGCACGCCGGACCTGATGTTCGTAATCGACACGAATAAAGAGGCGATCGCGATCGCCGAAGCGCGCAAGCTTAAAATCCCGATCGTCGCCGTCGTCGACACGAACTGCGATCCTGACGGCATCGACTTCCCGGTCCCGGGCAACGACGACGCTGGCCGAGCCATCACGCTATACTGTGATCTGATCGCGCGCGCGGCGCTCGATGGCATTGAGCGTGGCCAGTCTCAGTCGGGCGTCGACATCGGCGCAGCCGAGATCCCGGTTGCCGAGGAACTGCCGGCCGAAGCCGCCGCCTCGCAGATCGGCATCGAAGGCCCGCGCGGCGAGCCCGATGACCTGAAGATCCTGAATGGCGTCGAAGCCAAAACAGAGCAAAAACTCTACGAACTTGGCGTCTATCACTACTGGCAGATCGCCGACCTGACGCCGGAGCAGGTCACCGCGCTCGACGGTCAGCTTGCGATTGGCGCTGATGTCACCTGTGGCGACTGGCAGGCGCAGGCCAAGGAGCTTGCGGAGAAAGCCGCAGCCTAAAGGCGCATCAGGGTCAGGCGGGACCGCCCGACCCGAACGATGCAGCACGATCGAGAAAACACTACATCAGGTAGGGCACGCGTATGCACCTGACCTGATCTAGCCGCCCGCACGACAACACCAGTCCGAGACGAACGAGAGAACGGACCCATGAGCACGATCACAGCAGCAATGGTGAAGGACCTGCGCGAGCAGACCGGCGCCGGCATGATGGATTGCAAACAGGCGCTCGCCGAAAACGACGGCAACGTCGAAGCGGCAATCGACTGGTTGCGCAAGAAGGGCCTTTCAAAGGCCGCCAAGAAGTCGGGCCGCGTGGCAGCCGAAGGTCTGGTCGCCGTCAAGAGCGCGGGCACTGCCGGCGCCGTCGTCGAGGTCAACTCCGAGACAGACTTCGTCGCCCGCAATGAGCAGTTCCAGGGCATGGTTCGCGACATCGTCGCGGTCGCGCTCGACAAGAACGGCGATGACGACGCGATCAAAGCGGCCACGTTCCCCGGCCAGTCGCACTCCGTCGAGGATCACCTCAAAGAGATGGTCGGCACCATCGGCGAGAACATGTCGTTCCGCCGCGCCAATTACCTTCAAGTCAGCGATGGCGTCGTCGCGAGCTACGTCCACAACAAGGTCGTCGACGGTGCCGGCAAGATCGGTGTGCTCGTCGCGCTTGAGAGCACGGGCGATAAAGAGAAGCTCGAAGCCTTCGGCCGGCAGGTCGCGATGCATATCGCAGCCCTGAGCCCGCTTGCGCTGCGCGAAGAAGACATCAGCCAGGACCAGATCGAAAAAGAGCGCGCGATCGTCCTCGAACGCGAGAAGCAGGCAAACCCGGATCGCCCCGAGGAACACCTCGTCAAGCGCGTCGACAAGATGATGGGCAAAGAGTTCTTTCAGCAGGTCGTCCTGCTGCAGCAGAGCTTCGTCTTGAACCAGAAACAGAACGTCGAAGCCGCCGTCAACGCGGCTGAAAAGGACGTTGGCGCACCGGTCGCGATCAAGGGCTATGTGCGCATGATGCTCGGCGAGGGCATCGAGAAAGAAGAGGGCGATTTCGCAGCCGAAGTCGCCGCCGCCGTAAAGGGTTGAGGCAGCCCACAACGGCTTGCACATTGAGGCCGGTCGCGCGGGATCCGCGTGGCCGGCCTTTCTCTTTGCGCCGCCGAGCCGGAACGAGCGTGTGACCGTTTACGAACCGACACCCGAAGCGCTGGCCGCAGGCCGCAGCCTGTTCGAGCGGCAGTGGACGTTCGTGCGCGGCGTGCCGAGCCTCGATTGGCTGCCACCGCCGGACCAGTCTGAGATCGCAATGGCCGGCCGTTCAAACGTCGGCAAGTCGAGCCTCATCAATGCGCTCGTTCGCCAGGGTGGGCTCGCCCGCACATCCAACACGCCGGGCCGGACCCAGGAACTCAACTTCTTCACGACCGAAGGCGTCCCGCTGACGCTCGTCGACATGCCCGGCTATGGGTTCGCGAAGGCGCCCAAGGCGAAAGTCGATGCGTGGACCGGCCTCGTGAAGGACTACCTGCGCGGGCGCTCGACGCTCCGCCGCGTGTTCCTGCTGATTGACGCGCGCCACGGCATCAAGCCCGTCGACGAAGGCATCATGGATCTGCTCGACGAGGCAGCCGCTGTCTACCAGGTCGTCCTCACCAAGACCGACAAGATCAAACCGCACGCCGTACCAAAGGCCCTCGAGGCTGCATCCGCCGGCATCGCCAAACGCGGCGCAGCCTTCCCCCTTGTCGTCGCAACCTCATCCGAAAAGGGCCACGGCATCGACGCCCTCCGCGCCGCCATGGCCGAAGCCTCTCTGCTCGCGCCTCACAGCCTTTAGGCTGCGAGGCGTTCTCTTTTGGTCCAACCTGCGCAAGCTTGGTTGGCGGGTTTGTTGCGCTGTTCGCGCGCTCGTAGGCTCGCGGCTCGAGCGACGTCCGACTGCCATCCGCTGCGGCGCGCTACGCGGGCCGATGGCCCGCTCCGTGCGCCTCGCTCTGGTCTTCGTGGGGCTGGCAGGAGGCTGCCGAGGGCGCGGTGGGTGTGGCCGCGCGCTTCTCTTATTTGTCCAACCTGCGCAAGCTTGGTTGGCACACGAGTCCGACTGCCATCCGCTGCGGCGCGCTACGCGGGCCGATGGCCCGCTCCGTGCGCCTCGCTCTGGTCTTCGTGGGGCTGGCAGGAGGCTGCCGAGGGCGCGGTGGGTGTGGCCGCGCGCTTCTCTTATT
>JBCBIY010000005.1:0-189471 GCA_038523925.1 Pseudomonadota bacterium | reverse complement strand
TAGCGCCGCCCTCGCGGAGGGCCAGGCCGCTAGGCCGATCGGGCCCGTGAGCGCGACGACCAGCATCAAGGCTGCAAGCAGCCCGGCGCTTAGCGCCGCCCTCGCGGAGGGCCAGGCCGTCAGGCCGATCGGGCCCGTGAGCGCGACGACCAGCATCAAGGCTGCAAGCAGCCCGGCGCTTAGCGCCGCCCACGCGGAGGGCCAGGCCGTCAGGCCAATCGGGCCCGTGAGCGCGATGACCAACATCAAGGCTGCAAGCAGCCCGGCGCTTAGGTCCGCCCACGCGGAGGGCCAGGCCGCTAGGCCGATCGGGCCCGTGAGCGCGATGAGCCTCATCTTCCTCGGAGGCCGAAGCCACGCAGGACGGCGCGGACGCCGCCGGAGATCATGCGCCGCATAACGGAGCGGCCGACATCGCGTGCGACCTGCTCGCCGAGGGACCGGCCGCCGCGCGGGCCTTTGCCGAAGACGACGTTGGCCCAGCCGCTTTCCTTCTCGGCCTTTTCCGCTTCGAGCTTCTGCTCGGCCGCCTCGCGTTCCGCCGCGCGCGCCTTGACCATCTCGTGCGCGCTCTCGCGGTCGACCACCTCGTCGTATTTGCCCGCGACCGGACTGCGCGCGATGATCTCGCGGCGCTCGTCGGCGGATAGCGGCCCGATGCGCGCGTTCGGCGGACGGATGAGCGTGCGCTCGACCATCGAGGGCTCGCCCTTGTCCATTAGGAACGAGACCAGCGCTTCACCCACGCCAAGCTCGAGGATCACCTTCTCGGTATCGAGTTTCGGGTTCTGCCGGAACGTCGTTGCGGCCGCCCGGACGGCTTTCTGTTCACGCGGCGTGAAGGCGCGGAGTGCGTGCTGAATGCGATTGCCGAGCTGCGATGAGACGGTATCGGGCACATCGAGCGGGTTCTGCGTGATGAAGTAGACGCCGACGCCTTTCGAGCGAATGAGGCGGGCGACCTGCTCGACGCGATCGAGGAGCGCCTTTGGTGCATCGTCGAACAGCAGGTGGGCTTCATCAAAGAAAAAGACGAGTTTTGGCTTTTCCTGGTCACCAACTTCCGGCAGCTCGGCCCAGAGCGTGGTGAGCATCCACAACAGGAACGTGCCGTAGAGCTGCGGCCGCTGCATGAGCTTGTCGGCTGCGAGAATGTTGATGAAGCCTTGGCCGTCGTAAGTCGTGCGCAGGAGCTCTGAGAGATTGAGCGCCGGCTCGCCGAAGAACTGATCGGCGCCCTGGTCTTCCAGGACGAGCAGGCGGCGTTGGATGGCGCTCACCGAGGCGACAGCGATGTTGCCGTACTGCGTTGAGAGGTCCTGCCGGCGCTCGGCGATCTCCGTCAGCATGGCGCGCAGGTCTTTGAGGTCGAGCAGCGGGATGTTCTCATCCTTCGCCACGCGGAACATGATGGTGAGCACGCCTTCCTGCACGTCGTTTAAGTCGAGCAGGCGCGAAAGCAGGAGAGGGCCCATGTCGCGCACGGTCGCGCGGACCGGATGGCCAAGCTCGCCAAAGACGTCCCAAAAGACGACTGGGTAGCCTTTGTTCTGGTAGTCGGTCAGCCCAATCTGCTGGTTGCGCTTCTCGATGAACTCTTTCGGCTCGCCTGGGACCGCGATGCCCGACAGGTCGCCTTTAATGTCGGCTGCGAAGACAGGGACGCCGGCGTCGGCGAACCCCTCGGCGAGCACCTGCATAGTGACCGTCTTACCGGTACCGGTCGCGCCTGTGATCAGCCCGTGGCGGTTGGCGAGGCCGAGGTCCAGGTACTCGGGCTTCTCGCTTTTGCCGACGAAGATTTTGCCCTGCTGCAGCATCTGGAGCTCCGCTTTTTGGGCGCCGCGCTGAAGCGCCCGATCGCCGATCGATTGAGCGACTCACGCCGCCAGCTTTGCTCCGGACTAAGCATAGGGGTTTTGGCTTTGTAAACGCGGTTGCAGGGCAAAGGCGGGGATGGCGCTGCGAGGCGCTTAAGCCGGGGTACCGCGGCCCGTCTCGGTGGTCTCGCGGATGACGAGATCGGCGGCGGCGACGAGCCCCGCTTCTGGGTCTGCGCAAGCATTGAACGCCGCGCGCTGGCGGTCGGCGCTGGTACCTTCAGATACGATCGTGCGTGCGTGCTCGACTGCGTCGCGGCAGCCGAGCGCCTCGCAATCTGGGGCCACGAGATCGATGATCTCATCAAGCAGGTCAGGGTAGGGGACCAAGTCGCTCTTGCCGAAATCGAACAGGCTGCCGGAGACGCCGTAGCGCTGGGCGCGCCAGCGGTTCTCATCGATCAGGAACGACGGGTAAGACCGCCACGAGAGGTTCTGTTCGCGCAGGCGATAGAGCATCCGGCAGAGGCAGACGTAGATCGCAGCAACACAGATCGCATCGTCGAGGCGTGTGCACACGTCCATCGCGCGCATCTCAAGTGTCGGAAAGTTTGAGGACGGCCGCAGGTCCCACCAGATCTTGCTTGCGTCCTCGATGACGCCGCAGTCGATCATGACCGCAATCGTGCGCTCATAGTCGGCCCAGCTCTCAAACGTGTTGGGGCAGCCCGTGCGCGGGAGGCCGTCCATGATGATCGTGCGGAAGCTCTTAAGGCCCGTGTCCTCGCGCTCCCAGAACGGCGATGATGTCGTGAGCGCGAGCAGGTGCGGGATAAAGTAGCGCGCCTGGTTCATCAGATCGATGCGGAGCGATTTGTCTTCGACACCCAGATGGACGTGCATGCCGCAGACCACCAAGCGACGCGCCACGCCGGCAAGGTCATTGGCCAGCGCATCATAGCGCTCGTTGACCGTCTGTTTGACGTCGCGGCGGCGGCTGAGCGGGTGGGTCGAACTTGCGACGGGTGCCAGGCCGTATGGCTTGGCGATCTCTGCAATCGTGCCGCGAAGTTCTGCCAGTTCGTCGCGCGCCTCGTTGAAGTCGGAGTGGGGCCGCGTGCCGACCTCGATTTGGGACCGCAGAAACTCAGTCGTCACCCGGTCGCCCAGCGCGTGCTGCAAATCCGCGAGCAACGCGTCGGGCACGTCAGCCAACTCGCGCGTTGCGAGATCGGCCAGGTGATACTCCTCCTCGATGCCGAATGTGAACGACGGGGTGTCCGGCACGCATCCTCTCCCGCAAGTCTCGCGCTAACCTGCTCCGGCATAAGACGTTTGTCGAAGCTCTGCAGTTCCCAGATCGCGCGTAGGCGCTAGCCCTGTAACCCCCGTCCGACTATAACCGGCGCCTGCAATTTGTCGCCGGTCGGACCATTTTTTGGTGCCCGCCATGAGGAGTTATTGCGATGACCGCCGCCTGGACGCCCGCAAGCTGGAGAGACCTTCCGATCAAGCAGGTGCCGACCTATCGCGATACGGCATCGCTTGAGCGGGTTGAGACCCGCCTGTCGTCGTTCCCGCCGCTTGTGTTTGCAGGCGAGGCGCGGAACCTGAAAGAGCATCTGGCAAACGTCTCGGATGGCCGCGCGTTTTTGATGCAAGGCGGCGATTGCGCCGAAAGCTTCGCCGAACACCACGCCGACCACATCCGCGACTTCTTCAAGGTCTTCCTGCAGATGGCGGTGGTGCTGACCTATGCCGGGTCTGTGCCGGTCGTGAAGGTCGGCCGCCTTGCCGGACAATTCGCGAAACCGCGGTCGCAGCCGACGGAGACCAAGGACGGTGTGGAGCTTGCCAGCTACCGTGGCGACATCGTCAACGGAGCGGCCTTCGATGCCGATGCGCGCGAGCCCGACCCAGAGCGCCAGATCATGGCCTACCGCCAGTCGGCCGCGACGCTCAATCTTGTGCGCGCGTTCGCCATGGGCGGATTCGCCGATCTTGAGCGCGTCCACCAGTGGAACATGGGCTTCGTCGCGGACAGCCCGCAGGGGCACCGTTATCAGGAACTCGCCGATCGCATCGCGGAGACGCTCGACTTCATGCGGGCCTGCGGGATCACGTCCGAGACGGCACACAGCCTGCGCGCAACCGACTTCTACACCAGCCACGAAGCGCTGTTGCTCGGCTACGAAGAGGCGCTGACGCGGCTCGATTCCACCTCAGGCGGCTACTACGCGACGTCCGGCCATATGGTGTGGATCGGCGACCGCACGCGTCAGCCCGATCACGCCCACGTCGAGTTCTTCCGCGGGATCGAAAATCCGATCGGCATGAAGTGCGGCCCCTCGCTTGAGCCCGACGAATTGATCCGCCTGATCGACATCCTGAACCCGGAGAACGAGCCCGGCCGCATGACGCTTATCTGCCGCTTCGGCGATAGCAAAGTCGGCGAGCACCTGCCGGGCCTCATTCGGGCCGTCGAAGCGGAAGGGCGCAGCGTCGTCTGGTCCTGCGACCCGATGCACGGCAACACGCTCTCGTCGTCGACAGGCTACAAGACGCGGCCGTTCGATCGCATTCTGGGAGAGGTCAACCACTTCTTCGACATCCATCAGGCAGAGGGGACGTACCCCGGCGGCGTGCATGTCGAGATGACGGGCGACAACGTTACCGAATGCACCGGCGGCGCGAAGGCGATCAGCGAGGCGGATCTCGAAAACCGCTATCACACCCACTGCGACCCGCGGCTCAATGCCGACCAGGCGCTGGAGCTGGCGTTCCTGATCGCAGAGCGGCTGAAGCAGAACCGGCAGGCGAATGCGCCGGCGCGGGCGGCTGCGGAGTAAGAGGTAAGCGGCGCGGGCGGGTCAGCCTGTCGCGCCGGTGCGTTTGACTTGTCCCGCACCGCGCGCGATCTGAGATCGACTGCGGGCGCATCGCCCTGCAGGACCACTGATCGAGGCTCGCCGTGACTGACGCCACGCACCTGAAAATCGCGCTTGCTCAGCTCAATCCCGTGATGGGTGACATCGCAGGCAACGTCGCGAAGTTGAAAGCTGCGCGCGATGAAGCGGCCGCGGCCGGAGCCGACTTGGTCGTCTTCTCCGAGCTGTTTGTCTCAGGCTACCCGCCGGAAGACCTCGTTTGGAAGCCAGCGTTCGCGGCCGCGTGCCGCGCTGCCGTCGAAGCGCTTGCCGATGAGCTTGGCCCCGGCCCCGGCGTCATCGTCGGATCAATCTGGCCGGATGGCGATAAGGTCTACAACGCGGTCGCCCTGATCGACGGCGGCCGCGTCGAGGCCGTGCGCTATAAGGTCGACCTTCCGAACTACGGCGTCTTTGACGAGAAGCGCGTCTTCGATGCCGGGCCCTTGCCGGGCCCGGTCAACTTCCGCGGCGTCCGCATTGGCGTCCCGGTGTGCGAGGACATCTGGGGCGACGAGGTCGTCGAGTGCCTGATGGAATCCGGCGCCGAGATCCTGATCGTCCCGAACGGGTCGCCGTTCGACTGGACCAAGCCGGATGTCCGCCAGAACGTCACTGTCGCGCGCGTGGTCGAGAGCGAACTGCCGCTCATCTACGTCAATCAGGTCGGCGGCCAGGACGAACTCGTGTTCGATGGCGCCTCCTTTGTCGTCAACGCAGATGCAAAGCTCGCCGTCCAGATGCCGGCCTGGCAGACTGCGCTGCACGTCACGGATTGGGAGAAGCGGGATGGGGCCTGGGTCTGCGCGTCGGGCCAGAAGGCGGTTGTCGAAGAAGGCGATGCGGCCGCCTATCAGGCCTGCATGCTGGGCCTGCGCGATTACGTCGACAAGAACGGCTTTCCAAGCGTCGTGCTGGGGCTCTCCGGCGGCATCGATTCCGCGCTCGTCGCGGCACTCGCCGTCGATGCCCTCGGGGCTGACCGCGTCCACTGCATCATGCTGCCCTATCGGTACACGTCGGAGGAGAGCATCTCAGATGCGGCTGCGTGTGCGAAGGCGCTTGGCGTGCGCTACGACACCGTGCCGATCGGTGAGCCGGTCGAGGCCATGGGCCGTGCGCTCGCCGACCTGTTCGCCGGGCGCGCACCTGACGTGACGGAAGAAAACATCCAGAGCCGCATGCGCGGGACGACACTGATGGCGGTGTCGAACAAGTTTGGCGGCATGGTTGTGACGACCGGCAACAAGTCTGAAATGTCGGTTGGGTACGCGACGCTCTACGGCGACATGAACGGCGGCTACAATCCCATCAAGGATCTCTACAAGACCGAGGTCTATCGGATCGCGGCATGGCGGAACGACAACGTGCCGGCGGGCGCACGTGGCCCAACAGGCGTCGTCATCCCGACAAACATCCTGACCAAGGCGCCAACGGCTGAGCTGCGTGAAAACCAAACCGACCAGGACAGCCTGCCGGACTATGATGTGCTGGACGACATCCTGCGCGGGCTGGTTGAACGCGAGGAGCCGATCGCCGACATCGTTGCGCGCGGGCACGACGCGGCGACCGTCAAGCGCATCGCGCATCTGCTCTATATCGCGGAATACAAACGCCGGCAGGCGGCACCCGGCGTTAAAATCTCCGCCCGCAACTTCGGCCGCGACCGCCGCTACCCCATCACCAACCGCTTCCGCGAAGGTTAGAGCCGCCGCCGCCCGTCCCCAGCGCAGCAGCGTCGCGGCTCGAGCGTGTCATTCGAACGTCTGCGCGACGGACTTGGCAGCAGGACAGCGCTAGGCGTCGGTGCACGGCTCCGTGGAGCCGTGCACCTCAACTAAGGCGATCGCTCGCGGCGCTGACTAAGCCAGCGTGTCTTTGAACAGCTTGATCGTGCGGTCCCAGGCAAGCGTGGCGGCGTCTTTGTTGTAGCGCAGCGTCGAGTTGTTGTGGAAGCCGTGGTTGGTGCCCGGATAGGTGTGCATCTCGAAGTCGACGTTGTTTGACTTGAGCGCGGCTTCATAGTCAGCGCGGGTTGCGTTCACACGGGGGTCGTCCTCGGCGTAGTGGACGACCACCTTTGCGCCGATGTTGCCAACCTTCGCGATGTCCGGCGCTGTGCCGTAGAAGGGCGCCGCGGCCGAGAGATCGCCACCCATCTCGACGGCGAGGAAGTTCGTCACCCGCCCGCCGAAGCAAAAGCCTGTCGCGCCAAGTTTGCCCGTCGACTTCTCATGCGCCTTTACGAACTTCGCGCCGTTCAGCATGTCGGTGAAGATCTTCTGGCGGTCGAGCTTGCGCTGCATGACTTTGCCGTCGTCGTCGTTGCCGGGATACCCGCCGAGCGGAGAAAGCGCATCAGGTGCAAGGGCGAGGAAGCCCGCGACCGCGGCACGGCGGGCCACGTCTTCGATGTACGGATTGAGCCCGCGATTTTCGTGCACGATCAGGACAGCGGGAAACGGGCCATCGCCTTCGGGCTCCACGAGATAGCCGCGGATCTCGTCCGCGTTGCCGCCGGGGGAGGGGTAGGTGACGTAGGTCGGCTTGATACGCTTGTCGGTGAAGGAGATCGTTTGCGCCTTGGCGTATTGCGGCACAAGCGCTTCGGCCATCGCAAGCGCCGAGCCGCCAGCGACAACGATCATGGACGCCCGCTGCATGAACTCGCGGCGCGGCATCTCGCTGTGGCAGTACTCGTCGTAGAGGGCATAGACCTGCGGATCGATGTCTTCGGGCTTCATAGGGGCGGTCTCCTTGAGGGTGTTTCTGTGACCAGACGCAGCACGTCTTTTACGGTAACGCGTTTCGCGGGGCGTATCCGTTGCTTCGCAGGCTGCAAATTGACGCCGCAGATTGGATTGCAGATATCGCGCGAACAATCCGGCAACCTTGTTCCGCTAGTCTTGCGACAACCCGAGAGTTGGCGGGGCGGGCGATATGAACATTCCAATCGTAGAGGCAGAGTGGAGCGAGACCGGCGTAAAGATGCGCGCGGCCGACACCCTCTATACGATGCCTGGCCGCGTGACGGATGTCCGCATCGTCGGCTATCGCTGTCGCGACTTCCAGGGCCAGGTGCTCAACATGGCGCTCTACTTCGCCCTCGGCTGCTTCTTTTTCTACGCGGTGCTCGACCTTGGCTGGCAGTGGCGCGTGTGGGTTGCGGTTGGCTTCTTCCTGATCGGTGGTCTGCTGGCGGTCAACGACATCTTCCTTGCCAACCGCGTCTCTTATTATCGCGTCGAGATGCGCATCGACGGTGAACGCTATGGCTGGACGACGGACACCGTCGCGCGGGCGCACACATTCGCATCCCAGATGCGCAATCGCGGCTAGCGCCGTTCAGCGTCGCGCGTCTTGAACTCGGCGAGCGCCTGACGCAGGGTCCGCGCATCCTGCAACCCTCGACGAGCTCGACCGCTTTCATGGCCGACATCCTTGCCAAACCGATCGTCCGTTTCGCGCCGAGCCCGACGGGCCACATCCATATCGGCAACGTGCGCACGGCGATCCTCAACGCGCTCTTCGCGCGGCGGGAAGGGGGCACGTTCGTCCTGCGCTTTGATGATACCGATCAGGCCCGGGCGCGGGCGGAATACGCAGACGCCATCGCCGACGATCTCGACTGGTTGGGCCTCACGCCGGACGTCACGCTGCGGCAGACGGACCGTCTCGCACTATACGAGAGCGCGGCCGATCGGCTGAAGGCAATGGGCCGGCTTTACCCTTGCTACGAGACGCCGGAAGAGCTTGAGCGCCGCCGCCGGCTGCAGCGCGCGCGCGGTCTGCCGCCGGTTTACGATCGCGCAGCATTAAAGCTCAGCGGTCCGGAGCGGGCTGCGCTTGAGGCCGAAGGGCGGACGCCGCATTGGCGGTTTCGGCTCGCAAACGTCGATGCCGCTCGCCCAGACGCCGCGCTTGCGCCCGTCCCAACGGATGTCGCCTGGGACGATCTTATTCGCGGCCCGCAGACGGTCGACATCGGCTCGCAGTCGGATCCCGTTATGATCCGCGCGGACGGTTCGTTCCTCTATACATTCACAAGCGTCGTCGATGACGCGGACGTTGGCGTCACACACATCATCCGCGGCGAGGATCACGTCACCAACACGGCTGTGCAGCTTCAACTCTTCGCGGCGCTTGGCGCCGATGCGCCGACCTTTGCGCATCACAGCCTGCTTGTTGGCGCGGATGGAGCCGCGTTGTCGAAGCGGATGGGTGACCTCTCGATCCAGTCGTTCCGCGCAGACGGCCTGGAGCCGATGACGGTCGCGTCGCTCGCAGCCCTTGTTGGGACGTCAAATGCCATCGAGCCGATGGCGTCCGTCGACGCGCTGGCGGATAGCTTCGGCTTCGAGAAGATTTCGCGTGCGCCCGGACGGTTCGATCCAAAAGATCTCGATGCGTTGAATGCAAAGCTCTTGCAGTCGCTCTCGTTTGAGGCGGTCGCGGAGCGCTTGGCGGGACTTGAGATCGGTGGCGGTGCTGACTTTTGGATGGCCATCCGCGGCAACATTCAGCGGCTCGATGACGCTGCGACCTGGTGGCAGATCGTGGCCGGTCCGATACAGCCAATCATAGAAAATGAAACTGTCACGGCCGCCGCGGTCGCCGCGCTTCCGGACGGCGATCTTACCGCTGAGACGTGGGGCGCGTGGACGAATGCGGTTAAGAAAGCGACCGGCGCAAAAGGTCGCAAACTGTTCATGCCCATTAGGCTTGCTTTAACCGGCAAAGGTCACGGGCCGGAGCTTGCGCCGCTATTGCCGTTAATCGGTCGCGAGACGATTATCAGGCGCTTGAGCGGTGAGACCGCCTGACGCAACTGAGGCGCCAAACCGCAGTCAAATGACCGCAGTTGCGACGATCCACCGGATTGTTTGATCTCGCTTCTCTATTCAAATGTGGAACGAGACATTCCGTTTGCCAGCTTCTTGATGACCGAGGGGGCTTTCGATGGACGCTTTAATGCTCGCGCGCATTCAGTTCGGCGCCAATATCTCATTCCACATTCTGTTTCCGACGATCACAATCGCGCTTGGCTGGATGCTGCTTTACTTCAAGCTGCGCCATCGCACGTCCGGTGATGAAGGCTGGATGGATGCCTATCGTTTCTGGGTGAAGGTGTTCGCGCTATCGTTCGCGCTGGGCGTCGTCTCCGGCATCACGATGAGCTTCCAGTTCGGCACGAACTGGCCGGGCTTCATGGAGCGCGTCGGCAACATCGCCGGGCCGCTGCTCGCCTACGAAGTGCTGACAGCCTTCTTCCTCGAAGCCGCGTTCCTCGGCATCATGCTGTTCGGGTATCACCGCGTTCCCGAGTGGCTGCATCTGACCGCGACCATCCTGGTTGCATTTGGCACCACGCTGTCCGCGTTCTGGATCCTGGTCTTGAATTCCTGGATGCATACGCCGGTCGGGTTTGAGATGCGCGACGGCGTGGCCTTCGCGACGGACTGGTGGGCGATCATCTTCAACCCGTCGATGCCCTATCGCCTGACGCATATGCTGATTGCATCGGGCCTGACGGCGGCATTCCTGATCGCCGGCATCTCTGCGTTCCGCTATCTGATCGGTGACCGGTCGAGCGGCATGCGCAAGGCGCTCAAAACCGCTGTCGTCACGGCGGCGCTGTTGATCCCCGCACAGATTTACGCCGGCGATCTACATGGCCTGAATACGCTCGAGCACCAGCCGGCCAAGGTGGCTGCCATGGAGGCCAACTGGGAGACGCGGGGCAACGTGCCGCTCGTCCTGTTCGGCATTCCCAACGAGGAGACGCGCTCGAACGATTGGGAAGTGGCAATTCCGGGTCTCGCGAGTTGGATCTTGCGCCATGACGTCGGCGGGACTGTGCCGGGGTTGAACCAGTTCCAGGGTGAGCACCCGCCCGTGCTGCCGGTCTTCCTCGCCTTCCGGATCATGGTCGGTATCGGTGTCCTGATGCTGCTGGTCTCGTGGTTGGCGACGTATCAGGTCTGGCGGAAGGGCATGGTCAGCCGGCCGATGGCCTACGTGCTCGTCGGCATGGCGTTCTCCGGGTGGGTGGCGACACTTGCCGGTTGGTACGTGACCGAGATCGGTCGTCAGCCGTTCCTCGTCCAGGGCGTGCTGACGACGGCTGATGCGGTGTCCAACGTCTCGGCACCGATGGTTGCGAGCACGCTCATTGGCTACCTCATCGTCTACGCGGTGCTCCTGCTCGCCTATATCGCGACGCTGTTCTACCTCGCCCGCCGCGCCGTCGACGGGGACATCGAGCCGCAGATGCCATCGCTGGCAGGCGGCCGCGCCTCGCTGGGCCAGGTGGTCGGCACCGGTGGCCGCGAGGCTGTCGCCCAAGATCGCGCGCCGGACGTCTAGTCGGCGCGCGACTTAACCTGAGGACTGCACTGACGCCGCGGAATTAAGCGAAGGGACGTGTCATGGAACTGATGGGTTACGCGCCAGAGGTCTGGCTGCCGTTTATCTTTATCGTCCTGATGGGCGTCTCGATGCTGGTCTATGTTGTCCTGGACGGCTTCGACCTCGGCGTTGGCATCCTGACTGCGTTTGCCGGCGACGAAGATGACCGCGATCGCATGGTCGCGTCGATCGGACCGTTTTGGGATGCCAACGAAACCTGGCTCGTGCTCGGCGTCGGCATCCTGCTCGTCGCCTTCCCGCAGGCGCATGGCGTGATCCTGACGGCGCTCTATCTCCCGGTCGCGATCATGCTGCTCGGCTTGATCCTGCGCGGCGTCGCGTTTGAGTTCCGCGCAAAAGTGCACCCGAGCCGCAAGGCAAAGTGGAACTTCGCGTTCTTCTTCGGCTCGCTCATCACCGCGCTGTCGCAGGGCTACATGCTCGGCCTCTTCATCATGGGGCTTGAATCGACCTGGGCAACGCATGCCTTCGCGGCCCTTGTCGGGCTCTGTGTCGCTGCGGCGTATGTATTCGTCGGGGCGACGTGGTTGATCCTCAAGGCAGAGGGTGAGCTGCAACGCGACTCCGTGCGCTGGGCCAACTGGTCGATTTGGGCCGGCGGTGCGGGCCTCGCAGCCGTGAGTATCGCAACGCCGCTCGTCTCGGACCGCATCTTCGAGAAGTGGTTTGCCTGGCCAAACATTCTCATGCTCGCGCCGATCCCGATCGTGACCGGTCTGCTCTGCCTGCTGCTGCTGCGCATGTTGCAGAAGATGCCTTACCCGGAGGACCGGTACTGCTGGGCGCCCTTCGTCATCACGCTCGGCGTGTTCGTGCTCGGTTTCGCGGGCCTCGCCTACAGCTTTTTCCCCTACATCGTGCCGGACAAACTCACGATCTGGGAGACCGCGTCGGCGCCTGAATCGCTGATCATCATTCTGGTCGGAGCTTTGATCGTCCTGCCGGTGATCATCCTTTACTCGGCGCTCAGCTACTGGGTGTTCCGCGGCAAGGCGACGGCGCTGCGTTATGAATAGCGCTGGGTGAGGTTTGGCCGGGTCTCAGTCCCGGCCTGACGCTGCGGCCAGTCGGAGGAAGTCGTCGAGCGTCAGTGTCTCGGCGCGCGCCGTCGGGTCGATGCCGGCGGCCTGAAGCAGCAGCTCCGGCATCGGCGTGAGCTGCTTTAACGATTGCCTCAGCATCTTCCGGCGTTGACCGAACGCAGCCGCCGTCACGCGACCGAGCGCGGCTGCGGTGCAGATGGGCGCCGGCGTTGGACGGGGGTGGAAGACGACGACGGAAGAGGCGACCTTCGGTGGCGGCGTGAACGCCTCCGGCTTCAACGTCATCACGCGCTCGGTATGACATCGCCATTGCGACAGCACCGCGAGCCGCCCGTATGCCTTGGACCCGGGCTCGGCGACAATGCGGTCTGCCACCTCGCGCTGAAACATCAGGATCATCGACGAAAACCACGGCGGCCACGGATCGCTTTCAAGCCAGCCGACCAAGAGCTTCGTCGCGATCGCGTACGGCAGGTTGGCGGCGATCGCGACGTCTTTTGCGTCGGGTGGCAGCAATTCGGCGAGGTCGAGCGCGAGCGCGTCGCCAAAGTGCACATCAAGCCGGCCGGGGTAGGCCATCGCGATTTGCGCCAAGGCCGGCGCGCAACGCTCGTCGCGCTCGATGGCGATCACACGGTCGGCTCCGGCTGCGAGCAGCGCCCGCGTCAGGCCGCCGGGGCCGGGGCCGATCTCGACAACCGTGCGCCCGGCAAGTAACCCGTCGCTGACCGCGATACGGCCAGTCAGATTGAGATCGAGAATGAAGTTCTGGCTAAGCGCCTTCTTCGCCGAGAGCTTGAGCGCGGCGATGACCTCGCGAAGCGGCGGCAAGTCATCCGGAGATGCAACCCGGGCGAGGGGGCTTGGATCGCCGTTTCTGTCGCGGCTCATGCCGCCCGCGCGCGGTGGGCGGCCATGCGGCTTGCTAGCGCGAGGGCGGCGATCAGGCTGTCAGGCCGCGCGCTGCCTGTGCCTGCGAGCGGAAACGCCGTTCCGTGATCCGGAGACGTCCGCACGAAGGGCAGCCCGATCGTGGTGTTGACGCCGGTGTCGAACGCGAGCGTCTTGATCGGGATCAGCGCCTGATCGTGGTACATCGTGATGGCCGCGTCATAGGCGGCCCGTGCGTCTTCGTGGAAGAGCGTGTCGGCTGAGTACGGTCCAGTCACGTCCAAGCCGTCGCTGCGCAGTGCGGCAATTGCCGGCGCGATCGTCTCCGCCTCTTCCCGTCCGATCGTGCCTGCCTCGCCGGCGTGCGGATTGAGACCGGTGAGTGCGATGCGCGGTGCGGCAATCCCGAAATCCTGCTTCAGGCTCCGAGCAACAATGCGCGCGACGGTTTTGATGCGATCGCTGGTGATGAGGCCGGGGACGGCTGCGAGCGGTTCGTGGATGGTGAGGGGCACGACGCGGAGCACGTCGCTTGCGAGCATCATCACCGGGCGATGAGCGCCGCTCGCATCAGGCCAGAGCCCGGCTGCAAGCGCGCCCAAAAATTCCGTCTGGCCCGGATATCTGAAGCCCGCTGCGTAGAGGACGTGTTTGGCGATCGGGTTGGTGACGACGGCGGCTGCCTCGCCGTCGCGAACAGCGCGCACTGCATCCGCGATCGCAGCAATGACCATCGGCCCGTTGGCCGCATCCGGTTTTCCCGCGACGGCCTCGGTCGCGAGCGGAGCATGCAAGACGGGGAGGGCGCCCTGCCAGGCGGTCATCGCATCTGACAACCGCGCCACTGGCTCGACCGGCACTGGCGCGCCCAGTTGCTCCGCGCGCGCGGCCAGCAGTTTCGCATCGCCCAACACGCAGAAGGGGCGATCGCCCGCGCGGCGCTTCAGCCAGGCGGCAAGCGCGATGTCCGGACCAATCCCGGCGGGATCGCCAAGTGTGATTGCAAGCGGCAGGGTCATGCGCCTTTATGTAGGCGCCCGCCGCGTCTCCCTCAATTGGAAGCATCGCCCAGGGTGACCGGCGAAGCCTAGCGCCGCTCAATCAGCGCGTCGCGCCGCAGGTTTGCGAGATGGCGCTGGCCAAGCCGGTTCATCTCTTTCTGGCGAATGCTGCGCGAGGCCTTGTTGCGTTTCTCGAGCGACTGCTTGGCGGCGGTCTTGCTGCAGACGGCGTACAACTCGACGCCACCGCGGCCGAGGCTTGGCGGCAGCATCTGATTGTCGTTCGCGCTCAGGATCATCGAGCGCGTCGGCTCCTGCAACTTGTTGACGTTGACTTGACCCATGTCGCTGAACTGCGCACCCGGCAGGCGCGCTGCGAGCTGACCGCTGTTCTGACAGGACCGGAACTGGCGGCGCAGCCCGTCCGCCTCGCTCATGCGCCGCGCAATGGCGGCTTGGTCGAGGTTGCCTGGCACCTGAAGCGTGATCTTGTGCAGCCTGGCCGACGTGCCTGCGTCCTCATCCTGCTGGCTGCCGAGGAACTGGTCGATGTCGCGCTGCGAAACGCTTGTTAGGCGGCGGAAACGGCGGTTGACCACCATCTGCCATGCGAGCTGCGAGCGGTAGCGATCCTTCATCGCGCTTGCGCTCGCGCCCATGCGGCTGAGGTGCTTCTTAAACTGCGCCGGCGTCATCTTGTTGCGCTTGGCGAGGTCGGAGAAGATCTGGTTGACGCGCGTATCGTCGACCTTGATGCCGAGGCGTTTGGCCTCCTGAAGTTTCAAGCGCTCCTGGACGAGTTCGTCTTCCGCCTGCTTGCGAAGCCCGGGCAGCACGCTGCGGCGCGCGGACGACATGGCCTGCTTCTGCAGCGAGCGCGCATAGGCTGCCTTGCGCCGCTCAAACGCTTTGATGATCGCGTCGCGGGACTTGCCCTGGTTCGCCTTGATCGTCTCTTGCAGGATCGCCTTCAACCGCTTGTTGGTCCGCGGGTTGCGGATCATCGCCTGGAAGTTCGCCTTCGCGCGCTTGTTGAGGTTGGTGGAGGTCGAGAGGAGCCGCGCGCGCGCGTCGATGTCATAGTTCGTAATCGGGTCATCGTTGACCAACAGCGCAATCGCATGCGGCTTGCGCCGGCCCTTGCGCCCGTTGCCCGATCCTTTGGGAGCACTGCGGCGGGCGGTTCGTGTCGACTTCTTAGGTGCCTTGCGCTTGGCGCGCGGCTTCGGTTTGGGCTTCGGCTTGGGTTCTGCCTTGGGCGCGGCTTCGGGCTCGGCCGGCGGCATGGTCACGATCAGCCCGGGCAACTGCGTGCCCTGCGCGGCCGCAGGGGCCACGGCCAAGGTGATTGCGGCGGCGGCCACTGCAACGGCGAGGCCAGCTCTGGTCAGGTTGGCAATGGATGTGTCGACGGCATCACGCACGCGACTGCTCCCCCGGTTTTTCAATCTCACTCCAAACTCAGCGCGATTCGGCACTTGCGCTCCACCGTCTGCCGATCGATGCCGGCGAGATCAGGTGCGCAATCGGCCGGGCGTTGTCGCGTTAGAGCCATTTCTCCCCGCCATCTGCATACCAGAGGTATCGTGGCGACAAGTTGGCGGCGCAGCCGATTGCAAGTCCGTGCACGCCTTCAACGTCGACCAACAACATCGCAGCCCGGATCGTTTCAGCCCTAGTTGCCGTCGTCACCCTGGGTAAACGGCAGCACGCTCGTGCTCGTCTGGAACTGGCCAAGGTGCTTCAGATCGAACCGCACCATGACGGTCTGGTCGTCGTCGACGCCGTTCTCATCCTCGATGCGCGATTCCGTGTAGGTGACCGACAGAATGAAGCAGTCGTCAGCATACTGCAGCCCAATCGAATCCTGCAGCATCGTGCTGGTGTCGAGGTCGTAGCGAACGCCGGCCTGGATCGACCAGTTTTGCGTGAGGCGGAAGCCGACGCTTGCGAGCAGCTCTTGCTGGTCGTCGCCGATGAACTCAGGATCCGTTGCGACACGGCCGAGGTTGGCGACCTCCTCCGCTGTGAACGCGTAGGCGACCGTTCCGAATGCGGGCCCATAGTTGGCGCGCGCGAAGACATCGGCCTGGCGGAGGTCGAGGTCGGTCTCGTCGAAGCGGGCCTGGCCGACAACCTGGAAGACGCTTGACGGCGAGAGGTAGGCGCCGATCACGTAATCTGAGCGGCGCGTCTCAAGGCCACTTGCCTCGGTGAACGTGTCTTCCGTTGTCGTTGTCGAGCTTGAGGTGCGGCCGGCTTCGACGAACGGGTTGTCGTCGCCGATCTGGAAGCTTTGGCCGGCCAGCAGGCGCGCATACCCGCCGTTGTCGGCATGGAAGGTGTACTGCACGCCGACGTTGGCGCGCGACCCGCTTTCGGTCCGGTCGTAGCCTGAAAACTTATCGATCTCGAACAGGTTTGTGGCGTCGAACACGAGCGAGCGCGCGTCTTCGTTTGCGATCGTGTTCTGATCGTCACCGAGGCTTGAGCGGGCAATCAGCTGACCAATCGGGGCGACAACGTGCGTCGCGTTGGTCGTGCGCGCGAGCCATGGGTACTCGGCAAGAACACCTGCTGCTGCGACGCCGCGCGCCTCAAAGCCATCCTCGGTGTTCAAGGTGTTGTTGCCGTCAAGCGTGTCCTTGAGGCCGAAGATGTCTCCGCGCAGGTTCGCAAACGGCGTATAGGTAATGCCGATCCGGTCGGTGAGTTTGCGCCGCCAGTTGACGTCGAGCGAAGCGCGTGTGTGCGCCGTCGTCGTATCGAGCGTGCTCGTCTCAAGCTTCCGCGACAGGCTGACGGCGTTGAGATCGACCCGCAGTTCACCGCCGAAGATCGGCTGGCCGACGATATAGTTCCAGTCGACGACCGGGTGGACCTGGCTCTCAGCCGTCGGCGTTTCGCTGAATTGCAGACCGCCGAAGTGGTAGGCGAGGACCGAGAAGTAGTTCCGCTCTGATTGCCCGATGAGATAGGCTGAATTCACGCGATCGGTCTGCAGCGCGCTGTCGAATTTGTAGAACCGGCGGAACGAGTCATCGCTCTCGATCGTGACGTCCCAGCCAAACTTCCACCAGCTCGAAAGCGAGAAGTCGCCGCGCGTCTCAAGCGTGCCGCGCCAGCCGTCCAGGTCGTCGCGTTCCGCTTCGCTGATGTCGCCCGGTAGCTCGCCGCCGTCCTGATCGATCGCTGCAATCTTGACGTCGTAGCTGCCGCGCACATTCCCAAACGACAGCTTCTGGCGCCACTGGCCCTGATACATCAGGCCCTGGCGCGAATAGTAGCGCGGGAGAAACGTGAAGTCGTAGCTCGGGTCGAGCGCCAGGTAGTATGGCGTCTCAATCGAGTAACCGAGGTTGGTCGAGTGCGAGACGCTTGGCTGCAGGAAGCCTGTTTTGCGCTTCACGCTCGGATCGGCGTGTTGGAAGTAAGGGAGCCAGAACACGGTCTGGCCAAGCACCCGGAACTCTGGGTTCGTGTAGGTGATCGTCTGGTTGTTCTGGTCCTGCACGATGCGGCTGGCGGCGATGCACCAGAGCGGCGGCGAGCCCCCATCCGTGCGGCAGGGCGTAAACTTGCCATCCTCGAACACGGTGACAGCCCCATCGCGGCGGATCGCACGGCGGGCAGTGATCGTTGATTGGTCGGTGCCGACAACGCGGAGGCTGTCGACGAACCCGTCGCGGAAGTCATCGCTGAGCACGATGCGGTCGCCGCGGGTCACGATGCCGCCGGGCTCCGTCAGGATAACGTTGCCTTGCGCCGTGAGCGTTCCGGCCCGCTGATCGTAGATGATCTGGTCAGCGCGCAGTGTGTAATTGTTGAACAGGATCTCGACGTTGCCGCGCGCGGTCACGCGCTGGCCGGCATTGTCGTAGATCAGCTCATCGCCTTCGAGGTTGAGCGGCTGCGTCGTGTCCGGCCGCGTCAGATTTCCGAAGGGGTTTTCCGGACCGGTGAAAGACGATGGCGGCTGCGTCGTCGCTGCAATGTTCGGGTCCTGCGCAAGCGCACTCGCTGAGACAACGGCGTTCAAGGCCCAAGCTGCGAGCCCGGCCCGGAGCAAAACTCCGGCCGTCCGCGTCGCTTTCGGCGCCGAACGCATCAACTTATCCATCCTCCTGTCGGAGCAAGACGAACGTTGCCATCAACCAGCCGACCCCGACCGGAACCCAGACCGAGACCCATGGCGCCACCAGTCCTGCTGTTCCGATTTGTCGAGATATTTCAGCGGCTAAGAAGAAGCCGATGCCGCCCCCCAATCCGACTGTGACCATATTCTGAATGCCGCCCGATCGAAATGACCGAAGCGACACAGTGGCCCCCAAAAGAACCATCACAAACAACAGGATGGGCCGCGACAGCAGCAGGTGGAACTGCACCTCGTAGGGCGCGGCAGGCAGGCCGGAGCTGCGGGCAAGCGCGATCAGGTCCGGTAACTCCGTGATTGACTGGGAAATTAGGCTGCCGAGCGCGGATCGGACCCGCTCCGGACTGAGAGAAGTGCTCAGGTGGTAGATATCATAGCGCTGCGCTGGCAGACCGGTGCGGACAACCTGTGCATTACTGATTTCCCAGAAGCCCGAGCGGAGCCGTGCCTCAGCGCCTGTGATCTTCTCGACAAATTTGCCGTCCCGCGCGAACCGAAACGCGGTCACAGACGTCAGCCGCTGCCCGCCGTCAGTCACCGCCGCTCCGTGCAATACGGACGATCCGTCGGGGCCTTCCTGGCGCAGCCATGAGGCGTCGCCCGCCTGTTTCAGGAAGTTGGATTCGCGGCCGTAATAGAGGGCGAACCGGCGCTCGGCTTCCGCCCGCGCGGCGGCTGCGAGCGGGTTGTAGACAAACACCCCGAACACGCCGAGCAGCACAGCCACGATGCAGAGCGGGGCAAGGAACTGCCAGACGCTCATACCGCCCGCGCGCATGACGGCGAGTTCGCTCTTCCGGTTGAGTTGAAGCAGCGTTGCGATCGTGCCGACAAGCACCGCGAACATGATCAGCAGTTCCGTGTAAGCCGGCAGCCGCAAGAGCGTCAGTTCAAGCACCTTCTCGATGCCGACATCCTCGCGGCCGGCCTTGCCGGACTGGCGCAGCATCTCGATAAAGTCGATCATGAAGACGAGCAGACAGCAGAGCGCGAAGACGCCGAGCGTTGCGGTAAAGAATCGCCAAGCCAGGTAGCGCTGCAGCAGCGCGCGGCGAACCATCATGTGCCGCTCGCCTCGGCGGGTCGCGCGCCACGGCGCGGCGTAAGCCTGCCAATGGCCGAGAGGACGGCCTCCTCGAGCCGCAGTTGCGCCCGCCCAATCCGCCGTCCAAGCGCGGATGGCCGGCCGGTCAGCCGCATGACGACGAGCGCGAAGGCGACGCCTGCCACGGGCACCAGATAGAGCAGGGGTATGGCCACCGGATCGCGCGCGATCAGGTTGTTGGCTGCGAGGCCCAGAAGCCGGAACGTCGCGGCTGCCAGGAAGCTTGCGATGACGGCGCGTGTCCGGTTCGTGCGCGTCGACTGCGACTGGCCGATGAAGGCAATGGCGATCAGCACGAAGACGAATGCGTAAAGCGGCCCGGCGAACCGTTCATGCAACTCAGCCGTCAGCTTGCCGCCCGCGCGCTGGGCGTAGGCGTCGTCAGGTGCCGGCGCGATCAGCTCGGACGTGTAGCGCTCGTTTGCTTTCCAAACGACAGCCGGCTGGCGCTTCTGCAAGGAGGAAAGGTCGAGCGCGTAGCTTTGGAAGTTGATGATCTCCGGTGCGGCGGCAACTCCGGACTGGCGAAGGACGGTGCCGTCCTGCAGTTGCAGGAACGATGCATCGCCCGATTTCGCGATGCGGCCGCGGGCGGCCGACAGCGTCGTCATCTCTTTTGGATTGCGTGTGTCGTGGAACAGCACGCCGAGCAGGTCACCATTCAAGGCGCGGTCGCGAATATGGATCGTGACGCCATCTTCGGGCGAGGCAAACTTCCCCGGCTGCAGGACTTGGCCGATCAGGTCGCTGCGAACGTCCATGATCATGGTGCGGACCTGTTTCATCGAGGCCGGCATGACGATGTGGTTCACGAGCATGACCAACGCCGCGATCAATGCGGCAAGCGCGAGCAAGGGTGCTGCGAGCCGCCAGAGCGAACCGCCTGAGGCCGTGACGATGATGAGTTCACTGTCGCCGCTCAGCCGATTGAGCACATGGATGGCCGCAATCAGGAGCGCGATCGGCGCGATGAGTGCCAAAAGTTTCGGCACGGCCAGCGTCGTGATGAACAGGAAGGTCAGGATGTCCTGGCCGCTGGTGGTGACGAGCTTGAGCTGCTTCAGCGCAACCGCGATCCAGATCACGCCGGTAAGCGAGACCAGAACCAGCACGAGCGCGCCGAACGCCTGCCAGAAGATGTAGCGCGAAAAGATCGCCATCGCCGTGCCCTAGTCCCCCGCGACCCGCGTCCCATAGGAGTCGGGCAGAAATCCGGCCTCTGCGTTGTCCTGCCCGGCGCAGACCCGCTTGGCGGCCGTGCTAGCAGCCGCTAAGTTGCGTTGACAAAGGCCGAATCGCAGCAATCCCCAGCGACGGTCCAGCCCATCACCCCTCCCGGAGGCGTCACGGCCGGGCAAAACGCGCCCGCCGGGTCTCGGCGGCGTCCCCAAACCCGCGACTGCCAGCGCTTTCAGCTTCTCGTAAAGGTTCCGATGACCAAGCCGCTCACTGTCTCCTTCGACGATCTCGACGCCAAACTCCAGGACTGCTCTGTCGTGCTGGTCGCGCAAGACGGGAAACTGCCGTCACGCGCTAAGAAACTCGACAAAGCATCAGACGGGCAACTGGGACGCGCGTTGGCGGCCGGCGGCTTCGAGGGCAAGGCAAAGACGTCGGTCGACGTGCTCGCGCTGCCGAAGTCGTCCGCCGAACGGATCATCGCGGTCGGTCTCGGCGACGTCGATGAGATGTCGCGCACCGACTGGATGATGGTCGGCGGATACGTTGCGGGGCTGCTCGCGTCGCGAAAGGTGAAGGCTGCGACGCTGATCGCAGATCTCGCGTCAGGCGACGGCGATGCAGATCAGATCGCCGCCGACCTCGCGCTTGGCGCGCAGCTTCGCCGCTACACGTTTACCAAGTATCGGACCGAGGCCAAGAACGACGAGAAGCGCGCGGACGTGCTCGAGCGGCTGACCATTCTGGTAAAAGATGTGTCGGATGCCGAAGAGGCGTTCGCGGAGGCAGAAGCGATCGGGCAGGGGATGATGCTCGCGCGCGATCTCGTCAACGAGCCGGCCAACGCGCTGGGCCCCGTTGAGTTTGCGAAGCGGTGCGCCGGCCTCTCCGACATTGGTGTCGACGTCGAGATCTTCGATGCCGACCAGCTCGAAGACATGAAGTTCCACTCGCTGTTGGCCGTTGCCCAGGGGAGCGCGCGGCCGGCCCGGGTCGCCGTCATGCAGTGGAACGGGGCGAAGTCAAAGCGCGCCAAGCCCGTCTGCTTTATCGGCAAGGGCGTCGTGTTCGACACCGGCGGCATTTCGATGAAGCCCGCCGGCGGCATGGAAGACATGAAGGGCGACATGGGTGGTGCTGCCTGCGTCACCGGTCTCATGCATGCGCTGGCGGCGCGGAAGGCGAACGTGAACGCCGTTGGGCTCGTCGGCCTTGTCGAGAACATGCCATCGGACCGCGCGATGCGGCCCGGCGACATCATCCAGTCGCGGTCCGGCAAAACGATCGAAGTGCTCAACACCGACGCCGAAGGCCGGCTCGTCCTCGCCGATCTGCTCTGGTACGCGGAGGAGACCTACAACCCGAAATTCATGGTCAACCTCGCAACGCTGACCGGCGCGATCATCGTCGCGCTTGGCAAGGAGCATGCGGGGCTCTTCTCCAACGATGACACACTGGCCGGACGTCTGGCGGCGGCTGGGGAGGCCACTGGCGAGAAGGTTTGGCGGATGCCGCTCGACAAGGCCTACGACAAGCTCCTCAACACACCGAACGCCGACATGAAGAACATCGGCGGCCGCAACGCGGGTGCGATTACGGCCGCGCAGTTTCTGCAGCGCTTCGTGACCGACACACCGTGGGCGCATTTGGATGTTGCCGGCACAGCGATGGCGTCGACCAAGACCGACATCTCGCAGAGCTGGGCATCGGGATGGGGCGTGCGGCTCTTGAATGAAGTGGTCGCCAACCACTACGAGTCGTGATGCGTCGAATGTGCCGGCGGCGCAGCCATCGGCGGCTGCCGGCAAATTGGTTTGCTCTCCCACCGCTCGCGCGCGCACTTAATCACTGATTAATTGACGTATCAGACAGCCAGGTTCCATAATATTGATTACGCGAAATCTGGATTGAGCCGGTTTGTTGCGTCGACCCGTCGAGACGCGCCGCTGATGCCGTGCATCCGGCTCACCGAACCGCTTGAGGTTGCGCGTCGTTGAGGACGCGCTCATAGCGGCCGCTCATCAGCAGCGACATCTGCGCGATGGCCACGGCGAAGACGGCAATCACGAACCCGGGCAGCACGTTGGTCGAGGCGACGATCTGAACGGCCGGGACATACGCGGGCGGGATGACAAGCCCAAGCATGCTCGCGATGAGGCTGTCGGTTGCCTGTGACAGTTGAAACAGAAACTCGCTTGCATCATCGAGCGTAGGGTTTTGCGCCAGTTCAAATGTCGCCGTGTACGCAAGCCCGCCGAACGATGCCGCAGGCAGCATGCCAGCTTCAGTTAGCGCGAAGATCCCGGCCGAGAACAAAATGCCTAAGGGAAGCGCCAGCCGAAAATAGCCCCAACGGAGCGCCCGGCTCTGCCAGCCGAGCGAAATGCGCAGCAGGATGGTCGTGCCGACGAAGACGCAGGCGGCGAACAGCAGTGACGTCAGCCACAGCCGGTCAGCATTCGTGCCCGAGACCATCAACAGCGCAACAAAGCCAGCCGCGAGCGACTTGATCGCCGCCTCCCCTGTCGTCCAGGCCCGCGCGAGTACTGCGCGGACGCCAGTGAGCGTGCGGCCAAAGTAAAACGGCATCTCGTGGGCGAGCCGCGCGTACTCGAGCGCTAGGCCTTGGACGAGCGTGATGCCGGCCGCGACCGCTGCAAACAGCAGCGGCTGATGCGCTGCGAGCCAGGCCGCTCCTGCGATCAGCCCCAGCTCGACAACAAGCGCCACGAGGTTCAAGACGACGTGCATGCATCCTCAACGTTGCGCGGCGCAGCCCTCTTCAATGGCCGCGCGCGACGTGATCATAGAAGCCGGAGCCCCAATGACCAGTTCCGACCGCGCGCACAAATCGCTTCAGGATCTGCGCGATGTGATGGCGTCACTGCGTGATCCTGATGGCGGCTGCCCCTGGGACCAGACGCAGACCTTTGCGACGATCGCCCCTTATACAATTGAGGAAGCTTATGAGGTTGCCGATGCGATCGCACGTCAGGACCTCGTAGACCTCCGCGATGAGTTGGGCGATCTACTGCTTCAGGTTGTCTATCACGCGCAAATGGCGGCGGAGCAGCGCGCGTTCGATCTCGACGACGTCATCACCGGCATCACTGAGAAGATGATCCGGCGCCATCCTCATGTGTTCGGTGATGCTGAGACACGCGCCAAAGGCGCCGCGCCCGGATTTTGGGAGCGCATCAAGGATGAGGAGCGCCGGGCCAAGCGCGAAGCACGCCAGGCAAGCGGCCAGCCAGATGAAGCCACGCCATCCTCGGTGCTCGACGATGTGCCCCCTGCCCTCCCAGCGCTCACGCGGGCGATCAAGCTTCAAAACAAGGCGGCGCGTGTCGGCTTTGATTGGCCGTCGCTCGCGCCTGTGCTCGAGAAAATGCGCGAGGAGCTTGCCGAGCTCGATGAGGCGATCGCCGACAAAACCCCTGCTGACCAACATGAAGAGTTCGGTGACCTCATGTTCGTGATGGCGAACGTCGCCCGCCACTTGAAGATCGATCCCGAAGCCGCGCTGAGCGCCGCCAACGCGAAATTCACGCGCCGCTTTCAAGCCGTTGAGCGCTCGCTCGCCCATGAGGGACGGGCGCCGGGCGAGGCGACGCTAGAAGAGATGGACGGGCATTGGGACGCGGCGAAGCGGGCTGAGCGCGGCGAGAAACCCTAGCCCTCTGCCGGAAGCCGCGCTTCGAGCTGTCCGCGCTTTTCATCCGACACGCGGAGCCTGAAGTGCATGTTGCCCGCATCGTCTGGATCGGCTGCAAGCACATCGGCGTTCTCGTAAATCCAATGCGTCAGTTGCCCGTCTTCGGGCCGGACCGTCAGGTCAAGTTCAACGTCACCCTTGCCAAGCAGGCCGTCGACGGCTGCCTGTAGCCGCTCAATCCCCTCACCTGTCGTCGCAGACACCGCGACGGCGCGTCCATCGAGGCGCACAACACCATGATCGAGCCGCGTCCGGGCCTCTGCGTCCAACAGGTCGACCTTGTTGAAGACTTCGATGAGTTGTGTCTGCGGCGCGTTCGGGTCGACGTCGAGTTCACTCAGCACCGCTTCCACATCGGCCTTCTGTGCCTCCGTCTCGTCGTGTGCGATGTCGCGGACGTGCAGGATGACGTCAGCGTTCACGACCTCTTCCAGCGTCGCGCGGAACGCGGCGACGAGCGACGTCGGGAGGTTTGAGATAAAGCCGACGGTGTCCGACAGAATGATACGGCGCCCGCTGTCGAGCTTCAGCTCGCGCATCGTCGGATCGAGCGTCGCGAACACCTGGTCTTCGGCGTGCACGCCAGCCCCGGTCATACGATTGAACAGCGTCGACTTGCCGGCGTTCGTATAGCCGACCAGCGCGACGACTGGGTATGGCACTTTTCGACGGCCGGCCCGATGCAGCGCACGCGTGCGCACGACCGTTCCAAGTTCGCGCTTAATCTTGTCGATGCGCTCGTTGATCATCCGGCGGTCGGTTTCGATCTGGCTTTCGCCAGGGCCGCCAAGGAAGCCGAAACCGCCGCGCTGGCGCTCAAGGTGGGTCCAGGATCTGACCAGGCGGCCGCGCTGGTACGTCAGGTGAGCAAGCTCGACTTGCAGGCGCCCCTCTCGGGTCTGCGCGCGACGGCCGAAGATTTCGAGGATCAGGCCCGTCCGGTCGAGGACCTTCGTCTCCCACGCAACTTCGAGGTTCCGCTGTTGGATGGGCGTCAGCGGATGGTCGACAATGACGATGCCGATCTCGAACACGGAGACGGTCGTCGCGATCTCGTCGACCTTGCCGCTGCCGAAAAGCATGCCGGGCTTGACGGTCGACAGGTTGACGACCTGCGACTGGCGCACATCAAGATCGATCGCCTCGGCGAGGCCCACCGTCTCTGTCTTGCGTTCCTCTGGCGCGTGCAGGTCGGCTGCTGCGCGATTGCCCTTTGCGGCATTAAGCACCGGCACCAACACCAGCGCCCGGCCGGTGGTCTCGGCGACGGGGCCGCCAACGAGAACGGGGGCTTGATCTGACGTTCGACCGGTCTCTGAAATGACGCGCGCCCCACATGTCTTTGCGCGAGGGCGGGCGTCGCGGTTACTCGCCGCTCGCCTCGCCGTCTTCGCTATCGTTCAAGTTCACCGGCTGAGCCGGCATAATCGTCGATATGGCGTGCTTGTAGACGAGTTGCGAGTGCCCATCCCGCCGCAACAGCACACAGAAATTATCGAACCAAGTCACAATTCCCTGCAGCTTGACGCCGTTCACAAGAAAAATCGTCAGTGAGATCTTCTGCTTCCGAACCTGATTTAGAAAAGTGTCCTGGAGACTGGGGGCTCTTTCGGTGGCCATTCTGTTGTTCCCATTTCCTCATTATATCGGCCGGTCTGGGCCGGCCTTCTCTTAACTTTAGACGTTGCCTGATCAATTTCCACGGATCAGCCACGACAACGCGCATGATATGTCAAGCGGCAACGCCCGTTGAGCGCGATGGCCCTGTCCGCAGGCCAGTGACTCAGTCGGCCAGTTCCGCGACCTCGTGAAACTCGCGCAGCAGCCGCCCCGCGACCGGGCCGGGTTGCCCTTCTCCGATCGTCCGGCCGTCGATCTGCGTCACCGGCATGACGAGATTGGAGGCCGAGGTAATAAAAGCCTCGCGGGCGGTCGCCGCTTCGTCCGGCGTAAACTGCCGCTCGACCAGACGCAGGCCCTCGCGTTCGGCGACATCCAATACGGTCGTGCGGGTCACCCCCTTGAGGATCGCGTTGCTCACGGGCGTCGTGACCAATTCATCGTTGGCCGTGACGATCCAGGCGTTGCTCGATCCGCCCTCCGTCACGAAGCCGTCGCTGTCGGTAAACCAGACTTCCTTGGCACCAGCCGCCCCCGCGCGCTCTTTTGCAAGGCTTGCCGGCAGCAGCATTACGGTCTTGATGTCGCAACGGTTCCAGCGCGGGTCCCGCTCTGTCGTCACGCCAATGCCGGCAGCGGCCGCGCGCGCACCCGCTGGCCGCGAGGTGGGCCGCGCAAGGCACACGACGGTTGGCTGGGTATGCGCATCCGGAAACAAGAAGTCGCGTGGGGCCGCCCCCCGCGACACTTGAATATAGACAATCCCGTTGCTGACCCGGTTCCGCCGGATCGTCTCGCGAATGACGATCTGCCAGGCACCCTGGCTCATGGGTCGCCGGATCATCAGCTCGCCAAGTGAGCGGGCCAGCCGCTCCAAATGCCGCGTCTCATCGACGATCCGCCCGTCGCGCACTTCGCAGACTTCGTAGACGGCATCGGCGAATTGGAAGCCGCGATCTTCTGCGTGAATGAAGGCCGCGTCATAAGGGCGATACTGTCCGTTGACATAGATGACGCGGGTCATGCGCGGGGCCTATAGCAGCTTGAATCTGCCGGAAGGCTACCGGCGACCGTGCCCAAGCCGCAACCACCGTCCGGTGTCAGCGTTGCCGCGCCCGGCCACAGACAGTAATCAAACGTGCGGGTCGAAATCGAATTGGGGGCCAAAATGTTTCGCTTCATCCTTCTCATCCTCGTTGGCGTGCTGGCCTTCTATGTCGGCTGGCCTGCTTATTCCGGCTATCAGATCAACACGGCGCTCAAGGCCAAAGACACCGAAACGCTCGAAGCAAAGATCGACTTTCCGAGCGTTCGCGCCTCGATGCGCGCGCCCATTATGGCGCAGGTCGAGCAGCGCATGGACGCCGCAACCAAGGCGATTGCAGAGGCTGGTGGCCCCGCGGGCACCATCGACCGGGCAAAGGTGGAAACCGTCGTCGACGGTGCGCTTGCAGATACGGTGAACGCGCAGAAGCTCGCCGAGATCGTGTCAGAAGGCGGCGACTTGACCCGCGCGATTCAGGCCGCAGTCCTGGCGCAGGTGCAAAAAGCAGGCGGCATTACAGCTTTGTTCCGACCCGCGTCGCCCTCAGAACCCGCCCCGCAGACCAATGGTGGCGGCCTGATCGGCGGCATCATGCGCAATGGCGAAATCCAGGGCGCTGTCAGCGATCTCGCCGGCAAGTTCTTTAAGTCCCAGGATATAGCGAAGATGCTTTTCCCAGCGCCGGCCGGTGGCGACGGCAGTGCTGCGAACGCGAGTGAGATGGGGATCTCGAACATCAAGTCCGTTGGCTTTGCGGGCCCGCTGGGTCTTACGATGGGCGTCGCGCGTGATCCGGCATCGGCGCAGGCCGACGTCACGGCTGAGATGCGGTTCGAGGATATGGACTGGCGGCTTAAGAAGATGACGCCGGATTTCCTAACGCGTTAGACTTGAGCGCGGTCGGGTGAGCGAACCTGCCCCGAAGGATGTCGCGCCAAATCGAACCGAAAGATCAGTTCCGGCGAGCAGACACCGCGCCGAGCTGACAGAGGCGCCGTCCGGCCACGCGGTCGCGCTGCGGGCTCAATCTGACTTGGAGTGAACCATGGAAGCGCTCGCACCCGACTTGCGCGAAATGCAGCGCCGCCCGCTTGCGGAAGACCACGTCGCAGCTTTGCGTAAGGTTGCCGATGAGGTCACGTTCGCCGCCGGTGAGATCGTCTATTGCGCGGGCGAACGGGTCGATCGGTTCATCTACCTCCTTAGCGGCGAGATGGAGGTGGTCGACCCGGTGACCGGCGGCCGTCTTGTGGCAAGCACGCTTGGCCCCGCTCAGTTTGCCGGAGACATGAACCTTCTCAACAACGGTACCGCGGCGATGACGATCCGTGCCGTCAGCGAGACCCGCGCGCTTGTCGCCTCACGCGAGGATACGCTCGCGCTGATGTCGCGCATCCCCGAGATGAGCGACATCATCATCACCGTCTTTGCAGCCCGCTGGCGCCGCCAGGCGGACACCGGCGACAGCGCGCTCACCATCGTCGGCGCAGAGGCTGACCGTGATGTGCGCGCGATCGAGGCGTTTGCATCGCGCAACCGCATCCCGTTTCGCTCCATTGGCATGGATGATCCGGCGGCCGGCGACTTCTTCGAGGGGCCCCCCTCGCCGGCCGTGATGTTCTATCCATCGCCGCCGATCGAGGCGCCGACACCGCGCAAGATCGCAGCGTATCTGGGCCTCGATCTTCCGCTCGAGCATGAGGGAGAGGTTGATGTCCTGATCGTCGGCGGCGGGCCGTCGGGGGTGGCCTCAGCCGTCTACGCCGGCGCGGAAGGGCTCTCTTCGCTGATCGTCGAGGAGACGGCGATGGGTGGCCAGGCGGGCACGTCATCGCGCATCGAGAACTATATGGGTTTCCCGACCGGCATTTCGGGGTCTGATCTCGTGCTCCGCGGCGTAATCCAGATGATGAAGTTTGGCGGCCGGTTCGCCATGCCGCGGCGGGTCGAGGCCGTCACGGTGCGCGACGACGGCCGGTTTGACGTCCGGATCGACCACGACAGTTCGGTGACCGCGGGCGCCATGATCGTCGCAGCCGGCGTGCAGTATCGCCGCTTGCCGTTCGACAGGCTCGAAGATTTCGAAGGTGCCGGTGTCTACTACGCGGCGACGGATGCCGAGGCGCGCTACTGCCGCGACGGCGAAGTCTACGTCATCGGTGGCGGCAACTCCGCCGGGCAGGCCGCCATGTATCTGAGCCGCACAGCAGCCCACGTCCACGTGCTCGTGCGCGGGACATCGCTTGCAGCCTCCATGTCTGACTATCTGTCGAGCCGCCTTGAGGCTGAGCCACGGATCACGATCCACTATCAAACCGAAGTCTCGGCGCTCGATGGCGAAGGGACGCTCGGCGCGGTGACACTGCGCGACCGAGCCTCCGGCGACGAACGCCGCGCTGAAACACCTGGCGTCTTCATCATGGTGGGCGCGGCGCCGAACACGGGCTGGCTCTCCGACCTCATCGCGCTCGATGAAAAGGGCTTCGTCAAAACCGGGGCCGCAGTCGGCAAGTCATCGCCTTACGAGACGTCGTGTCCCGGCATCTACGCGGTCGGTGATGTGCGTGCCGGATCAGTCAAGCGCGTTGCCTCAGCGGTGGGCGAAGGCTCGGTTGTCATCTCAAAGGTCTGGGAGCATGTCGCAGAACTCGCCGAACGGGCGAAGGCGGCTCAGTAAGGTGGCGCGCAAACGGCGGCCTTAGAAATAGTCCGGCGACACGCGGAAGAGCTTCTCAACATCGCGGACGAGATCGGCGCGCGCGAACATGATGACCCGGTCCTTTGCGCGCAGCTCCGTTTCGCCACGCACTTTGACTGGCTCGCCATCTCGCCAGACACCGGCCACGCGGATCCCGCTTGGGATGTCGAGCGCCTTAATCGGCCGCCCGATGACAGAGGACGTCTCCAGCGCTTCGCCCTCAAGCAACTCGCCCCGACCGTTGTGGACCGCGTGCACCCCCCGGATACGGCCGCGGCGGACAAACTGCAGGATGCGGGACGTCGTGATCTCGCGCGGATTGACCTGCGCGTCGATGCCGAACGAACGCATGATAGTTGCATAGCCGGGCGAGTTGGCAAGGCAGATTGCACGGACACAGCCGAGCTGCTTGGCAAGCACCGACGTCAGGATGTTGACCTGATCATCGTTGGTGATTGCCACCAGGGTTTCTGCGGCCTTGACGTCGGCCTCGCGCAGCAACTGCTCCGACAGCGATGACCCGTGAAGGACGACCGTCCGCGCGAGGTCTTCGGCGATCGCCTCGGCGCGGCTCCGTTTCGCTTCGATCACTTTTGCACGCATCGTCGGCTCGCGCTTCTCAAGCGCGCGCGCGACGTAAAGCCCGATGTTGCCCCCGCCCGCGATGATCACGCGGCGCGCCTGCGTCTCGTCATGACCAAAGATCTTGAGCACGCGGGGCACGCTCTCGGTCGGTGCGACGACGTAAATATCGTCGCCCTCCTTCAAGCGATCGCCGCTGCGCGCAACCATCAGTTCGCCGTTTCGGATGATGGCAACGACGACGGCTGCAAGATCGGGGAACAGGTCAGCGAGACCCGTCAGCGTCGTGTCGACCACCGGACAGTCCGGCCCGCACGAAATGCCCATCGCGGTCATGTTGCCGTCGGCGAAGCTGAAGGTCTCGAATGCGCCGGGCAATTCCAAGCGGCGGAGCACGGCCTTGCCGACTTCGATCTCCGGCGAGATTACGTAATCGATCGCCATGCCAGGCGCCGCGAACAGATCGCTCCAGTCTTTGCTGAGGTACGTTTGCGCGCGGATGCGTGCGATGCGCGTCGGGATATCGAACAGCGTGTTGGCGACCTGACAGGCGACCATGTTCACTTCGTCATAGAGCGTGACGGCAATGATCATGTCCGCATCGCGCGCGCCGGCGGCCGCGAGCACATCCGGATGCGCGCCGTTGCCTTGGATCGCGCGGACTTCGAGGCGCGTGTTGGCGCGGGCGACGAGATCGGCGTTGTTGTCGATGATCGAGACGTCGTTCGCCTCACCTGCGAGGCGCTCGGCAATTCCGAGACCGACCTGCCCTGCCCCGCAAATGATGACGTTCATGCGTTCAATCCAATGCCCGTCCGAGGTTCATGGGGCACTTACGCGGCGCCCGACCGCTGCTCGGACGTCACGCCCAGCGCGCGCAGCTTCCTGTGCAGCGCGGACCGCTCCATGCCGACAAACTCTGCCGTCCGCGAGATGTTTCCGCCAAAGCGGTTGATCTGGCTTAAAAGGTACTCGCGCTCGAAGATCTCGCGCGCCTCGCGCAGCGGCAGCGACATCAGGTGTTCCGACCCGCCATTGACCGGCAGCGGCACGTTGGAGCCGATCTCGTCGGGCAGCATGTCGGCGGTAATGGTTGCATCCGCTTCACCATCGGCGAGGATCATCAGCCGCTCGATGTTGTTGCGGAGCTCGCGGACGTTGCCCGGCCAGTCGTGGGCCTGCAGGACGGCCATCGCATCTTCGCCGACCGTGCGCGGCGACAGGCCCGATGATTGCGCGATCTGCTGGATGAAGTGTTCGACGAGCACGGGAATGTCCTCGCGGCGTTCGGCAAGCGAGGGCACGCGGATCGGGACGACGGCGAGGCGGTGATAGAGATCGTTGCGGAAGCGGCCCTCTTCCATCTCGCGCTCAAGGCCGCGGCTTGTCGAGGAGATGATACGGACATCGACTTCGACCTTTTGCGTCCCCTCAAGTCGCAGGAACTTTTGCTCGACGAGCACGCGCAGGACTTTCGCCTGCGTGTCGAGCGGCATGTCGGCGATCTCGTCGATGTAGAGCGTGCCGGTGTGCGCCTCTTCCAATGCGCCGACTTTGCGCGGCCCGCCTGTCCGGTCTTCGACGCCGAACAGCTCTTCTTCAACGCGGTCTGCGACGAGCGCCGCGGCATTGAGGACGACGAACGGGCCATCCGCACGGAGCGACTTGGCGTGGATGACGCGCGCTGCAAGCTCTTTGCCCGTCCCCGACGCACCGCGCATAAGAATCCGCGAGTTGGTCGCCGCGACCCGTTCGATGTTGGTGCGAAGCTGATTGAGCGCGGTCGAGTTGCCGATCATCTCGGCGCTCTGGAAGCCCTTCTCTTTGAGTTGCGCGACCTCGCGGCGGAGTTGCGAGGCTTCAATCGCCCGCATCGTCACCAGCAGCAGGCGGTCGGCCGTGAACGGCTTCGGGATATAATCGTACGCCCCGCGCTTGATGGCCTGGACGGCGGTTTCGATGGTCCCGTGGCCAGAGATGATAATGATCGGCAGCTCTGGGTGGACGCGGCGGATGATGTTGAGCACCTCCAGCCCGTCGAGCCGGCTGCCGTTTAGCCAGATATCGAGGATCACAAGCTGTGGCTTCCGGTTCTCGATGGCGATCAGGGCCTCGTCACTGTCGCGGGCAAGCCGGCAGTTGTGTCCTTCATCTTCCAGGATCCCTGAAATCAGATCGCGGATGTCGCTTTCGTCATCGACCACGAGAATGTCAGACGCCATCAGTCCGTTCCTCCTTCTTGTCGTATCCATCGGGCGCCGCTGGCGCTCTTAAAATTCACTCTGCCGCGACCGTCGCCGCGACGTCTGCAAGGCCTGCTAAATCGCGAACGGGCAAGCGCACCTGAACCCACGCACCCGTCGGCCGATCGGCCGTCTGCGGTGCTTCATCGAGCGACAGCGTGCCGCCGTGCTGCTCGACGATCTTCTGGACGATCGCGAGGCCGAGGCCCGTGCCCTTCGCTTTGGTCGTGACGTACGGCTCAAGCAGCCGCGTGCGGTTCTCTTTATCGAGACCTGTACCGTTATCGATGATGTCGAGCACAGCCGTTTCGCCTTCGCGCGACAGCGTAACGTCGACGCGGCCCTTAAAGTCTGCCCCGCGCGTACCGCTTTCGCGCACCGCCTCAACGGCCTCCGCACCATTCTTGACGAGGTTGGTGACGACGCGTCCGATGAGGCGCTGATCAATCGCCATCGTGATCTTCTCGTCCGGCATCGTGAGCGAGATGTCGACGTCGCGCGAGCCCATCTGAAATAGCGTGACCGGCTCGCGCACAGCCGCCCGCAGATCCTGCATCGCGATTTCCGGCTCAGGCATACGCGCGAATGACGAAAACTCGTCGACCATGCGCGAGACATCGCCGACATGGCGAATGATTGTGTCGGTGCACTTGTCGAAGACCTCGCGGTCCTCGGTCAGCACCTTGCCGTACTTGCGCCGGATGCGTTCCGCCGAGAGCTGGATCGGCGTCAACGGGTTCTTGATCTCGTGGGCAATGCGGCGGGCAACGTCCGCCCAGGCCGAAGCGCGTTGGGCCGAGACCAGCTCCGTGATGTCATCGAACGTCATCACCGCGCCGCCATCGCCGCCGGCGCGCTCGCGTGTCAGGCGGACATCGAACGTGCGCGCCTCGCCATTGACCATAACCGAAAGCGGGGCCGTGTTGCGCCCCCGGTTACCGGTTGTCAGCGTCGCGATGTGGTCTTCGAACTCAGGCAGGGCTTCGCCCAGCGCGCGGCCCGCAAGATCATCCGGTGCCACGGAAAGAAGTTCTGCCGCCGCGCCCGACACGATGCGAATGATGCCGTCGCCGTCCAACCCGATCACACCCGCCGAGACCCCGGACAACACCGCTTCGGTAAACCGGCGACGTTCGAGCAACTCTTCGTTTGCGTGGACGAGGTCATCGCGCTGCGATTTCAACTCCCACGTCATGGTGTTGAACGTCGACGAGAGCCGGCGGAGATCGCCCTCCCCGCGCCGCTCCGGCAGCACGACGTTGAGGTTGCCTTCCGAGACATGCTCGGCGGCTTCGATCAGGCGGCCGATTGGCGCGACGAAGCGGCCGGCGAACCAAAGCCCGGCCCAGACCGCCGCCAACAATCCTGTGAGCGCGATCATAAAGTAGAGGAGCCCGTGCGCGATTTGCAGGCTGTTCCGGCGCTTGCGCAGCTCGTTGTATTCCGACATCCCAGCGCGGGTGCGTTGCAGATGCGCGATGACGGCCGGGCTCACGCCCCGCGCGACGAACAGGTACTGTCCGGGGAACGCATCGAGCTTGCGGATGGCTGCGACGCGATAGCCGTCTTCCGGCGCGAGCAACGGCACCTGGCCGCGTTCTGCAAGTTTGATGACGGAGACCGGCGGCGGGCGATACGGGATCTGCTTGTTTTCGATCGCCGTGACCAGCGGCTTGCCGGTGCTGTCGATGACGTAGGCGACCGGCAGATCGAAGAAGACGGCCTGAGCCAACACAAAGTCACGGAAGCGGGCGGGGTCCTCGCGGCGCATCTCAACCGCGCTTGCGAGTTCGCGCGCCATGTTGTCGACGTCCGTGCGGATGATCTGGCCGTGCTCGGCGAGATAGGCCTCGGCGACATCCAGCGAGTTCTCGATGATCGTGCGCGTTTGCTGCGCGAACCATCCGTCGACCGCCCGGACAAACGTCGTGGTCGCAGCCGTTGCGAGGATGAGCGCCGGCAAAGTCGCGATGACACTAAAGAGGACGACGATGCGGATGTGGAGCCGGGCGCCGGAGACGCTGTCGCGCCAGCCACGGATCAGCGCGAAGACCTGCTGCGCGATGATCCAGACCATCGCAGCAATCAGCACGACATTGACGGCCAGCACGACGAAGACGACTTCGCCGCGCGGCGGGATCGGCGTCAGGTTGGTCAGGATGAGGTACGTCGCCAGCGCCGAGATCAGCGACAGCAAGACGATGATCAGACCAAACGAGAACGACCGGCTTTGCTTGGCGGCAAACGGCAGCGGCACGTCTCGGATCTCGGTCGCGTCCGGCCGGAGCGCCGCCTTCGCCGTTGTTGCGCCGGAGCGATCAGGAGTTGCAGACGTGTCGGTCATCGGGTCCTTAACGGCGGAGCGCCAACGTCGGCAGGCGGCGAAAACAACTGGCTGAGGCGCAACAGTGCGGCGGCATAGTCACCGCAGTGCGCCTCTCAAACAGCGAACTGTGACATTTCCGCGACAAATATGCGGACCGCGACGGTGAATTGCAATGGAGCGATCCACTGCAATTCGGCGCTGAAAAATGCTGAGTGGTTAGAGCGCTTTAGGCGCGCTCGACGCGACCGCTCATCCGCCCGGCATGCGCACGACCTTGATGTCGAGCGACTTTATCCGGCTCCGCAGGGTGTTGCGGTTGAGGCCGAGAAGCTCGGCCGCCCTGATCTGGTTGCCGCGCGTGGCTGCAAGTGCAGCCGAAAACAGCGGCGCCTCGACTTCGCGGATGATCCGGTCGTGCAGCCCGCGGGGCGGCAGGCCATCGGGGAACTGCGCGAAGTAGCTCGCAAGATGCCGCTCGACCAACTCGCTCAGCGTCTCAGCATCCTCCGGCCCCGGCTCACCCGCCGGTACTTCCGCGACGGCGAGTTCCGCATCCACCATCTCGCGCGTGAGCGTGTCCTGCGGGTAGATCGCGGCCAGACGCCGAATAAGGTTTTCGAGTTCGCGAATGTTGCCCGGCCAGTTGTGCTGGCGGAGGCGTTCGATCGCGTCGGGTATAATCGTGCGCGTGCCCAGGCCCTCGTTGGCTGCAAGGCGTAGGAAGTGCCGCGCAAGGTCTCCGATATCGTCGAGGCGTTCGCGGAGCGGCGGTAGCCTCAGCGGCACGACGTTCAGGCGGTAGAAAAGGTCTTCGCGGAACAGCCCCTGCTCGATCTGCGATTTCAGATTGCGGTGGGTGGCGGCGACGATGCGGACATCGGTCTTCAGCGGCGTGCGCCCGCCGACTGTCGTGTACTCGCCCTCCTGCAGGACGCGGAGCAGCCGCGTCTGTGCCTCCATCGGCATGTCGCCGATCTCATCGAGAAACAGCGTGCCGCCCTCGGCTTGCTCGAACCGGCCCGTCATGCGGGAAAGCGCGCCGGTAAAGGCCCCCTTCTCGTGACCGAACAGTTCGCTCTCGATCAGTTCGCGCGGGATCGCCGCCATGTTGACGGCGACGAACGGACGGCTCCGGCGCTTCGAGAAGTTATGCAAGACCTGCGCGACCAGCTCTTTGCCGGTCCCGGATTCACCTGTGATCATCACGGTGAGGTCCGTCTGCGTCAGCCGCGCGATGACACGATAGATTTCCTGCATCGCCAGCGAACGGCCAATGAGCGGCAGCTCGTCCGTCTCGGCGGCCGGCACCGGCACCACGCCGTCCGGCGTCGACATTGCGCGGCCGACCACGTTGACGAGTTCGTTGAGATCGAACGGTTTGGGCAGGTATTCAAACGCGCCCTGCTCTGCCGCTGTCAGCGCGGTCATGAGCGTGTTCTGCGCACTCATGACGACGATCGGCAGTTCGGGCCGCGCTTTGCGAATGCGCGGGATCAGGTCGAACGCGTTTTCGTCCGGCATCACCACATCGGTGATGACGACGTCGCCGTCGCCCTGTGCGATCCACTTCCAGAGCGTCGCGGCGTTGCCGGTGGTCCGCGGGATATAGCCCGCCCGCGCAAGCGCCTGATTGAGAACCGTTCGGATCGCGGTGTCGTCATCCGCGACGAGGACTGTGCCTACAGCCATGCTCTATCACCATCGTTTGTCCGGGCGGTTGTGTCCGCCGGCGTTTGTGGTCTGGCGCGCGTCATCACGCCTTTTCGTCGTGCAGTGGAAGCAAAGCGCGAAACACCGTCTGGCGCGGCTCGGATTCGCACTCAATGATGCCGCCGTGGTCGCCGATGATCTTGGCGACGAGCGCAAGCCCAAGCCCCTTGCCCGACGACTTGCTGGTCACGAACGGATCGAACAGGGACTTGATCATGTCCGGTGGAACACCGGCGCCGTTGTCTTCAATCTCAATCATCAGCGGCAGGGAGACGCGGCTGCCGCTGCCCGGCACCGAGAGACGCACGCCCGGCCGATAGCCGGTGCGCAACATGATCCGGCCGCTCTTCTCTCCCGTCTCCGAGATCGCCTCGGCAGCATTTTTGACGAGGTTCAATAGCGCCTGGATGAGCTTGTCGCGAATACCAGCGACGGGCGGCAGCGAGGGGTCGTATTGCTCTGAGAATTGGATGTGGCTTGCAAAACCGTTCTCGGCAAGCCGGCGCACATGATCGAGCACGTCGTGGACGTTGATCGGTTCTTTCTGAAGTGGGCGGTCATCGCCGAACACTTCCATGCGGTCGACGAGATCGCGAATGCGATCGGTCTCGGCGCAGATGAGTTGTGCGAGCCCGCGGTCCTGGTCTTCGAGGCCCGGTTCGATGAGTTGTGCCGCCCCGCGAATGCCCGACAGCGGGTTTTTGATCTCATGCGCGAGGACGGCTGCGAGGCCGGAAACCGAGCGCGCGGCGGCACGATGTGTCAGTTGCCGCTCAATCATCTGAGCCATCGTCCGCTGCTGCATCATGAGGAACGTCGCGCCGTCGGCGTCCGTCATCGGGCTTGCGTAGACGTCGACGAGGCGCACGGGCGTATCGGCCCGCGGCGTGGAAATCTCGACGCCGTACTCGTTCAAAGATGCGCCCGTGCGGCGGACCTGCTCAACGAGCGACATCAGCGGGCACCCGAAGCTGACAAGGTCTTCAAGCCGCTTCTGGCGCAGCTTTGAGAGGCTCGCTGCAAAGAAGCTCTCGGCCGCCGGATTGGCGTAGGCGAACGTTCCTTCGCGATCGAGGACGGCGATCGGGTGAGGCACGGCGCCGACGAGCGCGTCGTGGTTGATCTGGAATGCGGCCGCCGAGACAGGTTTCGGCCGCTGCTTAATGGCGCCCCCTGCGCCCTCGGGTGACTTGCGCCGGCGGCTCATGCGGCTGCCTCAAGCGACTGCGCGTCGGTGCGACGCGCATGGACGTCGCGGAGGCCGGCTGCGATCTCGGCAACGCTTTCCGACGTGCAGAGCCTGCGCCGAAGGTCCTTCTGTGCGTCGCCTGTCAGACCCGCCCGTGCGATAGACCAAGCGATGTGCTTGCGCGCCCGCGGCAGGCCAACGGCTTTGCCGAAGTGCGCCACGATGTCATCGACCAGGCCCACCGTGATCTCGGCCTCCGTCGCCGGGTCTGGATCGCCAGGGTCGACACCGGTGGCGAGCGCCTGACCAATCCGGCCCGGCAGCCACGGCGCGCCATAGGCACTGCGGCCGATCATAACGGCGTCCGCGCCTGACGCTTCGAGCGCGGCCTCTGCGTCCGCCGGCGATGCGATGTCGCCGTTGACGACAACTGGCACGCCGACGGCTTTGGCCACACAATGGACAGCGGACCAGTCGGCGGCGCCTTTATAGAATTGCATCCGGGTGCGGCCGTGGACTGTGATCAACTGCACGCCGGCTGCTTCCGCTCGCCGCGCGATGTCGGCTGCGTTGAGCGACTGGTGATCCCAGCCAAGCCGCATCTTGAGCGTCACGGGACGCCGGGTCGCGCTGACGACGGCCTCAATGAGACCCAGTGCATGGTCCGGGTCACGCATCAGCGCGCTGCCGGACAGCATGCCCGTCACTTCGCGCGCAGGACAGCCCATGTTGATGTCGATGATATCGCCACCAATGTCTTCCGCGATCCGCGCGCCCTCGGCCATCCAATGTGCCTCGCGGCCGGCAAGCTGGATCACGAACGGACGCTCGCCGCCGCGCTCGGATTTGCGCACCGCTTTCGGCTTCTGCCGGACGAGTTCCGAACTCGCGACCATCTCGGAGACCACGAGCCCGGCCCCATGTTGCAGCGCCGTCCGGCGGAAGGGGACGTCCGTGACGCCGGACATCGGCGCAAGAAACGCCCGGTTCCGCGGCTGGATGGCCCCAATCTGGAAGGGTTTCCCAAACATCATAGGTCTACTCTGCTGGAAATTTGTTCAAATACAAGCGCTGCGGAGATTTTGTGCAAACAAGCGTGAGCGCCGCTCGCTGGTTTTCGTGGCGGGTTCCCGCCATAGGGCGCATCTTGCCGTCGCGATCCGGCTCGCCGATACCGGTGGAAACAACGATTGAGGTGATCTTTGCGGGTGGCAGCGGTGATTGTTGCGGCGGGGCGCGGCAGCCGGATGGCGGAGGCCCGTGACGATCGCGCGCCCAAGCAGTATCGCGAGATCGGCGGCCGGCCGGTGCTGTGGCATACCGTGCAGGCTTTCAGTCGACACGAGGCGATCAGCGAGGTCCGGGTCGTCATTCATGGCGATGACGCTCACCTCTATGAGACCTGCATCGGCAGTGGCGTTGCCAAGGTCGGCCCAGCCGTCACGGGCGGCGCGACGCGGCAGATCTCGGTGCGTAACGGGCTCGAAGCGCTGGGTGCGTCGCCGCCCGACGTCGTGCTGATCCACGACGCCGCGCGGCCGTTCGTGACATCCACCGACATCACTAAGCTCATTGAGGCGGTCGCACGCCACGGCGCGGCGATTGCTGCGACGCCCGTTGCGGACACGCTAAAGCGTGGCGCAAGCGTTGGCGGTGGAGATGGCGCGGCCATCACGGACACGGTCGACCGGACGGGGCTCTGGCGCGCGCTGACGCCGCAGGCGTTCGCTTATGTGGACATCCGGGCCGCGCATGCGGCGGCGGCGGACCGTGATGACCTGACGGATGACGCCGCCGTCGCCGAGGCCGCGGGTCTGAACGTTCACCTCGTCGCGACCGATCCCGATAATTTTAAGATCACGACGCCGGACGACCTGGCGCGCGCGGAGGCCCGCTTGTCGCAATCATCCCCGCCGGACATCCGCGTTGGCAGCGGCTTCGACGTCCACAAATTCGGCCCAGGCAACCACGTCTGGCTCTGCGGGCTCAAGGTCCCGCATGACGCAGCCCTCGTCGGCCACTCAGACGCCGACGTCGGCTTGCATGCGCTGACGGATGCGATTCTGGGGGCGATCGCAGACGGTGATATCGGCGCACACTTCCCGCCGTCCGATCGGCAGTGGAAGGGGGCTGCCTCCGACCAGTTCCTCGCCCACGCCGTCCAACGCGTTGCCGCGCGCGGCGGGCGTCTCTTGAATGTCGACGTCACGCTTGTCTGTGAGGCCCCGAAAGTTGGCCCGCATCGCGACGCCATGCGCGCCCGCATCGCCGAGATCATTGATCTGGATATCGGCCGCGTCGCTGTCAAAGCGACAACGTCGGAAGGCCTCGGCTTCCCTGGCCGGCGCGAGGGCATTGCCGCGATGGCAACGGCAACTGTGATGCTCGGCTAGATCAGCCGGCATTCCGCGCAACTCGGAAGTCAGCGACGGCCTGCTCGTCAATCGTGATGCCGAGCCCCGGCCCGTTCGGGATCGCGACGCGGCCATTGTCATGCTCGATTGGATGCTTGAGCACTGCCTGCCGAAATGGATGTTCTGAGCGGTCGAACTCGAGCAGCGGCTCGCGGTTGCCAATCCGCGGCGGGTGATCAGGCAGTACGGCGAGGAGCTGGAGGGCGGCTGCGAGCCCAAGGCCCGTGCCCCACACGTGTGGCACGTAGCGGACACCAAACGCCGTCGCCATGTCGGCGATCTTCTTGCATTCCGTGAGACCACCGGCTGCGGCCGTGTCGGGCTGGATGATGTCCATCGCCCGGCGCGTCAGGACTTCGCGAAATCCCCAGCGCGTGTACTCGCATTCGCCGCCCGCCACCGGGATTGGCTGGCGCGCCTTCACATCGAGATAGCTGCCAAGGTCATCCGGCACGACGGGTTCTTCGAACCAGCCAATATCGCAAGCGGCGACCGCGTTGCCGACGGCAATCGCCTCGATCGCGTCATAGCCGTGGTTGGCATCGAGCATGAGGCCAACCTCAGGCCCGATCGCATCGCGGACGGCCCGAATGAGCGGCACGTCTTGGTCGAAGCCAAAGCCGATCTTCAGCTTTACCGCGCCGAAGCCCTCGGCCACGTAGCCGCGCACTTCGTCGACGATGTAGTCGAGCGGATCACCCTCCGGCAGCCGGTACGTGCCCGTCGCATACGCCGGCACCGAGGTCCTGAGCGGCCCGCCCATCAGGACGGCGCAGGGAAGCCCCAGCGCCTTGCCCTTCAGATCCCAGAGCGCGATGTCGACACCGCTGATGGCGGTGATCGTCAGGCCCTTCTGACCCTGGTCGCGGAACTGATTGTAGAGCGTCTGCCAGATGAGATCCGTCGCGCGCGGGTCAGCGCCAATCAGATGCGGGCGGAAAGCGTCTATGACAGCAGCGTTGAGGTGTGGCGGACCGAGACACTCGCCCCAGCCGGTCGTGCCGTCGTCGGCCGTGATTTCCACAAGGCACGATCCGCGGCTGGTTGCGCGATTGAACGACCAATGAAACGGGGTCTCAAGCCCGGCCTCGAGTACATGCGTTGTGATCGCAGCAATTTTCATGGCGCCCGTCCCCGTCGTCAGAGCCATCGCTGAAGCCGTCTGTCCCCAACTTGCCCACATCTCTCGAATCAATGCATGTGGAAAACAGAGGGTTGTATCGTCATGAGCCCGACAGGGTTCGGCGAGTGCGTTGGCTCATTACGATACGAACAAGCCGGGGGGCTCTTATGAATATGATGCCGCAGCCGATGTCGCTGGATTCCGAAGAGATCAGCAAGATTGCTGAGAACACGTCGACGTCTTGCCTCGCAACGCGCGTGCGCCAACTGAGCCGCATCGTGACGCGGGTTTACGATGATGCCATGCGCCCGCACGGGATCACCGCAAGCCAGTTCACACTGCTGACGCAGCTTGCAAGCCGCGATGGCATCACAGCCGTTGAGATCGGATTCGCGCTCGACATTGAGAAGTCGACGCTGTCGCGCAACCTGAAGCGTCTGCTGGCGCTTGACTTGATCATCATGGATCCGCCGGCAGGCCGCAGGGGCCGCGGCCTTCATCTGACGGACCGTGGCCGCAACGTCATTAAGGAGGCCTACCCGGTCTGGCTTGATGCGCAGCAGCGCGCGGTCAGCGTGATGGGTGGCGATAGCCGGCAGCGTCTCGACGATCTGCTCCAAAACGCCGAGCGTCTCGTCGCCTAGGCGAGACAAACGCGCTTCGCACCGCGACCAACCCAGAGTAACCTACGGGCAGGTGTCAGTGCCCGTTTTGGTTTGGGTGGTTAATGGAGCCCGCGCGTCATGTATCCCGATGACATTCTGGCGGCGGCGCGCGAACTGCTGCAGGCGTGCCGCGAGCGCGATCTCAAGATCGTCACGGCAGAGAGCTGTACGGGCGGCCTGATTGCCGGCGCACTTACTGAGATTGCTGGCTCGTCAGATGTCGTCGATGGCGGCTTCGTCACGTATTCCAATGCGATGAAGCGTGCGGTCCTTGGCGTCGAAGCCGCGACGCTTGAGGCGCATGGCGCCGTCAGCGAGCCGGTCGTGCGCGAGATGGTCGCCAGCGCGCTGGGGCGTGTGCCTGGTGCAGGTCAAGCCCTTGGCGTCGCAGTCAGCGGCGTCGCGGGTCCAGGCGGCGGGACGGCTGACAAACCGGTTGGCCTCGTCCACTTCGCAGCCCAGAGAACCGGCGGCGCGCCGCTCCACCTCAGACAGACCTATGGCGACATCGGGCGCGGAGCCGTTCGGATCGCAACCGTGCGCGACGCACTTGCGCTCATGCGGAAGGCTCTGGACCCCGGCGGTTAGCATGCGAGGCTCGAACCCATCTGGAGACCTCGACGTATTCTGCGGCCTGACCTAACGTCGTCTGACGGAAATCGTCAGGCGAAAGGGACTAGGAATGCGCTCCGGTACTTCAGGGTTGCAGGTAGCGACGGTTGCAGCGATCGCGATGGCGTTTGCTTCGGTCAGCTTTTTGAGCATGGACAGTGCGCGTGCCGGCGACGACGGCCCCTATTACGAGATGTCGTGCAGTCAGCTCTGGTATGAACGCAACGCGATCTTCGCGCAGCGCGGGCATTGCTTTAAGACCCAGCGCGCTATTTCCGTCTTTGGCCGCGGCTGCCGCCCACCCTACGGCCGCATGCCGCAACGCCTAAAGTCGATTGTCAGGAAGCTCCGCCGGATCGAGCGCCAGAAAGGCTGCTAGCTGATCCAGCTTATCTAGCCCGTGGGTTCTGGCGTCGCATCAGGCACGTCGCCTGAGCGGTCCGCGGTGCCGTAGACATCTTTCGCGCGCACCTCAAACGCGTGGGCGAAGCGGCGGAAGGCTTTGTCGAAGAGCTGCGACACCAGAAAGCTCAGCATCGGGTTGCTGACCGCGTAGGCCATGTAGAACTCGACCTCGCAGCCGCCGTCATCGGCTTCGATAAACCGCCAGCGGTTTTCCATCTCAGAGAACGGGCCTTCGAGATACCGCACGGTGACCAGCGGCTCCGACGGCGTCAGCGTCACGCGGCTTGAGATCGTCTCGCGGATCGCTTTGTACCCCATCGTCATGTCCGCGATGAGAACTTCGCCCGTCTCCGTCTCGCGCCGGCCGCGAACGCGCATGCCCTCGCACAGCGGCAGGAACTCCGGATAGCGATCGACGTCGGCGACGAGCGCATACATCTGCTGCGGCGTAAACTTCACACGGCGTTTGACTTTGAAGCGCTTCATTCGGGCGAGGCACCTGCGAGTGCGGCTTGGCGTGCAGCCCACAGCCGCACGAAGTCGTCGCCGGCGTGATACGACGATCGCGTCAGCGGCGACGCGGAGACCATCAGGAACCCCTTGGCGAAGGCGGTCTGCTCGTAGCCCTTGAATTCATCCGGGGTCACGTAGCGTTTGAGTTCGGCGTGCCGGCGCGTCGGCTGTAGGTACTGCCCGATCGTCAGAAAATCGACGTCGGCGGACCTCAGATCATCCATCACCTGCAAAACCTCACTGCGCTGTTCACCCAACCCGACCATGATTCCCGACTTGGTGAAAATGTGTGGGTCAAGCTCTTTGACCCGCTGCAGCAGGCGCAGAGAATGGAAGTACCGCGCGCCAGGCCGTATCGCGAGGTAAAGCCCCGGCACAGTCTCCAGGTTGTGATTGAAAACATCGGGCTTGGCCGCCACGACGACTTCGAGCGCGCCATCCTTGCGCAGGAAGTCCGGCGTCAGGATCTCGATCGTGGTCGCAGGCGATCGGTCACGGATCGCAATGATGACGTCAGCGAAGTGCTGCGCACCGCCGTCGGCAAGATCGTCGCGATCGACTGACGTGATGACGACGTGCTTGAGCCCGAGCTGTGCGACCGCAGTTGCGACGTTCTCAGGTTCGTTCGGATCGAGCGCGTCCGGCATGCCGGTGCGCACGTTGCAGAAGGCACAGGCGCGGGTGCACGTGTCGCCCATGATCATCATGGTGGCGTGGCGTTCAGCCCAGCACTCGCCGATGTTCGGGCAACCGGCTTCTTCGCAAACCGTCGTGAGGTTGTTCGCGCGCACGATCGCCTGTGTCTCGCGGTAAACCGGCGAGACCGGAGCGCGGACGCGGATCCAATCCGGCTTTTCAAGCCGCGGCGTCTCGGGCCGCTTGGCCTTCTCGGGATGCCTCGGACGGGTGCTGTCTGGGGTCTTGTCGACCAGTGTGACCATTGCGCGTGCTTATTGCAGGAACGACACATCAGATGTGGCGCGCTCAGCAAGCACGATCAACCCCGCCGGCGGTCTGAGGTGCGCCAGAAGCCGCCGAATGGTTAGGCAATCAGTCGCGCGACGAGGACGACCACGATCGCGCCGATGGTTGCTTGGACGATCTGCGACAGAAGTGCGTTCTTGATGCCGAGGTTCAAGCCGACCGCACTCAGCAGAAAGCCGCCAACGAAGGCGCCAATGACGCCCGAGAACAGGTATTGGATGAGCCCGCCACCGCCAATGATGAAGCTCGCGAGCCAGCCCGCGACCAAACCGATCACCAGAAAGACGACGATCTGCTGCGTGTTTCCGTTCATGTGTCCCTCCGTGGCAAGGCACATGTTAACCGATTCAGTGGCCTGCGTACGCCCGACTGGCCGGGCGCGCTGAACGTTTGCTTGCGTACCGGCCATGAACCAGCAGCCGCGCGATCCAACCAGGACCAGTTCGTGCTGCCGGACGGCGCGACGATCCGGATTGACGAACACACCGCATACGAACCGGACTGTCTCGTCCATGAAGGCCCGCGTCTGCCAGACGAGACGCTCGAAGTGCCGAACCCTATCGTCGTTTGCGAAGTGTTGCCGCCATCGACGCGGCACAGCGATCTATCGGCCAAACTGATCGGGTATTTCACCCGGCCGACGATCGCCCACTACATGATTGTCGATCCGGCACACCGGATGGTCGTTCGCTTCGTGCGTGACGCCGCCGCGGGGAATGGCCTTGCCAAGAACGAACACGCGGCCCGCCACCAGCCGCTTGGGACCACTGGCCTCACCCTCGACATCGACGCGCTGTTGGCGGCTTAGGCGTCTGCGCCCGCCCCTCTACATGTGGATGACGCGGTCGTAGGCGTCGAGGACGCTTTCGTGCATCATCTCTGACAGCGTCGGGTGCGGGAAGACTGTGTGCATCAGGTCTTCTTCAGTTGTCTCAAGTTGCATCGCGACGACGAAGCCCTGGATCAGTTCGGTCACCTCCGCGCCAATCATATGCGCGCCGAGAAGCTGGCCGGTCTTCTCGTCAAAAATCGTTTTGACCATGCCTTCAGGCTCGCCAAGCGCGATCGCCTTACCGTTGCCGCGGAACTGAAAGCGACCGACCTTCAGCTTGTAGCCTGCGTCCTTCGCCTTCTCTTCCGTCAGTCCGACGGCTGCGACCTGCGGGTGGCAATAGGTGCAGCCCGGGATCTTCAGTTTGTCCATCGGGTGCACGTCGAGGCCCTTGATGCCCTCGACGCAGATCACGCCTTCATGCTCGGCCTTGTGTGCCAGCATCGGCGGGCCCGCGACATCACCGATCGCGTAGATGCCGTCAACGCTGGTCTTGCCGAGGCCATCGGTGACGACACAGCCGCGGTCGGTTTTGACGCCCAGTTTTTCCAGGCCCAGGTTTTCGATGTTGCCGACGACACCGACGGCTGAGATCAGCTTTTCCGCGGTGATCGTCTCCGTCTTGCCGCCCGCCTCGATGGTCGCGGTGACGTGACCGTTGCCCTTCTCGACCTGCGTGACCTTGGCGCCGGTCAAGATCTTCATGCCCTGCGCTTCGAACCGCTTGCGCGCCATCTTGGCGATCTCTGCGTCTTCGACGGGCAGGATCTGGTCCATCAGTTCGACGACCGTCACCTCCGCGCCCATCGTCCGGTAAAACGAAGCAAACTCGATACCGATCGCGCCGGAGCCCATGACGATCAACGACTTCGGCATCGTCTTCGGCACCATCGCCTCGAAGTACGTCCAGATCGCATCGCCGTCGGGCTCGATGCCCGGCAGGACGCGCGGCCGCGCACCGGTCGCCACGATGATGTGCTTGGCCTCATACGTGCCGTGGCCAAGCGTGCCTTTGGGGTCCGGATGAGCGGGCTGGACCGCATCTTTCTTGCGCTCGCCGACGATCACCTTGCCCGGCTTCTCGATGAACGCTTCGCCCCAAATGACGTCGACCTTGTTCTTTTTCAGAAGGTAGCCGACGCCGCCGTTCAATTGACCCGACACGCCGCGGGAGCGGCCGACGACGGCGTCAGTGTCGAACGTCATCTTGCCATCGAGCGTCAGGCCGTAGTCCTTCGCGTTCTGGGCGTAGTGATAGATCTCGGCTGTCCGCAGCAGCGCCTTCGTGGGGATACAGCCCCAGTTGAGGCAGATGCCGCCCAGATGTTCGCGCTCGACGATCGCGGTCTTGAGGCCGAGCTGCGCGGCTCTGATGGCGGTCACGTACCCGCCGGGACCTGCACCAATGATCAGGACATCATACGAACTCATGGGACCGGCCTCGGGCGCTACGGATGGGGTTGGTTAGGCTTCAACCTAGCGGGCGGGGCGGCTGCCGCGCAATCGCCCCGCAAACCCCAGCGTCAACACGTCAGCCCGCGCCGGCGTCCGCGTCGGTCGTAAACAATGCCTTGGCGACTGCCAGCGCGAGGACCGCACCCACAATCTGCGCGACGATAAAGATCGGCACGTCGAGCGGGCGGATGCCGGCGAACGTGTCGGTGAACCCGCGGGCGATGGTGACGGCCGGATTGGCGAAGCTTGTGGAGGCTGTGAACCAATAGGCCGACGTGATGTAGAGGCCGACGGCGCTCGCGACGAAGTCCGGCTTATAGCGGACACAGCCGAGGATCGTGAGCAGAAGTCCAAACGCTGCGATCACTTCTGAAAACCACTGCGCGCCGCCGGTCCTAAGTGTGCTCGACAATTGCAGCGTCGCGACGTCGAACATGAGGTGGGCTGCAAGCGTCCCGGCGACGCCGCCAGCGATCTGCGCAATGATGAACCCCAAAGCTTCGCCGTCGCTCAGGTCTTTGCGGAGCCAGAAGACGAGAGAGACGACGGGATTGAAATGAGCGCCTGAGACCGGCCCCAGGATCGTGATGAGGACGACCAGGATGGCCCCGGTCGCGATGGCGTTGGCGAGCAAGGCAAGCGCAATGTTCCCGCTGGCGAGCTTCGCCGCCATGATGCCGGAGCCGACGACGGTCGCGACCAGCAGCCCTGTGCCCAGCGCCTCTGCTGCCAGGCGGCGGCGTGCCGCGCTCATGCGCCCGCCCTCGATGGGACATGCGGGATCTCATCTGCGATGCGCGCAAACTCAGTTCGGATCTCCGCAAGATCGAGGTCGCCGAGCGGCAGAGCGGCTGCGGCTGCCACGCGCGCGCTGAAGGTAGTGAACACGTCTTCAAAGGCTGCACGGGCGTCGTCGAGTTGGTCGATGCCAGCCGGGTCGGGCACGCCCCAGTGGACGGCGGCTGGTGCGCCCGGAATGTAGGGGCACGGCTCGTTCGCCGCGGAATCGCAGACCGTCACCATCAGGTCGAGTGACGGCCCGTCATCGCGCGAGAAGTCAGACCACGACTTCGAAGCATATCCAGCCGTTGCCAGGCCGTGGGCGCCAAGCGTTTCAAGCGCCAGCGGATTAACCCTACCGGTCGGTGCGGCGCCGGCGCTGAAAGCACGCATCCGCTCCTTGGGCTGCGCGTTAAAGAGCGCTTCACCGATTATACTGCGCGCAGAATTGCCGGTGCAGACGACAAGGATTTTCAGCGGAAGATGTGCCACGTTAGCTGCCTGTGAGTTCGCCGTTTGCGGCTCGCTTAACGGGTTCGGACGCCGCCAAAAAGGAGAAAAAGTCGGTGTCGCACCGGTGTTTTCGAAGCCGGTGTCAGGCCCTCGGCAGCACCGATTTCAATCCTCCGGCGATGCCAATGGGTTCACCAGTCACACGACTGTCATATGCGGTTTCGACGGCGGTCTATCGGCCCTCGGAATTGTGCGCTGGGCGCAGGGCACCTCCGCGCTTCAGCAAATTCGCTCGCCCGGCAATTGTGCGCTGCGGTAGAACGCGGTGCCATTGCGGGAAGAACATCTGCGACTACCTACCTACCGTAACGACCATGACATGATTGAAGCGGCTGAACCGGCTCAAGCAAGGACGGCGCAACGTGCGATTTCAGATGACTACGCGCCGCGGGGCTTCTGCCTGCGCGGCTGCGGCCGCGCTCACTGTCAGCGTTGCCTTTGCCGCCCCTGCTAATGCGCAAGGCGGGCGTCCGGCCGGCGTGCTCGTGGAGAGCGCGGAGGTGCGCGAGCTTGTCGACACGCGGCGGATCATCGGCCAGTTCGTTGCCTCGCGCGAGACGGATGTGGCGGCCCGCGTTGCGGGCGTGGTCTCAGAAGTGACGTTCCGTACCGGCGACCGCGTCGAACAAGGCCAGATCCTCGTGCGGCTTGATTCAAGCCTGATCGCGATCGAACGCAACGTTGCAATGTCGTCCGTCGCCGAAGCGAACGCCGGCGTCACCGTCGCGGAAGCGGCGCTCAAACAGGCCGAGCAGACGTTCCGACGCCAAGCCGCGCTGCGCAGTTCACGTGCGTTCTCTAAAAGCCAGTTTGAGGATACGCGCCAGGCCGCGGCCCAGGCTCGCGCTGAACTCGCGCGCGCAACAGCACAACTCAAGAGCGCTGAAGCTGCGATCGCGCGGATTGATTACCAGCTCGAGCACGTCAACATCGTTGCACCGTTCAACGGAACGGTCGTCACCCGGATGGCGCAGCCCGGCGCTTACATCGCGATCGGATCAGCAATTGCCAAACTGCTTGATGTTGCCGAGTTGGAGCTACTCGCCGACGTCCCGGCGGAAATTGTCGGTGCGCTTGAGACGGGGCGCGAAGTGGACGGCACGCTCGCCAATGGCAAACGGGTCTCGGCGGTCGTACGCGCGATCTTGCCGGTGCAGGCCGTCTCGACGCGCACGCGGCCGGTGCGCTTTACACTTAAGGGTGACGCGCTCACTCCCGCCGATCTCGCGCGTGGAGCATCAGTGACGCTTGAGGTTCCGGTCAGCAAGCCACGTGAAGTTCTGACGATCCCGAAGGATGCGCTCGTCCAGGGCCCGCGCGGCTGGATGGTCTTCGTTGATGCCGACGGCAAAGCGACACCGCGCGCGGTCGAGATTGGTCAGGCGGCGGGTGGCAGAATTGAAGTCCGCAGCGGTGTTGCGGCGGGCGACAGGGTGGTTGTGCGCGGCAATGAGCGTTTGCGGCCAGGCCAGCCAATACAGGCAAGCCCTGCCGGCGCGCAGAAGCCGCAAGCGGCTGAGAATACAAAGAGCTAGACGCCAACACACGAGAGCCGGCCGCGCGCGGGCGAGCCTCTCAATCAACAGGTAAAGGCCGGACCGCACGCCATGGACCCTATCCGCCTCTCCATTGAGCGTCCCATTGCGGTGATCGCAGCGGTCCTGATGGCCGTGCTGTTCGGCGCCCTCGCGCTGACCAGCATTCCGATCCAGCTCATTCCTGACGTTCGCAAGCCGATCATCCAGGTCGAAACCATCTGGCCAGGGGCGGCACCGGCCGAAGTCGAGCGCGAGATCGTCAACGCGCAAGAAGACGAACTTCGCGGCCTCGAAGGCCTGCAGGAGATGACGTCGTCGTCGCAGACCGGCCGCGCGCGTGTCCGCCTTGAGTTCGCGATCGGCACGAACATGAACCGGGCGTTGCTGCTCGTCTCCAACCGCCTGGACCGGGTCGGCACCTATCCGGACGAAGCGAACGAGCCAACGCTCAACACGTCCGGGTCCGATGACAACCCGATCGCCTGGATGATCCTGAAGCGCGGTGAAGGCATCACTAAGCCGATGGCGGAGTTCGGCGACTTCGCAACAGATGTCGTCAAGGAGCGGCTTGAACGGATCGAAGGCGTCGCACTCGTCAACGTCTACGGTGGGGTGGAACGCGAGCTGCAGGTAGTGATCGAGCCAGAGCTGCTTGCCAAATACCGCCTGACGATCCCCGACCTCGTGAACTCGCTGCGTGCAGCAAGCATCTCGCTTTCCGCCGGCGATATCGACGAAGGCAAGCGCCGCTATGTTGTGCGCGCGGAGGGCGAGCTTAACACGGTCGCCGCGATCGAATCCGTTGTTGTCAGAAGCGGCGCTGCAAATGCTGGCTCTGACGGCGGGCGCGTGTTCGTGCGCGATGTGGCGCGCGTCGGCTTTGGCTACAAAGAGCCTGTCGCGCGCATTCGCCACCGCGCAGAGCCCGCAATCGCGATCAACGCCGTCCGCGAACAGGGCGCCAACGTCATCGAGACGATGGCTGGCATCCGGCAAGCGGTCCAGGAGCTGTCTGATGGACCGCTTAAGCGTGAGAACCTGACGTTTGAGCAGGTCTACGACGAGACGATCTACATCGACGGCGCGATTGATCTCGTGCTCCAGAACATCTGGGTCGGCGGACTTCTCGCCGCGATCATCCTGATGCTGTTCCTCAGATCGCCACGCGCGACCCTGATTATCTCGCTCGCGATCCCGGTTTCGATCATCGCGTCGTTCGTTGCGATGGCAGCTCTCGGCCGCAGCCTGAACGTCATCTCGCTTGCCGGCATCGCGTTTGCGGTCGGCATGGTGGTCGACGCAGCCATCGTCGTCCTCGAGAATATCTACCGGCTCAGGCAACAGGGCATGCCGCCGGCGCAAGCTGCCTATGAGGGCGCGCGGCAGGTCTGGGGCGCGATCCTCGTCTCGGCCCTGACGACCGTGATGGTGTTCATCCCGATCCTCGTCATGGAGCTCGAAGCCGGCCAGCTGTTCCGGGACATCGCGGTTGCGATTTCTGTCTCAGTCATGCTGTCGCTCGTCGTCGCGATCACGGTCATCCCCGCGCTCTGCAACCGGCTGCTCGGTGGCGGCAAGGCAAAACTGACGGTGACCAAGCTCCCTGTGATCGACCACTTCGGCCGCGCGTTTTCGTGGCTGATGACCGGGTATGCGCAGCTAACGGTGCGATCGCGTGCGCTTGGCGCACTACTGGTCGTGGGCATCACTGCGACCGCTATCTGGGGGTCGATCACATACCTGCCGAAGCTCGAATACCTGCCCTCCGGCAACCGCAACCTCGTCTTCGGCGTGGTCCTTCCGCCCCCTGGGTATAACCTCGCGACAACGACGACGATTGCCCAGCGCGTTGAAGGTGTCGCCAAGCCGCTTTGGGAGGCGGAGGCTTCAGCCGAGCCCGGCGCGCCGCCGGCGATGAACAGCTTCTTCTTCGTTGCGCTGCGCAACCTCACGTTCTTGGGCGGTGACGCCAAGGATCCAAAGCGCGTCCGAGAGCTCGTGCCGGTCCTGTCCGCGCCCATCTTCTCGGAGCCCGGCACGTTTGGGTTTATCTCCCAGCGCGGGCTGTTCGGACGCGGCATCGGTGGCGGGCGAACGATCGATCTCAATATTTCGGGCGACAACCTCGAAGAGATCCTCAGCGTAGCGCAGCAGGCAGCGGGCCAGATCGCGCAGCGTTTCTCGCGGGCCGACGGACACCAGTTCCGCCCCCTCCCCGGTCTTGAACTCGGCGCGCCGGAACTCCGCGTCATACCGGATCGTGTGCGCCTCGCCGATGCCGGCGTTGATGCCCGCGCGCTTGCCCAGACGCTCGACGCTTATAACGACGGCCTGCGCGTCCAAGAGGTGACCGTCGGCGCAGACCGCATCGACTTGACCCTCAAGGGCGAGACAGCGACGGCGGCTGGGTTGCGTACGCAGGACGTCGGCGCTTTCCCCGTCGTCGCACCGAACGGGCAAATCGTGCCGATCTCTGCGTTGTCGAACGTCACGCTGACCGCGGGTCCGGTCGAGATCCGCCACATGGAACGGCTGCGCACGATCACGCTGCAGATCCGCCCGGCCGAAAGCCTACCGCTCGAGACAGCGATCGCGACGATTGAGAACGAGGTGATGGCGCCGATCCAGCAACAGGGCCTGCCGGACGGTGTCCGCATGAACTTGACCGGGGCCGCCGACCAGCTCACGCAGACCTGGAACGCCATCCAGGTGAACCTGCTGATTGCGCTCGTCATCGTCTTTCTCGTGATGGCCGTTCTGTTCGAGAGCTTCATCCTGCCGTTGGTGATCCTGATCTCGGTGCCGGTCGCGGCGGCCGGCGGCGTTCTAGGCCTCGCCGTCCTTAATATGTTCGTGCCGCAGTCGCTCGACATGCTGACGCTGCTCGGCTTCGTTATCCTGATCGGGATCGTCGTGAACAACGCGATCCTGCTCGTCCACCAGACGCTGCATCACCTGCGCGAAGACGGGATGTCGGTGAACGATTCGATCCTGGAGGCGACGCGCAACCGCATCCGCCCGATCTTCATGAGCACGATCACGAGTGTGATGGGCATGCTGCCGCTGGTCGTGTTCCCCGGGGCCGGCTCCGAACTCTATCGCGGGCTCGGATCGGTCGTCCTTGGCGGCCTGTCGCTCTCAGCGGTGCTGACGCTGCTGCTCGTGCCGCCGCTCTTGCGCCTCGTCCTCAGCGTCCCGAGCGTCGCCGAGAAGCGCGAGCCGACGAAGATTGAGCCGCTCCCGCAAGCCGCCGAGTAGGAAAACGTGAGGTGTTCGGGTCGGACCCTAGAGCGGGTCACCGGCAAACGCGTCGATTGCGCAGCGCACGTTCTGCGCCCGCAGGATTGTGCAGACCTGATCCGCCTCCGACCGCGAGGCGACCGGCCCGGCCACAAGCTGGTACGTCACGCCCGTCGCGCCACCGGCAACCGTCCGGAAGCGTGGCCGCAAACCGCCGAGCAGGCTGCCGTGACGTTCGCGCAGGACGCGCCAGGACAGCTTCAAAGATGAAATCGACGGCGCGTTGGAGAGCCGCAGCGCAATCGGATCTGACGCTGGGTCTGCGCGCGCCGGCGCGACGGTAGCTGGACCAAACGCAACATTCTCAGACGTTGCGGTCGACGGTGCGCGGTCGGCGGGCTTGGCGGCGGGCGCCGGGATGCGGGAGGCCACGCTGCCCGTCGCGATGTCGGCGCCGCGGAGTGGCGGCTGGTTCGCATCGGCCTTAATGAGCGGCGCGCTCGCGATGCGAGACCGCTCAGCCTGCGGCACACGCGGGGGAAGCGGCGGCATGTTGCTTGGTTGGACGACAGGGATCAGCCCGTTGTCGGACGGCTCCGCTTCCGGCGTGCTCGTCGCAGGGGCGGCCGCCGCCGACCCGTTGATCGTGGTCACGATCGGCGCCGCAGAGCCGCCTGCAGCAGCACCGGCAGAGGGCGCGGCCGTGGTGGGCGGCGCAGTTTCGCTTGGCCGCGCTGACGCAACGCGCGCCTCGGCGGCGGCCTTCGCCTCAGCGAGGTCCGCGCGCATGCCAGCAAGTTCGGTGCGGGCCGCGGTCAGCTTGGAATTGAGATCGTTGACTTTGTCGGCCAGCGCTGAGTTCTCGACCTCGAGTGATTTGACCGATTGCGCCATGCGCGCCTGCGCCCGCTGCGCCTCGTTCGACTGCTGCTGGAGCGCGGTGCCCGGCGCGCCATACCGCTCAGCAAGGTCCGCCCATGAGACAGCCGTTGCCAGATAGGTCGCCGCTGTGACGCCGAGCAGTGTCCAGGTCGCCACGTACAGCCGCCACCCGATTGACGTGCCGCTCTTGCGTCGTCGTGCACTTGTCACGCGTTTGCCCTCACCTCTGAGTTCCGGCACGCAAACGCAAAACCCTGATACTGCCGCCCGATTCGTATGTCCTTTACCGTGGTGGACGCCCGTCAGCGGGGTCAACGCGCCCCAGCGACCAAAGCCGGGTCACCTGTGGACAGTGGCTGAAGGGTTCAAAGCGAAGTTGTATTGCCGCACCGCTCACGGCTCGTTAGAGGCTCTTTCCACCGAGACAGGTCGTCTGGCGCGTTGGCGCGGGCGATTTAACCGGGTTTGAGGAAAACCGGCACGGCATCTGCTTAACCGGCGATGAGAAACGCCGTGCCGAGACTGGAGACCGCCGCGGATGGGCGATCATAGCGCGACAGCAGATGTGCGCGGGACGCAGGCGCTGGCGATCGTGCTTGCGGCTGGCAAAGGCACGCGCATGAAGTCGGCTGTACCGAAGGTTCTCCACGAGGTCGCCGGCCGCCCGCTGATTGGGCATGTGCTTGAGACACTTGCGGCATCAGGTCGTGCCAGGCCGTGTGTTGTCGTTGCGCCGGATGCGCAGGGTGCGCGCGTCGCAGACGTGGCACGGCATTTGGCGCCGGGCGCTGCAATTGCGGTGCAGCAGACGCAGAACGGTACGGCTGACGCAGTCCTCGCCGCGCGCGAGCAAATCGCGGCTCATAACGGCCCGGTCGTCGTCCTCTTTGCAGATACCCCACTCGTCCGCCCCGCGACGCTCGATGCGCTCTCTCAGTCGCTGAGCGATGGCGCCGACGTCGCAGTCCTGGGCTTTGAGCCGGCCGACCCCACTGGCTATGGCCGCATTCTGACCGATGCTGGCGGCAGCGTAACTGCGATCCGAGAGCACAAAGACGCGACCGAGGCTGAGCGAAGCGTGCGCCTTTGTAACTCAGGCGTGATGGCGTTCGCCGTGTCGGACCTGCTCGGTCTTCTCGATGCGATCGGCAATGACAACGCAAAGGGCGAGTTCTACCTCACTGATGCCGTCGAACTTGCCCGGGCGCGCGGCCTGAAGGTGGCCGCGACCCTGGCGCCGGCCGAGGATGTGCTGGGTGTCAACTCGCGCGTGCAGCTCGCTGAAGCCGAAGCCGTGTTCCAGGCGCGTGCACGCCATGCCGCGATGGACGCCGGCGTGACCATGATCGCGCCGGACACCGTCTACTTCAGCGCTGACACGGTCCTCGGACGCGACATCATCCTGGAGCCCAACGTCTTCTTTGGCCCGGGCGTTACGCTTGCAGACGGCGTCACCATCCGGGCGAACTCGCACCTCGAAGGTGCACGCGTTGGCGAAGGCGCCGTTATCGGGCCATTCGCTCGGTTGCGCCCGGGCGCCAACCTCGGCGCGAAGGTCCGCATCGGCAATTTCGTCGAAGTAAAGAACGTCGATATGGGCGATGGCGCGAAAGCCAATCACCTCGCCTACCTCGGCGACGGCACGGTCGGCACCGCAGCCAACATCGGCGCCGGCACCATCTTCTGCAATTACGACGGCTTCCGGAAGCACCGGACCGAGATCGGCGACGAAGCGTTCGTCGGCTCGAATTCTGCATTGGTCGCACCGGTCAAGGTCGGCGCAGGCGCCTACGTCGGGTCCGGCAGCGTCATCACCAAGAACGTGCCGGATGGTGCGCTGGCAGTGGCGCGCAGCAGCCAAGAGGTGCGCGAGAACTGGGCGCAGCGCTTCCGGGCACGGATGAGCGCGAAGAAGGCCGGCGGGAAAGACTAAGCTGCGCGCTGCGCCGCGTTGTCGGACATACGGCGCAACATGGTTTGAGTTGAGCGGCTGGGCGAACGGGCCTAGCGCAAATCGGGGGCAACGAAGGGACACCGGATATGTGTGGAATCGTCGGAATCCTCGGAAGCAAGCCGGTCGCGCACGACCTCGTCGACGCGCTGCGGCGGCTTGAATATCGCGGCTACGATTCAGCTGGCATTGCAACGGTCGAGAACGGACACCTCGACCGGCGCCGCGCGGAAGGCAAGCTGCGCAACCTCGAAGCCAAGATTGCCGAAGACCCGCTGCAAGGCCGCGCCGGCATCGGCCACACGCGCTGGGCGACACACGGGCGTCCGAACGAGACGAACGCGCACCCGCACATGAGCGCGAAGGTCTCGGTCGTCCATAACGGCATCATCGAAAACTTCCGCGAGCTGCGCGACGAGCTTAAAGAAGCCGGCCACCGCTTTACGACCGAGACCGACACCGAAACCGTCGTCCACTTGATTACGCATTACCTAGACGCCGGCTCCTCGCCGCGCGACGCGCTGAAGGCGGCGCTTGACCGGCTTGAAGGCGCGTTCGCACTCGGCATCGTGCTGGCTGGCGAAGATAATCTCCTAATGGCAGCCCGGCGCGGAAGCCCCCTCGTCGTCGGCCATGGCGAAGATGAGATGTTTATCGGCTCGGACGCCATCGCGCTCGCACCGTTCACCGATACGGTCACGTACCTCGAAGAAGGCGACTGGGCCGTCATCCGCCGCAGTGGTGCTGAGATCTTCGATGAAGCCGGTCGCGCGGTTACGCGGGACCCAGTGAAGTCGGCGGCCAACGCGATGCTGGTTGACAAGGGCAACCACCGCCACTTCATGCTCAAGGAAATCCACGAGCAGCCGGAAGTGATCAGCCACACCTTGTCGAACTACATCGACATGGCGCGGCAGACGGTCAATTTCCCCGACATCGGCATCGACCTCAACGCGATTTCACGCGTGACGATCACGGCGTGCGGCACCGCTTTTTACGCGGGCCAAGTCGCGAAGTACTGGATCGAAACGCTGGCGCGCCTGCCGGTCGAGATCGATGTTGCATCCGAGTTCCGCTACCGCGAGGCGCCGCTGCCGGAAAACGGATTGGCGCTGTTCATCTCTCAGTCCGGCGAGACGGCGGATACGCTTGCAACGCTCCGGTATTGCCGCGCGCAGGGCCAGCGGATCGCAGCCGTCGTCAACGTGCCGACCTCGACGATCGCACGGGAAGCCGATGCGGTTCTGCCGACGCTTGCGGGACCTGAAATCGGCGTTGCGTCGACCAAGGCCTTCACCTGCCAGCTCGCAACCCTTGCCTGTTTCGCCATTCATCTTGCCAAGGCACGCGGAAAGCTTTCGGGCCAGGACGAGCAGGAACTGATACAGGCGCTGATCACCATCCCGCGCCATGTCGCGGAACTTCTGCAGCACGAGGAGCGCTACGAAGCACTCGCCGTCGATCTCGCCAAATCAAAGGACGTGCTTTATCTCGGCCGCGGCGCAAGCTTCCCGCTCGCCATGGAAGGCGCGCTGAAGCTGAAGGAAATTTCGTACATCCACGCCGAAGGTTATCCGGCCGGCGAGTTGAAGCACGGGCCGATCGCGCTGATCGATGAAGACGTGCCGGTGGTCTTCCTCAGCCCGCGCGACCGGTTGTTCGACAAGACCATCTCGAACATGCAGGAGGTCGCAGCGCGCGGTGGGCGGATCATCATGGTGTCCGACGCCCCGGCAGATGCTGCCGGATGCGCAGTGGCCGAGCACATCGCGCTGCCCGAAACCCATGCGTTTGTTGCGCCCTTGGCACAGGCCATTCCGATGCAGCTCATCGCCTATCACACCGCTGTCCACATGGGCACGGACGTCGATCAACCACGGAACTTGGCGAAGTCGGTGACTGTGGAGTAAGGCGCTCCGAGGGCTGCGAAACGTTGCCTTTGCATTGCCGCAGTGCTCTGTTGGATGGCGGCTCGATTGCGTGCGCGTACTCTCGGCCGGGAGTGCCTGGGGATGATTAGCAGACACCTGATTGTCTGGACGTTTGCTGCCTCGCTGACCCTTGTGGTGGGCGGGTACGCGACCGTGGCCGCCGCGCAAACGCAAAAAGCGGCGAGTGCGGCGGCGAAGCGATTGACCAGCGCGCAGGCCACGAAGGCACTCGCTGAAGGTCGGACCGCGATCAAGGCGGGCCGCGCGAAGGCCGGCCTCGATAAGCTTGGAACGGCCATCAATAGCCGCCGTCTGAACTACCGCGATCTTGCATCAGCCCTCTATCATCGTGGGCTCGCCTACCGGGCGCTGAAGCAGCAGGCGCAGGCGATCGAGGATTTGACGGCTGCGCTCTGGATCAAGAACGGGCTGTCGAAGGATGACCGCGCGGCGGCGATTGCTGCGCGTGCGGCAACGTATGAGCAGGCCGGTCTCTCAGGCCAGGGCCAGGCAAACCCGGGCGCCGTCCCCGCCGTGACCAACCGCGTCGCGACACCCGCGCCGTCAACGCCTGCAGCGCCGAAACCGAAATCCGTTGCGCGCACACCGGCGGCCCCAGCCGCCCGGCCTGCTGCGCCGGCAGCCTCCCCATCGCTTGGCTGGAATACGCAGGTCGCGTCGCAGGGGCGCGCCGCGACGCCTTCGTCTGGCGCAGGCGCGAGCGGAGCCGATCCGCTTGCCAACCTCGGCCGCAACGTCTCCGGCTTCTTCAACAATCTCTTTGGCGGGCAAGCCGGAAGCGCGACCTCGCCAACAACAGCATCGATCAATCGGCCATCCGCAGCGCCCGGCACAGCCACATCGGGCTGGTCGTCGCAAACGTCTGTGAAGCGGCAAGGCTCCGGCAGCACAGGTACGGCAGCCCCAAAGCGGTCAGCGTCGCGCACAGCGATTGCGGTCCAGGTCGCAGCCTTCCGGAGCGAGGGCGAAGCGCGCCAGGTCGCGTCGCAGGTCAACAAGAAGTACGCAGCCGGCCTTGGCAGCTCGAAAGCGTCCGTGCGGTCAGCTCAGGTCGGCAACATGGGGACCTTACATAAGGTCATCGTTGGCCCGTTCCGCTCGGCCAGCGACACGCGAACGGTCTGCGCACAACTGCGTCGCGACGGCCTCGACTGCCTCGTCGTCAAATAGCCGTTCCGGCCGCTTAGCCGACCTACCCCTCCGCAACTGCGCGTCCAAGATGGCGCACCGGCCGCCCGCTCGCATTGCGTGATGCGGCCGAGACGATCGCGCCCGTGTCGATGCCGAAGTGCCGATAGAGATCCTGCACCGTTCCCGTCTGGCCGAAGTGCTCAACGCCCAGCGCAACGGTCTGGTGGCCCATCACACCGCCGAGCCACGCAAGCGTCGCCGGATGCCCGTCAATCACCGTGATCAATGTGCAGTGCGGCGGGGCCAGCGCCAGCAGCCGTTCGATGTGACTGGTCGCATGGCCCTCCCCGCGCCGCCTGACGCGCTGGGCCGCGGTCCAGCCGGCATTAAGCCGGTCCGCTGATGTGACCGCGAGCACGCCGATGTCGCGACGGTCCTCGCCGATGAGGCCGGCCGCTTCGATCGCTTCCGGCGCGACGACGCCCTGATAGGCAATGATCACGTCGGCGTTTCGCCCCGGCTTTCGCGCCCAGTAAGCGCCATCGATCACCGACTGCGCGAAGTCTGGATCGCTGCGGGTGCCCGGCTGCTCGATCGGCCGCGTTGACAGGCGCAGGTAAACCGATCCGCCGGTCTCATCGCGCAACCACGTGCGCTCATCGGGGTCGCCCTCGCCGTCGCGCTGCAGATAGTCAAACGTCCACTCCATAATGATCGACAGCTCGTCGAGGTAAGCGGGCTCGAATGCGGCGAGCCCATCCTGCGAGAGCCCAATCAGCGGCGAGCCGATCGACTGGTGTGCGCCGCCTTCCGGTGCCAGCGTCACGCCAGATGGGGTGCCGGCGATCATGAATCGCGCGTCCTGGTAGCAGGCGTAATTGAGCGCATCGAGCCCGCGGGCAACAAACGGATCGTAGACCGTGCCGATCGGGATCAGCCGCTCACCAAACAGCGAATGCGAGAGCCCGGCTGCGCCAAGCATGAGGAACAGGTTCATCTCAGCGATGCCGAGTTCGACGTGCTGGCCCTGTGGCGAGAACCGCCACTTCTGCGCTGACGGCACGCGCTCGTCGCGAAAGGTGTCAGCCATCTCATCGCGAGCGAAGAGCCCGCGCCGGTTGACCCACGGTCCGAGGTTCGTTGAGACGGTGACATCCGGCGAGGTCGTGAGGATGCGATCGGCGAATGCGCTGTCGCCGCGCGCGACCTGGTCGAGCACCTTGCCAAAGCCCGCTTGTGTCGAAAGCGTTTTGTCGTCGAGCGGAACGGCACCCGGAGTTGCAATGCGGCCGGCCTGATAGCGCCGCGGTCCGTCGCGGAAGAACGGCACGTCCGCCAGGAACGCGCGCAGCGCATCGACATCAATCAGGCCGGCGAACGGGTCCCACTCCGCGCCTTCGCCAACCTGCATCTGGGCCCGGAACGCATCCATCTGCGCGCCAGTCATGAGGCCGGAGTGGTTGTCCTTGTGGCCGGCAAGCGGCGTGCCCCAGCCCTTGATGGTGTAGGCGAGAAAGGCTGTCGGCCGGTCGTGATCGATCGCCTGGAACGCGCGGGCAAGTGTCTCGACGCAATGACCGCCGAGGTTGTTCATGAGCTCGGCAAGGTCTTCGTCACTGCGGCGATTGATCAGCGCGGTGACGTCACCCTGGTCACCGATTTCGTCCATCAGCCGCGCCCGCCAGGCAGCGCCGCCCTGGAACGTGAGAGCAGAGTAGAGCTGGTTCGGGCAGGTCTCGATCCATTGGCGCAGCGCCTCCCCGCCCGGCTCGGCGAACGCGGCTTCCTGCAAGGCGCCGTGCTTCAGGACAACGACGTCCCAGCCGAACGCTTCGAAGATCGCCGAGATGCGCTGCCAGAGACCCTCGCGCACGACGCCGTCGAGGCTTTGGCGGTTGTAGTCGATGATCCACCACGTGTTGCGCAGGTCGTGCTTCCAGCCCTCCTGAAGGCACTCGTAGACGTTGCCTTCGTCGAGTTCCGCATCACCGACCAGCGCGATCATCCGGCCGTCCGGTTGCCCGTCCCGCAAGCCGCGGGCGCGCAGGTAGTCCTGCACCATCGCAGCAAACGCGGTAATACCGACGCCGAGGCCGACTGAGCCCGTCGAGAAGTCGACGTCGTCAACGTCCTTGGTGCGGCTTGGATAGCTCTGTGCGCCGCCAAACCCCCGAAAGGCTTCAAGCCGGTCGCGCGTCTGATTGCCCATCAGGTATTGCATCGCGTGAAAGACGGGCGACGCATGCGGCTTGACGGCGACCCGGTCTTCCGGGCGGAGCGCATGGAAGTAGAGCGCAGTCATCATCGAGACCATCGACGCGCTCGAGGCCTGGTGCCCGCCGACTTTGACACCGTCGCCGGTATCGCGGAGCGCGTTCGCATTGTGAATCGTCCAGCACGCAAGCCAGAGCAGTTTCTGCTCGATCTTCTTCAGGTGATCGATAGGAATGGGGGGTGCAGCCCCCGCGTCGGCGCGCGTCATGCCGTCTCTCCGATCAGCGCTCAAGTGCGATGTGTCGTACGTTTCGTTGCCCGAGAAGCGTTGCTGAAACGCGCGGACCTGACAAGCAAAACGGCCCCGCAGCGTTGCCACGGAGCCGTCTGTTAAACTTCGCGATGTGCGCGTGGTCAGTTCATGCCGAGCGCTTTGGACTTCCAGCCGGTGTCGCGCTTCGATGAGCCCGCACCATAGCCGCTTGCGCTGATGACCGGCGGCTTGAACTTCTTCCACGTCGCAGTGACCTTCGCGCCGACGCCGACGCGCTTGTAGAGCTCGACGACGTGGTCGTTGTGCATCCGCACGCAACCCTTCGAGACGTTCTTGCCGATCGTCCACGGCGCGTCTGTCCCATGGATCCGGTAAAGCGTTGAGCCGAGGTAGAGCGCGCGGACCCCGAGCGGATTGAGCTTGTGCCCACCCGGCACGTGGGCTGGAAGCTTCGGGTTCTCTTTCCGCATGCGAGGCGTTGGCGTCCAGTCCGGGTTCTCACGCTTCAGCGAAACGCGGAGAACGCCCTGCCACCGGCTCTTCGGACGTGGCACGGCGATCGGATAGCTGATCGCCTGCCCGCGCTTGGTCACGTAGTAGAGCCGGCGGTCGCCAAAGCTGACGACGATCTCGCCCGGCTGGTACTTGGACGAGAAGCCAACGACCGTGCGGTCATCGACGGAGTTCTTGCCGCCGAAGCCCCAGAAGGACTGCGCATGGCTTGCGGTGGCGCCCAAAGCGAGGGCGGCGACGGCACCAGAGAGAACAGCAGCACGCGGTAAAACGCGGATCATCAACGGTCACTCCTCACACGGGTCGAGCGCGGCGCGGCGTCGATTGCGGCGGGATCGCGGCAGCGGCACCGGGCCGGCGGGCGGATCGCGCATCAGCGCGCTGCTTGCGAACCGATGTGCCACAGACGCCGACGGCGCTCGTGTCTGAGATAACTAGCCGCTGAGCCTCGGAGTTTCAGCGTGCCACTGCGTTATCGATGACTGACGGCGGCGCCCCGTGGCGGATCGGCCATACGTTCTGCGCGCTGAAGTTGCGCTCATGATGAGCACGTCCGGCGCCGCAAAGGCGCCGCGATCGGTTGAGGGGGCGACGCCGTTCACCTGATCTGATCCCGGGTCCACTGTGGCGCAGCGCTGGACGCGTCAGGCGCCCGAGCCGAACTCGAACGTGCTCTAGATCCGCTGTGCGTTGAACGTGTCGCAATCCTGCAGCCGGCCGCTGTCGAACCCGCGCCGGAACCAGCGCACGCGCTGCTCGGATGAGCCGTGGGTGAAGGCATCGGGCACGACGCGGCCGGTCGTCCGCCGCTGGATCATGTCGTCACCAATCGCGCTTGCAGCATTCAGGCCTTCCTGAATGTCGCCCTGCTCAAGCCGGTTCTTGAGCTGATCATTCAGGTTCGCCCACACGCCGGCGATGCAGTCGGCTTGCAGTTCCATGCGCACCTGGATGGCGTTGGACTGCGTCTTGGACACCCGGCGTTTCATCTCCTGCACGCGCTGGGCGATGCCTAGGAGGAGCTGGATGTGGTGGCCGACTTCATGGGCGATGACGTAGGCCTGCGCAAAGTCGCCAGGCGCCTTAAAGCGCTGCTTGAGATCGCGGTAGAATTTGAGGTCGATGTAAATCTTTCGGTCGAGCGGGCAGTAGAACGGCCCCATCGCGCTCTGGCCCATGCCGCATCCAGTCGACGTTGCGCCCGAGAAGATCACGAGCTTCGGCTCTTCGTAGCGGCGTCCCATCTGCTGGAACACGCGGTTCCAGACGTCTTCCGTGTCGGCAAGCACCCGCTTGGTGAAGGTCGCAAGCTCATCGTTGCCGGCCGGGACCTGTGCCTGGCCCGACCCGCCCGGAAGCTGGAACGGAGAGCCGGTGCGCCCAGAGCCCGTGCGCGCGCCGCCGTCATTGCGCGGGAGTTGCGGGACCTGGCTGTAGTCGGGCGCGCCGCCACCACCGCCGCTGAAGTTGCCGCGCAGCAGATCGAGCGGATTGAACCCGAACAGCAGCATGATCGCGCCAATGATCAGCAGCGTCGTGATCGAGAACCCGCCGCCGCGCCCGCCACCCATCGGCAGGCGGATGCGCCGGCCGCGTCCGCCGAAGCCGCCCGGAAGGCGGAACCCACCACCGCGGCCCCGGCGGTCTTCAACGTTGCTGCTTTCGCGGTCGTCACGGCCGTAACGCATACTCAATCACTCCAGTGGGCCGCGCGCCGAGCCGGCCGGCCATCAGTCGGCTGCATACTGCACGCGGCTTAAACCGAGACAAGAGTGAGAGCGAAACGGCTGCATGGCACGGCGGTTCCGCCGACCGCCTACGGCTTAAAACCCGCCGGTGTGAGGCGGGATCGCGTGATCCAAGAGATGCAGCGCCAATCGAGACCGCGAGACCAAATCAGGCGCGCTGGATTGCAGCCTTACCGGCCTAGGCCCGCTCCATCGCAGCCGCATCGGCGGCCCCCAGCGCAGGCGTTGGGTCAGCAGCGTGCTGGTCTCGCAGCAGTGCGCGCACGGACTTCGACGCAGCGACGGTGCCCTGGTTCGCAAACTGCTCATGATTGCGCTCGATTTCGCGGGGCTCGTAGAGGTAGTTTACCATCACGCCATGGGATTGCGATTGCGCTTTGGCTGACGGGTCGGCGGCCACGTTGATGCGCTCAAGCCGCGCCCCGTTTCCGAGGTGGAAGCGTGCGACGGGATCGATGACCGCGCCGGTCGGTGTGCGCGCGGTCAGGAAATAGCGCGCGGCGAGAGCAGCGACTGCCGCAGGGTCGGCATCGGCTGGGTCGGCGGCGAGCTGATCGCGGACGGCGGTCGCTTCCGGCGGCAACTGGGCGCCTGCCAGCCAGCGCGCGAAACGCGGCACCGGCGAGAGCGTCACGAATGTCTTGAGGGAAGCGTGGTCCTGCATCAGATCGGCGACCACTTGCTTGATCAGGAAGTTGCCAAACGAAATCCCGCGCAAGCCCTCTTGGCAGTTCGAGATGGAATAGAAGACGGCCGTGGTCGGATCGGCCGGTGGCTGCTGGTGATCTGCGTCGGACTTCGGCGCCTCGTTGAGGACATCGCCGATGCTCGCCGGCATATCGTGCATGAGCGCGACTTCGACGAAGATCAGCGGTTCGTCGACGAGCGAGGGATGGAAGAAGCCGAAGCAGCGGCGATCGACCGGATCGAGCCGGCGCTTCAGATCCTCCCAGCCGTCAATCTCGTGCACGGCCTCGTAGGCAATGATGCGGTCAAGGATGGCTGCCGACGTCTGCCAGTCAATGCGCCTCAAGACGAGAAACCCGCGATTGAACCAACTCTGCAGCAGGTGGACCATGTCCGCATCGAGCTGCCGGAGTTCCGGCGTGTCGACCCCGATCCTAAGGAGGTCCGCCCGCATCCGCACGATCGCCGCCGTACCGTTCGGCGCGAGGTTCAACCGGCGCATAAATTCCTGTTGCGGGCTTGCGATCGCGGTTTGAAGCTCAGCAAGCGTTTCAAGCGATGGGTTGCCGGCGTAAGCGGTCGCCGCTGCGACGGCCGCAGTCTCATCGGTTTTGAGCCGCGCAGTCAGATACCGGAAGAAGGCGCTGCGCTGCTGATCGTCTTCGAGGATCTCGTAGTGGCGCAGAAGCTGCCGCGCAATCGCGACGCCCGAGGCCTCGCCGCGCCCGGACATCAACGCCTCAACGAGTTGCTGCAGCCCAAGCTCCGTATCCCCTTTGAACAGCGACGCGGGCAGCAGCGTTCGGCCGCGATCTGCAATCGTCGCAAGCAAATCCTGGAAGAACCAAGCGTTGTTCATCGCATCAGGCCTTTGTGAGCACGTGCGGGCGTTTGTCTTGTCGCCATGTAGCCCGCCGATGCCGCATCCGCCAGCATCAAGACCGCGGCCAATGTGGTCGACGCGCAGGCCGGCCTGATCCAGTATCCGTGAAGTGAATAAATAAGGGAGAGGCACTGTGCCCGAAGTCGAGACGTATGAGGTGCTCGCAATCAAGTATGCGGAGATGACCCAGCGCACGCGTGGCAACAATTTCATCAATGATGACGATCACGCAGCGCCCATGCCGATCGACTTCTACGTCTGGGTCATCCGCAATCAGAACCGCACGATCCTGGTCGATACAGGCTTCAATCATGCCGAGGCAAAGCGACGTGGCCGCGCCATCACGCTGACGCCGCAGGAAGCGCTCGGACGGCTCGGCATCCCGGTCGAGCGCATCGAGACGCTGATCGTCTCGCACCTTCACTTCGATCATGCCGGCACGCTCGACGATTTTCCAAACGCGCGGTTTCACTTGCAGGAAGCGGAGATGGCGTACGCGACCGGCCGCTGCATGTGCTCTGAGACGCTGAAGCACCCCTTCACGGTCGACCACGTCTGCGAGATGGTGAAGAACGTCTATTCAGGCCGCGTGCAGTTCCACAACGGGGACGCAGAGGTCGCGCCCGGCATTACGGTGCACCACACGCCCGGGCACTCGAAGGGGATGCAGTCGGTTCGCGTGCTCACGGAAAGCGGCTGGATTGTCCTCGCGGTCGATGCCGCGCACTTCTACGAGAACTATGAGAAGCGCAAGCCGTTCGTCATCGCGCATTCGATCGAAGACATGCTGGCCTCGTTTGAGCGGCTCGAGACGCTGGCGACCACGCCGCAACACGTGATCCCGGGACATGACCCGCTGGTGTTCGACTACTATCCGGCGCTGTCAGAGGAAACGAAGGGCTTCGTCCACCGCCTTGATGCCGGACGGGTCTGAGCGTCTTGACCGCTCGCGCTCCGGGTTGCACAGACGCGGGAGTTGAGCCCGGAAGACCCAATGATGCCACGCCCGATCCGAATTGCCCCGTCGATCCTGTCCGCAGACTTCTCAATGATCGGAGACGAGATCCGGGCGGTTGATGAGGCGGGCGCCGACTGGATCCATCTTGACGTGATGGACGGGCATTTCGTGCCGAACATTACGTTCGGCGCACCCGTCATAGGGCATGCGCGCAAGTCGTCATCGAAGCCATTCGATTGCCACCTGATGATCGCGCCGGCGGACCCCTACCTCGAAGACTTCGCTGAAGCTGGGTCGGACCTGATCACCGTGCACGCTGAGGCCGGGCCACACCTCGACCGCTCGCTGCAGGCAATCAAGGCACTCGGCAAAAAGGCCGGCGTCGCGATCAACCCGGCGACGCCAGCGGCAGCTGTCACCCACGTCCTTGATCGCGTCGATCTCGTGCTCTTGATGACCGTCAACCCAGGCTTCGGCGGGCAATCGTTCATCGGCGCCGTCCTGCCCAAGATCAGCGAAGTGCGCGACCTCATCGGCGACCGCGACATCGACATCGAGCTTGACGGCGGCGTGACGCCTGAAACGGTCGGCGAGGCGGCCCAAGCCGGCGCCAACGTTTTCGTTGCGGGTTCCGCCGTCTTCAAGGGCGGGCGGGCCGCGTATGCAGCCAACATCGCAGCCATCCGCGAGGCGGCCGAAGCCGCCGCCGCGAGATAAGCCGGGGCGTTACACCAGCATCCGCACCGGGTCTTCGATGTAGCTTTTAAATGCGTTCAAAAGCTCAGCGCCAAGCGCGCCATCGACGACGCGGTGATCGCACGACAGCGTGCAGCTCATAACAGTCGCGACCTCGACCGTGTCGCCGGTGACGACCGGCTGCTTGATGCCTGCGCCGACCGCGAGGATCGTCGCGTGCGGCGGGTTGATGACGGCGTCGAACTCTTTGATGCCGAACATGCCGAGATTCGAAATCGACGTGGTGCCGCCTTGATACTCGTGGGGTGCGAGGCGGCGGTTGCGCGCGCGGCCCGCAAGATCCTTCATCTCGTTTGAGATCTCAGACAGCGTCTTCATTTCCGCATGCCGGATGATCGGAGTGAAGAGGCCGCCTTCGATCGCGACCGCCACGCCGACGTCGGAGTGGCGATGGTGGAGCATGCCGCCATCGGTCCAGCTTGCATTTGCGTTTGGCACGTCCTGCAGCGCAAGCGCGAGTGCCTTGATGATGAAGTCATTGACCGAAAGCTTGTAGGCGCGGGGACCTTCTTTCGGCGCGACATCGTTCATGCGCGAACGTGACCGCAAGAGTTCATCGAGGCGGCAGTCCAGCGTCAGGTAGAAGTGCGGGACGGTTTGCTTGGACTGCGTGAGGCGCTGGGCGATGACCTTGCGCATGCCGTCGTGTGGGACGACATCGTACGTGCCTTCCTCATAGAGCTGCAGCACCTGCTTATCGGGCATTGCCTGGAGAAGTCCTGGGCCGGCCGCCGCAGCCGCCGCACCGGTGGTTGCGACCGCGGTCCCGGGGGCGTCCTTGCCGGCGCCCGTCTCAAGCGCGGTCTCGATGTCCGACTTGACGATCCGCCCATGCGGCCCACTGCCGGTGAGCTGTGCGAGGTCGAGGCCGTTGTCTTTCGCAAGCCGACGCGCCAACGGCGAGGCGAACACGCGCTCGCCCGTGCCGCTTGCGGCCCGCTTCTCCGGCTGCGGCGCCGCCTGCTGCGCCTGCGCCGGCGGGACTGTGCCATTGGCTTTCGGCTCCGAAGACGCCTCGGGCTTTGCAGCTTCGGCGGCGCTCTTGCTTGCAGGCGGAGGTGCGGCGGCCGGGCTATCGGAAATGGCGGATGGGTCCTCGCCCTCCTCCAGCAGCACTGCGATCGGCGTGTTGACCTTCACACCTTCGGCGCCCTCATCAACGAGGATCTTGCCGACTGTCCCTTCGTCGATCGCCTCGACTTCCATCGTCGCCTTGTCGGTTTCGATTTCCGCGAGAACAGCGCCGGACGAGACCTCGTCGCCTTCCTTCACGAGCCACTTGGCAAGCTTGCCCTCCTCCATCGTCGGCGAAAGGGCGGGCATAAGGATGTTGATCGGCATATCGAGCGGTCTCAGTTCGAAGACTGTTGCGTGTGCGGGGCGGCGTCGAATGGCGTGTCGCAGGCATCCGCCGGCCCGAAGGACGTCCAAGTCAGGTCACCCGAGAAGCGGCGAGCCGCGTACTTCAGGTCAGCGGACGTCGCTCGGCGAAGCTGGTGGACTTGCGGCATTGCTGGTGCCTCCTGAGCCTCAGGCGTAGCAGACGGTCTTGGCGGCCTCGACCACCTGTGCGCTCGATGGCAGCGCCAGTTGCTCCAGGTTCGCGGCGTACGGCATTGGCACATCGGCGCCCGAAACTTTGGCCGGCGGCGCGTCCAGATAGTCGAACGCTTGAATGGCGACTTGCGCGCAGATCTCAGAGCCGATCGAACAGACGGGCCAGGCTTCCTCGACGGTCACGATCCGGTTGGTCTTGCGCACCGATTTCAGGATCGTGTCCCAATCGATTGGGCGCAATGAGCGCAGATCGATGACCTCGGCCTCGATCCCATCTTGGGCAAGCTGTTCGGCTGCATCGAGGGCGTAGGTCATCCCGCGCGCAAACGAGACGATTGTGACGCCGTCGCCCTCGCGCACCAGCCGCGCTTTGCCGATCGGGATCGTAAAGTCGTCAAGCATCGGAACATCGGACGCCGCGCCATAGAGGATCTCGTTTTCAAGGACGAGTACCGGGTTCGGATCGCGAATGGCGGACTTCAGGAGGCCCTTGGCGTCAGCCGCATTGGACGGCGCGACGACCTTCAGCCCTGGGCAATGGGCGTACCACGCCGAATAGCACTGCGAGTGCTGAGCCGCGACGCGGGCTGCCGCGCCGTTCGGGCCACGGAAAACGATTGGGCAGCCCATCTGACCGCCCGACATATAGAGCGTCTTCGCAGCCGAGTTGATGATCTGGTCGATCGCCTGCATGGCGAAGTTCCAGGTCATAAACTCGACGATGGGTTTCAGGCCGGCCATCGCGGCACCAACACCGATGCCGGCAAACCCCTGCTCGGTGATCGGGGTGTCGATCACGCGCTTCTCGCCGAACTCGTCGAGCAGGCCCTGACTTACCTTGTAAGCGCCCTGGTACTGCGCGACTTCCTCGCCCATGAGGAAGACGTCTTTATCGCGGCGCATCTCCTCGGCCATCGCATCACGCAAAGCTTCGCGCATGGTGATCGCGGAGAACTCCGTGCCCGCCGGCAGTTCGGCTTCGGCTGGCGCAACGCGCAGCGGCGTCTCGATGCTGGTGGTGTCGACCTTGGCCGGCTCGGCGCTTGGCGCCGAAGCCCCGTTGGCAGCGGCTGGAGGCGGCGGCGCAGACGTGTTGACGGCAGAAGCGTCCTCGCCTTCATCGAGGATCACAGCGATGGGCGTGTTGACCTTTACGCCCTCGGTCCCCTCGTCGATGAGGATCTTGCCAAGTTTGCCCTCGTCGACTGCCTCGACCTCCATGGTTGCCTTGTCGGTCTCGATCTCGGCGATGACCATGCCCGACGTGACGTCATCGCCTTCGGCGACAAGCCACTTGGCGAGCTTGCCTTCTTCCATCGTCGGAGACAGCGCGGGCATGAGTACTTGCGTCGGCATACGGTCTTCTCAGTTGGTGTCTGTACGGGTGTCAGGCTTGGCGGGGCGGGTCGAACGGCCTGAGGGGGCCGTCGGCCGCGCTTGGGCGAGAGGTTGGCAGGTGATGATCTCGGCGCTTCGATGTGGCGGCGCCTTTTCAAGGTCCGCGCAGGTCACAGGATCAATCGAGAGGTTGGTCATGTCCCCTCCTTCACGAGTTCCGGTCCAAAGATGATGATGCCGACGGCCATGAAGGCTGCGATGCCGAGCAGGACAAGGCCCGACTGCAGGAGCTTGCGCACGCGATCGAGCCAGATCATCCCCTCAGGCTCAATGACTTCAGCCGCATCGTCAAAGCGCCATTTGCGGACGGCCTGCTTGTACTTCCAGACCTCGTTTGCCGCGACGTAGCGCATGGCCATGAACTGGCACGCGATCAGGATCGCCATCCACACACCGATGACGATGAAGATCAGCGCCGATATGGCCTTAATGGTCGCCATGCGAGCTCTGCCTTACTCCGCTGCTTCGCGCGGCTCGAGCAGGATGTCAGTGAAGAGCTCGCTCGGATCCGGCTCCGGATCGTTCTGTGCGAATTCGGCCGCCTCGTTGATGATCGCGCGGATGTCCTTGTCGATCTGCTTCAGCTCATCTTCGGACGCGAGCTGGCGCTCCAGCATGCGCGCGCGGACCATTTCGATGGGGTCCTGCTCGGAGCGGACTTTGTCGACCTCCTCGCGCGTCCGGTACTTCGCCGGATCCGACATGGAGTGGCCGCGGTAGCGGTACGTCATCAGCTCAAGGATGTAGGGGCCTGAGCCCTGCCGCATTTGCGAGACGACACGTTCGCCGGCCGCCTTCACCGCGCGCACATCCATGCCGTTGACCTTCTCGCCCGGAATGTCGAACGAGGCACCGCGCTGGGAGAAGTCGGTTGTCGCCGCCGAGCGTTCAATCGATGTGCCCATCGCATAGCGGTTGTTCTCGATGACGAACACGACCGGCAGGTTCCAAAGCTTCGCCATGTTGAAGGTCTCGTAGACCTGGCCCTGGTTGGCGGCGCCATCGCCGAAGTAGCAGAAGCAGACGTTGTCGTTCTCTCGGTACGTATTTGCGAAGGCGAGGCCGGCGCCGATCGGGACAGATGCGCCGACGATGCCGTGGCCGCCGTAGAAGTGCTTCTCCTTCGAGAACATGTGCATCGAGCCGCCCTTGCCGCGGCTGTAGCCACCTTGCCGGCCGGTCAGCTCGGCCATGACGCCTTTGGGGTCCATGCCGGTCGCCAGCATGTGGCCGTGGTCGCGATAGGTCGTGATGACCTGATCGCCCTCTTTCGACGACATCTGAAGTCCGACGACGACGGCTTCCTGTCCGATGTAGAGGTGACAGAAGCCGCCGATAAATCCCATCCCATAGAGCTGGCCCGCCTTCTCTTCGAAACGGCGAATGAGGAGCATCTCCTTGTAGGCGTGCAGCTCTTCCTCGCGGGAGAACTCGACGGGTGCGACGTTCACGGTCGTGGCCGAAGAGGGCGATGAAAACTGCATCGGAGGCTCCAGGGAGAGAGGGCTGGAAAGCTGCGAAACTTTCCGCCGGAGGACTGGCCCGTCTGTACGACATCTGGACGGTCAGCGCCATGGTCAAGGTGCGCCGGCGTTAAGCACAAAGTGCCCCAGAGCCGGCCTGTTGCAGCGCAGGAGGACGCCTAATCGCGGAGGATGATGATCCGGTCGCCTGGATAGGCAAAGCCGAGGTCGGATCGGGCAATCTCTTCGACAAGATCGGGGCTCGGCGGCGCCGTGGTCAACAGCGCGATCTCGCGTTTGAGGTCAGAGCGTACGGACTTGAGACTACGGCCCTGACGGTCGACGACCAACAAGTCCGCCTTGAGCCGCGCCTGCGCCTCAAGTCCGTAGCGTCCTGAGCGGATATGATGCGTGAAGTAGGCCGTAATCAGAAGCGCAGTCAGCAACACAAAGAGCGCTTTGCGAGGACGGTTCATGCAAGATCCGATGCGGGATTCGGCGCGAACGCACAACAAGCGCGCCGGCGTTCGCCGGGGCGAACGCTCTAAACCTAGGGCCGCGGCGCTTAATGCGCGGTAAAGCCGTGAGCCATTTTCACGCGCTCGCGCCGTTCGGAATAACGCTGCGCCCGGCAAACGCTGCCGTATCGCCCAGGTCTTCCTCGATGCGGATCAACTGGTTGTATTTCGCAAGCCGGTCGGAGCGCGACAGCGAACCGGTTTTGATCTGGCCGGCGTTCGTTGCAACGGCGAGGTCGGCGATGGTTGCGTCTTCCGTTTCACCGGACCGGTGTGAGATGACGGCGGTGTAGCTATTCGTATGCGCGAGGCGGACCGCGTCCAGCGTTTCGGTCAGCGAGCCGATCTGATTGACCTTGACCAGGATCGAGTTGCCGACGCCGTCGGCGATGCCGCGCCCGAGCCGCTCTGGGTTGGTCACAAACAGGTCATCGCCAACGAGCTGGCAGCGGTTGCCGATCTTGTCGGTCAGCGCCTTCCAGCCGTCCCAATCGTCTTCGGCCATGCCATCTTCAATTGAGACGATCGGATATCGGCTGACGAGATCGGCGAGGTAGTCGGACATCGCGCCAGCGTCGAGCACCTTATCTTCACCGCCAAGCGTATAGCGGCCGTCAGCGAAGTATTCAGTCGAAGCGCAATCCAGTGCGAGCATGATCTGGTCGCCAGGCCGGTAACCGGCAGCCTCGATCGACGACATGATAAAGCCCAGCGCCTCGTCGGTTGACTTGAGGTTCGGTGCAAACCCGCCCTCATCGCCGACGTTTGTGCCGTGACCTGCTTCCGACAGCTTCTTCTTCAGTGTGTGGAAGATCTCAGCGCCGAACCGGATCGCTTCGGCGCAACTTTCCGCGCCGACCGGCATGATCATGAACTCCTGGATGTCGATCGGATTGTCGGCGTGCGCGCCGCCGTTGATGATGTTCATCATCGGTACGGGAAGCACATGCGCGTCGGCCCCGCCGAGGTAGCGATAGAGCGCGAGCCCGCTTGTCTCAGCCGCCGCCTTCGCGACCGCGAGCGACGTGCCGAGGATTGCGTTGGCGCCGAGCTTCGACTTGTTCGCCGTGCCATCAAGCCGGATCATCGCATGATCAATCCGGCGCTGGTCCTCCGCCTCCATCCCGCTGATCGCGTTGAAGATCTCCTCGTTGACGGCCGCAACCGCCTTAGTCACGCCCTTGCCGAGATAGCGGGCCTTGTCGCCGTCGCGCAGCTCGTTGGCCTCGTGTGCGCCCGTCGAGGCACCGGACGGGACGGCCGCGCGGCCAAGCGTGCCGTCCTCGAGGATGACATCGACTTCGACCGTCGGGTTGCCGCGGCTATCGAGAATCTCGCGTCCGACGATGTCGAGGATTGCAGTCATAGGGCGGCTCCGTGGGCGTGGGCTTTGCGTGGCCGTGTCTAGCGTGGTTCGATTGAAAGCTGAAGACGTCAGACGTCAAACAGCAGACAGCACACAGGACGAGATGATGGACACCAAACATCAGGCGCTCGCCGAGGCAGCCGAACAGGCCGCAGCCGGCGACTGGCAGTCGGCACATGTGACGGCGCAGGCGCACGAAGGCGACCCACTTGCGGATTGGCTGCACGCGATCGTGCACGTCATGGAAGGCGATCTGACGAACGCGCGCTACTGGTATGGGCGCTCGGGCCGGGCGGCGAATGCGTTTGCCGACACTGAAAAGGAACTCGCCGCTCTTAAGGCTGAGATCGCGCGCGTTGCGGCGTCCGGCTGAGCGCCCGTGACAGCGGCTTCGGCGGCGGCTATATCCCGCTCCTTCTCTCAAAAGAGGCTCAGCAAAGCGCGCCATCTCGTTGCGCTATAAAAATCGGAGATTGAAAATGCTGAACCGTCGTACGGTCGAAGGGGCCGTGTTCCTTCTACTTTTCACCGCTTGCGTGCCGGCCGCAAACTGGCTCGTCCAGCACGTCGGCACGGTGTGCCCGCCCAACAGCCCCTGCCTGATCCCGGTCGGCTTCGGCATCATGGCGCCGAGCGCCGTGCTGGTCGTCGGGCTCGCCTTCGTGCTCCGCGACCTCGTCCAGCGTCGTCTCGGGGTCGGTTGGTCGGTTGCAGCCATTCTTGTGGGCGCGGCGCTTTCAGCGTTTCTTGCACCACCCGCACTGGTCATCGCCTCGGCGCTCGCATTCCTGATCGCAGAACTCGCCGACCTCGCAGTTTATACGCCGCTTCAGCGCAAGAACTTTATCGCAGCCGTCGTCGCATCGAGCTTTGTGGGCCTGGTCGTCGACAGCATCGTCTTTCTATCGATTGCCTTTGGTTCGCTCGACTTCCTGACCGGCCAGATCATCGGCAAGGCCTGGATGGTGGTTGTTGCGCTGCCGTTCGTCTGGTGGCTGCGCGGCCGCGATGCGCGCCTCGGCCTTGCGCCGGCATAATCGTAGGGAGCGTCCAATGAGCGAGAGGCCTCAGACCACGCACCTTGGCCAGGATGTCGGCCTGCCCGCTGATCCGGAAGCAGCAGCGCTTGACCGCGTGCCGAACCCGCATCCCGACAGCCCCTACGTCGCACGCTTCACGGCGCCGGAGTTCACATCGATCTGCCCGGTGACCAGCCAGCCGGACTTTGCGCATCTGGTCATCGACTACATCCCTGATCAGTGGCTCGTGGAATCAAAGTCGCTGAAGCTGTACCTCGGCGCGTTTCGCAACCATGGCGCGTTTCATGAGGACTGCACGGTCGCGATCGGCAAGCGGCTCGCGGACCTGCTTCAGCCGCACTTCATGCGCATCGGCGGCTACTGGTATCCGCGCGGCGGCATCCCGATTGATGTATTCTGGCAAACCGGCCATCCGCCCGATGGCGTGTGGCTCCCGGATCAGGGCGTCGCGCCCTACCGTGGCCGCGGTTGAAGCGCCCGGCAACACGCCTAGACGATGCCTGAGAACAAAAGGAAACGCCGATGTCCGAAGTCCACGTGATGGCCGTGATCACCTGCAAGCCCGGCAAGCGCGCCGAAGTGTTGGAGGCGTTTAAAGAAAACATGCCAGCCGTCCACGCCGAAGACGGCTGCATCGCCTACGAGCCGACGACCGATCACGAGATGACGGTCTCGGCGCTTGGCGAAGACACGTTCGTCGTCGTCGAGCGCTGGGCCAGCGCCGATCACCTGAAGGCACACATGGAAGCGCCCCACATGCGCGCCTATGCCCGCAAAGTCACGCCGATGCTGGCGGACCGGAAGGTGCATGTCCTGGACGTCGTTTGAGAGGCGCGCTGCCTACGCCTTCAACCACACAGCGAGCCGGTCTTGATCGGCTTTGATCTTGGCGACCGGCCGGTCAGCCTGCGCGTGCACCTTGTCGAACAGGTAATCCACGACAGCCTTGCGATCACCGCCTGAGGCCTCCTTCAGCTCTTCAAACGGGATCGCATCGCCAATGCGGCCTTTGAGCGTCGAGCCGACGCGGCGGCGAAGTTCATGGATGAGAAGCGCGGTGCGCAACGTCTGGCCGGATTGCGAGACCACCTGAAACATCCGCGAGCACTGGCCCTCGAAATACATCGGCACCACTTGCGCGCGCGCAGCCAGGATCATACGCGCCGTAAACGTCTTCCACGGCAGCTCGACTGCATCGCCGAAACCCCAGGGCGCCGGCGCCGTCGCAACGCCACCTGCCGGAAACACGACGATCGTCGTGCCGGCCTTCAAAAGCCTCAAGGCCTCGTTGCGGACCTTGATATTGCTCGCCTGCGCTTCACGCGTCGGCTCAAAGTCGATCGGCAGGCAGTAGTCTCTAATCTCGCGCACCTTCATCAGGTCCTTATGGATCAGGACCTTGAACGGCCGGTCGAGCTCTTCGGCAAGCCGCAGCGCGCCAATGCCGTCGAGAACGCCGTAGGGGTGGTTGGCGACAATGACGAGCGGCGCATCGGCATCGAGGCCCTTTGGCGGCCATTGGCCTTTGACGTCGAAATCGATGTCGATCAGGCCGAGCATCGGACGGATGATCGGTTTGCCAAGCGCGATGTGGTCGCGAATCCACTTCTCGTATGGCTTCACGAAATAATTTCGCCCCGCGATGTGCTCGACGGTGCGAACCGTCAGGCGCCGGGCCCACGGATCCTCCGGCGACGCGTAGGTTAACTCCGGGAACTTCAGACGGACCCGCTCGCGCAGCCGCTTGAGCGCGGCCTTGGCCTTTTCGCGCCGCGACCGGCGCTCCGGCGCGCGGTTGATCGGCGGTTCCGGCCGTTCAAGAAGCATCGGATCAGAGTCGTCGGCGTAGTGGCTCATCAAGCTGCGTCGGCTGCTGTGGTATCTGACGACACTACCATATCGGGTGGCGTTGCTTCTTTTGCGAGAGCGGCGATCAGGTCATCCCTTGGCAATACGACGCTGTCCTTCGACCCAAGGCGCCGCACCGATAGCGTCCCCTCCTCCGCCTCGCGCCGGCCTGCGACCAGCAAAACCGGGACTTTGGCGAGAGAATGCTCGCGGACCTTGTAGTTGATCTTTTCATTGCGCAGGTCCGTCTCCGCGTTAAGCCCAGCCCGCACCAGGAGCTCCTTGACCTCACGCGCGTAGTCATCGGCTTCTGAAACGATTGTGCAAACAACCGCCTGCAATGGCGCAAGCCACAGCGGAAACGCGCCGGCATAGCTTTCAATCAGGATGCCGAGATACCGCTCAAGCGACCCGAGAATCGCGCGGTGGAGCATTACCGGCTGCTTCTTCTCGCCGTCAGCATCGATGTAGAACGCGCCAAACCGCTCGGGCAGATTGAAGTCGACCTGGTTGGTGCCGCACTGCCACTCGCGGCCAATGGCGTCGCGGAGCACATACTCAAACTTCGGCCCGTAGAACGCGCCCTCGCCCTCGTTCACGCCCGTTTTCAGCGACGGCGATTCGGCTGAAATCCGGTCGAGCACGCGCATCATCACGTCCTCGGCGCGGTCCCACTGTGCGTCGCTGCCGACCCGCTTTTCAGGCCGCGTCGAAAGCTTCACCGTGAAGTCCGTAAACCCGAAGTCGCGATAGACCGACAGGATCAGCTCGTTGATCGCCATGCACTCGTCTTCGAGCTGCGCGTCGGTGCAGAAGATGTGCGCGTCATCCTGCGTAAAACCGCGCACGCGCATCAGACCGTGTAGTGCGCCCGAGGGCTCGTAGCGGTGGACGCAGCCGAACTCCGAAATGCGATAGGGCAGCTCGCGATAGGACCTGAGCCCGTGCTTATAAATCTGCACGTGGCCCGGGCAGTTCATCGGCTTGATCGCAAACTGGCGCTCGTCTTCGGTGTCCGTCGTGAACATGTTCTCGTGGTACCACTCCCAGTGGCCCGACGTTTCCCAGAGCGACCGCTCGAGGATCTGCGGCGCGTTCACTTCCTGATAGCCGGCCGCCACCTGCCGCCGGCGCATGTATTCCGTCAGCGTCTGGTGCAGGCGCCAGCCCTTCGGATGCCAGAAGACGACGCCCGGCCCCTCCTCCTGGAAATGGAACAGGTCCATCTCGCGCCCAAGCTTGCGGTGGTCGCGTTTGGCGGCTTCTTCGAGGTTATGCAGGTGCTCGGCGAGCTGCTTCTTCTCGGCGAACGCCGTGCCGTAGATGCGTTGCAGCTGCTTGTTTTGGCTGTCGCCGCGCCAGTAGGCGCCTGCAATCGACATCAGCTTGAACGCGTCACCGACCTCGCCCGTCGACGGCATATGGGGGCCGCGGCAAAGGTCCATCCACTGGCCCTGGGCATAGATCTTGACGTCCTCGCCTTCGGGGATCGCGTCGACCAGCTCGACCTTGTAGGGCTCGCCGGTTTCAGCGAAGTGGGCCTTCGCTTTCTCGCGGCTCCAAACCTCTTTCGTGAACGGCGCGTTGCGCTTGATGATCTCGCGCATCTTCGCCTCGATCTTCGGCAGATCGTCGGGCGTGAACGGTTCGTCGCGATCGAAATCATAGAAAAAGCCCGTCGCGATCACCGGCCCGATCGTCACCTTCGTGCCGGGGAAGAGCTCCTGTACGGCCTCGGCGAGCACGTGCGCGCAATCATGCCGGATGAGCTCAAGCGCTTCCGGGTCGCGGCGCGTCACGATCTGGATTTGGCCGTCGTGCTCAATCGCATCGCCAAGGTCGTGCAATTCGCCATCGAGGCCGACCGCAACCGCCTTCTTTGCAAGCGACTTAGAAATGCTCTCGGCGACTTCGCGGCCGCTCGTCCCGCACGGAAACGCGCGTTTCGAGCCGTCAGGAAACGTCAGTTCGATCTCGGCAGCCATCAGCCGGACCCTCCTCTCAATCACTGCCTACGAGTGCAGGTAAGCGGGGTTAGTGCGAGGCGCGTGTGTGACAGAGGGCCGTGCGCGTTGCAAGGGGCGCGCGGGTCGTGGTGCGGATGGGGTGTGCTGGTGGGGTTGGTGGTGCTATCGCAGCAAGCCATCGCCGACGAAATCTGGTCTGCCAGCCAAAGTGTACGTTTTCCACTATGATAAATTGTTCCAGATTGACCCACACCTGAAGTTTAGTACTGCCTAACGTTTCTCAAGTTGATGGCCGCTGCTGGTGAAAGCCGACATGGACCACCATCGCGTGTGTGGATCGGTGCTACGGTGACAAATGAATCGGCACGCCAGCCACACGGGGAGAATGATCAAATTGCAGACATCAAGAAACATCCAGCCTGGTCGTGTCACACGCTCCATTCATGGTGATGGGTTTCCATCAGTTGGCAAGTTCTATGCGCGTGCAAAACCACAGCTGGCCGTTTCCCACCGCATGCTCAATGAAATCCAGAAGAGCTGAAATGCGTGGGGGCCGATCATAAGATCAACAGGATCGACGAGTTGCTGCTCTGGCGGTATGGTAAAGCCCGCAGAAAGGAACCAGCTCTCGGACGCTTACTGGTAACGGGTTTTCCCTACTTTATAAAGGTCAGTTCTCTCAAATGATCTACGAGCTTTGCGGCGAAGGATGAAATGAAAGTCGTAATTCTGGCCGGCGGGCTTGGCACGCGAATTAGTGAAGAGTCTCATTTAAAGCCGAAGCCGATGATCGAAATCGGAGGACGCCCTATCTTGTGGCACATCATGAAACTCTATGGCTACTATGGCCTCACCGACTTTGTGATCTGCTGTGGCTATAAGGGTTATGTTATCAAAGAGTACTTTAACAATTACTTCCTTTATATGTCGGATGTCACTTTCGACATGAGTGACAACAACATGGAGGTGCATCAGAAAAATGCTGAGCCCTGGCGTGTGACCCTGGTCGATACAGGGGAGTTGACGCAAACCGGGGGGCGCTTAAAGCGCGTGGCCGATCATATCGGTGCCGACACGTTCTGCTTGACCTATGGAGATGGGGTGGCGGACCTGGATATCGATGCGCTGGTAAAGTTCCACAGGGTAAAGGGGCGTGAGACAACGGTAACGGCCGTGCAACCCGCAGGGCGTTTCGGTGCGATCGAATTGTTGGATGATAGCGTAAGCCACTTCGTCGAAAAACCAGAGGGTGATGGTCGGTGGATCAGCGGTGGCTTCTTTGTTTGTGAGCCGTCCGTTCTCGATCGGATAGCAGGTGATGGCACGGTATGGGAGCGGGAACCGCTCGAGGGGTTGGCCCGCGACGGACAGCTCTCAGCCTATCGTCACCGGGGCTTCTGGTCGGCGATGGATACCCTGCGCGATCGCAATGTGCTGGAAGCGCAATGGGCCCAAAACCGAGCTCCCTGGAGCGTGTGGGCATGACGACGGGCAACTTCTGGTCGGGCAAGCGGGTGCTCGTAACGGGCCACACCGGCTTCAAGGGCTCTTGGTTGTCGCTTTGGCTGGCCGATATGGGGGCGCAGGTCTATGGGCTGGCGCTTGCTCCAGAGGGCACGCCTGCGCTCTTCAATCAACTGAATCTGGCAACGCGCATGGACCATGCTGAACTTGACCTGCGTGACGCTGGAGGCGTGTTTGCTCGAATTGATGAGATCCGGCCGAGCGTGGTTTTCCATTTGGCAGCGCAACCGCTTGTCCGCCGCTCCTATGCGCAACCGGTAGAGACCTGGGCGACAAACGTTCAGGGCACCGTTCATGTGCTTGAAGCACTGCGCAAAATGCAAAGGCCCTGCACGATCATCATCAGCACAACCGATAAGGTTTACCATAACCGCGAATGGGCTCATTGCTACCGCGAGAGCGACCGCCTGGGGGGGCACGATCCGTACAGCGCTAGCAAGGCCGCGACCGAGTTACTGATCGCCAGCTACAGGGAGGCGCTCTTTGCAGGTTCTGAAATCCGCGTCGCCTCGGCCCGCGCCGGCAACGTGATCGGCGGCGGCGATTGGGCCGAGGACCGGATCGTACCCGACATCATCCGCGGCCTGCAAAGCGGTGCTCCTGTTCAAGTGCGCAACCCCCACGCTACTCGACCATGGCAACATGTGCTGGAACCGCTTTCTGGCTATCTTGACTACGCTGAACAGCTCCACGAGGGCACCGCTCCACCGGCCTCGCTGAACTTTGGTCCCGATACCCACGCAAACCGTCCGGTGAGAGAGCTTCTGGATCTTGCGCTAACGCATTGGCCCGGCAAATGGGAGGACGTTTCGCATGATGAGCACGTCCATGAGGCGGATCGCCTGGCCCTGTCCATCGAACTGGCACGTGTTTCACTGGGCTGGTTGCCGCGGTGGTCCTTTGAAGATGCCGTCGCTTATACCATTGACTGGTACCGCGCCGTAACGGGCGGCGTCGATCCTGTGGCTACAAGCCGTGCCCAGATTGCAGCGTACGAGGCGGCTCGATGATCTTTTGTCCGCTCCACCCCGAGGGCCTTTTCCGGGTCAGTATCGAGAAGCGCGAAGACTCACGCGGCTTCTTAGCACGTACGTTCTGTGCCGAAGAGTTCAGCGCCGCAGGCATCGATGTTTCGTGGTGCCAGGCTAGCACGGCCTTCAATCGGTCCCAGGGCACCCTTCGCGGCCTCCATTTTCAGCGCCCGCCGCAGGCTGACGCAAAGTTGGTACGATGCGTCCGGGGAGCGATCCTGGATGTCGTCGTCGATATCCGCCTGGGGTCCGCGACATTCGGTCAGTCAACAGCGGTCGAGCTTACCGAGACCAACCGCGATATGATCTACGTGCCCGTAGGTTTCGCCCACGGCTATCAGACCTTGAGCTCCAATGTTGAACTGCTCTACTTCCACAGCGCGCCCTACAGCAAATTCCATGAGGGGGGACTGGCCTGGGACGATCCGGCTCTCGACATTGCTTGGCCCTTGCCACCAACCGAAGTATCGGATCGGGATGCTAGACATCCGCGCCTGACTAACTTGGATCCTATTGCGATATGATCCTCAATCATACCTGCCGCCATTGCGAAGCTCCTCTGTCAGAGAGGTTTCTAGACCTGGGCCACGCCCCTCTTTCCAATGGCTATCTCGATGCCGCCGCACTGCAAGCACCGGAAGTTACCTACCCTCTGCGGCTGAGCGTTTGCTCCAGGTGTTGGCTCGTTCAGACTGAAGACTACGCCAGCGCCGCAGACGTCTTCAAAGCCGACTACGCCTACTTTTCTTCAACTTCTCACAGCTGGGTAGACCACGCCAAACGGTACACCGATATGATCGTTGATCGCCTCGGGTTGGCGTCCGACAGCTTCGTGATCGAACTGGCCGCAAACGATGGTTACCTGCTTCAGCACATGCAGTCGGTCGGCGTGCCTTGCATGGGGGTGGAACCCACCACCGCCACCGCTGATGCCGCCCGCACCAAGGGGATCGATATCATTGAGGATTTCTTTTGCCTCGCGTTGGCAAAGAAATTAGTCGCTCAAGGCCGATCCGCTGACCTGATAGTTGGTAACAATGTCTATGCCCATGTGCCCGACATTAATGACTTTACGCAAGGCATAGCTACCATCCTCAAACCCGACGCGGTTGTGACGCTGGAGTTTCCGCATCTGATGCGGCTTGTCGAACATCGTCAGTTCGATACTGTCTATCATGAACACTTCTCTTATCTCTCTCTGCTTACTATACAGCGAATATTCGAAGCCAACGGTCTGCGCGTTGTAGATGCGGAAGAGTTGCCCACTCACGGCGGGTCGCTGCGGGTCTATGGTTGCCGGGCAGAAGCGCATCATACAGTCGCCTCGACCGTGGAAAGGCTGCTCACAAAGGAACGCGCGCGCGGCATGGACACCGTGGCCTTTTACAAAGGCTTCCAAGCCGCGGCCGAGACCGTCAAGAATACCGCGTTGCGATTTCTTTTGGATGCAAAGCGGGACGGCAAGATCGTTGCCGGCTACGGTGCGGCCGCCAAGGGCAATACACTGCTGAATTTTGCAGGCATCCGCCCTGATCTGCTGCCGCGTGTTCACGACGCGGCAACCGCCAAACAGAACAAATTCCTGCCCGGGAGCCACATCCCTATCCTGGCCCCTTCGGCGCTCGACACCATACGCCCTGATTATGTAGTGATCCTGCCGTGGAACATCGCTGACGAGGTTCGCGGACAACTGGCTCATCTGGCTGAGCTAGGCACCCGCTTCGTCACCTTTGTGCCAGAACTGGCAGTCTCATGATTACGGTTTTCATAACAGGCGCCACGGGCTTTGTCGGGCGGCATGTCTGCCGTCGGCTTGTGGCGGATGGCCACAAGGTAACGGCCATTTTACGTCGCGGCAGCGCCGAGCGTCTGCCCGTAGGCGTGACAAGCATCGTTGAAGTAGACGATCTCTTCACCAAAACGCCTGAATGGTGGGCCGGCATCTTCACTAAAAGCGCCCACATCATCCATCTCGCATGGACCGCTACGCCCGGGCAATACATTGACGACCCCGCAAATCTGCGTTGTTTAGCAGGCACCATCGCGCTTGCCGAAGGTGCCATCGCTTCCGGCGCCGCGAAATTCACCGGGATTGGCACCTGTTTCGAATACGGCATGCGCGATACGCCCCTCGACATCGCTTCTCCACTGGATCCGCAATCACCCTATGCCGGCGCCAAGGCAGCCACGTACTTGGCGCTCTCCAGCACTTTGCCAAGCACGAGCACCGCATTGGCGTGGTGCCGCTTGTTTCATCTGTATGGTGAAGGTGAGCACCCCAACCGGCTTGTCGCGCAACTCCATGATCGATTGTCGCGCGGTCTACCGGTTGATCTCAGTCATGGCCATCAGATCCGCGACTTTCTCGAGGTGGGAGAGGGCGCGCGGCGCGTTGTTGCCGCTGCGCTCGGTGATGTGACGGGGCCGGTTAACATCTGTTCAGGTAAGGGTATAAGTGTCCGGGCGCTGGCCAGACGCATCGCCGAAAAATATGGTCGTCCGGACCTTCTGAATATTGGTGCGCGTCCAGATAACCCGTTTGACCCCGCGATTGTCGTCGGGGTGCCCACGGAAATGAGCAAAGATCTGGCCCAATGACACTTCAATCGCTTTATACCCAGACCGGCTTTCCGGTGTTTCAAGACCGCACCTATGCAACCAAGGCAGAAGCGAAGGCCTGCGAACTTGGAGATATCGATCTGGCACAGGATCCCAGCACAGGCGTTTTAAACAACCGCGCGTTTGATCCTGCGCAAGCAATCTACGACACGGACTACAACAACGAGCAATCCCACAGCCATCGCTTCCAATCTCATATGGACGACGTCAGCACGTTGATCGCCAACAACATGGGCATCAACCAACTCGTCGAGGTGGGTTGCGGGAAAGGTGCGTTTCTAGAGGGGATGGTCGACAAAGGTGCGGATATCAAAAGTTTCGATCCGACCTATGAAGGCTCCAACCCACGGATACAGCAAGCCTATTTCAGTCCCGAGCCCGGCATTGAGGCAAAGGGACTGATCTTGCGTCATGTCCTGGAGCATATTCCCGAGCCGATTGAATTTCTCAAACAAGTTGCCAATGCAAACGCGGGGAAGGGACTCATTTATATTGAGGTGCCTTGCCTCGATTGGATCTTCGACCATCACGCATGGTTCGATATCTTCTACGAACATGTGAACTACTTTCGAATGACTGATTTCGAGCGCATGTTTGGGCGCGTCCTCTTCGCTGAACGGCGCTTTGGCGGGCAATACCTTACGATCATTGCCGACCTAGCAACGCTGCGTGACCCCGGTCACGGACCCGCGGTGAATTGGCCTGCGGACTTTGCCGCTGGCGTATCGGGTGGATCGGACGGCGGTGTTGTGTGGGGAGGGGCCTCGAAAGGAGTTATTTTTTCGTTGTTGCGCCAGCGCGAAGATCGCCCAGTTGTCGGCGTGATCGATATCAACCCGGTCAAACAGGGTCGCTACCTGCCGGTCACGGGGCTGCGTGTCACTGCCCCCGAAGAGGCGCACACATTACTAAAGCCAGGCGCCTTGATCCACGTAATGAACCCAAATTATCTTGATTAAATCAAAGCGATCACCGGACATCGCTTTACATACGAAAGCACAACCCTTTGACAGAATTCGAACGAGAGTCAGCTCAACGTATTGCAGATGCTTCAAAAAACGTTGAATTGATGGAGGCCGCTGCATTATTCCGCGATAGCTCGTTCGCGGCCCAATATTCGTACAACTTCTTCTGGCAAGGTCGCCCGATCATTCAGTACCCCCAAGATATTGTGGCGATGCAGGAGCTTATTTGGCGGTTGAAACCCGACCTGATCATCGAAACTGGCATTGCACACGGCGGCTCCTTGGTTTTTTCGGCCTCGCAACTGGCGCAACTCGATTTGTGCGACGCAATTCAGGAGAACAAAACCTTTAATCCTGCTGCACCTAAACGGCGCGTCCTCGGCGTTGACATCGACATCCGCGTGCACAATCGGAAAGCGATCGAGGCACACCCCATGGCAGGACGGATCGACATGATCGAGGGCTCGTCTATCTCTCCCGAGATCATTGCCCAGGTACGCAAGGCTTCTGAAGGCGCGCGCACCGTATTGATCTCGCTCGACAGCAATCACACCCACGACCACGTACTGGCCGAACTTGAGGCCTACGCCGATTTAACAACGGTGGGTAGCTACTGCGTCGTCTTTGATACCGTTGTCGAATACATGGATGCCGCGATGTTTCCTGATCGTCCTTGGGGTAGAGGCAACAACCCCCGAACAGCGGTGGACACTTTTCTTCAAGTCAATGACTGTTTCGAGATCGACAGGGCGATCGATACAAAACTGCAGATTTCTGTCGCACCTAACGGATATCTTCGGCGCGTCAAATAGATCGCCAATTGAATTTCAGAAATGCCTCAGTTGATGGCTCCATCCCAGGGGCTATTGCGGACTTGCGCGTTTTTCCTTACCATAGTTTACGTGGCGCAGATTTTATGCGTTGCGCAGGAAGATATGAGCGCCCGGAAAATGGTTAAACTAACTATTGGAGTGCCACTTTTCAATTCAGAGCGTTTGATAAAGCAATGTCTGGAAAACTTGCTAGATCAGTCTTGTTCTGATTTCAGAATTCACATATTTGACAATGACAGCACAGATAACACGGAAGCGATATGCCAAGATTTTGAAACGAGATATTCCTGCATCAATTACACGAGAAATGAAACTAACATTGGACAAATCGACAACTTTCTCGCCGTTCTCAATAATGCAGATACAGAATATTTTATGTGGCATGCTGACGATGATCTGTTGTCTCATAATTTCGTGGAGCGACTGGTGCTTTCATTGGATCGCCACTGTGATGCAAAATTGGCTGTCGGCGCCGTTGTAACGAGGCGACTTTCAAAGGGGACCGATCAGGTTTATCCATTTCCTCGCAACTTTCCTGTGCCCAGATGCGTGAACAAGACAAACATGTTACTTAGATCTCGTGCGTCATGGTTTTACGGAATATGGCGGACGGACTATCTAAAAAAAAGATTCAACTACATCACCAAGACCTACCCTGGCTTAGTTGGTTTTGATCATCTGCTGCTATCACTTCCAATCTTGGACGGCGAGGTAGCCGGAGACAACGAGGCACGCTTTATTCAAGTTCGAGATGTGCAGCGAGCGGGATCCGGTTCCCAATCTACCGCGCCTATCGATATTTCTGAGATGATCAAACAGAAGCTCGCAAATCGCCAGTTATTCCGACAGGCTTTTGCAGCCGAATTTTCGAATTCGAAACTAGCCGGATTTGACCGTATCTGGATCAGTCTTTTTGGAAAGATCTACGCAGACCGCTGTTCTCAGAGTGGTTTCCGGAAACTACTCCATTTAAGATCTAGTATACTTATGAAACACCTAATGGGCAGGGCGTAACCGCAGACTTTGAGGATTCTTCAGCTATTCTCCCAGGTGTTGCACTTCCGCGCTGTGGACTTCTCGACGCTTACCATGCGGCACGATCAGATGGCGGGGGTCTGAGGCGCCACACATGGTTCGGTCGAATAGATGTCTGGTGCCGGTCGAAGCGGACAGAACGGGCATCGCTCGTCATGTCTACCGCGTGTCTCAAAGTGACCCAAAGCCGAACACCTCTCTACTTCAGCTCCACGACGTCGAGCGGGCATTGCGCAGGTCGCCCGAGTGTAGCGACGCGCCGGCTCCGGTTCATCCCAGCAACGGGCACCTGTCTTCGGATGAGCCGCAACCCGCCGATGGGTTTTGACGGCATGGCGTGTACCGCATCCGAGGGACCTGCGAAGGTCGAACGATTAGGCCTCTTTCGCTGCGGGTCCCGTGACGTCACTGCCAAGCCCGCCTATCGCTTGCAATCATCGCGTATTGGTGTTCGGTCTACCATTGTCCACGTGCCTCGATGCACTGGCGAGAGGTCCCTTCGCGGACCATCCCTGCCTTCTCGAGGACGCGACAGGACGCGGGGTTCTCGACAGCAACAGAGGCTGTCACGCGGTGGACGTGCAATTGGTCGAAGCTGAATGAGAGTGCAAACCGCGCCAGCTCGCTCGCATAGCCCATGCCCCAACTGTCTGGGGTCACACTGAAACCAATTGCAGCCATCAGCCGGACCCTCCTCTCAATCACTGCCTACGAGTGCAGGTAAGCGGGGTTAGTGCGAGGCGCGTGTGTGACAGAGGGCCGTGCGCGTTGCAAGGGGCGCGCGGGTGGTGGTGCGGATGGTGTGTGGTGTGGGGGTGGGGTTGGTGGTGCTGTTGGAGGGCGGCTAGTCAGCGTGCAAGCCATTCCGCCTTATCGAGGCAACCTACTCCTCAACGTTGCAGTGAACAGAAGGCGCTTACGATATATTTTCGACGCTCTTTCTCATAAAGAACAACCATACTGGCATGCCTTCATGATTGGACTTCTTCGACTCGACAATATTCAAGGAAACTTCGGCTCCAAACCAATCGATGAGGACATAGGGCATCATGTGAGGTCGCACACCAAACGGGTCCATTTCTGATGCACCACTAGGACCGTGAGCCTCCGTATGCTCGATCACAAGAACGCCATCCTGGTTCAACTGATTTAGCCATGTGACGAGTGCTAATCGAGGGTTCCATGATTGATCAAGTGAGTTCGTATAGACGAAATCGAACTTTCCGATCCAGTCTGGGTTGGCTTTGTGAAAGTCCCATTCGACTGATCGTTCGTAGTCTTTTGCAGTGGGTGAAATATCAGTTCCGACGGCCTTGAAGTCTTCGATCTTCGAAATGAAGTTCTGCTCGAATCCATTTCTGGAGCCATGGCAAATGCCATTAAATGACGACTTGTGGGGGGGCAGCCTCTCGTAACTTGCTGCACAAAAGTTGTAGGGTGGCTTCGTCAGCCCAGACACTGCTTATCTTGCGCATATTATGTTTGATCTGAACGTCCCGGTATTCTTCGTAGCTTTTATATTCGTGAAGATAAAAATCGACCAGTTGCTTTGATCGCACAATTTCAAACCCGAACTGTTTAAGGATTGGGTTTGCAAGCTGTATCAATGATAACTTCGCCACTGTTTTGTCGTCCCCACCCGTCATGCGTCAATGGTCAAGATATGCACACCATCGTATCGCAGAATAGACTGTGCACGGAGAGCAGGCAATCGTTTCGAATTGTTTGCCGAGCGACGGTATGACTGCCGTAGACTGGCTAGGTGCTCTTGAGTGCAGGATTTCTCCGATCTGCCGTCAAGCGAACGACGCGGCTCGCTCTTGAGCCTCTCACACCGGAAGTCATCGAGAGGACAAGCGGCGAAAGCCAGCAATTGGGATAAAGCGCGATCGGGGACGTTTCGTCAGCCTGCTGACAACATCCGTCGGACAATCCTAATGCAGTGGAACCGTAGGTTGGTGCTCGTGCTGAATGTACGTCGACGTTTAGCGTGCGCCGCGGCCAAAGGACCTGCGAAGGTCGAACGATCGGACCTCTTTCGCTGCGGGTCCCGTGACGTCATTGCTAAGCCCGCCTATCGCTTGCGATCATCGCGTATTGGTGTTCGGTCCACCATCGACCTCGTGCTTCGATGCACTCGCGAGAGGTCCCTTCGCGGACCATCCCGGCCTTCTCGAGGACGCGACAGGACGCGGGGTTCTCGACAGCAACAGAGGCTGTCACGCGGTGGACGTGCAATTGCTCGATGCCGAATGAGAGTGCAAACCGCGCCAGCTCGCTCGCATAGCCCATGCCCCACTTGTCTGGTGTCACGCTGAAAAAAATTGCGGCCGTCCGCGGGAAGGTTCTTGAAATTCCAACCTCGCCGATCAAGTGACCGTGCGCCTTGTCGCGCGCAACAAACGTATGGAGACGCCGGGTCTCACCGCTGCCCCGGAACGCCAGGTCGCGTTCGATGCGCGCCCCGTCGGCGTACTCGCACTCATCGACGGCCTGCAACTGCCAGTTCGATGGCAACTGCTGATAGGCTTGAAGCTCTGGTCCGTCTTCGGCGTTGATCTCGCGGAGTCCCAGCCGACTGGTTGCGAAGGTTGGACGCATCTGCCCACTTCAATGACGCTGTTTCGCGTGAACGCGCGTGAACGCGCTTGAAGCGCGCTGCACAAAAGGCTGGTGCCACTCAGGCAAGCGGCACGACGTACGCTCGATAGTCGCGCTCACGTTTGAATAGGTTCAAAACGCGTACTCGGTCTGCAGTATTCCTGAGGCCACTGAAATGGCGGGCCCTCGACGTCATCTATCTGGTATTGGATGTGGCCGTTGTAATCGGACTGGTGCTTGGATGGCGCGTCGGTTACGTCGCTTTCTTCGTGGCGGCCGTCAGCCAACTCCTCCTCTACACCGTCGCTCGCGCATGGATCCTCGATGTGCCCGCGGCGTTCGCGCATTCGCCCGAAGAGGCCGGCTATTTGGACAGTCTCGGCGTATTCGACGTTGCCACGATTGGACTCGTCGCATTGGCTATCTGGCTGCAGCGATCGTCGCGATCAACCACTTCCGGTTAGGGACGCCTTCGAGTGTTCCGCCAAGCTGGTCGTGACTGGATCGCGTCAGGGGTCGACCTGAGACACCCCACGCCCCCCCCCCCGCGCGCCCCGAGTCACTCCGCCTTAGGCGTCCCGCTTCAACGTCGGCTTTGGATACACCGGATATCCGTTCTCGATCTCAAAGAGCTGGGCGTCGATTTCGAGACAGTCCTCTTCCGTCAGTCGCCGTTCAACCTCGGGGGCGGTGCGCCACTCCTGCACGTCAAGGTCGTGCGCGACGACGTAGTCCACCGCGATGTCGGCACCATGCAATTTCACCGTCGCCCGCTTCTTGGTCATGGTTCAGATCTCAAACATTATCGGTCCCCGCCCCGCCTCGTATACGCACCGGGGATTAACGCACTGTTGGGGTCATTGACACGCTTTGTCAGTCAACGTCTGATGTGCTGCTTGCCCCTTCGCGACGGGCTGGTCGTCAAGAATGGAGTCGTCAGGAGAATATGTTCACAGATCGAATTCGGCGATCCCGATGGCGGCATGACGCAGTTTCCTTAGCGCTTGTGTTGTTCGCAACATTTGCAACAGCGAGCGCCTTTGCCGCCGAAATAACAAAGCCCCAGTTTGTTGCGCAGTGTGCGGGAGAAAATTCGCTCGGCTCAAAACCGGCGTGCGTGTGCCTCTGGGGTAAAATCACTGCGTCTTACCAGGGCGAAGAGAAAAAACTCATGACGCAATTCTTCACGACGAGTTTTGCCGACTGGGAACCATCAAGCCTGAGTGAGAAACGCCAAGACGAATTGCTGGAGGAAAGCGCTACGCTGGTTGGGTCGTGTGGCGTCGATATTCAGCCGTAACGGCTGCTGCAGTGGAAATCCCTGAAACCTCCAACCTGAGCAAAGCCCGCCGGGTGAGCGCCGCGGAGGCGACATCTGCAACATCGCGGTCGAAGGCGACGCTTCTTCTACATCGCTCTGACCCTTCGCCCGCCCTGTCGTTTTCAACGCGGGGCCTGTCGCCGACTCGTCCCACTGGCAGGCCGTCTACGGACAAAAAATGCTCGCAGCGAGCGTTTTCAAATCGGCCGTCTTGGCATACGCAAGCCGCGGGGAGTGAGCGCTGGTCTTGGCGGGCTGGCGTGTGGCGGTCGCAAATGATCCTGTTGGGGGACGGTGTGATACGCTCACAAGTTCTAGGTTGGGCGCTGGCCGGTGTGATGGCGGGCGCGGTTCAAGTTTCGTTTGGTGTTTTGGGTCCGGCACACGCACAGGGCGAGATTAAGCTTGCGCAGGCCAAACCGAAGACGGTGACACGAACAAAGCGCCGCGTGTTGCGCGGTGCGGTCGCCGACAAGTTTCGGGAGACGGTCAACGAAAACGTCGTGACCATCATCTCGGGCAACCCGAACGGGTCATTCCTGTTCTACGCCTACGATATTGCGGCTGCCATCAACGATGGCGACAAGCTGCGCATTCTGCCAATCGTCGGCCGCGGCGGCGCACACAATGTGCGCGATATCCTCTACCTGCGCGGCATCGACATGGGGATCACCCAGTCGAACACGATGACCCATTACCAGCAGACCGGCGAACTCGGCGGCAACCTGGCGAACCGGCTGACCTATGTCACGCGCCTGTTCGTCGATGAGATGCACATCGCAGTCCGCAAGGATTCCGGCATCAACTCGATCGCCGATCTCAATGGCAAGAAGGTCAACTACTCGAACAAGGGGAGCGGCACGCAGCTCACCATCCGGCTCGTCATGAAGGCGCTCGGCATCAAGCCGATCGAATTCAACATGGGCCAGGGCGATGGCTTTGCGAAGATGGAGAAGGGCGAACTCGACGCGACCATCTGCGTGTGCGGCAGCCCGCTTCGCAGCTTCGGCCAGATCGCGGCTGAGAAGGGCTTCAAGATGGTTGGCGTCCCGTTCGACGAGAAGCTCGAGAACGACTACATCCCCGTGACGCTCGACCATGAGAACTATCCGGGCATGATCCCGGAAGGCCAGTCGGTCGAGACCATCGGCGTGTCGACGGTACTTGCCGCTTACAACTGGCCGACCGAGACCCAGCGCTACAAGCGCGTTGCGAAGTTCGTGAATGCGTTCTTCGACAACTTCGAGCGCATGAAGCAGCCGCCGCGCCGGAAGAAGTGGCGGACGGTCAACCTGGCCGCGAACCTGAAGACCTGGAAGCGGTTCCCGGCGGCGCAGGAATGGCTCGACAAGAACGCACCACCCTCACTCGTCTCACGGCGCGAAGTGCGCGGCACAGGGATCAACGCATCCCAAGCCCGCGCACAGATCGCCGAAGTGGCACCGAACAATCCGGAAGAACAGGCACGGCTCTTCCGCGAGTTTCTCGACTGGATGGAGCGGCGCCGCGAGCAGGCTGGCCGTTAGGCCGGCCTCGCGCAACGAGAGGTGATCGGGTCTAGGGGGAGCGCAGTGCGATGAGCGCGCAAGGGGTGCAGAGAGCGGTGACGCGGACGGAAAGGCGATTTCGAAACATCGCACGCACCGCGTCGCTCGTTCTCGGATTGATGGTGGCGATTGACGGCGCGCATGTCGTCGCGCAATCGCCGACCGACAAGGCGGAGCTTCGCGTTCCGTCCGAAGTCGCCGTGCCGAAAGGTGCGGCCTCTGCAATCGACGTCAATATCTTGAGGCCGGGCGCGTTGCCGCCGATGAGTTTCGTGCGCGTCACGGGGCTTCCGGAGACGGCGACGCTGAGCCAGGGCTACCGGATCTCGGCGAGCACATGGGCGATCCCGATTGCCGCGGTTGGCGCGCTGTCGATCACGGTGCCGGGCGGCATTGCAGACCGGACGCTCATTGAATTCGCGCTGATGGCGCTGGACGGCGAGAAGCTTGCCGGCGCGACGGTTGCGTTGACGCCGGAGCGGCCTGAGATCGGACCGGCTGATGGCCCGGTGCGCGTGCTCCGCGCGACGCCTGCGCAAGAGCCGATTAACAACGCGCCGGCCGCGCCGGTCGGTCAGCCGCAGCCGGCGCCCGGCGGGCAAAGCGCACAGACGCAGGCGTCAGGCGACACGCAGGCTGCCGCGCCCAAGCTGCCCGCCGACAACGGGCTCGCGCGGCCAGCGCCATCCAACCGCGTGCCGCTCACCGATGCACAGCGGCGTAAGGGTCGGTTCTATCTCCGCCGCGGTGACCAGGCGCTGCGCGATGGCAACGTGAACACCGCGCGGCTTTTCTATAAGCGGGCGGCTGAGATCGGGCTCAGCCTCGGCGCACGCGCGCTCGCAGAGACATTTGATCCCCGAGAGATCAGCCGGCTTGGCGCAATCGGCCTGCAGCCTGACGCGCAACAGGCCGACTTCTGGTACGCGCGCGCCCGGGAGCTTCGCGAGGCCGAGCGCGGGATCGATGCCAGACCCAGCGGAAACGGACCGGTCGCGCGGCAATAGCCGCCGCCGCTGGTTCGACGTCCGCAATGAGGCCCGGGGGGGCAGGCTGGCGACGCAGATTTACGGCTTCGGTGAGACGTCATCCGAGGCCGCGTCGCCAGCCGCATCCGCCCGCTGCCAGCGTTGCGCGGCACTCATGTGCGCGCTCGTCCACCGGCCATAGCGCCACGGCGCAAACCAATGCCGCGTCGACCGGATGTCTGGGACGGGATCGTGGCCCGCCGTGCCGAACGGCTGGCAGCGCGCTACGCGGGAAAGGGTCAGCCAGAAGCCGCGCCAGGCCCCGTTCGTCTCAATCGCTTCAAGCGCGTAATCCGAACAGGTCGGCAGATGACGGCAAGGCCAACCGAGCCACGGTCGCACAGTCCAGCGATAGAGATAGATTGGTGCCGAAAGGACGCGCCGCATGATGCGGCTCCCGGTGGACGGGACTAGGGAGTTTGGGTCAGGCCGTGGCGGCTGCGGCATCGGGCGCGTTGGCGTGATCGAGTTCAGCGAGCGCTTTCAAGATGGCGTCGAACACAAGGAGCGTTGACGCGTGGCGTGCGCGGTAGTCGCGAACGGGCTCAAGGACGCGAAGGTCTGACCAGCGACCGTTGGGCCCCTCACCGCCCTCTTTCAGCATCGCGCGCATGTCGCGGGCGACAGCTTCCAGTTCACCGCGCTTTGTGCCGACGATCTCGCGGCCGACAACAGAGGCCGACGATTGCCCCAGCAGGCACGCCTTCACCGTCTGACCGTAGTCGGTGATCGTGTCGCCATCGACTTTGAGGTCCACGGTAACCGTCGACCCGCAAAGCTTCGAGTGCGCCGTCGCCGTCGCATCGGGGCTCGCCAGCCGCACTGTCTGCGGGATCTCGGCCGCGAGCTCCATGATGCGGGTGTTGTAGATGTCGTTGAGGTCGGCCATGGCATAGCGTCCAAACTGCAGGCACCACGGCCGGGCGTGGGGCACATCGCGACATGAGTCGCATATAATTGCTGAACCGACAAACGAAAGCACCGGCCGTATGGTTCAACGGCATGTGAGGTGCGGGCGGGCGACCGGGCGGCGCCACATGCAGAAGAGGCACCAGGATATGGCTGGCATCACGTTCGCGGAACGCGGCAATAAGGACGCGGTCGAGGGCGGGACGGCCTTCCAGCCAAAGTTCGACGCGCAAGGCCTCATCCCGGCCATCGTCACGGCCGCTGACGATGGTACCGTACTCATGTTCGCGTGGATGAACCGCGACGCACTGGCGCGGACCCTTGAGACCCGGGAAGCCCATTTCTGGAGCCGGTCACGGGCAAAGCTCTGGCTGAAGGGCGAAGAAAGCGGCAATCGACTGGCCGTCCAGGCGGTCCGGGCTGACTGCGATCAGGATGTGATCGAAGTGGTCGTCACGGTGGCGGGAAATGGCGTGGCGTGTCACACGGGCGAGCGGAGTTGCTTCTACCGGGCGATCGAACTCGACCGCATTGCGGACGGTCACGTCACCCTGAAGCGGATTGAGACCGCGTGAACGGTTCTTCTGTACACTTTGACGCAGGGTCACTGGCGCGCGTCCTGCTTGGGCGCACGCGTTAGGGGTTCTCGAACTTTCAGGCTGACGGGGCCGGAGACGGACGATGGCGCGCGGCAAAATCGGATTGGCATTGGGCGGGGGCGCGGCGCGCGGATGGGCGCACATCGGCGTCATCAAGGCGCTGGAGTCGGCTGGCATCAGGCCGGACGTGATTGCCGGCACTTCGATCGGGGCGGTCGTCGGCGGTTGCTATGCGGCCGACCAGTTTGAGGCGATCGAGGCGTTCGCCCGCTCGATGACGCCGCGGCGGATGTTTGGCTTCTTCGATCTCAACCTCGCGGGCTCCGGGCTGATCAATGGCCAGCGCCTGAGCGACGCGCTTGAAGAGCAGCTCGATGACATGCGCATTGAGGATCTGCCGCGCCCGTTCACGGCGATCGCGACGGAGATCGGCACTGGCCATGAGGTCTGGCTCAACCGCGGCCGTATGGTCGAGGCGATCCGCGCGTCCTATGCGATCCCCGGGATATTCAAGCCGGTTCGCATTCAGGACCGATGGTTGTTCGACGGGGCGCTGGTGAATCCGATCCCGGTGTCGGTTTGCCGCGCGCTTGGCGCCCGCCACGTGATCGCAGTCAACCTCAACGCGGATCTCTTTACGCTCGGCACCGTCCTCACTGACTTTAACGGTGCGGCTGAAGCTGAACCCGCAAGCATCGCCAACGCGATCGCAGACGAAGCCGCCAACGGCGATGTCCCGGACGTGACCCAGGACGACACGGACAAACCCGCCGACCCGGCGACGCGGGGCGCGCGTGCGCTGATCCAACGACAGATGTTCGGCTTTGGCCGCCGCACAGCAGAGCCCGACGTGCCGAGCATTTCGACGATCATGGTCGACGCGTTCAATATCGTGCACGACCGCATTGCCCGCTCGCGCCTCGCAGGCGATCCGCCGGACGTGCTCATCAACCCACGGCTTGGGAAGATTGGCCTGTTTGATTTTCATCGCGCCGATGACCTGATCCGCATCGGCGAGGCAACGGCACTGCGCACGATCGCGGCGTTGCGGCAGGACGCGCAAGCCATCGAGGACGACGAATCAACCCGGCCGGATGAAGAGGCGGTCCGCGCCGGCGCCGAAGCGCTCCAGAACGCAGCCGCCTCCTGACGGATCAAGCGACTGGCGGCATCGCAGGCGCGATCGCCCCGTCAGTGTGCGTCAGTCTTCGCGGTAGACCTTCTCGCGGCGCTCGTGGCGCTCCTGCGCTTCAATCGAAAGCGTTGCGATCGGGCGGGCTTCCAAGCGGCGCAGCGAGATTGGATCGCCAGTTTCCTCACAGTAGCCGTAGGAGCCATCGTCGATCCGTTTCAAGGCCGCGTCGATTTTGGCGACCAGCTTCCGCTGCCGGTCGCGGGCCCGCAGTTCCAGCGCCCGGTCGGTCTCCGACGTCGCACGATCGGCAATATCGGCATGCTGCGCATTCTCGGTCGTCAGCCCTTCGATCGTCTCGCGGGTCTGGCGAATGATGTCATCGCGCCAGTCTTCCAGCTTCGATCGGAAGTACGCCTGCTGCGACGGGCCCATGAACTCCTCATCGTCCGAGGGGCGATACCCCTCCGGCAATGAGACCGCCTTTGGCGTTTTCGCCTTCTTCTTCGGCGTGGCCTGGCGCTTTGCAGCCGGAGCTTTCGCGCGTTTGGCGCTGGGTCTCTTTCGCTCAGCGGTTGTGGTGTCTGCGTTGCTCAACTGCCTCTCCACTGCTTTCGCGCCGTGCCCAAAGGCCAAACCGCCCTCATCTGCCCTCGCTTCTATGTCTCGGCCTCGTTAAGTCAAGGAAGCAGCGGCAACGTGGCCGGGTTTTCCTTAGAAGCGCGTCGCTGAATGGTATCGATGGTGAACAGGGCACGATTCTGTCTGTCTTTTGGCGGATTTGGTTCGGCTGCTGACGGCAAGCGAATGCGCAGATCATGACGACGAATTTCTCAGGCAGTGACCGGTACGTCGCGACCGGCGACCTGCAAATCGCGGTCAACGCCGCCGTAGCGCTCGAACGGCCGCTGCTGATCAAGGGCGAACCTGGCACCGGAAAGACCGTGCTCGCAGAGGAGATCGCCCGCGCGCTCGGGGCAGACCTCATCGAGTGGCACATCAAATCGACGACGAAGGCCGCCCAGGGCCTCTACGAATACGATGCTGTGAGCCGCCTCCGCGACAGCCAGCTCGGGGACCCGAAGGTCGGCGACATCGCCAATTACATCCGCCGGGGCAAACTCTGGGACGCGTTCACCGCGCCCAAGCGTCCGGTGCTGCTCATCGACGAGATCGACAAGGCGGACATCGAGTTCCCGAACGACCTATTGCAGGAACTCGATCGCATGGAGTTTCACGTCTACGAGACCGGCGAAGTCGTCCGAGCTGTGGCTCGCCCGGTCGTCCTGATCACGTCAAACAACGAAAAAGAGCTGCCGGACGCGTTCCTGCGCCGCTGCTTCTTCCACTACATCACCTTCCCCGACGCCGAGACCATGGCGGCGATCGTCGATGTCCATTATCCAGATCTGAAAGGCCGGCTCATTCAGGAGGCGCTGCGGATCTTCTATGAGCTCCGCGAGGCGCCGGGGCTGAAGAAAAAGCCATCGACCTCAGAGCTGCTGGACTGGATCAAGCTTCTCGTGAACGAAGACATCTCGGAAGACGACCTGCGCCAGACGGACCGGCGGAAGCTCATCCCGCCCCTGCATGGCGCGCTGATCAAGAACGAGCAGGACGTCCACCTGCTGGAGCGGCTGGCGTTTCTCGCGCGGCGCAAGGATGAGGCGGGACCCTAAGGCTTGCCGCGACTAGCAGTCAGGCATGAAACCGCAATCTGGAATGCGAAATCTGGGCGCCTGTCGAGCCGGGCCGATAGCAGCCGAACCCTCACGCTTTGCCGCTGCGCCAGCGACTGCGGTCGCGCTTAGGCAAGCCCGTTGATCTTCAAGCGAGTGATTGCCAGTGCGACGCACACGAACAGGCCGGTATGAGTTCCGCTGCTTCGCGCCTGCGCTCGCCGACATGCGTTTGCAGATCGAAGGTGCAGGCGTCGCGATCGAGCGCGAGCAGCGCGACGAGACGTATCTAATCACTCCGCAGCCCGATCCCGATTTCAACATCAAGTTTCGGGCAGGCTGTCTGGAGGTCAAACTTCGCGAGCGCACGCTGCGTGGCCTTGAGTTCTGGCGCCACATTCACACGGTGCTTCTGCCGATCGATGGTCAAACACTCAGCGCGATTTGCAGCGAAGCGCTTGGCCGCGCGCCGCAGATCACGCGTGATCGGGGCCTCGACTGTACTGATGTCGTCAGCCTTGTAGAAGCCGCAGGCATCGCGCGCGGCGTCGACGTGTTCAAGGATCGCCGGCGCATCAAGATCGATGGCGGCCTTGCAGAGATAACGAACCTCAAGACAGAGATGGCGGCGGTTGAAACGGCCGCTGTTGAAGCAGCCGATCCGGAGGCAACCGCGCGGCTGCGGGCTGCGTTCGGGCTCGCGAGCGCGACCAACGAGAGCTACCCGGCGTACCTTGGGCGGGCCATTGCATGATAACGTCGCCGTCGCCGTCGTCGTCAGCCCGTCTTCTCGAAGAGCTGTCGGCCGATAAGCATGCGGCGGATTTCTGACGTGCCGGCGCCGATCTCGTAGAGCTTTGCATCGCGCAGGAGACGGCCGGTCGGGTAATCGTTGATGTAGCCGTTGCCGCCAAGGAGCTGGATCGCATCGAGCGCACACGCGGTTGCGCGTTCCGCGGCAAGCAGGATCGCGCCGGCTGCATCCTCGCGCGTGGTCTCGCCCCGGTCGCAGGCCTTCGCGACGGCGTACACGTAGGCGCGCGTTGAATTGAGCGCGACGTACATGTCCGCGACCTTGCCCTGCACGAGCTGAAACTCGCCGATCGATTTGCCGAACTGCTTACGGTCATGGATGTACGGCATCACCACATCGAAGGCCGCCTGCATGATGCCGAGCGGGCCCGCCGCCAGCACAGCGCGCTCGTAATCGAGCCCGCTCATGAGGACATTGACCCCGCGGCCAACCTCGCCGAGCACGTTTTCTTCCGGCACCTCGCAGTTCTCGAATACGAGCTCGCCGGTGTTGGAGCCGCGCATGCCGAGCTTGTCGAGCTTTTGTGCGACGCTGAAGCCCGGAAAGTCTTTCTCGACGATGAAAGCCGTGATGCCGCGCGGGCCGGCCTCCGGATCCGTCTTCGCGTAGACGACAAGGACGTCGCCGCCGGGCCCGTTTGTGATCCAAAATTTCGAGCCGTTGAGGACGTAACGGTCGCCCTTCTTCTCCGCCCGCAGCTTCATCGACACGACGTCTGAGCCAGCGCCCGGCTCGGACATCGCAAGCGCGCCGACGTGCTCGCCCGAGATCAACTTTTCAAGGTAACGGCTCTTCTGGTCCGCGTTGCCGTTGCGGAAGATCTGGTTGATGCACAGGTTGGAGTGGGCGCCGTATGAGAGGCCGACTGATGCGGATGCGCGGCTCACCTCCTCCATGGCGATGCAATGGTCGAGGTAGCCGAGGCCGGTTCCGCCGTCCTCTTCCGCGACGGTGATCCCGTGAAGGCCCAACTCGCCCATTTGCGGCCAGAGGTGGCGCGGGAACTCATCGGTGCGATCGATCTCCTCGGCGAGCGGCGCAATCTTGTCGGAGGCGAACGACTGCACGCTGTCGCGCAATTGATTCGCCGTCTCATCCAAGTCGAAGTTGAAGCTTGGGGCTGCGTTCGGGATCATTGATCGCTCTCTCATCACGCGGCTATGTGGACTTTGACAGGAACACAGCATGACCGACGCGAAAACTGAAGCCGACGCACCGTCACGGATCCCGTGGCCGCCGCTGCTGCTGATGGGGGCCCTTGGCGGATCGTTTGTACTCGGCCAGGTCGCGCCGCTGCCGTGGCCGGGGACGAACGACCTGATTGCCAAGGTGATTGGCCGCACGATCGGGGTCGGAGGGCTAGTGCTGATGGCATGGGCTGTCTGGACGATGCTGCGGGCGCGAACCAACATCAGACCGGATCGCGGCGCGGACATGCTGATCACGCACGGGCCGTTCCGCCGCTTCCGCAACCCGATTTACCTCGCCGACACCATGATCCTGCTCGGTTTTGCGGAGGTGACCCAAAACATCTGGTTCGGGATCGCGGCAGTCCTCTTCGTGCCGCTCGTCACGTGGTTTGCGATTCTGCCAGAAGAAGCGCACCTCAGGCGGCGATTCGGCGTCGAATATGAGGCCTATTTCGAGCGCTCGCGGCGGTGGATTTAACCGCAAACACAGCCTGTTCCGCCCCTTCGGCCCATTGAAATGACATCTTTCATTCCCCTTCTCTTAACGCACCAGGAGGGCTTGGAATGTCGAACTTGAACCGGCGGTCGATGGTGGCGCCATCGTGCGCGATCGCGCTGATGGCTGGCGGCTTGCTTGTGGCCGGTCCCGCCGATGCTCAGAACCGTTGGGCGGACGGCATCACAGATCTCATTGAGCGGGAGACGGCGGAGAAGGCCCCGTCGGCGGACGTGCGTCCGGGCGCGCGCGCGGACACCGACCCGCGCGCTGGCGACAAGACCTATGAGCAGGCCAAGCGCCTGATGCAGGCGATCGATCGCATTCTGAAGGACACCGCTGACAACCGCGGCAAGGCGAGCAAGCTTCCCTCCAAGAACGACTTCATCGTCCCGCCCATCTGGAGCGAGACAAAAGAGGACCGGCAGGACCGCGTGCGCGAGTTGCTCGATGCCGCGCTCGGCATTGTCACCGACGTGCCTGTCGTCAAGTTCCAGAAAGAGATCGAGCAGCGTCGGAAGTCGATCCAGAAGCTCGAAGACCAGATCGTCGCGATGAAGGAGAAGCGGTTGGACGCGCCCGAGAGCGGGCTGCTTCCAGGCGTGCTGTCAGACACCGTCGCGAGCCTCGATACGGCCATCAAAGAGGCCGAGGCGCGCATCGCGCTGAACCGCGAAGAGATCGAGAAGACGAAAGACAAGGTCGGCGCGGCACTCGCCAAGTCCGGCCTGAAGATGGCGCCGGACCAGGTGGATCTGCTGCTCGACAGCGTGCTGTCGGGCGATCTTGTGCGGCTCGTCGCAGTGTTTAACTCCGCCAAGCTGATCGATCAGCAGCTCGCGCGTCGGATGACGGCGACGGGTGAGAACACGAAGTCGGCGCGCAAGTATTTTGCGATGCACGCGGCGCTCTTTGCGATGCTCGTCCACGCACAGGACACGATCATCGGCCGGATCGATAAGCAGTATCTGCCAAAGCTGTCTGCAATCAGCCGCGACATCCGCGCGGCGCGCAAGAAGACGAAAGAGCTGCTGCGCCGGCGCAACCGGTCCGATCAGCGCCGTGTGCTGGAGGCGAACCTCGAGAGCCAGCGGCTCGCCGAAGACGCCGCGCGGGGCTATCGCAAATACCTGTTGCAGCAGCGCGAACAGATCGCCAAGGCGCGCTCGAAAGCCGCGCATGACCTCGAAATTGCGGACAACACCTACGAGACGGTGGAAGCAAGCTTCCAGCTCCGCGCCCTCATGAAGGAAGCCGCACGCACGTTTGAGGCGCTGCAGCAGCTCGAAGCGCCGACGTTCGAAGAGATCTTCCGCAACGAAGAACTCCGCCGCGAATTCGAGAACCTGACGAAGAAGCTTGAGGTGCCGACGAGCTGATAGCCGGGCGCGACGCGGCGTGTCGCGCTCCAGATGACGACGGCACTGAACCTCGCAACGCGGAACAGGAGTGCGTCATGGATCAGTACCGCAACGGGTTCATGGTTTCGCTCGGCGACAATGACTATCGGGCGAACACGGCCGCGCCCATTGCCGAACTTCATGCGCGCGGCTGTCCGCTCTGGCTTAAAGTCCCGATCCTTGGGGCCGTCCCGGCGGCCTACCGCCATGAAGACGCCCTGCGCGTGCTGCGCGACACGGACACCTTCGCAAACGATCCGCGCAGCGCCGGCAAGTCGGGCCGCCTTGGCATCTCGTGGTGGATACCAAAGACGATCCGCGTTTTGTCCGACAACATGCTGGGCCGGGACGCGCCGGACCACAAACGGCTCCGCCGGCTCGTCAATCACGCTTTCAATCGCCGCGGCATTGTCTCCATGGGCCCGCGCATCGAGGCCATCGCGGCGGAGCTTCTGAGCAAGCATCCAGCCGGCACGCCGTTTGATCTTGTGACAGACTTTGCGCGCCCGTTTCCCTTGCGCGTCATCTCCGAACTGCTCGGCATCGATGTGCGCCGCGCAGATGAATACGAACACCTGGCCTCGACCGTCATGGAGATGACGAACGGGCCGTTCAGCACGTTGACCGCACTTTGGAACGTCTCGAAGCTTGCAAAGCTGATGCGCGAGGAGCTTGCCGCGTGCCGGGCGCACCCGCGCGAGGGCCTGCTGTCAGAGCTCGTAAAGCCCGATGATGAGGGCGAGGTCCTGGACGAAGACGAGATGCTGGCGATGGCCTTCCTGCTGCTGTTTGCAGGCCATGAGACAACCGTCCACCTGATCTCGCTCTCAGCGCATCACCTTATCACGCAGGGCCAGACGGCGGCATTCGCCAACCTCGACCGGCGGCGCGCCGTGCAGGCGGTTGATGAGCTGCTGCGCTACCTCTCCCCCGTTGAGATGACGGAGGCGCGCTATGCGCGACGCGATGTGACGATCGCAGGTCACGAGCTGCGGCGCGGCAACGTGATCTCGGCGTATCTTTCCGGCGCCAACCGCGACCCATCGATGTTTGAGAACCCGCACGCCGCCGACCTGGCGCGCTCGGAAAACCCGCACCTCGGCTTTGGCTTCGGGCCCCATGTCTGCCTCGGCGCACAGCTCGCGCGTATGGAGGCCATCACGGCCTTCTCGGCCCTGTTCGACGGCACGCGGCAGTGGACGATTGAGACCGCGGGTGATGATCTCAACTGGAACCCATCGCCCGGCATTCGTGGGTTTGCGTCGCTGCCCGTCCGCTGGACGCCAGCCGAGCGCCGCGTCGCTGCCTGATCGAGGTCAGTCGTCGAGGCCGAGCGCTTTGCGGGCCCAGTCGCGATTGCGGATGACGCGGGCGCGCCGCGACCTGCGCGGCTTTGGCCGCACGCTTGGGGCGCGCGCTGCAAGTGGACGCGCAGCAAGGGCCGGCGGCCGAATGAGCATACCGGCAACGGCCGGCTGCTTGCCCTGGCCGAGGCCTGAAATCATCGCCGTCAGTTTCGCGCGATCGTCACCAAGCGGCAGATCGCGATGCCGCGTTGGCATGCCGTCCCGCCACGTCAGATGATCGACCGTCACCTGCCAGTGCTGGCCGCGGCGCTCATAAAGCCGCGAGTACCGCATCGTGAACTGCTGCTGCGGGTTGCGGCGCGCGATGAGTGTGATGTCGCCGAAGTCGAGGATCGTGTTGCAGCCGCTGCGCAGGGTCCGCACGGTGATCGGCGCTGCGCGGAAGTGCGAGGCGAGCTTGCCGAGATGTGCTGAGACCGCCGGCGGTGACGCCAGCGTCGCCTCACTTGCGGGCGTGATGAGCACCGCGTCAAAGGCATAAAGTTCGGATAGGTCTCGCGCCCGGCCGTCGTTTAAAGCCGCATCCCAGCGCCGCGACAGGATCTCTGCGAACTCCGGCGGCACCGACGAACACTGCGCCGCTTCCGCGACTGCGTGACCCGGCGCAACAAACACACCGGCTATGAGGCCCGCACTTAGCAAGACTGACCGGATGACACGCACGCTCTCACTCCCGACGCTGATGGCGGGACGATGCGTCGGTATAGTTAACGGCTCGTTAAGGTTCGTTTCGCCAATTGGGAAATACAGTGCCGCCCGCGACCTCGCACCGATCCGGCAGCAGCGGCGGACGCGGAAGATGCAGCGTCACACACATAAGCGAGACTTGGGCGGGCGTGACTGCGACCCGGAACAGATCTAGCGCCGGTACTGCACGAAGGGGCTCAGCGTCGCGAGCCGGTCATAGAGCCGCCGGGCGGTCTCGTTGAAGGACTGGGTCGCCCAGTAGGTCCGCGTCGCGCCGAGCGCATCGGCGTGTGCGTACACAGCCTCAATCAGCGCACGGCCAACGCCACCACCCCGGGCATCCGGGTCAACGAACACGTCTTCAAGATAGAGGTAGCCGGTCGCCGACCATGTCGAGCGGTGGAACAGTACGTGGGCGAGGCCAACGAGGGTGCCGTCATCGCGCTCGGCGACAAAGCCGCTGTGCGTGTGCGGCTCATCTGAGAGCAGCCGCGCAAACGTCACTCCAAAGACGTCATCGGCAATCTGCGCTTCGTAGAACGCAATGTAGGCCGCAAACAGCCGTTGCCATTGCGCGCGGTCACTTTCAGCGACGTGCCGGATCGTGACGACGCCTGTCATCTCAGCGCTCCTTCACTCGCGTCCTCAAAACAAAAAGTACGTGGCGAGGCCGAGAAACGCAAAGAAACCGACGACGTCCGTCACGGTTGTGAGGAACACACCGGAAGCGATCGCCGGGTCGTAGCCAAGTTTGTCGAGCGCCAGCGGGATTGCGATGCCGGCAAGCGCGGCGGCGAAGTGGTTGAAGATCATGGCAGCCGCAATGACGAAGCCCAACGGCCCGCTGCCGAACCAGACAACGGTGATGGCGCCAAGAATGACGGCAAAGATAAACCCGTTGAGGAGGCCGATCGCTGCCTCGCGCATGACGACTTTAAGCGCGTTGCGCGGCCCGAGGTCCTTGGTGCCGAGCGCGACCACGGCCACGGTCATGGTCTGCGTGCCGGCGTTGCCACCCATGGAGGCGACGATCGGCATCAGCACCGCAAGCGCCACGAGCTCCGAGATCGACGCGTCGAACTGCTTGATGACGAGCGAGGCCAGGATCGCGGTGGCGAGGTTAATGAGCAGCCAGACAAACCGGCTCTTGGTCGCGTCGATGACATTGTCGAGCAGGCTCTCGTCACCGACACCGCCAAGACGCTTAATGTCTTCGTCCGCCTCATCCTGAATGACCTCGACCATGTCGTCGACGGTGACGACACCGACCATCCGCTCGTTCTCGTCGACGACCGGCGCTGACAGCAGGTCATAGCGGTTGAACTGGCGGGCGACCTCTTCCTGGTCCTCCGTCGCCCGCACGACCTCAATGTCAGAGGTCATGATGTCCGAGACGACGATGTCGCGCTGGGTGCGGACGAGTTGTGACAGCCCTATGGATCCGAGCACGTGATAGGTGGGATCGACCACGAAGATCTCGGAAAACGTCTCCGGCAGGTCTTTGGCTGAGCGCAGATGATCGATCACCTGGCCGACGTTCCAGAACGGCGCAACGGTGACGAAGTCGGCCTGCATGATGCGGCCGGCGGTCTCGTCTTCATATTCGAGGTTACGCCTGAGTGCGGTCCGGTCCGCGAGCGGCATCTGCTGGAGGACGTCTTCGCGGTCCTCGTCCTCGAGGCCGTCGAGAACGTACGCGGCATCATCCGATTCAAGTTCGGCGACGGCCTTCGCGAGATAGGAGTTCGGCAGCTCTTCTGAAAGCTGGTCGCGGACCGCTTCGTCGAGTTCAGAGAATGCGTCGAACTCAAAGTCGTTGCCGAGCGCCATGATGAAAGGCGCGCGTTCGTCTTGATTTAACGCCTCTAGAAGGTCGGCGAGGTCCGGCGCGCGCAGCTCTTCGGCCAGCGCCTTCGCTGCCGCCTTGTCGTCCCGCTCAAGCGCTTCTTGAACGGCGCGGACGAGATCGCCGCTGATGATCTCGGGCTTATCCACAGCGCGCGGTGCATCAGCGGTGTCTGACATCAGACAGCTCCCATCCGATCCAATCATCAATGCGGGAAGCGCAGCCCAACGGGCCCGCGGTCGCACGCCGCTAACACACCTCGTGAGGGCAAGCCACATGCGGCGGCCGGGCCACACGCGGTTAGCATAGCTGCAAGTTCACGAGGTTGTCGGCGGTCGTGGCGCTGCAAAGCTCGCGCGCTACCCCCACAACCTGATAGAATGGTGCGTCGGGGGGTTGGTTCCGGGCAGCGCGCCCGCGACGGACCACGAGTGGAGGGATGCCGCGGATGGCAACGAAACTGGGTCGTATATCTGCGCCCAACTCAGCGCGGGCTTCGCGTCTCGCAGCCGCCACAGGCGCATGCGCGGCCGCCCTCGCGTTGCTTGCCGCGCCGGCTGTTGGAGCCGAGCAGGACACTGTCGCGACCTGCACCAATCCGAACGCACTTGGCGTCTCCCGCGTCATCGAAGTCGACACGACCGGCGGTATTGAATACGGGCAGCAGCAATACAAGCATCAGGCCGACCCACTCCGCGACGGCGAGGTTGTGCTGACATTTGATGACGGCCCGCTCCGCCGAAACACCCGCAAGGTGCTCCGCGCGCTTGCCGAGCACTGCACCAAGGCGATCTTTTTCGCGGTCGGGCGGATGGCGGTCGTCGACCCCAAAACGTTGCGTGAGGTCGCGGATGCCGGCCACACGATCGGCCATCACACGTGGTCGCACAAAAACCAGCAATCTCGCAGCCTGCCGCGCGCAATTGCGGAAATGGAACTTGGGCTGAGCGCGATCGAAGCTGCAATAGGCCGTCCGTCGGCGCCGTTCTTCCGCTTCCCCTATCTCGCGCACACGCGCCAGATGCGGGCCTACCTCGGCGAGCGGAATTTCGGTGTCTTCTCAATCGACATCGACAGTTTCGACTGGCGGTCGAAATCCGCCTCGCGCGTGCGAAAGACGATCATGCGGAAGCTTAGAGCCAAGCGTAAAGGCATCCTGCTGTTCCACGACATTCAGTCGGCAACGGCGAACGCGCTTGGGCCCCTGCTCAATGAGATCAAGGCCGGCGGCTTCCGGATCGTCCATATGGTGCCAAAGCACACGGCTGAAACACTGCCTGAGTATAACACCGTCGCCGGACGCCTGTTGGATAAGAGGGCTTACCGCCATCGTGCGCGCCCGCTGAAGACGGCATTTCGGTTCTCCGGCAAAGTCCCTGCCGGCGGCAAGAAGAACAAGCCTGCGGTGCAGCAGGTATCTGCGACGCCCGACAGCGTGCCGGGTGTCGAACGCGTCCGCCGGACGCGGGCCTCGACGACCGTCGAGCCGCGGCGCCCAAGGCCGGTCCGGCAGAAGCCGCGCCCGAAGCCTGCCCCGATCCTGCGCAAGGTCCCCGATTGGCGGACCTCTGTCTTCAGCGATTAACCAATCCGCCGCTCCGGGATTGGCGTCCGCGTTTGCTGCGCGCATGCCGGGTTTGCCGGGCAGAGGCGCGCCGATGCGACCGCTCGGCGCGTCGTGGACGGGGAGTTGCAGGTGCGGGATACGACGGATTGGGTTTGGCTAGCCTCCGTGCGGCGCGGCTTAGTCGCGTGCGCCGCGCTGGCAATTGGTGTCACGGGCTTGGCAGCGCCGTCGCTTGCATGCGCGGACCCTGAAAACGCCATTGGCGTCGCCCGGATCGTCGAGATCGATACCAGCCAGGGGCCACTGTTCGGCAAGATCACGCAGTTTAGGAAGCAGCCGCCGTTCCTGAAGCCGGATGAAGTCGTGCTCACGTTCGACGACGGGCCGACCCCGGATGTGACGCTGCCGATCCTGAAGACGCTTGCGAAACACTGCACGCTTGCGACCTTCTTCCCCATCGGCAAGCGCGCGCTCAAATACCCGCGGACGCTGCGCGCGATCCAAGCCGCGGGGCATACGCTCGGCGCACACACGTGGTCTCATCCGCGCTCGCTCGCGAAGCTTTCGCCCGCCGATGCGCGCAAGCAGATCGAGCGCGGGTTTGCAGCCGTCGCCCTCGCAGCCGGCAAACCCATCGCGCCGTTCTTTCGCTTCCCGGGCTTGAGCGACAGCGCCGAGATGCTCGCCTACACCCAGCTCCGCCGCCTTGCGACCTTCAGCGTCGATGTCGTCTCAGATGATAGCTACGCGAAAAGCACTGAGGCGATCGTCGACACGGTCTTTGCGCGGATCAAGAAATACGGCGCAGGCGTCATGCTGTTCCATGACATCAAGCGGCGCACCGTCGATGCCCTGCCGATCATCCTGGCCGAGCTCAAGGCGCGCGGCTTCAAGGTGGTTCATATCCGCGCCAAAACGCCTGTTACGCCGGACCCCGCCTTTCGCTCGATGTTTACCGCGGCGCTCGCCAAGGGGCTCAAGTCCGAGGTCGCGCTTCGGCCAACGCTGCGGCCCGTGACCACCCCGGCCTCGCCGCCGGTCGTCGCCCTTTCGCCGGAACAGCCCCCGTTTGCACCGCAGACCGCAGCGCAGAAAAAGTAGCAGCGGCGTCAGCGCGCTTATGCCTTGGTGGATGATGTGCTAACCGCATCGCGGATTTGGGGCTGACACCGAGGTTGCTGTGACAGAGCGTTGGACGAACCGGCCTGAGGGGTCGAACTGGGGCGACTTTGGCGACGACGATCAATGCGGTCGTCTGAACCTGATCACGCCGGAGAAGGTCAAGCAGGGGATCGCTGAAGTCCAGGAGGGGCGCACGTTCTGCCTTTCGCTGCCGCTCGATTGCCCGGGCGGTAACGTCCTCAACCCAGCGCGCCACCCACCGGTGCGCTATGCGACGATGACCCCGCAGGGTGTGCCGCGCTCGCTCGTTGCCGCGCGCGACGCGCAGGGCGACCCGGACCTGACCGACGTCGTCAACGACGACCGCGTCCTCCTCCATACGCAGTATTCAACGCAGTGGGACGCGCTCAGCCACGTCGGCCAGCACTTCGATGCCGATGGCGACGGCGAGGCGGAGCCCGTCTTCTACAACGGCTGGCGCGGCGGCACTGATGTGACGCTCGCGAAGGATTGCGACGAATGCGGCGGGATGGCAGGAGCCGATGCCGCGAAGCTTGGCATCGAGAACATGGCCGAGCGCTGCATTCAGGGCCGCGCGGTGATGATTGATCTGCGCCGCGCGTTTGGCGACGAAGCGCGCAACGTCACTTACGCTGAACTGAGCGGTGTCATGCGCGACCAGTCCATCACGATCGAGCCGGGCGACATGGTCTGCCTGCACACGGGCTTCGCCGATCGCCTACTCGCCATGAACGGGGCGCCGGAGCCAGGAGCGGCGCAAAACATCTGCACCGCCCTCGACGGTCGCGACACGGAACTCCACGATTGGATCCGGGACAGCGGCCTGTCGGTTTTGATCTCCGACAACTATGCTGTCGAGCGCGTGCCAAACAAGACCGGCAGCGGGCCGCGCGCGATGCTGCCGCTGCACGAGCTTTGCCTGTTCAAGCTTGGCATCCACCTCGGCGAAATCTGGCACCTGACCCCACTTGCCGAACATCTCGCAGCCGCCGGCCGCAGCCGCTTCCTCCTGACCGCGCCCCCGCTCCGCCTGCCAGGCGCCGTCGGCTCGCCGGCAACGCCCGTGGCCACAGTCTGATGCGTGATGATCCCCTGCCGACCCAGGAGACGATCATTGAGATCGCCGGCCTGCAAAAGACCTATCCCGGCGGCTTCGAAGCGCTGAAGGATATCAATCTCGAAATCATGCAGGGCGAGATCTTCGCGCTGCTCGGGCCCAATGGTGCGGGCAAGACGACGCTCATTTCGACAATCTGCGGCATCGTCAATCCAACCGACGGCCGCATCACGGTCGCCGGTCATGACATCATCAAGCACTTTCGCGATGCCCGTTCGCTGATCGGGCTCGTCCCGCAGGAGCTGACGACGGATGCGTTCGAGACCGTCTGGAACACGGTGAGCTTTTCGCGCGGGCTGTTTGGGTTGCCGGCGAAACCGGAGCACATCGAAGCTGTCCTTCGCGATCTGTCGCTCTGGGACAAGAAGGACAACCGCATCATGACGCTCTCCGGCGGCATGAAGCGGCGGGTTTTGATCGCGAAGGCGCTGAGCCACGAGCCGAAAATCCTGTTCCTCGATGAGCCGACGGCAGGCGTCGATGTTGCGCTCCGCCGCGACATGTGGGCGTCGGTCAATCGTCTGCGCGAACAGGGCGTCACGATCATCCTGACGACGCACTACATCGAGGAAGCCGAAGAGATGGCGGACCGGGTCGGCGTCATCAATCAGGGGCGCATTGTGCTTGTCGAAGACAAGGCATCGCTGATGCAGAAGCTCGGCGAGAAGAAGCTGACGCTGCTGCTCACTGACCCCGTGACGGAGCTGCCGGCCGCGCTGGCGGACTTTAACCTTCGGCTGCAAAGCAACGGCTGCGAGCTCGTCTACACTTACGATAGCGCGGAGACGCGCACGGGCATCACGCGCCTCCTCAATGCGCTCTCTGACGCCGGCATCCGCTTTCGCGACCTGCAGACAGAGCAGAACTCGCTTGAAGATATCTTCGTCAAACTCGTCAGCGCGAAGGACTGAGCGCCATGAATGTCCATGCGATCCGTGCGATCTACCAATTCGAAATGAACCGCATGTGGCGCACGATCATGCAGTCCATTATCTCGCCGGTGATTACGACCTGCCTGTACTTCGTCGTTTTCGGCGCGGCGATTGGGTCGCGCATCACCGACATTGAGGGCGTCAGCTACGGCGCGTTCATTGTGCCGGGCCTGATCATGCTCTCACTGCTGACGCAGAGCGTGTCGAATGCATCGTTCGGCATCTATTTCCCGCGGTTCACAGGCACCGTGTATGAGATCCTGTCGGCGCCCATCTCGGCGCTTGAGATCGTCATCGGATACGTCGGTGCGGCGGCGACCAAATCGATCATTCTCGGAATCATCATCCTCATCACGGCCTCGTTTATCGTGCCGCTCAGGATAGAGTATCCGTTCATGATGCTGCTGTTCCTCGTGCTGACGGCTGTGACGTTCTCGCTGTTCGGTTTTATCATCGGGCTCTGGGCCGAAAACTTCGAGCAGTTGCAGGTGGTGCCGTTGCTCGTGATCACGCCGCTCGCGTTTCTTGGCGGCACGTTCTACTCGATCTCGATGCTGCCGGAGTTCTGGCAGCGGATCAGCCTCTTCAATCCTGTCGTCTATCTGATCTCCGGCTTCCGTTGGTCGTTCACCGGGCAGGCGGACGTGAACATCTGGATCAGCCTCGCCATGACGTTCGCGTTCACGACCGCTTGCATCGTGGCGATCTGGTGGGTCTTTAAAACCGGCTACCGCTTGAAGGTCTGATTGCCGCGCTGAAGGTGCCTGCCCGCCCCTCGCCGCCGGCTCACATGTCTGCGTCTTCGTAGCCGTAGGGCTCGGGCGCCGGCTGCGGGCGGTCGAAGAGGCCGAACAGGAAGACGCCGGCTGCGAACCCGCCAAGATGCGCCTCCCAGGCAATCTCGCCAGCGAACTCAGACGCGATGCCGGTTGCGAACACGAGGTTGATCACGAGGAAGGCGACGATGACACCGATCACAGGACGGAAGCGCAGCGCATAGCTGAGCGGCGGCATGGGGTAGTGCACCATGCCGTACGTCCGGTCCTCGCCCGGCGGCGACGCCCCGATCAGCGGAAAGAGCCTGAGCAGGCCGCCCATCAGCCCCGCAATGGCGCCTGACGCGCCGATCATCGGATAGGCGAGCCCGAAGTTGTTGGCGACGAACGCGAGCGCGCCGAACAGGCCGGTAATGACGAAGAACAAAACGAAACGTAGCGTGCTCAGACGGCGGGCGATGATCGTCCCGAAGGCGACGAACCAGGCGACGTTGAAGATGACGTGCGTCCAGTCCGCGTGCACTGCCATGTGCGTCAGCGGCGCGACGTAGGCCGACCACGCGCCGCCGGGCAATGCGACCGCGACATCTGCGTAGCGCGCCGGGATGACACCGAGCGCGAGCTGCAGCCAATACCGGTCGTCCTCCGTCAGCAGCGTCAGGCCGAGGTGGATGAGCAGCAGGCCGCCCGCGGTAAGGATAACGATCGCGGGGGCGTTAAATACCGGCTGGTGCTGAGCGTCGGTCGTCATTGGCAGGTCCTGATACGTGCCAGATCGCCCGGCGCCCGTCTGATATCTGCGCTTCCGGGGATTTGCTCAAGGCCCCCTCGCATTCGCCAGCGCGCGTCGCAACGGCGCGTCGGCGCGATGGCATGGAACGTGCTGACCCCCCGCTATACCGTGCGCGGCCCGATCCTGCGAGGACCGACCCCGCGCCCGCACTCAAAAGCCGACGAGCCGGAGCAACCGGCCGCGCTGGGGCTCTCAGGACCATGAAACATACCACCAGTCAGACCCTCTATTCCTATTGGAACGAGGTCAGAGATGGCCGCCCTGCGCCCCGCCGGTTCGACATCGAGCCCGCGCGCATTTCCCATATCCTGTCTTCGACCCTTATCCTTGAGCGGCTGGATTTCGAGACCTACCGGTTCCGCCTCGCGGGCACCGATGTCTGCGATATCTTTGGGTACGAACTGCGCGGTGAAGAATTCTTTCCGCTTTGGGACGAGGAAGGCGACCGCATCTCGTTTGAGAAGGCGCTGTCGGCGATTACGCGGCATTGCCGGCTTGGCGTGTTTGAGTTCGCAGGCGAGGCGCCGTCCGGTGAGACCATCACCTGCGAGATGCTGCTGATGCCGCTCGTCCACACGAACGATCAAGTCGACCGCTGCCTCGGTGCGATCAGCGCGGCCTATAGCGAGACCCGGTTCAACAGCGAGCCGCTGACCAACCACCGGTTGCTCTCCAGCCGCATGATCACGCCTGACGCCAACCTTGAGCAGTACGTGACGCCGACCGAGCCGCAAGGCCCACAGGCCCCGGCGCCGTTCACCGCCGACATCAGGAGCGCGCGCATCGTCCGCTCCGACCGTCGCCAGTTCCGTGTCTACGATGGCGGATTGAGCGACTAGCGCGCGGATCGGTGCCGGCCGGCTGCACCCTTTAGCTGACCCGTTACCCGGCCTTCACACTTCTCGCCTCAACTCCACAGCACACGTCCTGCACTGTCCCGATTTCGGATCGTGACTTTGCACAACGTTAAGACTTGGCCCGGATACTTAGGGTTAAGGCGCGGTTTCGCGCAGTGTTGGAGCGAGTTTTCAATGTCTCACGCAGCCCATGTCGCGCCGTCCGACCCTTTGGCACCGCGCGTTTCCCTGGATCGGCGCATTCACCGCCGCGTGAAGATTGATCTGATCGGCCGCTTCATGCGCGCTGACCGGTCTGAGTTCAATTGCCGTCTCAATGACATCTCGGTAGGTGGCGCTGCCATGTTCGCGCCGGTCGAGCTGACGCCCGGCGAGCACATCATTGCCTACTTCGAGCACATCGGCCGGATTGAAGGGCCCGTGTTCCGCAAGTTCAGCGACGGCTTTGCGATGACGATCAACGCGAGCCCGCGCCGGCGCGAAAAGCTGGCGGCCCAGCTTACGTGGCTCATCAATCGCGACAGCCTCGAGGGCATCGAAGAGCGCCGGCCCGGCCACGACCGCCTTGTGCTCGACGCAGAACCAAGTCAGGTCACACTCGCGAACGGCGAAGTCGCTGCCTGCACCGTCCTCGACATCTCCATCTCAGGCGCGTCGGTGACGTGTCACGCCCGCCCGGCGCGCGGCGACATTATCCGTCTTGGCACCATTCGCGGCCGCGTTGTCCGCCATCATGCCGACGGTTTTGCGATCGAATTTGTAGACGTTCAGCGTCCAACCGGATTGCGGTCGGGCTTTCGCGGCTAATGGCGAACACGCCACATGGTGTTGGCGTCAATGACACGCATGTGCAGCGGCTGTGCACAAAACCGAAGGCACACTCTCCTTCGAACCAATTCTGTGGCCTTCTAAAGGTCTGTCGAGTTCTCGGTCGTCTCCCAGAGGGTATTGGGGATGACTGGCGTAAGTATCAGTGGGGTTGAGTCATGGCGTTTCGGGTTGCGATTGCGTTTGCGGCGACGCTTGTCTGGTATTCCGGTTCGGCACTGGCCGATGATCGTCCGGGGTCGGCTTTCATGCGGATCTATGGGACCGCGCCGCCTCCTTATGGCTATGTTGAATACTGCCGGTCGAACCAGTCGGCATGTCGTCCCGGGCGCCCAGCCGCACGCCGGTTTTCAGCCACACCCGATCGCCTCGCCGAACTCGACCGCGTGAACCGCCAGATCAACCGCACGATTGAACCGGCGACGGACGAAGAGATTTTCGGCGTTAAAGAATACTGGACGATGCCGCGCACGCGTGGCGACTGCGAAGACTATGTGCTTCTGAAGCGGCAGGTGCTCATCCGCCGGGGCTGGCCAGCCAATGCGCTGCTGATCACGGTTGTGCGCGATGAAGTCGGCGACGGACATGCGGTGCTCACCGTGCGCACCGCACAAGGCGATTTCATCCTCGACAACAAGGTCGATGAGGTCCGCGTCTGGCACGAGACGCCTTACCGGTACCTGATGCGGCAGTCGTACCTCAACGCGCAGGTTTGGATGGCGCTTGATCCGGCCGTGCGGGCGTCGACGACGACGGCGGCTGCGAACATCGCGACAACGAACTGACGTTGCGACGGCGTTCGGCCTGAAGCGCGTGCCGGCGGCTTACTCAGTCCGCCGGCGAAACGCGTAGGCCAGCGTTGCCCAAATCGTGCCGGCCACGATCGAGACGACGAACACGCCGGCTTCGCCCCCGATCCCGCGTGCCGGCACCAGGCCAAAGAACACCGCGAACCACAGCAGGACGCTGCCGGCGAGGGCTGCTGCAAAGCCCGCAATAATACACTTGCCCCACTGATCGGCGGTCCGGCCCATCATAAAGCCAACGATCGCGACGACCGGATTGAGCACGGCCAGCAGCACAACGTTCATAGGCGCGAACGGCGTCAGCTCAAGCATCAGGCCCCCTTGTCGGTCCCGGTCGTCGTGTCGGTCCCGTCCTCGTTCTCAGCAAGCATCTTCTGTTCTTCGTATTGGATGAACCAGCCGATCATCTGCCGCCACAGGGCCTCGCAGAGGTCCGGTGACACACCGTCGGCCTCAGCCTGGGCGCGGACCCGATCGATCACTTGTTGATTGCGCCATGGTACGTTTGCAGCCGCATTTTCCTGTGACTTGATCTGCCAGGCGCGCTCGACGTAGCCGAAGCGCTCTGCGATGAGCGCGACCAGCGCTTTATCGAGGCGGTCGATCTCGACGCGCACGTCACCCATGTCCTTACAGTCTGCCGGTGCTTTGGCCATTCGCCGTCCCGTCGCTTGCGTCAATCGAGCCGCGCTCCTGCGCGTTGTGTGAGCACGTACCATGTCCGCCAAGCCCCCGTCACGCGACCCTCGCCGCCTTTGTCACAGGTACTCCGGCCGCCCCCGCCCCTAACCCCACAAAGAAAAGAGCGAGGCGCACGGAGCGGGCCTTCGGCCAGCGCAGCGCGCCGCAGCGGATGTCCTGGCGGACTCGTGTGCCAACGCGCGGCAGCGCGGTTGGACCAAAAAAGTGAGCGAGGTGCACGGAGCGGGCCTTCGGCCAGCGTAGCGCGCCGCAGCGGATGGCGGCCGGACTCGTGTGCCAACGCGCTGCAGCGCGGTTGGACCAAAAAAGTGAGCGAGGCGCACGGAGCGGGCCTTCGGCTAGCGCCGCGCGCCGCAGCGGATGTCCTGGCGGACCCGTGTGCCAACGCGCTGCAGCGCGGTTGGACCAAAAAAGAGAAACCCAACGCTTTAGTTGCCGCGTGTCCACCAGGCTTCGGACGGCGCGAACCGACCCGCTTCGGTCTCGATTACCGCGCCGACCTTAAAGAGCGTCTCTTCATCGAACGGCTTGCCAATGACCTGCAGACCCATGGGCAGCCCGTTCGACGAGAGCCCACCTGGGACCGAGATGCCTGGTAGCCCGGCCATGTTGGCCGTCACCGTGAAGATGTCCTCGAGGTACATCGCGATGGGGTCACCGGCTTTCTCTCCGTGAGCGAACGCCGCCGAAGGTGTTGTTGGCGTCAACACGACATCCACGTCCGCCCACGCCTGATCAAAGTCGCGCTTGATAAGCGAGCGCACCTTTTGTGCCTTCAGGTAATAGGCGTCGTAGTAGCCGGCAGAGAGAACGTACGTCCCGATCAGGACGCGCCGTTTCACCTCAGCACCAAAGCCCGCGCCGCGGGTCTTCTCGTAGGTGCTGACGAGATCGTCGCCTGCCACGCGCAGGCCGTAGCGCATGCCGTCGTAGCGCGCGAGGTTCGACGAGGCCTCAGCCGGCGCAACGATGTAGTAGGCGGGCAGGGCGTACTTCGTGTGGGGCAGATCGATTTCGCGGGTCGTCATGCCGGCGGCTTCGAGCCACGCGATGCCCTGCTGCCACAGCGCTTCCGCCTCCGCGCTCATGCCGTCGATGCGGTATTGTTTGGGGATGCCAACGCGCAGCCCCTTCACCGAGCCGCCAATCGCCGCCTCATAGTCCGGCACGGGCGTATCAACGCTCGTTGTGTCCCGCGCATCGTGGCCCGCCATATCGCGCAGCAGGATCGCGCTATCGCGGACGGTCCGCGTGATCGGGCCGGCCTGATCCAGCGACGAGGCGAAGGCCACGATGCCCCAGCGCGAGCAGCGGCCGTAGGTTGGCTTGATGCCGACCGTGCCAGTGAGCGCTGCCGGTTGGCGGATCGAGCCGCCGGTATCGGTTGCGGTTGCCGCGAGGCAAAGGTTGGCTGCGACCGCGGCGGCGGACCCGCCGGAGGACCCTCCCGGCACCAGCGGTGCATCATCAGTTGCGCCATCGGCCGTTGTCCGCCGCCATGGGCTGGTCACCGGCCCGTAGTAGCTCGTCTCATTCGACGAGCCCATGGCAAACTCATCCATGTTGAGCTTGCCAAGCATGACCGCGCCGGCACCGCGCAACTGCGATGTGACGAACGATTCATACTCCGGCTTGAACCCATCGAGGATGTGGCTGCACGCCTGCGTGTGCACACCCTGTGTCGCGAACAGATCCTTGATGCCAATCGGCAGGCCCTCAAGCCGCCCGGCGTCGCCGGCTGCGATCTTCTTGTCACTCGCGTCAGCCTCGGCCCGCGCCGTCTCAGAAGTAACCTCGATGAAGGCATTGAGCGCCGGGTTTGCCGCTTCGACGGCTGCAAGGTGCGCATCGCAAAGTTCGCGCGCGGAAAACGACTTGTCGCGCAAGCCATCGCGCGCGTCGGCCAGGGTCAGCTTGGTCAGATCTGTCACGGTCTCGTTCGGTCCGTTGAAAGGCAGAGGCGAGGTTTCGGGCGGGCGTCGGCGGAGTAGCGCCGCGCGCTATTCCACGATCTTTGGGACGACAAAAAAGTCGTCATCGGTCATGGGCGCGTTGGCGACGATGCGGTCCGGGATCTCGCCGTCGGTGACGCCGTCGGCGCGCTTTTTCATCTCCATCGGCACGACCTGCGTCATCGGCTCGACCTCAGATGTGTCGACCTCGTCGAGTTGCTCGACCCAATCGAGAATATTGCTGAGCTCGCCCTCGAGGCTTTGGGCCTGGGCTTCGCTGATCTCGATCCGCGCGAGACGCGCGATGCGCTTGACGGTCGCCTGGTCGATCTGCATGCCCGCGCTCCGGTTTAACCTTGTGATCGACGCGGCTTAACGGGTCCGGCGCGCATCGGCAAGCGCAGGGAAACAGCCGCGAAACGATTGGGCATTCAGAGGCCGGACTGCATATCGCCAGACCCGATTAAACGTAGACGCCCGTCAGCCGTTGACCCGACACCGCCCGGCAGGCAACGTCCGCGGCACTGGGCTAGCGGATGGTGCTGGCGAGCGTCGGAAGAGTATTTTCAGCCGTGTGGTATTCGACAGCCGTATTGGCGATCGCGATCAGCATTGGAGCTGCGGCGCACGCGGCTGCAGCGCAAGAGCCCGCAACGCCCGTCCAGAAATCGAAGACGCTTGAAACGCGTCCCGTCAAAACCGGGCGCGTCGCCCCCGGTGGCTCCGACGCGCAGCCTGCAGCATCGGATAAGGCTAAGCCCGAGGCCTCCAAGCCAAAGCCCCCGCCGTCAAAGGAAAGCGACGGCAAGACAATCACGATGGCTGTCTTCCTCGACCGCTTGATGATTGCCGAAAGCGGCGGGCGCAACAACGCCAAGAACCCGTTGTCGACGGCGACCGGACCGTTCCAATTCATCGAGTCGACGTTTATCGACGTGATGCAGCGCTACTACCCCAAAGACATCGAGGGGAAGACGACGGCGGAAGTGCTGGCGCTGCGCACCGACCGGGCGATCTCGCGGAAGGCTGCGGAAGCTTACACCAAGGAGAACGCAGCGATCCTCGCAGCCGACGGTCACGCGCCGACGTTTCCGAACCTCCGCCTCGCATATTTGCTCGGCGCAGGCGCTGCGTCCCGGGTGCTCGCCATGCGCTTGGACGATCCCGTCGCCCCGGTGCTCGGGCGGGCGGTCATTCGCGCCAATCCGTTCATGGCGCGGCTGACGGCAAAGCAATTGATCGCGCGGGCTGCGCGCGACATCCGGGTCGCGCCGGACTTAAAGACCAAGATCAAGCCGGGGTTGCTGCCAAAGGGACAGCGCGTTCGCCGCGCCGGCAAACGCCGGCCCGCCCGGCCGCGCATCCGCGTGCGTTGTAACCTCGCCCGGCCAAGCTGCCGGCGATGGCTGGCGCTCAAGAAGAGGCAACTGCGGACCCGACGCGGGAAGCGACAGCGCACCGTGCGCCGTTAAGGCTTGTCCGGGCTCGGCGGATCACATGACCGACGGCCCGGCTGCCCTCACCATCACCGATCTGGATCGAATGCGATCTCCATGCCGTCGTAGGCCGGTTCCACATGCGATGGCAGTTCGCGGCGCAACGCCTCGTAGTCGAGATCGACGTGCAAATGGGTCAGGATCGCGCGCTTCGGCTTGAGGCGATCGATCCACTCGAGCGCCTGCTTTACCGTGAAGTGGCTCGGATGGGGCGTGTAGCGCAGCGAGTCGACGATCCAGACATCGAGCCCTTCAAGTGCCGCTACTGACTCATCGCTCAGCCCCGAAATGTCGGGTGAGTAGGCAAGCGACCCGAAGCGATAGCCAATCGAGGGCTGATTGCCGTGTTCCTGCTCGACCGGCAGTGCAGTGATTGCACCGCCCGCCCCTTCAACCGGGATCGGCTCGCCAGGGCGCAGCACGTTGCCGGTCAGGATCGACGGGTAGCTCCGCCCCTCCGGCGTCTCAAAGCAATAGCCGAAGCGGTCGCGCAGGCTCTGGCCGGTTTCAACATCAAACCACGCATCGATCTTGCGCTTCATCAGGTAGACCAGCACGCGCAGGTCATCGATGCCGTGGGTGTGGTCTGCGTGATCGTGCGTGTAGAGGACGGCGTCGAGTTCCTTGATGCGGGCTGCCAAGAGCTGCTCGCGGATGTCTGGGCCGGTATCGACCAGGACGCGGGTTGTGCGACTGCGATCATCAAACCGTTCGACGAGAGCGGCGCAGCGCCGGCGCCGGTTCTTCGGGTTCTCAGGGTCGCACGCGCCCCATTGGTTGCCGATGCGCGGGACGCCGCCGGACGAGCCGCAGCCGAGGATCGTAAAGCGCGCGCGGCTCATGCGCCGGCCTCTGCGCTGGCTTGGGCCGGGACGAGATCGCGCGGCAGTTTGGCAAACAACCGCATCACGTTGTCGGTCGTCGCCTGCGCAAACGCGTCGGCTGTCAAACCCCGGGCTTCAGCGAGTACCTTCGCCGTCTCCGCAACATAGGAGGGTTCGTTGCGCTTGCCGCGATACGGCACAGGCGCGAGATATGGCGCATCAGTTTCAATAAGGATGCGCTCGAGCGGAACATCGTTTGCGATCGCGCGCAGCGCGTCGCTGCGCTTGAACGTTACGACACCGGTGAACGACACATAGAGGCCGAGGGCGACGGCGCGGCGGGCGAGTTCGGCGCCGCCGGTAAAGCAATGCAGGATCGCCGGGAACGCGCCCTTTGCGTATTCGTCTTCCAGGATCGCGATCGTGTCGGCGTCGGCATCGCGCGCGTGGATCTCAAGCGGCAGACCGGTGGCGCGGGCCGCCTCAATGTGCGTGCGGAAACCTGCTGCCTGACCCTCGGGGCTGGACCGCTGGTAGTGATAGTCGAGGCCCGCTTCACCGATTGCGACAACCTTCGGATGCTCTGACATCCGGATGAGATGGTCTGCCGTCACGTCCAGCTCTTCGTCTGCATAATGCGGATGCGTGCCGACCGAACAGAAGATGTTGTCATGCGCTTCGACGATCGCGCGCAGCCGATCGAACTGTTTGACCCGCGTCGAGATCGTGATCATCGCGCAAACGCCCGCCGCCGCCGCGCGCTCCAAGATGCCCGCGCGATCAGCCTCAAGCTCCGGAAAGTCGAGGTGACAATGGTGGTCGATCAGCGTCAAGCAGCCGCCCCATCCCCGTCGTCAGGCGGCACGTAACGCGGGAACACGCCCGTTGGTTTCGGCAACGCGAGACCCGACGCCAGCCGATGCTCGGCACCCAGACGCGCAAACGTCCGCTGGTCCTCCGGCTGGGCGAGCAGGTCGAGGAGCTTTGCCGCTCCCGTTGGCGTGACGGGCTGCGCGAGGATTGCGACCTGCCGCACAACTTCCGCCGTCACGTACAGGATCGTGCCCATGCGGTCCGGATCGGTCTTCTTCTTTGCCCATGGCTCTTCGCCCGCAAAGTATCGATTGGCCTCCGCGACGACATCCCAGACGGCATCGAGGTAGACCTTTATCGCCTGCGTCTCCATCGCCGTGCGCGCCTTTGCAGCCAGCGCGTCGGCGGCTGCGAGGATCGCCTCGTCCTCCGCCGTCAGCGCGCCCGGCACCGGCAACGCGCCGTCGCAGTTCTTTGCAATCATCGATAGCGAGCGTTGGGCGAGATTGCCGAGGTCGTTTGCGAGATCAGCGTTGATGCGCTCGCCGATGGCCTCGGGCGTATAGTTTCCGTCCTGGCCAAACCCGACCGCGCGCGAGATGAAATAGCGGAGCTGATCGACGCCGTAGGCTTCGATGAGATCGAACGGATCGACCACATTGCCGACGGACTTCGACATCTTCTCACCGCGGCTGAGAAGCATGCCGTGGGCAAAAACGCGCTTTGGCAGTTCGAGCCCGGCCGACATTAGAAACGCCGGCCAGTAGACTGCGTGGAAGCGGACAATGTCTTTGCCGATCACATGTACGTCGGCCGGCCAGTACCGCCAGGTCTCGGCCCGTTCGTCCGGAAAGCCGACGCCGGTGATGTAGTTCGTCAGCGCATCGACCCACACGTACATCACGTGATCATCGTGGCCCGGCACTTTGATGCCCCAGTCGAATGTTGACCGCGAAATCGAGAGATCATTGAGCCCGCCTTTGACGAAGCTCACGACTTCGTTGCGCCGCTCCTTTGGCAGGATGAAATTCGGTTGCGCGTCGTAGAGCGCGAGGAGACGATCCTCATAAGCCGACAGCCTGAAGAAGAACGTCTCCTCCTCCGTCCACTCCACCGGCGTGCCTTGCGGCCCAACGCGCACGCCGTCATCGCCAACCGTCGTCTCGCTTTCAGCGTAGTAGGCTTCATCGCGGACCGAGTACCAGCCAGTATAGCGGTCGGAGTAGATGTCGCCGGTTGCGTTCATGCGCTCCCAGATCGCGCGCGAACTCTCGTGGTGGCGCGGCTCTGATGTGCGGATAAACGCGTCGTTCGATACGCCAAGCGCTCGCACCATCTCCTCAAACCGCGCGGCATTACGATCGGCAAGCGCGCGCACATCGAGGCCTTCACGCGCCGCGGTCTGGACCATCTTCAGCCCGTGCTCGTCTGTGCCGGTCAAAAAGAACACATCCCGGCCGTCGCAGCGGGCGAACCGCGCTATGACGTCGGACGTGATCGCCTCATAGGCGTGGCCGATGTGCGGCGGCCCGTTCGGATACGAGATCGCCGTCGTGATGTAGAATTTCTCGCGGGTGGACATGGTCACCGGTGGCGTTGTCGGCCCCTGTGGCCTGTGCTGACGCATCAGCGCGCCGTCGCGGCCTGCAGCCGGGCAACGGCGTCGATCACAAGGGTTTTGCGGTCCAGATTGAGCGCGTCAGCCGACGCCTTTTCGCGGACGAGGGTTTCCCATAGCTCCGCGCGGGTGGCAAGCGCGCCCGGGGGTTGGCTGCCGCCTGCGACGGCGCCGCGCACGTCGCCTGCCAGGCGATCAAGGAGCAGCGCGAAGAACATATCATAACGCGCAGCATTTGCGGGCGCCGCGAGGTCGTCGGCCAGCCGGTGAACCTGCGTCCAGTCGACGTTTGGCAGGCGATCGAACAGACCCGAGACGGCCGGCCCGAGCCCGGCACCGGCGCCAGCGGCAAGGGTCAATAACCGTCGCACGCTGCCGCCTGCCTCGACGATGAGGCCATCGAGCGCGGCACCGTCGGCTGCGACCGCGTCCTCGCTTGCAGAAATCGCCGCCAGAGCGGCCCCCTTCAGGTCCGCCTCACCGAGCGCGCCCAGTTGCAGCGTCCGGCAGCGCGACCGGATCGTCGGCAGCAGCCGTCCGGGCGAGGCTGAGATCAAAAAGAACAGCGTGCGCGGCGGCGGCTCTTCCAAGGATTTCAGAAGCGCATTGGCGGCCGCGATATTCATGTCGTCAGCGGTATCGACGATGACCACGCGCCAACCGCCATCGCCGACCGTGTGCGAGAGGAACCCCTTCAGCCGGCGCACTTCGTCGACGGTGATCACCGTGCGGAAGCGCTTGTCCTTCAGATCGTAGGGGATGCGAATGAGGAGCAGGCCCGGGTACGACAGCGCGCGGACTTGTGCGGCGGCCGGCGCGTCACGTGCGGTCGCGAGCGGACCGCCAGCCTCGCCTTCGGCCGCGCCACCGCAAACTGCGAAGGTCGCTGCGGCCCATGCGAGCGTTGCCTTGCCGATGCCTTCAGGCCCCGAAAGCAACCACGCGTGATGACACCGGCCGCTGGCGATGGCGTCGGCCAGTTCGCGCGCGGCCACCTCGTGCCCAAACAGCCGCGTCGTATGTCGTGGGTGCGGAAACGGCGCCAGACGGTCGCTTTCCGGCGCCGCATCGACCTCGAGCACCTGCGCGCGCCGCGCCATTACTTTGCGATGTCCAAGTGCGCTGAAACCAAAGCCCAGATGTCATCGGCAATCGCGTCAGGCGCGCGGTCCGCCGCGATCAGCCGGCATCGGTCGGGCTCGGCCTCGGCGAGCGCACGATAGGCCTCACGCAGGCGTTCGTGAAACGCAAGTTCGCGGCCCTCGAACATGTCGGCGACGTCGGCTGCACGACGGTCGTCGGCGCGTTGCAGACCGACCTTCGGGGCGAGATCAAGGATGAACGTCAGAGCCGGACCGGTGTCGCCGACGACGATCCGGTCGAGCGTGTCGAGCACGTTTGCTGCGACACCACCGGCCGCACCCTGGTAGGCGCGCGTGGAGTCATTAAATCGGTCGCAGACGACGACTGCTCCGCGCTGGAGCGCCGGTCGGATTGTCGCCGAGAGATGTTCGGCGCGGGCTGCGTAGAAGGCCAGCGCTTCTGCCAGCGCAGATGGCGCACTGTCCGACGGCGTCAGCAGCGCCTTGCGGATACGTTCTGCAAACGGCGCGCCGCCTGGTTCGCGCGTTACGACGACCTCGTGTCCAAGCTCAGCCAAGCGCGCGCGCAACAGGCCGACCTGGGTCGACTTGCCGGCGCCTTCGCCGCCTTCGAACGTTATGAACCGCCGCGCGTCCATTCGCGCTCTGTGTCACGGAATCCAGCTAAACGCGAGATGAAACACGGAATCGAGCCCGCGCCACACCACGCCCGCGGTTTCAATGTCGGTCGCGGCATAAAGAGGGACTTCGTTGACGGCGCCCGCAGAACTCCTGACGCGAAGCCGCGCCACTTTGGCCCCCTGCGCGATCGGTGGCTTCAGAGGGCCGTCATAGACAATTTCGGCGCGCAGCTTCTGGTTTGCCGGAAACCGCGGCAGCACCACCGTCAGCGGACCTTTACCCGTCAGTTCGACAAAGAACTGACTGCCGCCCCAAACCCGCGCCTGGCCAATGACCGCGCCCTCGTTGAAGAGCTTGAACTGCGTAAACCCGCGGAACCCCCATTCGAGAAGCCGCCGGCTCTCGCGCTTGCGTTCAGCGCGCGTCTTCAGCCCATTGACGACGGCAATCAGCCGCCGGCCGTCCTGTACGGCACTTGCGACCAGCCCGTAGCCCGCCTGCGAAATGTAGCCCGTCTTCAAACCATCTGCGCCGATGTCGAGATAGAGCAGCGGATTACGGTTGCGGAACTTGTGCTTGCGGTATGGGAACTCCTTGACCGCAAACATTTTGTAGCGCTCGGGATAGGTCTCGATGATGTGCTGCGCGAGGATCGCGAGATCACGCGCCGTCGTCAGGTGTTCCGGATCGTAGAGACCGGTCGCGTTCTTAAACGTCGAATTCTTGAGGCCGATCTTGCGGCCCTGTTCGGTCATGATCTTCGCGAACTCGGCTTCGCTGCCAGCCAGCCCCTCGGCGATCGCAATCGATGCGTCGTTGCCGGACTGAATGACGATCCCTTTGACGAGTTCCTCGAGTGTCTCCTCGGTATTGACCGGGACCATCATCGCCGAAGTGCCGGACGGCGCGCCGCCGGTCCGCCAGGCGTTCACGCTCATCTCGAACTTGTCGTCCGGCTTAAGCTGCCCAGCCTTAAGCCCACGGAAGATCACGGCAAGCGTCATCAGCTTGCTCATGCTCGCAGGCGACATCCGCTCATCGGCGTTCTTTGCAAATAGCACCGCGTTCGACGTTGCATCGATGAGAATCGCCTGCTTCGCCTTGGTCGTGAACCCGGACTTCTGCGCGACGCTCGCCGTCCCCGACACCATGAGCGCAACGGCGGACAGAGCGAAAACCAGCGCCTTCATCGGCACGCGCGGAAGCGAAGCCTGACGGATCATGGGTCCACTCTTCGATTGGTGATTGGTCGGCGCACTATCCCGTGCGCCAGCATAAGGGTCAACCGAAACCCCGGCGCTGTGATTGCCGAGGCGACCGACGTCAGCGTATGCGCCGCGCCCATGACTGTTTCGCAAGGTAGGCCCGTTCAGTCGCATCAGAGCCATTCAGCGGCGCTTTGCCTGCATACGTCACCCGCACGCGCGCGAGCCCCTGCTGCTCCATCCCGAGGAGCTGCGCGACGCGCCGCGACAGGTCGATAATCCGCCCGTCCACAAACGGCCCGCGATCATTGACGCGCACCTTGAGCCGCCGCCCGTTCTGCAGGTTCTGGACGATCACGTAGCTCGGCAGCGGCAGCGTTTTGTGCGCGGCCGTCAGCGCGTTCATGTCGAACCACTCGCCGTTGGCGGTCTTCTTGTTGTGGAAGTCGCCGGCATAGAACGACGCGATGCCGACCTCGTCGTAGTCCGGATCCGGACGCGGTGTGTACCATCGGCCCCTGACTTCGTACGGCCGGCCGACTTTTGCATGGCCGCCGCCCTTCGGGATGCGCGGACCGGGTGCCGCCAACAGCCCATCGGTCGGGAATTGGCGCGCGGAAAACGGTGTCTGCGCGACCGGTGGCAAAGACCGCTGCTGTGGCGTCCAACCATGATCCGGCGCGCGCGGCACCGAGGCGCTCCGCGAGCAACCGGCCGCGATTACGCAACCTGACAGCAGCGCTGCCAACGCCAATCTGATCTGCATCGAAGCCCGAGCCCCCGCCCGATTCGGAAACACCAAGCTAACACAGCACGTGGTTGGTTAGCTCCGCGTAAAGATCATTGCGTCGCGGGGCTTGCGGGCGACATGCGGCACCGCTAGATGCAAGCGCTCTGGAGGGGTGGCCGAGTGGTTGAAGGCACCGGTCTTGAAAACCGGCAGGCGTTCACGCGTCTCGTGGGTTCGAATCCCACCCCCTCTGCCAGTTTCATTTGTGGTTCTTGCTTCGCCCAACACTGACGGTCTCGGACGAACCCACGATTCTTCGCGGCGCAGATCGCGAACACGCGATCTGCGGTGGTTCGAATCCCACCCCCTCTGCCAGTTTCATTTGTGGTTTCGTCCTCGCGCCTCACAGCCGGCAGCGCACGAACCCACGATTCTTTGTTGCGCAGATCGCGAACACGCGATCTGCGGTGGTTCGAATCCCACCCCCTCTGCGAGTTTCGTTTGTGGTTTTTGCCTGGCGCCTCACAGCCGGCAGCGCACGAACCCACGATTCTTTGTTGCGCAGATCGCGAACACGCGATCTGCGGTGGTTCGAATCCCACCCCCTCTGCCAGTTCCGTTTGTGGTTCTTGCTTCGCCCAACACTGACGGTATCGCACGAACCCACGATTCTTCGCTGCGCAGATCGCGAACACGCAATCTGCGGTGGTTCGAATCCCACCCCCTCTGCCAGTTTCGTTGGTGGTTTCGTCCTCGCGCCTCACAGCCGGTAGCGCCCGAACCCACGATTCTTTGTTGCGCAGATCGCGAACACGCGATCTGCGGTGGTTCGAATCCCACCCCATCTGGCGGTTTGACCTCCTGTGCTCACGGCGCGCACCACTGCGCTTCTCCGTCCCCTTGACCTTCCAGCAACTGGAAGAGCGATTTGTGCGTTTAACGACGAACAAGACGCAATAGGAGCACGCTTGCGATGTCGAACGCCGCAACGCTGCACCGTATGGTGATGGATCAGCACACCTGCCCGTACGGATTGAAGGCGAAGCACCTTCTCGAGACCAAAGGTTTTGAGGTGGACGACCAGCACCTGACGACGCGCGCTGAAACCGACGCGTTCAAGGACGCGCACGACGTCAAGACCACGCCGCAGGTCTGGATCAATGGCAAACGCATCGGCGGCTATGACGCCCTGGTCGAACACTTCGGCGGGCATGTCCGCGCAAAGGGCGAGACCAGCTATCAACCGGTCCTCATGCTGTTTGCTATGGCCGCGCTGATGGCGCTCGCCGTCACGTGGCTTTCGCTGGGCACGCTGTTCGCGGGCCAAACCTTCCAGTGGTTCATCGCAATCGCGATGTGCCTTCTTGCGCTGCAGAAGTTGAAGGATGTCGAAAGCTTCTCGACGATGTTTCTAAACTACGACCTGCTCGCGCAGCGGTGGGTGCCTTACAGCTACGTCTACCCCTACGCGGAGGGTCTCGCGGGTGTCCTGATGCTCGCCGGCGCGCTCATCTGGCTCGCCGCGCCCGTCGCGTTGTTCATCGGGACAATCGGCGCGGTCTCGGTCTTCAAAGCCGTCTATATCGAAAAGCGCGAACTCAAATGCGCGTGCGTTGGTGGCGACAGCAATGTGCCGCTTGGTCCGGTGTCGCTGGCCGAGAACGTTATGATGGCCGGTATGGGGCTCTGGATGCTGACGGGCCTAATCGTCTAGCCTGTGCCCGTTGCGAGTGAGAGAGCGTGCTGATGAACATCGGCGAAGCGGCAGAACGGTCAGGTCTGCCGGCCAAGACAATCCGTTATTACGAAGACATCGCGCTGGTTGTGCCGGCGCGGCGCATGAACGGCTATCGCGATTATTCGGATGCGGATGTCCACCGGCTGGCCTTCATTCACCGCGCCCGCGATCTTGGCTTCGGCATCGAAAGCTGCCGAAAGCTGCTTGACCTTTACACCGACCGGGCGCGGGCAAGCGCCGACGTCAAGCGCGTCGCCCGTCAACATCTCGAAGACATCGAGCTCAAGATGCGCACGCTTGAGGGTATGGCAACCACACTGCGCCACCTCGTCGATAACTGCCGCGGCGACAACCGTCCGGACTGCCCGATCATCGACGATCTCGCCAACGCCGCAGCAGGCGACGACAGGACGACGAAACGACCATGACAGACGCACACACAGCCTCCACGATCATGATGAGCCGGCGAACCGTCGTTGGCGGCGCAGCGGCGCTAACCGGCAGCCTCGCACTCCCGCGTGAATTATGGGCCGGCGCGCCGGCCGACCTCGCAGCGAAAGCGGGCGAAGCCGAGCTGATCGCCGGACAGAAAACAGCCGTCTGGGGCTACGGCGGCATCGTGCCGGGACCGGTCCTGCGCGTGCGCCAGGGCGACGACCTCCGCGTCCGATTTCGCAACGACATTCCCCACGCGTCGACGGTGCACTGGCACGGGATCCGAATTGCCAACGCGATGGACGGTGTGCCCGGCCTGACGCAAAAGCCGGTCGCGACGGGCGAGACGTTCGACTATCGCTTCCGCTGCCCTGACGCCGGCACGTTCTGGTTTCACCCGCACAAAATGTCGTCAGAGCAGGTCGCGCGCGGGCTCTACGGTGCATTGGTGATCGAAGAGCGCGAGCCGATCGCGGTCGATGCCGATCATGTGCTGATGTTCGACGACTGGCGCCTGGATGCCGATGGCCAGGTCCATGGCGCGAGCTTCGGCGCGATCCACGATCGCGCCCATGGCGGCCGGCTTGGCAATACTTTCACACTGAACGGCACGACAGCGCACGCGATCCCGACCCGGTCAGGCGCGCGCCTCCGCCTGCGACTCATAAATGTCGCAAACGCAAACGTCTTTGCCGTTCGCATCGCAGACCATAAGCCGACAATCATCGCGGTCGATGGACAGCCCGTGACGCCGCGTCCGGCGACGGACGGGCTCGTGCTGCTTGGACCCGGCCAACGCGCAGACGTCATTGTCGATGCCATGTCCGCACCCGGCACGCGCGCTGACATCCAAATGGTGCTCGCGCGCGACGTCGTCACCGTTGGCAGCCTCGCCTACAGCAAAGACGCGCCGCTGCGGGAGGCGCCGTCCGACGCGCCGATCGCGCTCAAGGCCAATCCGATTGACGAGCGGCTCGATCTCGCAAACGCGGTTGACGTCGCGATCCCCATGGACGGTGGCGCAATGGGCCGGATGCGCGGCGCCAGCATCAATGGCGACTACATGAGCATGCGCGAGCTGGTCCGCGAGATGGGGTATGTCTGGGCGCTTGCAGGCCAAGCAGGGATGCCAAAGACGCCGCTGTTCGCCGTGAAGCGCGGGCAAACGGTGAGGCTGACGTTCCAGAACAACTCGATGTGGCCGCACGCCATGCACGTCCACGGACACCACTTCAAAGAAGTGGGTGACGCGGCCTCAGAACCCTGGTGGCGCGACACGATCATGCTGTTCCGGCAGCAGAAGAAGACGGTTGCGTTTGTTGCCGACAATCCGGGGAAGTGGATGCTGCATTGTCATATGCTGGAGCATCACGAGGGCGGTATGGGGACGTGGTTTGAAGTGACGAGCTGATCAGCCGTCGTTGCAGCCATTGTGCTTTCGCCACATCGCCGCGTCGTGGCCGTCAGGGACGGCCGCGCAGGGATCGGATCCGTAACCGCGCAGCGAACTGTAGCGGGCGCGTTGATCGCCCGTCAGAATCGGCAGCGTCTCGAGATGCGCTGCCAGATGCACCCCGCGCAGTTCACCACGCAACCGCGCCGACGTCGCAACCAGCCGCTCCAACTCCGCTGCCGCAGTCCGCTGCTCTTGAAAGAAGCGATCGAGCGCACGCTCCGCGGCTATGAACGCCGTGCCCAGTTTTTTGGCCGCTGCGTTCACTTTCTGGAACACCGCTTGAACGCGGTCGCGCTGGCCGGGCGTCAGCGAGAGTTTGTCAGCGAGCTCAAGGACGTGCAGCGGACCTGGGACACCGTTTAGCTCCGCGGCTTTTGCAAAGCCCCATCCGGCGCCGCGCTGCAACGCTTTGACGTCGCCCGCGGAGAGGCTTTTGATCGCGCGCGTCTGCTGGCCGGCGTAAGGCTGAGCGTGGCCCTTATGCTGCGCTTTAGAGGGCGCGGCAGCGACGATTGCGATTGCGACGACGGCAAGGGTCAGCGCCGGGGCTCCGGCTTGGATTGGACGTGACGGCATTCTGGGCTCCGGCAAAAGGTGTGGGGGAGGCTTGTCAGATTGGCGGTGTAGCGGACATGATCGCGATCATGTTCGATCACTTTATGCAGCGCGCGGCCGCAGCCGGCCATCGGCCAGCGCGCTATCGCGCAGGCGCAAGCCTGTTCCGGAGGGGCCAGTCCGTCAGCCGCATCTTTTTTCTCGCCGAGGGCGATGTCGGGCTCTCGCGCGATGGCACCGGTGGCGAACCGCTCATTCTGCATCGCCACACGGGCCCTGCCGTGGTCGCCGAAGCCTCGCTCTACGCGGCCGCATACCACTGTGACGGCGTTGCGCTGACCGACTGCGCCGTTCATGCCGTGCCGCGAAGATCGGTGCGCCGGTGGCTCGAGGGCGATGCCGCGCTCGCCGCGCGCTGGGCTGCCTTTCTGGCGTCACAGGTGCAGGCGGCGCGCACGCGCGCGGAGCTGATGACGCTCAAAACCGTACGCGCGCGGCTCGACGCTTGGCTGTTGCTGTCGCAGCCGTCAGCGCTCCCGGAGCGCGGCCGATGGCGCGACCTCGCCGCGGAACTGGGTGTGACGCCGGAAGCGCTTTACCGAGAGCTCGCGCGGCGCGGTGTGGGGCGCCGGGCATGAGCGTTGAGGCAGACCGCCCGTTCAGGGTCGTGCGCATTGATGTGCACCGGCTTGCGGCGCCGCTCGCGACGCCGCGGCGTAACGCGTTTGGGGCGATGACGGAACGCCCGGGCTTGCTGGTCTCGGCGACACTCGATTGCGGCACGACGGGTTGGGGCGAGATCTTTGCGAACTGGCCCGCGTTTGGCGCGGCGCACCGGGCGCGCATTGTGACGGACTGCCTGTCGCCGCACGCTACGGCCCGCGGTTTCGAGACCGCCGCCGAGTTCTGGCAGACGTTGACCGACGCGACCGAGGTGCTGGCGATCCAGTGTGCCGAACCAGGGCCATTTGCGCAGGCAATCGGCGGGCTTGAGATCGCGGTGCAGGACGCACTTGCGCGGCGGGTCGGCGTGCCGCTGTGGCGTTACATCGGCGGCGCTTCGCAATCGCGCGTGCGGGCCTACGCGAGCGGCGTGACCGCGGGCACGTTGGACCGGCTTGTGCCGCCGCTTTGCGATGCCGGCTGGACGGCCTTCAAGCTGAAGGTCGGGTTCGGTGCCGATGCGGATCGCCGCGCGCTTGACCGTTTGCGCGGGCACGTCGGACCGAATGCGGCGGTGATGGTCGATGCGAACCAAGCCTGGTCGCGTGACGACGCGATTGCAAACCTCGCGTGGCTCGCGGACTACGATCTGACATGGCTGGAAGAACCGATCAGCGCGCTGGCGTCGGGCGATGATTGGAAGGCGGTCTGCGCGGCGTCACCGATCCCGATTGCGGCCGGAGAGAACCTCCGCGGTGCTGCAGCCTTTAAGGCAACCGAAGCGGCCGGCGTAGCCGTGCTGCAGCCGGACCCGATCAAGTGGGGCGGGCTCACCGGCTGGCGGTCGGTCGCAAATGCGCGGTCCGCCGGGACGCACTTCGCGCCACACTGCCTCTGCGGCGCGGTCGGCTCAGCTGCGACGGCCGCGCTGGCGGTAGCAGAAGACGCAGCCTTCATGGAAGTCGACGTCACCGACAACCCGCTCCGGTCCGAACTTTGGCCGCTTGAGACCCATGTCCATGACGGCTGCATTCGCATTGACGCGGACACGCCAGGCCACGGCGTGACGCCGACCGAGGGCTATCTTGAGCGGTGGCACGCGCGGGACGCCTCGTCCGGATGAGCCTCAACTCTGAGCCTTGGCATTCGGGAAGAAGAGTTGCTTGCCGTCCAGCTTGAAAGCAGCGATCGCCGCCTGACCTGCCTCCGACACCAGCCAATCGATAACGGCCTGCGCCGGCTTGGTCTTGACTGACGGACACTTGTCTTCGGCGACGCGGATCACGCCGTACTGATTGAAGAGGTCGTCGTCGCCCTCGACCAGGATCTCGAAGTCGCCCTTGTTCTTGAACGCAAGCCACGTCGCCCGATCGGTCATCACGTAAGCGCCCATGCCGCGGCCGACGTTCAGGGTCGCGCCCATACCGGAGCCGGTCTCGCGATACCACGTGCCCGACGCGCCCGAAGGGTCCGCACCTGCGGCCGCCCAAAGCGACATCTCTTTCTTGTGAGTGCCGCTGTCGTCACCGCGCGATGCGAACGGCGCTTTGGCTTCGGAAATCTTCGCAAGCGCCGCCGGTGCATCGGTCATGGCCCTAATGCCCACCGGATCGGCCTTCGGCCCGACGATGACGAAGTCGTTGTACATCAGGTCATTCCGCCGGACCCCGAAGCCATCGGCGACGAACGTCTCTTCCGCAGCCTTCGCGTGGACCAGCAGCACATCGCCGTCGCAGTTGCGCGCGTTGCGGATCGCCTGGCCTGTTCCGACCGCGACGACGTTGACCTGCACACCCGTCGCCTTCCGGATCAACGGCAGCAAATGGTCGTAGAGGCCTGCGTTCTTCGTCGACGTGGTGGACTGCACAATGATCGCAGTGTCTTGGGCGCTGGCTGGCGCGGCTGCCATCCCAGTTGCCGCAGTCATCAGTGCCATGGCTGCCAGTCGGAGTGTGCGTGACATCAGGCGTCTCCGTCTTGGTTGAAGGTCAATCGGCAAGCGTCAAAAGACCAGGCGACCATCGAGAAAGGCGCGCGCGGCGTCGGTTTGCGGCGCCCCCAGCACCTGCGACGCCGGCCCGTGTTCGGCAATCCGTCCGCCGGCCATAATGAGGACCTCGTCAGCGAGCCGGCGGGCCTGGCCGATATCGTGCGTGATAAACACGATCTTGGTGCCTGCCTCCGAAACATCGCGGACGATCGTTTCGATCTGCGCGGTCGCGGCCGGGTCGAGGTTCGCCGTCGGCTCGTCGAGGAACAGGACATCGGGTGCGACGGCGAGCGCGCGGGCAATCGCAAGCCGCTGCTGTTCGCCGCCGGAGAGCTTGCGCGCGGGCTGGCGCTGAAACCCGTCGAGGCCGACGCGCGCGAGCAGCGCGTCTCGCTCCGCAGAACGGCGACGGCCTCCTTGCTTCAGGACAAAGTCGACGTTGGCCGCCACAGATCGGCGCAGCAGCACCGGCCTCTGGAACACCATGGCTTGCGTCGCGCGGCCCGGCCCGTTCGCGGAGGGCGTGGCGCACGAAACTGTGCCCGACGTTGGCGCAATGAGCCCGTGCATCAGCCGGAGCAGCAGGCTTTTGCCGGCGCCGTTGGGCCCGAGGATCAAGACGCGACCGGCGCCTTGGAGATCAAGATCAACCGGCCCCAACAAGGTCCTGTCGCCTTGGAGGTACGTGAGGGCGCGCGCGGTGATCGCAACACGGCCAGGGACGGCGTCAGTTGCCAGGTCTGCCACGCGCTTAAGCATAGGCAAGCCGCCCGGCGGTCATGCGCAAAGTCATCGCGAGCCCATTGATGACCAGCGCCAAAAGCAGCAGGACAATGCCAAGTGCGAGTGCGAGCGCGAGATCGCCCTTTGAGGTCTCGAGCGCAATCGCGGTCGTCATGACGCGCGTTAGGTGATCAATGTTGCCGCCGACGATCATCACCGCGCCGACTTCGGCAATCGCGCGCCCGAAGCCCGCGAGCCCGACGGTGATCAGCGCGTACCGTCCATCCCAAAGGAGGGCGCCGACCTTCGCGCGCCACGAAAGCGACCAAGAACGGAATTGCTCGGCGTACTCATCGTGCAGGTCCTCAAGGATCTGACGCGACAGTGCAGCAATGATCGGCGTGATCAGGATCGCCTGCGCGATAATCATCGCGGTCGGCGTGTAGAGCAGGCCGAGGAACCCGAGCGGGCCCGCGCGCGACAAATGCAGGTAGACGATCAGGCCGACGACAACCGGCGGCAGCCCCATGAGCGCATTTAAAAGCACGAGGATCGCGCCACGGCCGGGAAACCGCGTTACGGCCAGCGTCGCGCTAACGGCGAGTCCGATGACGACCGCGATGAGCAGTGCTGAGAGGCTGACGCGCAGCGACAGCGCGACGATCTCAACCAGATCCGCATCGCCACCCAGCACCATCGAGAGCGCCAGCTCAAAGGCCGAAGAGATGTCTTGCATAGCTTTAGATTGCACAATGCTGCATAATTTCCGGAAATTATGCATATCAGAGGCGACGGAGGAAGGCCACTCGGCCCGATTGATCAGGCGGTGCCGCCGCGAAGACGCAGCAGGCCGCCTACGCCGACTGCCGCGGCGTGCCGATCGTCAGCGCGATGCCAGCGGCAACCAGCGCCAACGCCGCTGCGAGCCACATGCCGAGCGTGTAGCCGCCTGTGACGCTCCCGATGCCAGCAGCGGCTGCGACGCCGATCATCTGCGCGATACGGCTTGCCGTGTTGTTGATGCCCGACGCAAGACCCTCCTCTGCCTCCGACGCACTCGACATGACCGCGGCGGTTAGTGGGGCGACGATGACCGCGAAGGACACGCCAAGCACGGCCATTGGCACGAGGATGCCGACGATCAACGACTGCGTGGCAAGAGCGGCGAAGAGGGCGAAGGCAAATGCTGCGCCGAGTGATCCGGCAACAATCATCGCCTTCGCGCCGATCGTGTCCGCGATGCCGCCAAAAACGCGCGACAGCAAACCCACGCCAAGCGTGAACGGCAGGAGCGAGGCGCCGGCCATCGCGGCAGACAGCCCGCGCCGCTCCACGAGCTCGAAAGGCACAAGAAAGAACATCACGGAGAGTGCGCCATAAACACCAAGCGTCACCGCGTTGAGTCCTGCAAAGTCGCGGCGTGCGAAGAGGCGCATTGGGACCATGGGGGCCGCGGTCTGTTGCTCCCAAAGAACGAAGGCGACAAGCCCGGCGAGGCTGGCCGCCAACCACAGAAACACCTCCGCATTCATCGAGACGCTGAGCGCTGACGCCGCCGCCTCGCCTTCGCCCGGCCCGATCGCGCTCAGCCCCCATGCGAGAGCGAACAGTGCAGAGGCGATCAGCGCTGCTCCAACAACATCGAAGCGTCGCACCTCGCGGACACACTGCGCCGCAAGCCTGCTTAGGATGATGATGACCGCGGCTGCGAGCGGTGGGTTGATCCAGAACACACCCTCCCATCCGAACACCTCGGTGAGCCAGCCGCCGATGACCGGTCCGCCCGCGGTCGTCAGCGCAGAAGCAGCCGCCCAGACGCCGATGGCGCGATTGCGCTCAGACTGCGGATAGGATGCACCAATGAGCGCAAGACTGGCCGGCACCAGTAGGGCTGCCGAGACGCCCTGCAGGACGCGCGCGGCAATCAGCCATTCCACCGTCGGCGCGATGGCGCACGCCACTGAGGAGGCGCCGAACAACGCTGCGCCAAGCTGCAGCATGCGCGCCTTGCCGTACTGATCAGCAAGCGCACCGCCGATCAGCGTCAGGGCGGCGAGCGCCAGCGCATAGCCGTTGATCACCCATTGGACGGCCGCGAGATCAGCGCCGAAGTCGGACTTTAGCGCGGGGAGCGCAACAGTGAGCGCCGATCCGTCGATGAACGCCATTGACGATGCGAGCACGCAGGCCGCCAGAACCCAGCGCCGCTGCGCTTCCGGCAGAACGGCGCTTGGGGCATGAGGACCGGCCGCGATGACCTGTTTGGCGCAGGGTTCGGTGTACGGTTGCGCCATGCCAGCCCCAACGGGTGTCTAGTCGTGTGTGATGTCCTCGGACGTTTGGTCGGCCGGCTCGGACGGTTGACGCGTAAAGCCTGACAGGTCCGCGACCGCCTTCTTGTCGCGCGGGATCTCAACATCGCTCAGACTGTAGCAGGTCAGCAATTCGGCAAGCGACCGGAGCGCATGCATATGGATGCGTTCGTAGCCGTGGCTCGCGTCGACGCCGAACGTGACAAGTGCTGTGCGCACATCGGCGCCGGCCTCGATCGCAGACGCGCTGTCGGAGCGGTAGTAGCGGAACACATCCTTCTGATAGCGGATGTCGTTGGCCTCACAGAGTTCGACGAGCTTGCGCGTCAGGTGGAAGTCGAACGGGCCGGTTTGGTCGGCCATCGAGACGGTCACACCGAACTCAGACGAGTTCTGCCCCGGCGCTGATGTTCCATTGTCGACGGCCACCATCGAGGCGATGTCCGGCAGCAGGATGGACGCAGCGCCATGGCCGACTTCTTCTGCGATCGTAAACAGCCAGAAGATGTCGACCGGCGGTTTCTTGTCTGACTGCGCCAGCGCGCGCAGCGCCGCCAACATGACGGCGACCCCCGCCTTGTTATCGAGATGGCGCGAGACAATGAAGCCGTTTTCCATGAACTCAGGCGCGGGATCGATGGCGACGATGTCGCCGACGTCGATGCCATGGCGGCGGATCTCGTCAACCGATGTCCCAAGAGCATCGACCCTAAGCTCAACGTACGGCCAGCCGACGGGTGCTGCGTCGATGTCATCGCCGTAGGTATGGCCCGACGCCTTAAGCGGCAGGATCGTCCCGCGGAATGTGCCGCGCTCGGTATGGATCGTGACGCGTGCGCCCTCGGCAAAGCGCGCCGACCAGGTGCCGACGGGCACAAGCTCCAACCGCCCGGTATTTTTGATCGACTTAACCTGCGCGCCGAGCGTGTCGACGTGGCTGACGATCGCGCGCGCCCCGGCACTCGCCACGCCCGGCAGAACACCGCGGATCGCACCGCGCCGCGTCAGGTCATATTCAATGCCGATGTCTTCGAGAACGCCGCAGACGTAGCGGACGATGTTGTCGGTGTAGCCGGTCGGGCTCGGGATCGACAGCAGCGCTTCGAGTTGCGCGCGCAGGTCGTACGTATCGATCTCAAGCCGGTTGCGGGCTGACGTCACGTCTGCGGTTTCCTCTTCTGCTGGCGAACGCTATGCGGGACTGTGAGCGGGAACAAGAGGTCGACAAAGCGTTCAGCCGTCGGTTGCGGCTCGTGATTGGCAAGGCCCGGCCGCTCGTTGGCCTCGATAAATACATACTCCGACTCGCGCGGGCTTTTGACCATCAGATCAATACCGGTGACCGGAATCTCGATTGCCCGTGCCGCACGGATCGCAGCTTCAATCAGCGCCGGGTGCGTTTCACCGGTGGCATCATGGATGGTGCCGCCAGTGTGCAGGTTGGCCGTCCGCCGGACGCTGATCTCCGTGTTGCAGGGCACAACCTGATCTAACGCGAACCCCGCTTCGCGTACGCAGCGCTCGGTTTCATCATCGAGCGGGATTGCACTTTCACCGCCGGTCGCCGCTGACCGCCGCCGGCTCTGCGCTTTGATAAGGTCGAGCACGCGGCTCTGCCCGTCGCCGACGATGCGGGCCGGACGGCGGATCGCGGTGGCGACCACGCGCTCATCAATGACGATGATGCGCAAATCCTCGCCCTCAAAGCAGGCCTCGATCACAACATCCGGGCAGATCTCTCGGGCAGCGGCGATCGCCACTTCGACCTCATCCGCGGTGGAGAGCCCGACTGCGACGCCGCGGCCCTGTTCGCCGCGGGCTGGCTTGACGACGACTTGGCCGTGTTCGGCGAGGAAGTCGGCGCGCGCCTTTGCGTCATGATCGGTCAGTTGCGGCGGGACGGCGACGCCGGCTGCCTCCACGATCCGGCGGGTGACGCGCTTGTCGTCACAAATCGACATGGCGACGGCGGATGTGAACTCGCTCAACGATTCCCGGCAGACGATCGCGCGCCCGCCAAACGACAACCGGAAGAACCCGCCTTCTGCATCAATCGTCTCAACGTCGATCCCGCGGCGGCGCGCTTCGTCAATGATCAGCCGCGCATAGGGATTGAACGCATCATCGTCGCTGTTGCCGACGTACAGCTTCTCGTTGATGACGTTCTTGCGCTTGATCGCGAAGACCGGCGCGCGGCGAAACCCGATCTTCTCGTAGAGTGCGATTGCCTGGCTGTTGTCGTGGATGACGGAGAGGTCCATGTAGGCCGCGCCGCGCGCCTGGAAGTGTTCCGAGAGCCGGCGGACCAGCGCTTCGCCGAGCCCCGGATGCGGCGCCTGCGGGCCGACGGCGAGACACCAGAGGGAAGACCCCTTCTCCGGATCGCGGAACGCGCGGGCATGGTCGACACCCATGACCGTGCCGAGGATCGCGCCTGTGTCGGCATCTTCTGCGACAAGGACCGTCAGCTTCCGGTCATCGCGATGCGACCAGAAGAAGTCTTGAGGCACCTGCACCATTCCGCGGCTTGAATAGATCGCGTTGACCGCTTCCGCGTCCGCACCGGTCGTGAGCCGACGAATAAAGAAGGCCGTTGGTCGCTTCTTCGACGGCCGGTAGGTCGAGAGGTCGAGCCGATAGGTGTGGGAGGGGTCGAGGAAGAGTTCCTGCGGCGCCTCGGCAAGCGCCACGTGCGGGTCGAGCGCGTAAAACGCGATGTCGCGCCGATCGGGGCCTTCCGCGCGCAGTGTCTCGGCGAGAAGCTGCGGCGTGTCGAATGTGTTTGCGAACAACAATCGGCCCCAGCCGCAGTCGATGCTCGCATTGCGGACCACGGTATCGCGATCGACGCCGGTCGAGGCGACGTTGCTTTCAGAGCGCGCCCGCTTGATGCGATGGGCCTGCGCGCGCGACTTCGTCTTCTGGGACGCGGGCATATTCAGCCCTCCTGGGTCTGCAACCACATTTCAAGCAGTGCGACTTGCCAAAGTTCCGATCCGCGGAGCTTGGTGATGTGCTCCTCGGGCGCGGCAAATAGGCGTTCGAGATAGTCCTGGCGAAACAGGCCGCGGGCCCGCGCCTTGTCGTTCGTCAGCGCGTCGCGGACCATGGTGAGATAAGGGCCCTGCAGGTACTTGAGCGCCGGCACCGGGAAGTACCCCTTCGGCCGGTCGATCACATCGGCGGGGACGACCTTGCGGGCTGCCTCCTTGAGGACGCCCTTGCCGCCGTGGGCCAGCTTGTGCCGGGCCGGGATGCGGCCTGCAAGTTCGACGAGTTCGTGATCGAGGAACGGGACGCGCGCTTCGAGGCCCCAGGCCATGGTCATGTTGTCGACCCGTTTGACCGGGTCATCGACAAGCATGACGTTGGTGTCGAGTCGGAGCGCTTTATCGACAGCCGTCGGTGCACCGGCGCGCGAAAACTGCTCTTCGACAAACGCGAGGCTCTCGTCGCGGCCGGCAAGGTAGTCAGGCGCGAGATGCTGGCTCAGTTCAGCATGTGTGCGGTCAAAGAAGTGGGCTGCGTAGTCGCCGACCGCATCGTGTGAATCGAGCAACGGCGGATACCAGTGATAGCCGCCAAAGACCTCATCAGCGCCCTGCCCGGACTGGACGACTTTTATCGTCTTTGAGACCTCACGCGAGAGCAGGAAGAAGCCGATGTTGTCGTAGGAGACCATCGGTTCTGACATCGCGGCAATCGCATGCGGGAGGTTCTCGAGCATCTCCGACGAGGGAATGAAGATCTTGTGGTGGTCGGTGCCGTAGTGCTTTGCGATGAGGTCCGAGTAGACAAACTCGTCGCCCTTCTCGCCGTGCGCCTCCTCAAACCCGATCGAGTACGTGGCAAGCCCGCTCTGGCCCTCCTCGGCAAGAAGCCCGACGATCATCGAGCTGTCGACGCCGCCCGACAGCAGCACGCCGACCGGCACGTCCGCGACCATGCGGCGGCGCACGGCCAGGCGGAGCGCTTCGAGCACGTCATCGCGCCAGGCCGCGAACGGGCGTTCGGCCTCCTCGGGCGTGCGCGCAAAGTCAGGTTGCCAGTAGACCGTCTCGCTAACCGTCGCACCTTCAGCATCGATAATGCGGATCGTCGCCGGTGGCAGCTTGCGGACACCGCGATAGATCGTGCGCGGTGGCGGCACGACGGCATGCCACGTCATGTAGTGGTGGAGCGCGACGCGGTCGATCTCGGTATCAACGCCGCCGCTCGCGAGCAGGGCCGGCAGCGTTGAGGCAAACCGCAGCCCCTTGTCGATCTCGGCGGTGTAAAGCGGCTTGATTCCGAAGCGGTCGCGCACAAGTGCCGTGCGGCCGCTCTCGCGGTCGTGGATGGCGAAGGCGAACATGCCGTGCAGCTTTGAGACGGCATCGAACCCCCAGGCGTGCCACGCCTTCAGGATCACTTCCGTGTCGCCGGTCGATGCGAACCGATAGCCTCGCGCGATCAGCTCTTCGCGGAGCGCCTGATAGTTATAGATGCAGCCGTTGAATGCGATCGTCAGGCCGAGTTCGGTGTCAGTGAAGGGCTGCGCGGAGGCTTCACTGAGGTCGATGATTTTCAGACGGCAATGGCCGAACGCAACGGCGCCGCGGACAATGGCGCCCGCGCCATCCGGCCCGCGGGACGCCATGGCGGTGGTCATGCGTTCGATCGCACCCGCGGATGCGGGACTGCCATCAAATCTGATCTCGCCGCAGATGCCACACATGTCTTCGTCCTTGGGTTAGGTAGGCAAGTGGCGCGCGGCCGTTAGCAATCGCCTGCAGGGCTACCCTTCCGGTAAAGCCTGCAAGCACGTGTTGGTTCCACCGAGGTGAGCGTCGCCGTCCGCCTCCCGGACCATCTGCAATTGCGCGGCAACACCGAGCGCAAGCACAGCCGGATGCTTAGAGTTCAAATCGGGCAACCCGATGGGGCACGTCATGCGTGAGAGCGCCACGTCATCAATCCCGCGTTTGCGCAACTGAGATACGAACCGCGCGCGCTTGGTCGCCGAACCAATGAGGCCCAGGAAGCGGAATTTTTGGCGACGGAGCACGGCATCGCAGATGTCGAGGTCCATCGCGTGCGCGTACGTCAGCACCACATGGCACGTTGTGTCAGCGGCGAGGCGTGTTGACCGCGCTGGATTGGCTGTAACGACCTTGGTCAAGCGACCAGACGCGGGCTCTGACAGCGCGCCCGGAAAGCGGTCAGCCGCCGTGTCGATCCAGGTGACTGCAAAGTCAAGCGGCTCTAACGCTTTGACGATCGCGCGGCCCGTGTGGCCAGCGCCATAGATGAAAACCGGCGTGAGCGCTGGGCCAAGCGGTTCTATGAAGCGTGCGCCGTCGAGGGCCGCGCGCGCGTGTGACTGGGCCGCCGCGAGCGGGGCACCTGACGTCACGGGACGTGTGATTGCATCGCCATTGCGGAGACTGCGGAGACCGTCGCGTTCCCGCGCTCCAAAGATCTCGAACAACACGCCGACATGCCCGCCGCAGCACTGGCCGAGGTTAGGCCCGAGCGGCCAGCTCTCCATCCGCCGCTGCCAGTCGCCGCGCGGTTGCTCTGCAAGCATCAGCCGGGCCAAGCGCACGGCCTCGAACTCCAACCGCCCGCCGCCGATGGTGCCGAACTGTGCGTCACCGCTGACGAGCATGGCAGCGCCCGGCTCACGCGGTGCCGATCCTCGCACTTCGGCAATGACGACGCGGACCACACGCTGTTCCGAGCCCGGTTCGCATCCAGGGAACGTCCCGTCGATCAGCGCCTGAAAGCTCGGCTCGAGCGGACGGCGTGTGGCGGTCATTGGCCCGCTCCAAACCGCTCGGCTGCATCTGCGAGGCCCGAGGCTTTGAGCGCGGCGAGCACGCGCTCAGGTGTCGCCGGCGCCTGCAAATCGGGATATTGCCCGCCGCCCGCCCGCGCGATCGCATCCGAGATCGCAAAGAAGGCTGAGATCGCGAGCATAAACGGCGGCTCGCCAACCGCCTTCGAACGATAGACGGTCTCCTCCGCGTTCGCGCCGCGATCGTAAATCGCGATGTTCAATTCCGGCGGGCGGTCCGCGCTGGTTGGGATCTTGTAGGTCGACGGCGCATGTGTCTTCAGCGCCCCCGCCGCGTCCCAGACGAGCTCTTCCGTCGTCAGCCAGCCGGCACCTTGGACGTAGCCGCCCTCGATCTGGCCGCGATCAATCGCAGGGTTCAGCGAGCGGCCGACGTCGTGCAGGATATCAGCGCGGAGCAGACGGTTCTCGCCAGTCAGCGTATCAATCACGGCCTCAGTCACCGCGGCGCCGTAGGCAAAGTAGAAAAACGGTCGGCCTGTCCGCTCCTGCTTATTCCACCCGATCTTTGGCGTCGCGTAGAAGCCGGTCGCCGACAGCGGAACGCGCGCCATATAGGCCGACATCACCGCGTCATCGAAGCTCATTTCCTGCCCGCCAACAGCGATGCGGCCCGGCAGGAAGCGGACGTCTTCCGGCGCGGCCTGATGCTGTTCGGCCAGATGCGCTGCGATTCGCGTCTTAATTTTGCGGGCGGCGTTGGCGGCCGCCATGCCATTGAGGTCGGCCCCGGACGATGCTGCCGTCGCCGACGTGTTCGGCACCTTGCCCGTCGTCGTCGCCGTGATCTTCACGCGGTCCGCATCGACCTGGAACTCTTCGGCGACCACTTGCGCAACCTTCGTGAAGAGCCCCTGCCCCATTTCGGTCCCGCCATGATTAAGCCCGATCGAGCCGTCGTTGTAGACGTGGACGAGCGCGCCGGCCTGATTGAGGAACGTCTTGGTGAACGAGATCCCGAAGCGGACCGGCGTCAGCGCGATGCCCTTCTTGAGCACGGGATTGGCGGCGTTCCAGGCGGCGATCTCTTCGCAGCGCGCGGCGTAATGCGATGTTCGCGCGACGCCGTCGGCGAGGTCTTGGATGATGCAGTCTTCAACCGCCATGTTGTAGGGCGTTGTCCGCCGCTTGGGCGCGGGGGCGTCGCGGTGATCATAGAAGTTCGCCCGGCGCACGGCGAGTGCATCGCGGCCAAGCGCGTACGCGACATGATCGATGATCCGCTCCATGCCGATCATGCCTTGGGGGCCGCCAAACCCGCGGAAGGCTGTGTTCGACGCCGTATGCGTTTTGCACCGGTAGGACGTGATCCGCGCGTGCTCGAGGAAGTAGCAGTTGTCTGCGTGGAACATCGCCCGGTCGCCGATCGGCTCGGACAAGTCCCACGACATGCCGCAGCGGATCGCGTGGGTCACGTCGAGCGCAGTGATGCGGCCGTGGTCATCGAAGCCGACGTCGTAGTCGATGCGGAAGTCGTGGCGCTTGCCGGTCACCCGCATATCGTCGTCGCGATCGTAGACGACTTTGACCGGTCGCCGTGTTCTCACGGCCAGCAGCGCGGCAATGCACGCCGGCAGGTTTCCCTGGCTCTCCTTACCCCCGAACGCACCGCCCATCCGCCGGACTTCGACCGTCACGTCATGCGAGGCGAGCCCGAGCACATGCGCGACCTTGTGCTGGATCTCAGTCGGGTGCTGGGTCGAGGCATGCACGGTCACGTCGCGCCCTTCGCCGGGGATCGCGAGCGCTGCCTGTCCTTCAAGGTAGAGGTGTTCCTGCCCGCCAATATAGAGTCGGCCTTGCAGCCGATGCGGCGTGCGTGCCAGCGCATCATCAAGGTCGCCGCTTTCCATCACCTCCGGGGGCCCGAGAAGGGAGCCGGCGTCCATCGCCTGGTCGATGGTGACGATTGGGGACCCGGCATCGATATCGACGACCGCGTGTTTCGCCGCCCGCCGCGCCTGAAGTTGCGTCTCGGCGGCAACCGCGAAAAGCGCCTGGCCGTTGTATGAGATTGTGTCGGCCGCGAGCATCGGATCATCACCGGCGATGGGGCTCACGTCGTTCACGCCCGGCACATCTGCCGCCGTGATGACGTCGACGACGCCGGGCGCCGCACGCACCGCTGCAATATCAAGCGACGTAAGCCTGCCGTGCGCCACGTCACTCAATGCGATGTGGGCATGCAGCGTATCGGAGGGCACGGCGATGTCGTCGACGTAGACCGCCTCGCCGGTGACGTGCAGCGGCGCGCTGTCGTGCGCTTTCGCCGTACCGACGCCGCCATCGGCCCTTGGCGCCGGCGCCACATGCCGGTTGCGCTGAGCGTTCATGCGACCGCCGCATCCAAGCCGGTCAGCCGCGTCGCGGACGTGTCGCCGGTGCGCTCAAGGCCGTACTTGATCAGAAGGTTGCGCGCGGTCGCGAGCCGGTAGCCGGCGGAACCACGCAGATCGTCGAGTGGCGCGAAGTCGTCGGCGATATGGCGCGCGGCGCCCACAAACGTTGCGACCGTGAATGGCTCGCCGCGGAGCGCTCTTTCCACGGCGCGGGCCCGCTTCGGCACGCCGGCCATTCCGCCAAACGCAATGCGCGCGCCAGTGATGCGCTTGCCTTCAGCGGTGACGTTGACGGCGGCCAGAACAGCGGAGATGTCGCTCTCAAACCGCTTCGAGATCTTGTAGCAGGCAAGCTGACCCGGCGGCGTCTCAAGCGGGATCTCGACCGCCTCGACGAACTCGCCCGCTGCGAGATCCTGCTTGCCGTACTGAAGGAAGAAATCTTCGAGCGGCATCCGGCGGCGCGCGTCGCCCATGCGCAGGATCAGCTCCGCACCAAGCGCGATCAGTGCCGGCGGCATATCTCCGATCGGTGAGCCGTTCGCGATGTTCCCACAGATCGTCCCGCTTGCGCGCACCTGCGGCCCGCCAATCCGGCGGATGAGTTCGCCAAGGTCCGGCCAGAGGTCAGCAAGTCGCGCATGGATATCGGCGTAGGTGACGGATGCACCTATCCTTAATTTGCCGTCACGCGCTGTCGTCTCGCCAAACGCGGCGACATGGCCGAGGTAAATTGTCGTCGGCAGATCGCGATCCTGCTTGGTCACCCAAAGCCCGACATCGGTTGCACCGGCGACGATGCGCGCATCCGGGTTGGCTGTGACGGCGGCTGCAAACGCATCGGCTGTTTGTGGAACCAACGCGCGGCGATCCCCTGCTGCGACTTCGATCGTGTCGGCGCCCTCAGCGGCGATCACGTCCAGCAGCGCGCGCTCCTCAGCCTGCCGTGCGATGTCCCAGTCTGGCAGCGGCGCATCGCGAACCGCATCGGCCGCATCGATCAGCGGGCCATATCCCGTGCACCGGCAGAGGTTGCCAGCAAGCGCATCGGTCGCCGTCGCAGCAGGCCCGGCGCCATGGTCACCTGATTGCAGCGCGCGGAGCGCCATCACGAACCCGGGCGTGCAAAATCCACACTGCGAGCCATGTGTGTCGACAATCGACTGTTGGCAGGGATGCAGTTCGCCAGCCGGCCCCTTCAGCGCTTCGACCGTTACGATCGCGCGGCCGTGCACCATCGGCATCAGCAGGATGCAGGCGTTCGCGAGGCGGTAGCGGATCCCGTGCGGCGCATCATCGTCGCGCGCGCCCAGGAGGACCGTACAGGAGCCGCAGTCACCTTCAGCGCAGCCTTCCTTCGTCCCCGTCAGGCGCCGCGTGCGGCCGGCCCTCAGGTAGCCGAGCAACGTGTCTGTCGGCCCGGCACCATCCGGCACTTCGCGGCGGCCGTTGAGCACAAATGAAAGTGGTGACGTCATGCGATCCTTCGCGTGTCTGCCCGCCGCAAGGGTGCCCCCCGGGGCGCGGGCTGACAAGCGCGCCAGTTCACGCGCCCTGCACATCGCTTCGGCAGGTTGGTGAGGCGGCTGCTCAAGCTCTAACCAAACGCGACAAAGGGCAAAGGTCGATCGCGATTTTCACCATCTCAAATGGCATTCTTGCCGTGCAATTGAGCGTTTTTGCTTGAGCGCCTAAGCAATCGGGGCTCACTTTGGTGCGCTTGGCGGTCCGTGGACCTCGCACCCGCTTGCCGCCGCCCCGTTCGAAGTGACGAGAAGGACCGATCATGTTGCGCAAGCTTATTCTCTCCGCGGCGGCCGTCGCGGTGCTAGCGACTCCCGCCTTAAGCCAAACCAAAGTGCAGATGGCGCTCGACTGGAAGTTTGAAGGCCCGGCCGCCGCTTACTTCGCAGCCGTCGACAATGGGCACTTCAAGAAAGAAGGCCTCGACGTCGCCATCTCGCCGGGCAAGGGCTCGCTCGATGCCATTCCGAAAGTCGCAACCGGCGCTTTTCCGATCGGCTTTGCCGACATCAACTCGCTGGTCAAATTTCTGGACCAGAACCCGGAGGCGCCCGTCAAGGCCGTCATGATGGTCTATGACAAGCCGCCGTTCGCCGTCATCGGCCGCGCGTCGCAGGGTGTCTCGGCGCCTGGTGATCTCGAAGGTAAGACGCTTGGCGCTCCGCCACCGGATGGCGCCTGGGCACAGTTTCCAGCGTTTGCCTCCGCCAACAAGATCGACACGAGCAAAGTGAAAGTCGAACCGGTCGGCTTCCCGACGCGAGAGCCCATGCTTGCGGAAGGCAAGGTCGATGCGATTACCGGCTTCTCGTTCTCGAGCTACCTCAACCTCGTCCGCCTCGGCGTGAAGGAAGACGATATCAAAGTGATCCTGATGGCCGACCACGGGCTCAAGCTCTACGGCAACGCGATCATCGTGAACACCGAGTGGGCCGAGAAGAACAAGGAGAAGGTGACGGGCTTCCTCCGCGCAGTTGCGATGGGCTGGAAGGACGTGATTGCGGATCCGACGAAGGGTGCCGAGATGGTCGCCAAGCGAAACCCGGCGGCTGACGTGGCACTCGAGGCCCGCCGCCTGAAACTCGCAATCGATGCCAACGTCGTCACTGACTACACGAAGGCGAACGGCATGGGCGGCATCGACATGGACCGCTTTAAGGCCTCGCTCGACCAGATCGGCGAGAACTACGAGTACAAGACCAAGCCTGATCCGGCGAAGATCTTTACTGACGCCTACCTGCCGACGGACGGCAGCCTCAAACTCAACTGATCGGGCAGCCGGCTGCGCGTTGCCTCAGCGGCGCGCAGCCCGGCACCTGACGCGGGGACGTGCATGACGGACCAGGCACACATCGCAATTCGCGGCGTGACGCACACTTATCGGACGGGCTCGGGCCCGTTGCCCGTCGTGCACGATCTTTCGATGACGGTTCCGAAGGGCGGGTTCACCGCCGTCGTCGGGCCATCTGGGTGCGGGAAGTCCACGCTGACGCGGCTGATTGCAGGGCTGCTGATGCCCGACGAGGGCGAGGTCGAACTTGGCGGAACGCTTGTCCGCTCGCCGCGGCCCACCGTCGGCATGGCCTTTCAAAACCCTGTCCTGCTCGAGTGGCGGACGATCCTCAAAAACATCCTGCTGCCGCTTGAGATTGTGCCGACCAAACTCAGCCGCGCGGAGCAGACAGCGCGGGCAAAGGAACTCCTCGCGCTTGTTGGTCTCTCGGGCTTTGAGGACAAACGGCCCTCGGAGCTGTCGGGCGGCATGCGCCAGCGCGCCTCCCTCTGTCGCGCGCTCGTGCACTCGCCCGAAGTCCTCATCCTCGACGAGCCCTTCGGTGCGCTCGACGCCTTTACGCGCGAGGATCTGTGGCAAACCATGCGGCGGCTGCGCCACGAGGAGGCCTTCACTGGCCTGCTCATCACGCATGACCTTCGCGAAAGCGTCTTCCTCGCCGATCAGATCATCGTGCTGAGCGGCCGCCCGACGGCCGCCCAACGCATCTTCGATGTGCCGCTTGGGCCGGACCGCACGTTGGACGATCTCTATTCGGCAAGCACGACGGAGATCCTCGCCGAGCTTCGCGCTGAAATCGAAGTCGCCAAGACGACCACCGGGCTCGACATAGCAGCTGCTGCGGCTCAGTCGGCGCCGCCTGAAGGCGTCGCCAAACAGGCCGAGGTCGCCTGATGTCGCAAGCAGCCCTGCGCGGCGTCGCAATCCCCATTTTCGCGACCCTGATCTTTCTTCTCTTCTGGGAGTGGCTGGTCTGGGTGAACGGCTGGCCGAACTACAAGATGGCCTCGCCGTCCGACATCGGCCCCGCCTTCTGGAAGTATCGCTGGCTGTTTCTTGAATACAGTTGGGACACGCTCTGGCGCACGGTCGCAGGCCTGTTGCTCGCCGTTGTGGTCGGGATTGCGCTTGGCGCGATTATGGGTTTCTCGCGGACCATGCGCGATGCGCTCTACCCGCTGCTGATCGGCTTTAACGCGATCCCGAAAGCGACCGTCGTGCCGGTCATCGCGCTGATGTTCGTTGGCCAGCACGACATGAACACGATCCTGATCGCGTTCATGATCTCGTTCTTTCCAATCGCAGTCTCAATCTCAATCGGCCTGTCGACACTGGAGCCTGAGTACCGCGACATCCTCCGCTCGCTCGGCGCAAGTCAGATGACGATCTTCACAAAGATCGCGCTGCCGAAAACGCTTCCAGAGTTTTTCGGCGCGCTAAAGGTGGCCGTCACGCTTGCCTTCATCGGCACCAACCTGATGGAAATCGTCGAGCCGCACGGGAAAGGCCTCGGCCACCTGTTCGATAGCGGCAAGATCAGCTCCGACTATCCGCTCATGTTTGCGGTGCTGATCGCGCTCGCAGCGCTCGGAATCCTGCTCTACTACATCGTCGTCGCGCTAGAAAAAGTCTTCGTCGGCTGGGCCGACCGCGAGCCGACGTCCTGATCGTTTCAACCCCTCTCACCACCGCAGGCGCTGATCCGCAATGACCATCGACCCCGTCATTATGGAGTGGCTGCAGTTCGCGGCGCGCTGGCTGCACGTGATCACCGCGATCGCGTGGATCGGTTCTTCATTCTACTTCATCGCGCTTGATCTGGGGCTGCGCAAAAGCGCGGATCTGCCGGCCGGAGCGCATGGCGAGGAGTGGCAGGTCCACGGCGGCGGGTTCTACCACATCCAGAAGTATCTCGTGGCGCCTGAGCGGCTGCCGGACCACCTGACCTGGTTCAAATGGGAAAGCTACTGGACCTGGGTCTCGGGCTTCATCCTGCTGGTGCTGACCTACTACTTCGGCGCCGAACTCTATCTCGTCGATGCCACCAAGATCGATCTGCCGGTTTGGGGCGCCGTGCTGATCTCCGTCGCGTCGCTCGTGCTCGGGTGGTTCGCCTACGACCTCATCTGCAAGAGCCCGTTCGGCCAGGACAACGTGCGCTTGATGCTGTTCCTGTTCGCCGTCCTCGTCGCGCTCTGCTGGGGTTTCATGCAGGTCTTCTCTGACCGTGCAGCCTTCCTCCACCTCGGCGCAGTCGTCGCCACGTGGATGTCGGCCAACGTCTTCCTGATCATCATCCCAAACCAGAAGATCGTCGTCGCCGACCTGAAGGCCGGCCGCACGCCTGACGCCAAATACGGCCAGATCGCCAAGCAGCGCTCGACGCACAACAACTACCTGACGCTGCCGGTTCTGTTTTTCATGCTGTCGAACCACTACCCGCTGTCGTACGCGACCGAGTACAGCGTGATCATCGCAGCGCTCGTCCTGCTGATGGGTTTTACGATCCGGCACTTTTTCAACACGATGCACGCGGGCGGCGGGCGCCCGTATTGGACGTGGGCTGCGACGGCCGCACTCTTTGCGTTCGCGGTCTTTCTCTCGACGTTTCCGCCGTCGGAAGCCGACGAGTCACAGACCGCGGCGGCATCCGCCAAACCGCCGACGCGCGTCGCCGCGCTGATGGCATCGCCGGACTTTGAGAACGTTAGCGGCATCGTCATGAGCCGATGTGCCATGTGCCATGCCGCCGAACCCGGCTGGGCGGGCCTTGCCGGTCCACCGAAGGGCGTGGCTCTCGAGACGCCGGACCAGATCGCAGCGCATGCTCGCGCGATCTATCTCCAATCCGCCCGCTCGCACGCCATGCCGCCCGGCAACGTGTCCTACATGGAGCCGTCCGAGCGGGCCGCAATCCGCGCCTGGTTTGATGGCACTGCGCACTGAACGCCGTTGCTGGGAACAGCTTGCGACTTCAGGCGTTCGGCCTCTGAATGCGGCAAGCATCAGGCTTGGCGCTGAGCGGAGGCTGTCATGCCAGAACAAGATCCCATAGCGATGGACGCAGCCGTCGGCGGCGATGGCGACATTGGCGGCATTGCGCAGCCGATCACGGTTGCCGATATCGATGCGATCGTAATTTCCGGTGCGCCGCTCGAGACGCGACGCCAGCAACTGCAGGAGCTCCAATCCGACCTCGAAGTCCGCGACGCGGGTGACTTCGGCAATGACATGGACGTTCTGCTACAGCGGATTAATGACGCGCTGATCAACCTTGAGGCCGACGGCGATGGTGTGGCTGCGACGGATTCAATCCTCGCGACATCTGAGAACCGCGTCGATGCAGTGAGCCCCGACGAGATCGGCGACGTCCTGCGCGACAAGCTGTGACGCTGACGAGGCTCGCAACGCAAAAGGCCCGCTCGACGCGAGCGGGCCTTGTACGATCGGTCCATTTGGGGCCGTCAGTTCTTCGCTTTGTCGACAAGCTGGTTTTCAGCAATCCACGGCATCATGCCGCGGAGTTTTTCGCCAACTTCTTCAATCGGATGCGCGTCGTTCATGCGCCGCGTCGCCTTGAACTTCGGCTGGCCGGCCTTGCACTCGCGGATCCACTCCGTCGTGAACTGCCCGGACTGAATGTCCTTGAGCACGCGCCGCATCTCAGCGCGCGTCTCGTCGGTGACGATACGCGGACCCGTTGCATACTCGCCAAACTCAGCCGTGTTTGAGATCGAGTAGTTCATGTTCGCGATGCCGCCCTCGTAGATGAGGTCGACGATCAGCTTCACTTCGTGCAGGCACTCAAAGTAGGCCATTTCAGGCGCGTAACCCGCCTCAACCAACGTTTCGAAGCCGCCGCGGATGAGTTCGACGAGACCGCCGCAAAGCACGACCTGCTCACCGAACAGATCCGTTTCGCACTCTTCCTTGAAGGTTGTCTCGATGACGCCGGACCGGCCACCGCCAATCGCAGCCGCATATGACAGCGCCACGTCGTGCGCGTTGCCGGATGCATCCTGGTCGATCGCGATCAAGCAGGGCACGCCGCCGCCGCGCTGATACTCAGACCGCACGGTGTGGCCCGGACCTTTCGGCGCGACCATGACAACGTCAATTTTGTCGCTCGGCTCGATCAGCTTGTAGTGGACGTTCAAGCCGTGCGCGAAGGCGATCGCGGCACCGTCCTTGATGTTGTCGCGGATGTGGTCGTTCCAGATGTCGGCCTGGAGTTCGTCCGGCGCACACATCATGATGAAGTCCGCCCAGGCGGCTGCATCGGCAACGGATTTCACTTCGAGGCCGGCTGCCTCTGCCTTGGCCGCGGACGCTGAGCCCGGACGCAGCGCAATCGCGATGTCCTTGGCGCCAGAGTCTTTCAGGTTCAGCGCATGAGCATGGCCCTGACTGCCATAACCCACGACCGCGACCTTCTTGCCTTTGATCAGATTGATATCCGCATCGCGATCGTAATAGACGCGCATCGTCGTTTGGCCTCCTGACGCCACACATTTTGAAGGTTTTGTGATCGGCGAGAGCCGTAACGGATCGGGCCGCGCCTGCCAACGAAAATCGCGGACCACGGTCCATCTCGGCGTATCGGGAACATTGCTCGCTTCTGCGGTTGCGCCATCGAACGCTCTACGGAGGCCCGCCTGGACGTCGTCTGCATCAGCGATTTTGGGCGGAGGTTAAGCCGCGGCGATGCCGATCGCGGGCGCTGGGCGCTCGCTTGCGGGCCCAAAGAAAGGGCGGCCATCCAGCAGTTGTTCACGCCGGCAACGCACACCGACCTCGGCGGTGCCTAGCACCCGCCCTCACCCCAAGGCTGCGCGGGCCACAAGGACGGCGGCGATCCCGGCGGCCATGGTAAGCGGCAGGCTACGGGTCGCAATCGCGGTTGCGGCCGCCACAGTGGCGGCAGTCCATTCAGCCGGCCCACCGGTTGAAAGCGATTGTGCCACGAGCGCCGCGATCAGACACCCGGGAAGCGCGTTGAGCGCACGAGCGATGCGGCCCTGCTGCGGAAGGCTCTGGCCGACGTAGACGCCCGTCAGCCGGATCGCGAACGTCGCGGCTGCCAGGTAGAGGATCACGATCCACGGTTCAGTCATCGGCGGTGAGCCCCGCGACAACCGTTCCGGCAAGGCCACCTGCGATCAGCGTCCACGCCGGCGGGATAAGGCCTGTTCCCTGACCGAGCGCGACGACACCGATTGCGACCGCCCAGGGCACGACATCGGCGCGGCCGCGGAACAGCGAGCGCAGGATCGCGATGAAGGCTGCGGTAAACGCGAAGTCCATTCCGATCGCGCGCGGCTCAGGGATCATCCGCGCGAACGCCACGCCGGCCGTCGTCGCGACCAGCCACGTGACCCCGATGAGCAGTCCGCCGCCCACCAGATACCAGTATCCGGCCTGGGCGCCCTCGCCGCGCTTGGCGAGCATCAGTGCCCAATTCTCGTCCGTCGCCAAGTGCGCGCCGAGCGCGATCTGCCACCACGGCCGGTCCCGGTAGATGTCGCGAACCGACGCTGTGATGAGCAGAAGACGCAGGTTGAGCGCGACGCCGGCGACAATCGCAGCGGCGGCACCGGCGCCGGCGATCATGCGTTCGACCGCAACGATCTGCGATGACCCTGCAAAGACAAGTGCGCCCATGACGCCCACCTCGAGTTCGGTCATGGCGGCCTGCGCTGCCAGCAGCCCGAAGGCCGCGCCGTAGACGGCGACGCCGAACGCGAGCGGCAGGATATCGCGGGCGGCGCTGATGGCTTCCGCGCGTGGTGTCAGCGGTGTCATGGTTGTCCCCTGCGCGCCAGCGGCGGCGCGCACTCATGTCGCGCTAAATATCAGATGCGTCGGTTATCCGAACCGTGACGCCGTCGCGCGTCTTGACGTCTGGCTGAAGGCGCGTCCCCAAGCCCGGTCCTGGCGGCACCGTGATCTGGCCTTTCGTGATCGGTGGCAGCTCCGTGACGAAGCGGTGATACCAGCCGTAGTAGAACGCGCGGACGACCTCCTGCGTCCAGCAGTTCGGCGTGTTGAGCGCGAGGTGGGTCGAGGCGAGCAGCGCGATCGGCCCGGTGCAATCGTGAAAGGCGACGGGGACCTGGTACGGCTCCCCGAACGTCGCGGCCTTTTTGGCCTGGCTGATACCGCCACACCAAGTGACGTCCATGATGACCATCGCGAGATTGCCAAGCTCGAAGAGCTGGCGGAAGTCGCCGCCGCCGCCACGCGTCTCGCCAACCGCGACCGGGCAGAGCGTGCCGTCGGCGACCTCGCCGACCGCGTGCAAGTGGTCCATGACAACCGGGTCTTCGACCCACATTGGCCCAATGTCTTCGAGCGCGCGCGCAATCTTGATGGCCATCGGACGCGACCAGAGCGCGTGTAGTTCTGCTGCGATCTCCATGCGGTCGCCCACCGCGGCTCTGATCTTCTCAAACGGCTCGAGCCCGCGCCTCAGGTCGTCCGAGCCAATCCATTGCCCGCCCGAGGCTTCCGCCGCGTAGTCAAACGGCCAGATCTTCATGGCCGTGATGTCCATCTCCAGGAGCGACTGGGCGAGTTCATCAGCGCGGTTCAGAAATGCATCGAGGTCTTCGTATTGGCCGGTCGTCGCGTCGAGCCCGAAGTTGTCGGTGCCCTGCGTGATCTTGGTCTGGACGTAGGAGTAGCCGGCGCAGGTGTTGTAGACGCGAATGTCGTCGCGGACGCGGCCGCCGAGGAGATCGCAGAGCGGCAGCCCGGCGGCCTGACCGAGGATGTCCCAAAGCGCAATGTCGATTGCAGAGCGGCCCCGCATTTCCGCGCTCGACCCAACAAAGCCCACATAGCCGGTCAGCTCCGACTGATGCCGCGCGATCTGGCGGGGGTCCTTGCCGATGAGTTTTGGCGCGATGAGGCTGTGGATGTGCCCCTCCGCAGCATCGAGCCCGTAGAACGTCTCGCCAAGGCCGACGAGACCCTCATCGGTGTGCAGCTCCACCCAGAGAATGTTCGGGAATTCGGTCGTGCGGACCGTCTCGATGCGCTCGATTTTCATGTGATTTGCCTCCTCCCGCCGCCGTTGGCCGCGGCATTCGTCAACATTCAATAAATCTAAACCGCTGAGAGCGACAATTGCGGCCCGTAGTCCGGCAGGCCGGACATGTGTGGGGTCAAGGACGCAGCCATGGCGATGAGCACGATCAACGTCGGCGCCGGCGAAGACATCTTCCGCCAGGGCGAGGCCGGCCATGACGCCTTTATTATCCGCAAGGGCCAGGTCGCAATTCTGCATCGCGATGCGCGCGGGCAGGAGGCAGCGATTGCGTTTCGCGGTCCCGGTGAATTGATCGGCGAAATGGCGCTTGCCTCGCGCGAACTCCGCTCGGCGACGGCCCAGGCGCGGACCGCGTGTATCCTCGTTGCCCTCTCGCGCGACGAAATCGAACAGCGCGTCGCCGAGGCCGATCCGATCCTGCAGATTGTCTTGCAGACCGCGTTTGCACGGCTCAGAGAGATCATGCCGGTGCAAGGATCGTCCGGCTGAAGAGCCTGAGAGCCGGAACCATGCAGCGGGTCGGTGCGACCTACAGCGAGACATTCCACTGGACCTTTGAGGGCCCGCTTGAGCGCGTGTGGATGGCGCTTGCCGACACCGAACGGTTCAACGAGGCCGCCAAGCTTCCGGTCTATGCCATCACCGAGGACACGGACGCGGACGGCCACGTCACGTTCCACGCGCGCGCAAAGGTCGGCGGGATCGATCTTGCGTGGGAAGAGATCCCGACGAATTGGGTGCACAACGCCTGGTTTGAGCATGGCCGCCGGTTCTCAAAAGGCCCGCTCAAGTCACTCACCGCACGCCTGGAGCTTTGGCCGACCGAGACCGGGTGCGCCGGCGACTACACGCTGACCGCCGAACCCCGCACGTGGTTTGGCCATGCGATGATGTACCTGTCGTTCTTCTCGGCAACCAAGACGAACTTCACGAAGCTCGCACGCGACGCCGACGCCTTTGCGACGGGTGCGGCCAACGTCCCGTTTGAAGTGCCGCCAGTTTCGCTCGGCCCTGACGCGGCAACGTTGTTTGAACGTGCGAGGCAGGCCTGGCCCTCGCAGGCTAGTCACTTACACGGCGTGCGCGACCGCCTCATCCGCCACTTGCGCGAAACAGGCGATGTCGATGCCCGCCGCATCCGGCCGCTCGCGCTCGCGGAGGTCTGGCAAACCGACGAGACAGAAACAATCGCCACGGCCTTCGAGGCGGCCCGGTCCGGTCTGCTTGGTACGACGTGGGATCTGCTCTGCCCGAGGTGCCAGGGCGCGAAGGTCTCGGTTGCCGCACTCGATGAGCTGCCGCGCGAAGCCCACTGCGGAAGCTGCAACATCACCTACGGCCGCGACTTTGCGAAAAACGTTGAGCTGTCGTTTTACCCGAGCCGGCAGGTGCGCGACTTGCCGGACGGTGAGTTCTGCCTTTACGGCCCGATGACGACGCCGCACGTTTACGCTCAGGTGACCCTCGCGCCGGGCGAAACCCGCACAATCGCGAGTGCCACGCTGCCTGCAAAGCGGTTGCGCATGCGGACGCTTGAGCCCGGCCCTGAGGGTGAGTTCGATCCGCGGGCGGCCGTCGCGCAGGTCATCACAGTCACCCCCGATATGATCCGGGCTGAAGCGATGGCTCCGGGGGCAGGCGACGGCGCGACGCTGTCGATTTCGAACACCAGGCCGCGGGACGTCACGCTCGTTCTCGACGGGCCGGTCTGGAGCCGCAACGCGCTGACCGCCGATCGCGTGCTGGCCATGCAGTCGTTCCGCGACGTCTTCGACGATGCGCTGCTCCGCCCGGGCGATCATCTGAACATCGACCAGGCAACGATCATGTTCGTGGACCTCAAGGGGTCAACGCAGCTCTACGAAGACGTAGGCGACGCCGCGGCCTACCGTCTGGTCCGCGAGTTCTTCGCCGAGATTGCTGCTGCCGCGCGCGCTCACGAAGGCGCGGTCATCAAGACGATTGGAGACGCGGTCAACCTCTCGTTCGTGCGGCCGGCGATGGCCCTTCGCTGTGCCCGCGCGATCCACATCGCGTTTGCCGCGCACAACGCGGCGCTCCCCGATGATACGCCACGCACCGAGTGCAAGACCGGCATTCATGTCGGGCGGACGATCGCCGTCACGCTCAACCGGCAGCTCGACTACTACGGAACGGCGGTCAACCTCGCGGCGCGGCTCTGCGACTATGCCGACCCGGGCGAGATCGTGATTTCGGATGCGATGTGTGCAGCTCCCGGCGTCGCAGACATGTTGGCCGGCGCCGCGGCGACCACAGAGAGCGCGACGCTCAAAGGGTTTGCAGCCCCCGTGGAGGTGAGACGCATCACCGACGTCGCGGGCTTAGGCGCGGCTCTGCCGCCAACCGCACCTGATCAGTCGACGTAGGTCACCCGGTCCGAGTTCAGCAGCTCCTCGATCGCCGCGAACGCCGTCAGGCCCTGCTCGACTTCGGCGATGACTTTGCTTTCGGCGGCTCGGATCGCTTCAACCGATGCAATCACTTCATCGAGGCGGGCCTGCGGGACGATGACCACCCCGTCGCGGTCGCCCATCACGATGTCACCAGGGGCAACCGGCACATCGCCAATCGCGATTGGGAACCCGACGCGCCCGGGTCCGCTTTTGACGCAAGAGTTCGGCGTTACGCCGCGCGCAAAAACTGGCAGGCCGACACCTTCGATGCCGATGAGATCGCGGGCCATGCCGTCGATAACGATGCCGGCGCATCCGGCGTTCTTGGCCAGCATCGCAACGATGTCCCCGCAAACAGCCGAGCCTTCAAAGCTATCGGAAGCAGCGACAATCACATCGCCAGGACTTGCTTTCGCGACGCCTGCCAGGATCGCAAGGTTGTCGTTCGGCCCCGTCGCGACGGGAAGCGCGGTCCCGATAAAGTGGGCCGCCTCAGGCAGCAGCGGTTTGATGGCAGCCGAAAGCCCGCCGCGCCCTGACATCGCGTCCACCAGATGCCCCGACTGCGCGCCATCGAACCGTGTGAGCAGATCGAGGTTGGGCCGTGACCAGGTCCGCTTAATCTCCAGAACTGGCGGATCTTTCAGCATGCAGGCGCCCTCCTCATCGTTTTGTGACCGGACGTTATCGCCAATCGGCAACTTCGGCCATCTGTTCCGGTTACCTCCTACTGATCAGAAACGAATCCAGGCCTACGGTTGCCCGCATGCGATTGGAGATGCCTGTGAGTGCAAGATCGATTTTCGGAACCCGAACGGCACGCGCCCCGATTGCTGCCATCGTTGCGGCAGGCGCGCTCGTTTCCGCCTTCAGCCCGAGTGCGGCGCTGGCGAAATCAAAGGCACCCGCGCGGGCAGAAATCCTCATGCTTGGCGACAGCCAGTTGTCGTTTGGCGGCGGTCCGGCGTTCCTGTCTTTTTTCAACAACTTCGCGGAGCGCTGCGACGGCTTGATGCTGCCGGCCGACAAGCGCGCGGCTGTGACCAACATGGCAACCGGCATTATCGGCGTTCGTGCAACGGGCTTGCAAAACTGGCTTTCGACGACGGCAAAGGGCAAGCGCATGGTCTGCGTCAAAGACCCGACCGGCCTCGTCAATGCGCGCGTGCTCGGTGCGGCGCGCACGGGCCCGCGCTGGGTCCAGATTGGCGAGAGCCGCAATCATAATTTCTGCAAGCGCGGCACGTCGCCAATGGCTGCGCTGTTGGCAACGCAACGTTTCCGCCCGAAGCTGATGATCCTGCACTTTATGGGGCTGTCGGCTTACCACTGGCTGAAGCCCGGCAACGCAGAGCGCGACATGAAGAAGGTGCTCGCGACTCTGCCGCCGAAGACGGGATGCATCGTCATGACGACTGCGCCCGGCTACCGCGCCGACATCAACCGGCCGCGGCTTAAGGCGCAGCCGAAGATCGAGGCGGCGGTGAAGGCGACGGGCAAGCGCTGTGCGTTCGTGCGCGGTTTGACGAGCGAGACGGTTGCAGCGTTCCAGGGCAAGGCAAAGCGGTTCTACCGCCATCCGTCAGGCAAGGTGCGCGACCCGTATCACCCGGTACCATCGGCGGCCCGTGACTTTGTGAAGACCCACCGCGCAGCGCTCTGCCGGGCTGTGATCAAACAGCTTTGGCCGGATGAGCCAATCGGCTCGTTCGCGACGACGACGAAGCCCGCCTCGATCGCGAACTAGCCGCCTCGGCTACTGCGCCGCTTCCGATTGCGCATCGCCGGTCGCGTTGCCGCCACCGGAAGGCGTTGCATCGTTAGCATCGCGTGTCTGATCCAGGTAGGCGATCAGGTTCTTGATGATCTCAGGCTGGCGCTCTTTGTTCGTCGTGTAGTTCGCAATGACAAACCACACGCCGGCCGTCGCGATCGTCGCGGCCGCCCCGTAGACGATCGGCGCAGCCTTCGTCTCAATCGGGATCACGCAGTTTCCCTTCAAGACGAACGGACTTTTGAAGTCGACCGACATGTCGCGATTGAGGATCTCATCCCCGATGCTGTCGAGCCGCTTCTGAATTGCTTGGCCCTGATCTTTCAGGACGCCTGGAAGGGTGTTGCAGAACGCGGTGCTGAATTCCGCATGCGGCTTCGGCGTCTTGTGGGCGGTCGCGTTGTAGAAGACCATCGTCCAGCGGCTCAAGACGCCGGCTTGCTTACCCTCGACGATCGCCTTCTCGGCGCAGGGCACGAAGATGACCTTGAGTACGTTGCGCATGCGCGACTGCGCGGCCGCCATCGACGAAAAGTACTGCGATGCGCTCGATGTCGTCTCATCGATGACGCACATCTGGTTGCGATCCGGCAGCTTGATCGCAGTCCCTGCGATCCGGACGTCCGCGCTCTCAGCCAGTGCCGGCGCCGCAAACGATGCGGCCAAACCCAAGGTCAATATTAGTCGCCGCATCCCGCACCTCTGCAATGTTGGCCGCGCTAATCCTTTGCGCGCTCTACGAATTCACCGTCTGCTGTCGATATCACCACGCGCGTTCCAGCCTCAATGTAAGGCGGAACCATGACGCGTACGCCGTTGTCGGCCACAGCAGGCTTATAGGACGACGATGCCGTCTGGCCCTTCACCACCGGGTCGGCCTCCACGATCTCGACTGTGACCCGGGCCGGCAGTTCAATTGAGACCGGCACGCCTTCGTGCAGCAGCAGCATGCAGGACATGTTCTCCTGCAGGTAGACGGACTGATCGCCGAGGATGTCTTTTGGCACTTCGAGCTGGTCGAACGTTTCTGGATGCATGAAGACGTAAGCGGCATCGTCCTCATAGAGATAGTTCATGTCGCGCTCTTCCATGAACGCTTTCTCGACCTGCTCCGTCGTGCGATAGCGCTCGGACACCTTGATGCCGTCTGCGATGCGGCGCATCTCGAGGTGGGTCACCGGAGTGCCTTTACCCGGATGGATGTTTTCAGCCTTGAGGACGACGCACAGCTTGCCGTCGAGATCGAGAACGTTGCCCTTGCGGATCGAGCTGGCGATGACCTTGACCAATGAGGACTCCTTGCGGGTTCGGGCGGGCGCGCTGACCCTGCGTGTTGGAGGCCTTGTACTGACAGGTGATGGCCGGTTCAACCAAAGCAGGTTCTCCGAGTGGCGTCGGCGGCCCTGATGTCCGCGCCGGCTCAAACACCCTGGTGGGACCGCACCAAGCATAGCGATCGCCGGCCCTTGCTACTCGCCCGGAACCGGATCAAGTCAGCGATCCGCGCTTACTTCGCGGCTGAGGGCTTCATCGAGGTCGAAACCGCCAGCCTGCAGGTCTCTCCGAGCAACGAGACCCACCTTCATGCCTTCCGCACGACGCTGCATGAGCCCGGTGCCGCTCCGGCGAACGCCTACCTGCACACCTCGCCGGAGTTTGCCTGCAAGAAGCTGCTGGCGGCCGGCGAGGAGAAGATCTTCACGTTCGCGCCCGCGTTTCGGAACGGCGAGCGGACGGCCCTGCACGCGCCGGAGTTCACGATGCTCGAGTGGTATCGGGCGGGCGGGACGTTTGAAGGCCAATTGTTCGACGACACGATCGCCGTCTTGAACGCGGCGTTTGATGTGACCGGCCTGGCGCGCGCAACCTTCGCGGGGCGAAGCTGCGATATGGGCGCTGAACCGGAACGTTTGGCCGTCGCTGACGCGTTCGCCCGCTACGCCGGGTTCGCGCTTGAGCCGATGCTCACCGGCGACGCTGACCGCGACCGAGACGCCTTCCGCGAAGCATTGGATCGCATTGACGTGCGCCATGCCGCCGACGACACCTGGTCCGACCTCTTCTCCCGCGTGCTGACCGAACGCATCGAACCCGAACTCGGCAACGGCCGGCCGACGCTGCTCTACCGATATCCAACCTCAGAAGCCGCGCTCGCGACCGTCTCAGCCGACGACCCGCGCTTTGCGGACCGGTTCGAGCTGTACGTCGCCGGCGTCGAACTCGCCAACGGCTACAACGAACTCACCGATCCGGAAGAGCAGGCCCGCCGCTTTTCAGCCGACATGGACGAGAAAGCGCGCCGGTATGGCGAGCGGTATCCGATCGATCCCGATTTTCTGGCGGCGGTGGCCGAAATGCCGCCAGCCGTCGGATGTGCGCTTGGATTTGACCGGCTTGTCATGCTCGCGACCGGCGCGCGCGGCGTTAACGATGTCGTCTGGACGCCGGTCCCGCCGATCACGGCCTTTGAACCTCAGTCCGGCTGACCTCTGAAGCGCCTGAATTCTGATGTTTTTCGGACCCGGCGGCTGTGGCTCTCGGGGGTGTGAGGGATCGACTTTGAGCGCTGAACCGTTATGAGAAGCGTGGCCGCGACAGCGACATTCCTCTGAGTGTCCGCCTGCGCGGCGAGGAAATCCGGGGCGCGCGCCTTTGACATACGATTGCATTCTCGTCGGCGGGGGGCTTGCGAGCCAGCTGATCGCGCTACGGCTCGCAGCGTTACGGCCCGAAACGCGCGTTGCAATTGTCGAGCGCGGCGACGTGCTCGGCGGCAATCACACATGGTCGTTTCACGAAACCGACGTGTCGCCGTCCGAAGCGCGCTGGCTGAAGCCGCTCGTAAGCTACACCTGGGATGACCAGATCGTCCGGTTTCCAGGCCAGCCGGAACGCCAGCTTTTGACCGGCTACCGCTCGATGGAATCGACCGTTCTCGCCGACGCGGTGTTGGCCCTACCGAGCGTCGATGCGCTCTGCGAGGTTGCCGCAGCAGACGTCACGCCGACAACGGTCACCCTGGAAGACGGGCGAACGCTCACGGCCCCGCTTGTCATCGACGCCCGCGGTGCGCTCAACAAGCAGCCGCTCGCCCTCGCCTATCAAAAGTTTTTTGGAATTGAGATCGAGACCGCGCGGCCGCACGGCCAAACCACGCCGATCATCATGGACGCGACGGTGGCGCAACATGATGGCTACCGCTTCGTCTACACGCTTCCGATGAGCGAGACGCGGCTGCTGGTCGAAGACACCTACTACAGCGAAGAGCCGACGCTTTCAGTGCCGGTTCTTGAGCAGCGGACGCGAGACTACATCGCGATGAAGGGCTGGGAGATCGACAAGGTCGTTCGGACCGAGCGCGGCGTCCTGCCGATCACGCTCGCAGGCGACATCGACGCGCACTGGAAGATGCTCGGAAACGAGATCCCGCGCGCCGGCCTCCGTGCCTGGCTGTTCCACGCAACCACCGGCTACAGCCTGCCAAGCGCCGTGCGTCTCGCCGATCTGATCGCGCGCGAACGCACGCTCACCTCGCCGGCGATCGCCCACCTCGTCGAGCGCGTCTCGCGCAAGACCTGGGCGGATCAGGCGTTCTACCGGCTCATCAACCGGCTGTTGTTTGTGGGCGCCCGGCCCGATGAGCGCGTCGCGGTGATGGCGCGGTTTTATCGCCTGCGCCGGCCGTTGATCGAACGGTTCTATGCCGGACGCAGTACGCTCTACGACAAGGGCCGCATCCTGTCAGGCAAGCCGCCGATCCCGATCGTGCGCGGCCTCGGCGTGATTGCGCCCGAACGCGCCTGGGACTTCGTTGCGGCGCGCCGCCACCTCACGCCGGAGCTTGGCTGAGGGATGGACCCGATTGTTGCGCTGAGCCGTGAGCGGATTGAGATCGGCTCCAAGAGTTTCGCGGGTGCCGCGCGCCTGTTTGATCCCGATACCCGCGCGTCGGCCTACATGCTCTATGCGTGGTGCCGCTATTGCGACGACGTTATCGACGGTCAGGAGCTGGGCTTTCCGGCAGCCTCCGCAGCCGAGCCAGCAATGCCGGAACGCCTGTACCGCATCGACCGGCAGACGCGCGAGGCGATGGCCGGCCGGTCTGATGAGCCGGTGTTTGAGGCGCTTGCGCGGGTGACGCAAAAACACGAGATCCCGGAGCGGCATCCGCTTGAGCTGATCGACGGGTTTCGCATCGACGTTGAACGCCGACCGTTCCTCACCCTCGATGACACACTGACCTACAGCTACCACGTCGCCGGCGTCGTTGGTGTGATGATGGCCTACGTCATGGGTGTCCGCGAGCGCGAGACGCTCAACCGGGCCTCCGACCTCGGCATCGCATTCCAGCTCACGAACATCGCGCGAGACGTGATCGGCGATGCCGCCGTCGGACGCGTCTACCTGCCGGAAGACTGGCTGGTCGAGGCTGGCGTCCCGATCTCCGAAGTTGGCGACGTGCGCCACCGGGCCGACGTTTTCGGCGTCACCGAACGCCTGCTCGATGTTGCCGACCGCTATTACGAGAGCGCCGAACATGGGATCGCCGATCTGCCAATGCGCGCCGGCTGGGCCATTGCGGCTGCCCGCAATGTTTATCGCGACATCGGCAACGTCATTCGCGCCCGCGGGCCGCAGGCCTGGGACGAACGCGCCGTCGTCTCGAAGCAGCGCAAGCTGTTGGGCGTTGCAGGCGGCGGGTTGAAGGTTCTCCAGCACAAGATCATGCGGCCGTCGAACGCGGACGCAGAGATTCGCCGCGGTCTCTGGACCGCCGACGACCTCGGATCACCGTCGCGCCAGAGCATCGGCCTCGTCACCACGCAGGCAGCCGCTAGTTAAAGCGATGCAACCCGGATCGGCGCTTTAAGCGCCCGTCACCAGTCCGGCCTGCTCTTGCCCGCTGGTCCGGGCATCCGCGCGTGCGTCCGGCAGCCGCCACCACGGCACGTCCGGCCGGTCGTGATGTTCGTGGTGATAGCCGAAGTGAAAGCACGTCAGCAGCGAGACCAGCCACGGATAGTCGTTCGAGCGCGACCGGTGGCGGTCAGCGAACGCTGGAGCGTCAGGCTTGTGCGGCAGGTAGGTTCCAAACGTGAAAAGTTGCACGGACGAGACCAGCGCCGGCAATGCCCAAAACGTCAGGATGTTGGCGAACGACGCGCCGAACACGAGCACGTAGGTCCAGACGACGACCGCGATGTAGAAAACTTCGCGGCCGGTAAAATACTCGCGGAAGAACTTGGCATACCAGGGCCAGAACGCGTGCGGCTCGGCATCGTGGAAGTCTGGATCCTCGTCCGTCCCCGCGTGCCGATGATGCATGTGGTGTTTGCGGTTCATGAAGTTGAACGAAAAGCCGGCGTAGAGCGCGAGGCAGAGCTGGCCGACCCACCTGTTGATCTGTGGGCGTAGCGGCACGAGCGAGCCGTGCATGCAATCGTGCGCGATGATGAAGAGGCCGACGTAGAGCCACGTCAGAAGCGCCATAAGCGCGGCTCCTGGCACAGCAGTCGCCCACGACCACTCGAAAAAGAAGATGGTCCCGATGTGGGCTGCGAGCCAGCCGCCGATGATGAGGCCCGCCAACGTGAGCCCAATCCGGCCCTGGCGCGCGTTGGCGGCAATGCGCGCTTCGGCGGTCAGTCCGGGAGCTGTCGATGCGTCTGCCACGTGGTCCTCAATTCGACTGCAGATAATAACTACGGTTGCGAGGCCGCCGCCAGTTCAGTCTTGCACAACGGCGCGGCCAGCCGGACCGCTAGAGACCTGATGTAAGCCGTCAGATCCGTCTCCGCGAGGCCGGCTGCCGCAAGATGCCGCAAGCCATCATCGAGTTGCGCTTCACACCAGGCAATCGCAGTCGCGCGGTCCATTTGATCGGCAATCGTCTTGCGCTGCTCATCAAGGCCGGTGTCCTTGCCGATAACGGCGCGGGCGGCATAGCGGTCGAGCAGGTCGTCGTAGCCCTGGAAGGCGACGCCAATGGCGCGTCCGGCCTTGTCGAGCGCGGCAATCATCTCGGGTGGGCGGTCTGCCAGGCAACCGGCAATGGCGAGCGAGGCGGCAAAGAGCGCGCCCGTTTTGCCAGCATGCGTCCGCGTGATCGCATCAAGGCCGCCGTCGGATGCGGGATAGAGGTCGTTCCACTGGCCGGACGTCAGCCCCGCGACGCCGACGGCTGCGACGAGCCGGTCGACCGCCTGCGCCCGGGCGTCGGCTGAGATCGGCGCGATACTGTTCAGGAGCTTGTAGCCCTCGTTGAGCAGCGAGATCGCAGCCAGGATCGCGGTCGCCTCCCCAAAGGCGATATGGACCGGGGGCGCGCCCCGCCGCTCGGTTGCATCGTCCATGGCCGGCAAGTCGTCGAGCACAAGCGATGCGGCGTGCACGACCTCGATTGCGGCCGCCGCACGCACCGCAACATCCACCTCGACGCTCAGGCAGTCGGCGGCAAGAACCAGCAGGATGCTGCGAATGCGCTTGGCCGGGCCGAGCGCGGCATGCGCCATCGCGCGCGCGAGCGCATCGGGCGCCTCGCACTCTGCCAAATGCGCTTCCAACACCGCATTCGAGCGCGCGCGGATCGCCTCTGCTCTCGCGGTTAACGTGTCGTCACCCATCAGCGCGTGCCAGCCTTATCGATTGTCCTGTGAGGACGCGCCTTGCAGCCGTGTCGTCCTCAGGACCGCCCCCTCGATCCGGTCAGGTCCGCATTCACGCACCTGACTTGGTCTTGTGTCGTCCATCGCGCTGCATCTTTCGGCACGGACGACCCCGCCCGGCCCGGATGAGCTATGACAACCGAACTACCACAGCAAATCGGCCCCTGCCGAGACTGAAACCGTGCCGCAGGTTTTTCTGCGCAGCCGCTCTGTTGCCCGTGGTAAACAGCTCAGATGAGCGACATTCGCACGCGCAAGGACGAGCATCTGGATATTGTGCTCGACGGCAGGGCCCGGCCTGCCGCCGGCCGATCTGCGTTCGATGACGTTGTATTTCGCCACGAAGCCGTACCTCAGCTCGATGCCGCCGCAATTGATCTGACAACGCGATTTCTCGCGTTTGATCTCGGCGCGCCGCTGTTGATCAGTTCGATGACGGGCGGCCCGCGGCGGGCTGGTGACATCAACCGCGCACTTGCAGAGGCCGCAGCCCACCACCGCATTGCGCTTGGCGTCGGTTCGCAGCGCATCGCGATCGAGGCACAGGGCGACAGCGGCATCGGCCGTGACCTGCGCGCCCGCATGCAGGGCGCACCGCTATTTGCAAACATTGGTGCAGCGCAGGTCGCGGAGTGGAAGGCGCCATCGAAGAGCCTCGCGGCCGTCGACATGATCGCGGCCGATGCGCTGATCGTGCATTTCAATCCGCTGCAAGAAGCCGTGCAGGCGGGCGGCGACACCGACTGGCGCGATGTCATGCCGGCCCTTGAGGCACTTGCAGCCGCAAGCCCAGTACCGCTCATCGCAAAAGAGGTGGGCGCGGGCATTTCGGGCGAAACGGCCCGGCGGCTCGTCGAAGCGGGCTTTGCTGCCATCGATGTCGCGGGCACCGGCGGGACCAGTTGGGCCGCCGTTGAAGGGGCCCGCGCAGATGACACGTGCGGCTCCGAGATCGCGGCGCCCTTCCACGACTGGGGCATCCCGACGCCCACCGCGCTGAAGCAATGCCAGGCGGCTGTTCCAGGCGTTCCACTCATCGCCTCAGGCGGCATCCGCCACGGCCTCGATGCGGCCCGTGCAATCCGTTTGGGCGCGCGCGTCGTTGGACAAGCAGCCGCACTGCTTCCCGCAGCGCTCGAAGGCGCCGAAGCCGTTTCCCGGCGGCTGGACACGCTGATCGAGCAATTGCGGATCGCCTGCTTCTGCACCGGCTCGGAAAATCTTGATGCGCTCGCCCGGGCGCCGCTGTTGACCGACTAACCTTCGGAGACCCACGCATGGACGGTTCCCTCCCCGAGGCCTTTGACTCGCCATCGGCCTCAGCGCCGCCTGATGCGAGCCATGCTGTTGTGATCGGCGCAGGCTTCGGGGGCATCGCCGCGGCGCTGCGGATGCGCGCGAAAGGGTACCGCGTCACGCTGATCGATCGCGCGCCCAAACTCGGCGGCCGCGCGCAGGTGTTCGAGCGTGACGGCTTCCGCCACGACGCCGGGCCCACCGTAATCACCGCGCCGTTCCTGTTCGACGAGCTGTTCGGACTGTTCGGCAAATCGCGCGAAGACTACGTCGACTTCGTGCCGCTCTCGCCATGGTACCGCTTCTACTATCAGGACGGCACGACATTCGATTACGGCGGCACGGTCGAGGACACGCTGGATGAGATCCGCAAGATCTCGCCGGAGGATGTTGAGGGCTATCAGGAACTGCTGAAGCAGTCTGAGAAGCTGTTCGATGCGGGCTTTACCGCGCTCGCTGATCAGCCGTTCGACAAGCTCGGCAAGATGCTCCAGCAAGTGCCGGCGCTCGCAAAGCTCAGGGCCGATCGTACGGTCTGGGGGCTGGTGACGACGTACCTCAAACACCCAAAGATCCAGGAAGCCTTTTCGATCCAGCCGCTACTCGTCGGCGGTAGCCCGTTTGATACGACGAGTATCTACGGGCTCATCCACTACCTTGAGCGCCAGTGGGGCGTGTTCTTTGCGATGGGCGGGACCGGCGCGATTGTCGAAGCGCTCGGCAAGCTGATGCGCGAGGAAGGCATCGAAATCCGCCTCCAGACGACCGTCCGGGAACTCCAGATGGAAGGCCGGAAAGCCCGCGGGGTCATCTTGGAAAATGGCGAGACGATCGCGAGCGATATCGTCGTCTCGAACGCAGACCCGATGTATCTCTATCGCAAGATGGTGCCGGAACGGATCCTGAAGGCGCCGACGAAGGCAAAGAAAAACTCGCGGCTCTCAATGGGGCTGTACGTGCTCTACTTCGGCACCAACGAGCAGTATCCCGACGTCGCACACCATACGATCTGGCTCGGGTCGCGATACAAAGACCTGTTGGACGACATCTTCCACCGTAAGATCTTGGCGGAAGACTTCTCGCTCTACCTGCACCGGCCGACGGCAACCGACCCGAGCTTTGCGCCGGAAGGCTGTGAGAGCTTCTACGTGCTCTGCCCGGTCCCGAACCAGTCGGCCGCCCTTGACTGGTCGGTGGAAGGTCCCGCTCTGCGCGAACGCATCATCGCAGCGCTATCCCGGACGCTTCTGCCGGGCCTCAAAGAGACGATCGTGTCGGACTTCTACATGACGCCGGATGATTTCGCTGAGGACTACCTGAGCTATCAGGGCGCTGGGTTCTCCATCGCGCCGCACTTCACGCAGTCGGCATGGTTCCGGTTTCACAACCGGTCGGAGTCGGTCGACAATCTGTTCCTCGTCGGGGCCGGGACCCATCCAGGCGCCGGCATGCCGGGGGTGATCTGCTCGGCCAAGGTCATCGAGAAGATCGTCCCAGACCCCGCCAAGCCGCACGCGAACGCAAACGCCGCGGCGGCCCCTGCGGCCTAGATCAGACCGGGGGCGGGCGAGATTGCATGCCCTGACCTTGGGCGAAGCGGTGAGCCAGCCCCGGCCTTACTCGGCGACGGCCGGCTCGCCGCGGGCGGCCCGCATCAGATTTACGAACCGCGTGAACAGATAGTGGCTGTCCTGCGGCCCTGGGCTCGCCTCCGGATGGTACTGGACCGAGAACACCGGCTTGCCATCGACGGCGAGGCCGCAGTTCGACCCATCGAACAGCGAAACATGCGTTTCCGAAATGCCGGCGGGGAGCGATCCGCTGTCGACGGCGAACCCGTGGTTCATCGACGTGATCTCCACCTTGCCCGTCGTGTGATCTTTCACCGGGTGGTTTGCGCCGTGGTGGCCTTGATGCATCTTCCTTGTCGTCGCACCCAGCGCCAGGCCTAGAAGCTGGTGGCCGAGGCAAATGCCGAACACGGGCAGCCCGCTTTCGACCAGTGCCTTAATCTCTGCGACGGCGTACTTGCCCGTTGCCGCCGGATCGCCTGGCCCGTTTGACAGGAACACGCCATCAGGTTTGCGCGCGAGGATGTCGTCTGCGCGCGTCGTCGCGGGCACGACCGTCACTTTGCAGCCAGCCGACGCAAGGCACCGCAGGATGTTGCGCTTCATGCCGTAGTCGATGGCGACGACGTGGAAATCCGGGTCGGTGTTGTCGGGAAATCCCTGGTTCCAGTCCCAGCGCATCTGGTCCCACTCATAGGTCTGGGCTGAGGTCACATCCGGCACGAGGTCCATACCGTCGAGGCCCGGCCACTCCGTCGCCTGCTGCTTCAGCGCATCGAGGTCGAAGTGGCCGCTCGGCTCGTGCGCGATCACGGCATTGATGTACCCGTCCTGCCGGATCGCGGCGGTCAGCGCGCGCGTGTCGATGCTGCTAATCCCGATGATGCCGCGGCCCTTGAGCCAGTCCGGCAGCGTCGTCTGCGAGCGATAGTTCGATGGCTCAGTGACCTCGCCCCGCAAAATGCATCCGCGCACACCGGAGGTCGCCGCCAGGTTCGAGGTTTCGATATCATCAGGGTTGGTGCCGACGTTGCCGATGTGGGGAAACGTGAACATCACGATCTGGCCCGCGTAACTCGGGTCGGTCAGGATCTCCTGATAGCCTGTGATCGCCGTATTGAAGCAAACCTCGCCCACGGCCGAGCCCGTTGCCCCGACGCCGCGACCGTGGAACACGCGGCCATCGGCGAGCACCAGGCAGGCGGTCGGCGTCTCAGTCGTCCAGCCGGCCGGAGCCGGCGCGGTGCGCGTTGCATCCGCAGTGGTCATGGCACCCTCTGTCTCGGTATCGGCGCGGTGATCCGTTATCCCGCACCCGCGCCGTCACATAAGAAACGGCTGCTTGCGGGTCAAATCGCTTCCGCCCATGTTGGCCAATGAGAGTTGCGGGAACTGACCGAGGACGCGGCAGGTGCACGCGCCGGCCCGCAACACCACTAGGAGGCTGCAATGCGCGATCAATTGCTGGCATCGACAAAGGACGCCATGAAGTCCGGCGACAAAGCCCGCCTCGGGACGCTCCGATTGATCAATGCGGCCATCAAGGATCGCGATATTGCGGCCCGTGTGGACGGCAAGGGCAAGGCAACCGGCGTCGAGAAGGTCGACGACCAGGAGGTGCTCGCGCTGCTCCAGAAAATGGTGAAGCAGCGGCGCGAGTCGATCGCGACCTATAAAGACGCCAGCCGGACCGATCTCGTCGAGAAGGAAGAGGCGGAGATCGCAATCATCGAGGAGTTCCTGCCGAAGCAGATGTCGCCGGAGGACTCGGAGGCCGCTGTAAAGCAGGTCATCGCGGAGATCGACGCAAGCGGGCTGAAGGACATGGGCCGCGTCATGGCCGCGCTCAAAGAGCGGTACGTCGGCCAAATGGACTTCGGCCGGGCCAGCGGGACCGTTAAGGCCGAGCTCAGCGAAGGCTGAGCTGAGACATACCATTGACGGCGGCGGTCGAGAACGCCGCTCGTTTCACGTGGAACATTATGGGAACATGGCGGCTCGCAGCCCCACGATTGTCTGCAATCCAACCAATCCGTCTCACGTGATCTGAACCTCTCCCCCTTACCCTGGCGGAAGATGCTCTCGGGGAGGAATTCGGGATGGGGCTCCCGCACCACTACATCATCGCGCTGATCAGCCCGATGGGCCGCCTTTCGCAAGTTCCGTTCGTGGCACTCGCGTTCCTGCTTGGCATGACGCACATCTGGATCTTTGCGAAGATCGCCCACGAGAACGTGCCGCTCGACTTCAACGCCTACACGATCGCAATTTTCGTGATGCTTTGGATGCAGTTCTGCATCTTCACGCGGCGCATGAAGGACACCGGTTCGAGCGGCATGTGGTTTATCCCACTGACGCTGCTGATTGCGTTCATCTACGCCTGCATCCTCGACCCCTCTCTGTCGCCGTTCGATCGCCAGGCGACTGCCGCAGACGGGATCATCGACCAATGGGGGCTGCGCTTCGTCCGCGGCCTGTTCTTTGCGATCTTCATCTATGCGGTGAAGGCCGGCGGAGAAGACGGGCCGAACGCCTACGGGCCCGAGTTCGGCGACGTCGACGACAACAAGCCGGCAAAGCCAAACCGCACGCGGAAGAGCAAGTCGACGGCAACCCAAACGGTCGCTGACGTGCAGAACAGCCAGTACGCGTTCGTGCTCAAGCAACGTCGCAAGGGCCCGGATTGGGGCGCGCGCCAACGCCCGGCGGGCTTCGGCCGCCGCTAGTCCACGCCCCCCGCCAGCCGAGGGTGATGAACTCCAGCCCAGGATTTGTGGAACGCGGGGACATGTTGTGGCCGGCCAGGCCCGCAACGCGTGCCAGAGCCGTGGTTGCACCGAATCACTTCTAAGTCTGATCCCTAAGGCTCTCCACCCGGCCAGGGATCTAAGACCTCGTGCGCTTCTCGCAGCAGCTTCTCGACGAAATACGCGCGCGCATCCCCGTGAGCGCGGTCGTCGGCCGGCGCGTGCAGCTCAAAAAGAAAGGCCGCGAGTTCGCCGGCCTCTCGCCGTTCAAGGTCGAGAAGACACCGTCGTTCTTCGTCAACGACCAGAAGGGCTTCTATCACTGCTTCGCCTCTGGCGAGCACGGCGACATCTTCACGTTCCTGATGAAGGTGGAGGGGCTGTCGTTTCCTGAGGCCGTCGAGCAGTTGGCAGGTGAGGCTGGCGTATCGCTGCCGAAGGCGGCGCCACGCGACCCGCAGGTCGAACAGCGCGAATTGCGGCTCTACGAGGTGCTGGAAGCCGCTGCCGCCTACTTCGAACGAGCGCTCGCACAGCCCGCCGCCGGTCACGCACGCGCCTACATCGACCAGCGGGGGCTCAGCGCCGAGACTTGCCGGACGTTCCGCATCGGTTACGCACCTGCGGACCGCACTGGGATGCTGACAGCGTTTCAGACAGCGGGCTTTACGCTGGAAGAGCTCGCCGCCTCGGGCATGGTCATCGCTGGCGCTGACATCCGCCAGCCCTATGACCGCTTCCGTGATCGGATCATGTTTCCGATCACCGATGCCAAGGGCCGCGTCATCGCCTTCGGCGGGCGCGCGCTCAGTGCCGATCAGCCCGCCAAGTACCTCAACTCGCCGGAAACGCCGCTCTTCCATAAAGGCCGGGTCCTGTTTAACGGCGGGCCGGCGCGCAAGGCCGCCTTCGATAGCGGGCGCGCCATCGTCGTCGAAGGCTACATGGACGTCATCGCCCTGCATCAGGCGGGGTTCCACGACGCTGTCGCACCGCTCGGGACGGCGCTGACGCCCGACCAGGTAACCCTGCTCTGGCGGATGGCGGATGAGCCGATCCTCTGCTTCGACGGCGACAGCGCCGGCCGGAAAGCGGCCCACCGCGCCATCGAGACCGCCCTGCCTGCGCTCCAGCCCGGCAAGAGCCTGCGCTTTGCGTTCCTCCCCGATGGGCTTGACCCGGACGATCTGATCAAGCAGGCCGGCCCTGGCGCCATGGCGGCCCAATTGCGCGATGCTCTGAGCTTCGCCGACGTCCTTTGGGACCGGGAATACCAGGGCGGAACCTGGGATACGCCGGAGCGGCGGGCGGCGCTTGAGCGGCGGCTGTTCGGGCTTGTCGCGGCCATAGAGGATCCAGGCGTGCGCGCCCTTTACCAGCGCGACATCCGCGACCGGTTGTATCGGACGTGGCGGGCTGCCGGCCGCTTCCAGGGCGGGTCGAGCCCCGGCAACCGATCGCGGGCGGGCGCTGCTCAGCCGGCCAAGTTTTCCGTGCTCAAGCAGGCAGCCGGCACACAGACACAAGCCGGAACGCCCGCCGTTGCCGACATTCTCATCCTGCGCATCCTCCTCGATCATCCCTGGCTGATTGATGAGTACGCAGAAGAGATCGCCGAGCTTCCGATCGAAGACCAGCGGCTGCGAGACTTCCGCAATGCGGTCCTTAGTCTACAGGCCCGCGAGATTCCACTTGACTCGCAGGAACTCCGCACCCACCTCAGCGCTTCGAGGTGGAAGACCTGCCTTGATTTGATTGATCGCGCGCAATCGCACCGAGTGGACGGCTTTGCTGGCCCGGATGCCCCGCGTGAGGCGGTCGAGGATGGGTGGCGGCGCATGCTGATGCGTCACCATGCGCCTCATCAGCTCCAGGGCGAGCTGGACCAGGCCTTGCGTGACTTTGAGGCATCAGGCAGCGCCGAAGACGAGGCGCGGATCATTGAAATCAAGCGTCTTATGACTTCGTTAGAGACTGCTGAGGCATCGCACACTCAGGCTTGAACACACCGCTGCGCACTGGCGCACGCCTCGACTGGGGGGCTTATGAGCGGTTCGTGTGGGCCATTGAGAGACTGGTGTCCCGCGTGATCGCAATCCCGCAGCCCCTCCGGCGCATCACCGCCGGTGCGTCTGCGGTTTGGTCGCGCGGTTGAACCCAATTCTGACGTCGCGCCGGCCCGGCCGCGCGGCGCTGCGAGAGAGCAAGGACATACCCATGGTTCAGAAGGCCGAGGCGAAAGACGCTTCAGCGCAGGACGGCAACGCAGACAGCCCGATCCTTGATCTATCGGACACTGCCGTCAAACGCATGATCAAGAATGCGAAGGCGCGGGGCTACGTCACCTACGACCAACTGAACGAAGTGATGCCGTCCGAGGAGGTCTCGAGCGAGCAGATAGAAGACGTGATGGCGATGCTGTCAGACATGGGCATCAACGTCATCGATCAGGACGAAGAAGCCGATGAGGCAGACGCCGACGGTGGCGCAACGGACGAGAACCGCTCGCTCGTCGCCCAGAACGTTCCGACGAAGGCTGTCGCCACCAAGGAACCGGCTGACCGGACGGACGATCCTGTCCGCATGTACCTGCGCGAGATGGGCACGGTTGAGCTTCTGTCGCGCGAAGGCGAGATCGCCATCGCCAAGCGCATCGAAGCTGGCCACGAAGCGATGATCGCGGGTCTCTGCGAAAGCCCCCTCACCTTCCAGGCCATCATCATCTGGCGCGACGAACTCAACGACGGCAAAGTTCTGCTGCGCGACATCATCGACCTCGAAGCGACCTACGAAGGCCCCGAGGCGAAGGCCCCGCCGGCGCAGGAGCCCGCGACGGACGGCGAAGCAGCCGAAGCCAAGTCGGGCGATGACGGCGAGGAAAAGAAAGACGACGACTCCTCCGACGACGACGATGACGATGAGTTCGAGAACGCGCTGTCGCTGGCCGCGATGGAAGCGGAACTGAAGCCGAAGGTGCTCGATACCTTCGACGGCATCGCGCAGAACTATAAGAAGCTGCGCCGTCAGCAGGACAAGAAGATCGAACTGCAGGTCGCCGGCGAAGAGTCGTCCCGCCAGCAGATCCGCGCCTATGAAAAGCTGCGCGAAGAGATCATCACCGACGTCAAGTCGCTGTCGCTCAACAACAACCGTATCGATAGCCTCGTCGAGCAGCTCTACGCGATCAACAAGCGCCTCGTGCAGCTTGAGGGCAAGCTGATGCGGCTTGCCGATAGCTATGGCGTCGCGCGGCAGGACTTTATTGAGCAGTACTACGGCAACGAACTCGACCAGACTTGGCTCGACCGCATGGCGGAAGAGGGCAAGAAAAACTGGGCGAAGATGATCAATAGCGAGCGGGAGCGGATCGATCTCCTGCGCGGCGAGATTCATGAGCTGGCGAGCGAGACCGGCCTTGAGATCACAGAGTTCCGTCGCATCGTTCGCAACGTGCAGAAGGGCGAGCGCGAAGCCCGCCAGGCGAAAAAGGAGATGGTCGAGGCTAACCTCCGCCTCGTGATCTCGATCGCCAAGAAGTACACCAACCGCGGCCTGCAGTTCCTGGACTTGATCCAGGAAGGCAACATTGGCCTGATGAAAGCCGTCGACAAGTTCGAGTATCGCCGCGGCTATAAGTTTTCGACGTACGCCACGTGGTGGATCCGCCAGGCGATCACGCGCTCGATCGCAGACCAGGCCCGCACGATCCGCATCCCGGTCCACATGATCGAGACGATCAACAAGATCGTGCGGACGTCGCGCCAGATGCTGCACGAGATTGGCCGCGAGCCGACACCGGAAGAGCTTGCCGAGAAGCTTGCCATGCCGCTTGAGAAGGTGCGCAAGGTCCTCAAGATCGCCAAGGAACCGATCTCGCTCGAGACGCCGATTGGCGACGAGGAAGACAGCCACCTCGGCGACTTTATCGAGGACAAGAACGCGGTCCTGCCGATTGATGCAGCGATCCAGCAAAACCTGCGCGAGACGACCACACGGGTCCTCGCATCGCTGACGCCGCGCGAAGAACGCGTGCTCCGCATGCGGTTCGGCATTGGGATGAACACCGACCACACGCTCGAAGAGGTCGGCCAACAGTTCTCAGTGACCCGCGAACGTATCCGCCAGATCGAGGCCAAGGCGCTGCGCAAGCTGAAGCACCCAAGCCGTTCGCGGAAGCTGCGGTCATTCCTCGACAACTAGCCGTTTGCCGTCAGCGGACTTGCGAGCTTCGGGCCGGGCACATTGTGTCCGGCCCTTTCGTTTGGCAGTCTCAGCGCTAACGCCGTTGACATGCAGCGCCCATGAACACGCACCAAAAGCCAACCGAGATCCGACGCCCCGGGACAACCCGCGGCGCCGAGGGCTTTGATCGGCATACGTTTTCGGTCGCCGACTGCTTCCGCATGGTCGAAGCCGGCGTTCTCCCAGCGGACTACCGTTTCGAACTGATTTCAGGGGAGATCGTGCCCATGAGCCCGACGGGTATCTCGCATGAACGCGCGAAATCCGAGCTCACAGTCCACTGGGCGCGCCAACTTCCCGACCACGCCAGCATGGTGACCGAGACGACTTTGCAGCTCGGTTCATCCGACTTCCGGGAACCCGATTTCTTCTTCTGGCCGCGCTCGATCGACATCGCCGACAAGGCGGCTTCCGACGCCTTCCTGGTCGTTGAAGTCGCAAGCACAAGCCTCGCCTATGATCTTGGACAGAAGGCGTCTGCCTACACCGCGCACGGCGTACGGGAGTATTGGGTGATCGATGCGCTCAAACTACGCATCGCGACGATGCAGCTATCAACTGACGGTCCGGTTGGCGCACCCCGCTGGCATGAACGCAACGAGCGCGTCGTGCCGATCGCCATCCCCGAACTCGCCGTTTGCCTCGCGGACTTTGGGCTCAAGCCGGACGCCGAATGAGCGCGCACCAGACAGAGCTGGACATCGAGACGAACGGGCCCGGGCTTTACGCGTTTACGTCGAGTGTTGAGAGCTGGCTTGGTGGCGTGGCGGAAGACGGCCCGGCGCTGCTGACAGTGTTCGTCCGCCATACGTCGGCGTCGTTGCTGATCCAGGAAAACGCCGACCCTGACGTGCAGCGGGACCTACACGCGTATTTCAAGCGCTTGGTGCCCGCAGCCGATGATCCTTCGATGTCATACCTGCGGCACCGATCGGAAGGGCCGGATGACATGCCGGCCCACATCAAGGCCGCGTTGACCGCCACGTCGCTATCGATCCCCGTTGCGGGCCGCCGCATGCTGTTGGGCACGTGGCAGGGCATCTATCTGTTTGAACACCGCGCCCGGCCCCACACGCGCAGTATCGTCCTGCATCTCGCGGCTTAGGCGACCACTGCCGCCTCAGTCCAGCGTGATGGGCGTTGTGCCAAGCGGGATCTGGATCGCTTCGTCAAAGCCGCACGCGCTGCACGTCAACTGATACCATTCAGCGTGAGGTCGCGCGGACCGGTCTTCGACAAGCAAGCCCTGGGCATTGCAGTCTGGACAGCGCTGGTCGTCCACTGCGCCCTGCCGCGCCGCGTTGATGGCCCGCATGGCTTTGCGCATCTTCTCGTCGGTCAGGATCGCCATCGGTCGTGTCTCTCGCGGCAAAGGAAAACCGGCCGGAGCGCGAGCCCCGACCGGTTGCAGACTAGCGTGTCATTGAAATTTATGACGCCGATTGCGGCAGGATGACTTTGTCGATCACGTGGATAACGCCGTTCGATGCCGCGATGTCGGTCTGCGTGACCGTTGCACCTTCGATCGTCACGCTATCGCTCGATGCATCAACGTTGACCTTCGAGCCTTCAACAGTCGCGACCTGCGCCTTTTGACCCTTGATGTCGCTCGCCATCACCTTGCCGGGGACGACGTGGAATTTCAGGATGTTGGCGAGCTTTTCCTTGTTCTCGGGCTTCAGCAGCTCGGTAAGCGTACCCTCTGGAAGCGCATTGAAGGCTTCATCGGTTGGCGCGAAAACCGTGAACGGTCCATCGCCCTTCAGAACCGAAACCAGACCGGCTGCCTGCGCGGCCTTGATCAACGTGTTGAACTGACCGGCACTCTTGGCCGTGTCCACGATGTCCTTCGAACCGGCGTGTGCGGCCGTGAATGGCAGCGCCAGAAATGCTGTCACCAGCAAAGCTTTGATCATCGACATTGGGGGTTACCTCTCGTCACTTTCTAAATTGCGCACGAGAGCGTCATGGCCCCCGCATCGCTGGCGGGTTGTTTCCAACCCACCTGTTAACAATGCTGCGGAGCGGGGCTTGGATGCGTCACGCGCCATGAAGATTTCGCAAGACAACGCCCGCCAATTAGCCGGCGACCGCCAGCCATCCGATGAATGCTGGTTTTTGGCTTGGGAACGCGCGCGCCAAACCGAATTGACGCATCTCAGTCGTCAGTGCGCTGGAACCAAGCGGGCAGCTCTGAACGGCGTACTTTGCCGTTGCGCGTCCGCGGCAGCGTCTCGACAAACCGAAACGCGCGCGGCGTCTTGTAAGGTGCGAGGTGTTGGCCTGCGTGGGCCACAAGGACGTCGGCGGCGAGTGACTGGCAGTCCTCGTGCGCGACGACGAAGGCGCAGATCACGTGAACGCCGGGGCGGACCTCGACTTCGGCACAGGCGGCTTCCAGCACATCCGGATGCGCTGCGAGAACAGCCTCGACCTCGGCTGGCGAGACACGATAACCGCCGGCATTCATGACATCGCTGACACGGCCCCGGTGGTGCACATAACCGTCCGCATCGATCATTGCGAGGTCGCCGCCGATGAACCAGTCGCCGCACCGCACAGCGGCGTCCTCCTCCGGGCGGTTCCAATAGCGTAACATCAGACCGGGGTCTGACCGGTGCACCGCGAGCAGCCCTGTCTCTCCAGCGGCTGCAACGCGCGGTGCATCCATCGTGTCTTCGTCGTCCCCTATGAGGATCGCGACCGCACGTCCCGGCTGCGGTTTGCCGGCCGCGCCAGCGCGCGGCGCCACCTCAGGCGACGTCGACACGTAGGTCGAGATCTCACTCATGCCGAGCGCCTCGTAAAGCGGACGCCCCGTCGCCGCGCGCCAGATCTCAAGCAGGTCCGCGGGCGGCTGTTCCCCTGCCATCAGCCCATGGCGCAGCGCGCCAAGATCGCCGATATCGTCGCGCGCGTACTTCAGCATCTGGCGATAGACGCCCGGCACGGCGGCAAAGATCGTGGCGCCTGTCTCGCGGATGAGCTGCGGCCAGAGGGTCGGTTCCTTAACACCTGTGAAGACAATCGCCGTCGCGCCGCACGCCCACGGGTCGGTTAATCCGGTGCCGAGCGTGTAGGTCCAGTTGAACGCGCCTGCGTGCAGCATCCGATCTGGCGCTGATAAGCCATACCAGCCAGCGTACATCGGCCGTCGGCCCCAGGCGGCGCGGTGGGCGTGCAGAACGCCCTTTGGCTCAGACGTCGTCCCCGAGGTGTAGACGAGGTAAGCGGGCTCGTCCTTTAGCGTCGCGGCATAGTCAGACGGCGCCACCGCATTCACGACCTCGGCAAAGTCTGCGCCGCTCAGCGTGCGCGTTGCGCCATATCCTGCGCCCGTGTCCGACAGCATGAGTGCAGCGCCGCTGTCGGCTTGCAGGAACGCAAGCTCGCGCTCAGTGAGTTGGTCAGACACAGGGATTGGGATGACGCCGCCCGCGATCGCGCCGAAGAAAGCCGTCGCGTAGCGCGATGTGTTGGGCAGGTGCACGAGCACGCGATCGCCGCGGGTGAGGCCAAGCGCGCCGAAGGCCGCCGCTGACCTCAGGACGGCATCTTCAAGCGCGCGATAGCTCCAGCGCTCGCCGGCCCCAACCCCAAGGCGATCGAAGACTTCGAGTGCGATCTTGTCCGGGGTCGCGTCCGCTGCGTGCCCAATCGCATACCGCGCCATGTTGAAGGCATCGGGCGGAAGCGGACCTTGAAAGCCCTGCCCGCTCACTTGGCCGTCCGCGCGTCGTCCACCCACCACGTGTTGATGTCCGTGCCCGAAAGCGGCGCGCGGTCCGGCTTCTTGATGCGCGACCAATGCGCGAGCCAGATGCCCGGCGCATGGAACAGCGGAATGACGTAGTCGCCTGAGATCAGCAAACGGTCGAACGCGCGGACGGCGTCGCGGAATTCGTCGCGATCGCGTGCGGCAAGCATCTTGCCGACGAGCGCATCGACGCCTTCGTTCTTAACGCCAGCGAAGTTGAGGCTGCCATCGACATCAGCATACTTCGACGTCCATCGTGCGATCTGCTCATTGCCAGGCGACAGCGACGCCGACCAGCGCCACATGATCATGTCAAAGTCGAAGGTCTTGAGCCGCGTCCAGTATTGCGAGTTGTCGACCTGGCGGATGTCAACACCGATGCCAAGGCGCTGCAGCGTCCCTTTGAAGCTCAGCATCAGCCGTTCCTGTTCCTTCGACCGGGCGAGGAACTCAAAGCGAAACGGCGCGCCGCTGTCGGCATTGACGAGTTTGCCGGACTTGATCGTCCAACCGGCGTCCTTGAAAAGCGCAATCGCGTCGCGGAACCGCTTCCTGTCCTGACCCGTGCCGGCGCCGACGGGTTGTTTGGCAGCACCCTCCATCACGGCGGGTTTCACGCGCGCGGCATGCGCCGCCAGCCAGGCCCGCTCCTGCTCCGATGCCGCTGTGGCGTTCGCCGACAGCTTCGAGCGCGCAAAAAAGCTTTCGGTGCGCGCGAACTGCCCGTTGTAGAGCGACTTGTTGATCCACTGAAAATCGAAGAGCAGGTTCAGCGCCCGGCGGACGGACTGGTCTTTGAAGAGCGGCTTGCGGGTGTTGAAGACGAGCGCATTCATGCCGGCGGGCAAACCGGTCGCGGCGGTCTCGCGCACGACTTTGCCGTCGCGGGCTGCCCGAAAGTCATAGCCCTCCGCCCAGCGCACCGGATCGTTCTCAAAGCGGACATCGACGGCGCCGGTTTTGAAGGCTTCGAAAAGCGTGGTCGCATCCCGGTAGTAGTCGATCTTGATCTCGTCGACGTTAAAGAGCCCGCGCCGGATCGGCAGGTCGCGCGCCCAGTAGTCGGGGTTGCGCTTGAACGTGATCGATTGCGGCGCATCGACCTTGTCGATGACGTAAGGGCCGCTTCCGATCATCGGCTTAAGCGTCGTCTTCGCAAACGCGTCCGCGTCCGTTGCATGCTTGGGCAGGATTGGCATCAACCCGAGGATCAACGGGATCTCGCGATCGGCCCCATCGTTGAATACGAACCGGACGGTCTTGGCGTCGGGGGCCTCTACGTTTGCGACCTTGCCGTAGTGCGAGCGCATGTAGGGCGGGCCCTGCCGCTTCAAAAGCTCGTATGAAAAGACGACATCGGCGGACGTGATCGGCTTGCCGTCAGAGAACCGTGCCGCTTCGTTCAGATGGAATGTGATCTCGCTGCGATCATCAGGCACCGTCATGCGTTCGGCGATCAAACCGTAGAGCGTGAAGGGTTCATCGGCTGATCGCGCCAGCAGGCTCTCAACCACCCAGCCGCGGACGTTTCCAACGCTGACGCCCTTGATGATAAACGGGTTGACGCTATCAAACGCCCCCTTCGAGCCGAGCGTTACACGGCCGCCCTTTGGCGCATCCGGTTGCACGTAAGGCAAATGCGCGAAGTCCGGCCCGAGCGCCGGCTTGCCATGCATCGCAATGGCGTGCTGCGGATCGGCGATCGCCGGCATCGGCGCCACAATCCACAGCGCGACACCCGCCATCGCGACAATCCGCCGTCGGCCGGGCCACCAATCAGGTCCAATCATCGGCGCGGTCTCCCCATCGACATGTGAGCTCAAAAAACGCTGCCGGATCAGCCGGCTTGGACGTTGAGCGCAGATAGCGCGGAGGTGCGGCATCGGCATGGCCGTTGCGCTTCGGCCACGCGCCCACATCCGCTCTGTGAAAGCCGTTTACATCGGATCGCGGAGCCTTGCGATTGCCTTATTCCGCCCATTACTCCGGCACGCATCGGGCCGCGTCGTGGGCGTAAGGGCCAATCCCGGCGACTTATCCTGCCGGACAGCACTCGGAGCGAGGGAATGACGATAGGGAACGTAGCCTCCGCCCTTTGGCGGGTCGGTGGCGGTGTGGCCGTGCTGGCTGCCGCGTCCATGGCATTTGGCGGCGCCGCGAACGCGCAGGCGAAGCAGCAGCAGAGCGCGTGGGTGAAGCTCTGCGAAGACGCGCAGCTTCGCGCCAAGGGCGCCGACGGCAAGGTCAAGAACGAGAAAAAAGAAATCTGCCTGACGCACCATGAGCGCTTGGATGGCAATACGGGCACGGTGATTGTGTCGGCCGCCATCCGCGAGGTGAAGGGTTCAGAGCGCAAGAGCCTGATGGTGATGGTGCCGCTCGGCATGGCGCTGCCGCCGGGCCTGCGCGCTGCCGTCTATACGCCTGACCAGTGGAAGAAGGCGCAGGCGAACAAGAAGATCGACGAGAAGAAGCTGAAGCCGCTGTCGCTCAAGTTCTCGCTTTGCCACCCAGCCGGGTGCACGGCGGAAACGGAAGCCACGGACCAGCTCGTGGAATCGATGAAGACGGGCGGCGGGCTGATGATCCTCGCGGTCAACGCCGCCAACCAGCCGGTTGGCTTCCCCGTGCCGCTGACGGGCTTCACCGCCGCGCACAAGGGCAAGGCCGTCGACAACAAGCTCTACGCGCAACAGCGCGGCAAGCTGATGGCTCAAATCCGGGCGCGTCAAAAGAAGATCATCGCGGCCGCGCGCAAAAAACGCGAAGAGGCGCAGAAGAAAAAGAACTGAGCCGGCTCACCCGGTTCGACTTTAAAAAGGGGCGCTATCCGCAACAGCGGTGGCGCCCTTTCCTATTGTGGCCTGGCCAGGAGCCACACACTCAGTCGGCTCAGTTGGCGTGAAGAAACTTTGCCTTGAGCTGCCCGTCTGCGTTGCGGTCGAACATTTCAGCGACCTGCGGATGGCGGAGCGGGGCCGGGTCATCGTCCGGCAGCAGGTTCTGTTCGGAGACGTAGGCGACGTACTCCGTCTCAGCGTTCTCGGCCAACAAGTGGTAGAACGGCTGATCCTTCGACGGGCGGATCTCCTCCGGGATCGAGAGCCACCACTCCTCGGTGTTCCCAAACTCAGGATCGATGTCGAACACGACGCCGCGGAACGGATAGAACCGGTGTCTTACGACTTCGCCGACGGCGTACTTTGCTGCGATTATTCTGCTCATGACGTTGAGATAAGTCGCCGGGTGGGCGGCAACACTCTACTGCTCCGAACTCGAATTGTTGATATGTTGCAACAGCTTGGCGGAGCTGCTCCTAACAACTGCGTGATACGCGCTGCCCTTCATAGAACGTTTGCTCGCGAACCGCTATGAGGTGCTGGCGATCAACGTTGCACATCAGAGGCAGCAGAGTGCCGTCCACCTTCGGACATCGCTGGTTGAAGAGCGCCGGGGCCGCAATAGCCCTGGCGGGTGTCGCCGTTCTGCTGCTTGGCGCAGCGGCTGGCCCGACCGCGCTTGCGACGGTCGCGGCGCCGGTTTCGCCAGCCAGTGACTCGCAAGCTGGCACGCTGCCGCGGTGTACGCAGGCGCATCCACTTGATGAGCGCTCGCCGGTTTGCCAGCGCTCGATGGCCGGTTCGGCAACGGCGCCGCGAACCAGAGACAATGGCCGCAATGCCGTCATCCTGCCCGGCGGCTTCGAAACGCAACCGCCCTGGTGGGTCGCCGAAGACGCGCCCCCGCGCGCCATACCGCCGCCCTGGCATCAGGCTTTATCCGCCAAACGCAGAAGTCCGTTCTGGCTCACGTTCGCAGCGTCACCCCGTCTGCGCCTTTAGCGAGGAGCCGTTCCCGTGTCCCGCGTAAGCTCTGCTGTCCCCTGCGGTACTGCGCGCGGCCCAGGAACCTCCAAGCCTCACACCCGTCTACTCATTCACTGCAACTCCGTGGCGTGACCACGGGAGGGAGTTCGCATGTCTAGAAATCTCGTTGCCGCCGCGCTGACTGCCGGTGCGCTGAGCCTCACAATCCAGCCGGCCATGGCACAGTCGTTCTGGGATGGTCCGGTCAAGAAAAACTCGGTCTACGATAAACGGATGGTCCGCTTCCCGGCGAGCTATCGGCCCGGCCAGATCATCGTCAGCTTTTCCGATCGGCGGCTCTATCATGTCGTGCGTCGGGGGCGCGCCGTCTCGTATCCGATTGCCGTGCCGCGCCGGCAGAGCCGTTGGAACGGCGTCCTTCGTGTCTCCATGAAGCGGGTCAATCCGCCATGGACGCCGACGGCCAAGATGCGTCGCGAGAACCCGAACCTGCCGCGCACGGTCCCTGGCGGGCATCCACGCAACCCGATGGGCGCACGCGCGCTCTATCTCGGCTCAACACTCTATCGCATTCACGGCACAGACGCGCCGTGGACGATCGGCCGGAACGTGTCGAAGGGCTGCATCCGCATGCACAATGCGCACGTGAAAGAGCTTTACCGGCGGGTGCGGCGCGGCACGACGGTGATCGCAACGTACAAGCGCTTCCGCACGCGACGCGTCGCGACGGCTGCCCAATCCGCACCGCAGGATCTGTTGAGCCTGTTTGGCCTCGAATAGGCGGCATTCAAGACCACCCGCGCCGCCCGCGGTGACGTGACATGAGCGGCCGGCGCAGCATCAAAGCGCGCCGGCCGGCCGAACGCCTTCGACTTCTCGATATCAACAAAGGACGGTGAGCACGCCCGCTCACCGAATGATGAGTCATGTCCAAAACCAACTCACAGCCGGTCTTTGATCTCGGCCTGCTCAGCGCCAAGCTCGACGACGAGCAAACCTCGGCCGCAGCCCGGCCCTTTAGGCGCGGCGAAGCGCTGATGGGCGACCCTGCGACCGTCGCCCTGGTGCTCCGCTTAGGGCTCGGCACGCTGTTTCTCATCGGCGGCTGGAACAAGCTCTCCAAGCTGCTGTCGCCAGCCGCAAGCGACGGTCTGGTCGCGAGCTACACGGCGACGACCGGCTACATCAACGAGTTCTTCATGGCGTACCTGTTCGGGCCCGGCTCGATCGTCTCGCCCTGGGGCTTCCTAACAGCGCTCTCGACCTTCGAGCTGATCTCCGGCCTCATGCTGATCGCCGGCCTGCTCGTCCGGCCACTCGCCCTCGTCTATGGCTTCCTGCTCTGGACGTTCATCATCTCGCTGCCCGTGGTCACGACCAACGGCGTCGACCCGGGCGTGAAGACCTACATGGCACCTGCACTCCTGGTGCAGATCCGCGACGTCGGACTCTCAGGCCTGATGTTCGCGCTCTACTGCCTCGGCTCCGGCCGGCCGTCACTTGATGTCCGGCTGTTTGGCGCGTCGGCCGCTGCGCCCCGCGTCGGCTGGCAACCGATCGGTCTGCTGCTCCGCCTGTCCCTCGCAATCGTGCTGATCGTCGGCGGCCTGTTTGCCGGTATGCCGAACATCAAGGCCTTCGTTGAGCCCGGCATCATCATGGTGGTTGCCGCGATTGCGTTGCTCTGGGGCGGCATCATCGGCCGGATCGGTGCGGCTGCCGGCGTCGCGATTGTTGCCTGGTACTGCGCAACGAAGCTCGGCTTCGACAAGGGCCTCGTCGCCAACCTCAACGCCATCAAGCGGGAAATCGCGTTCCTCGCAGCCTTCGCCGTCCTCGCGCTGCGCGACAGCGGGGCGATGTGGACGGCGCGCGATGTTGCGTCTCGGTTGAGCGAGGGGCTTACGGCGCTCCGCGGATCGCAAACGGCAGCCACCCGCTCGGTTGCCTGATGCGACACCGCCTCCGGTCGAACCCCGCGGCCGGAGGCGGACCGCGCGATCGTTTCGAGTTCAACTGCGCGCCAACTGCCCTGATCTTGCTGACGTGTCTGGCGCTGCGCGGCCCCGATCAGCGCTAGATGCCGTACGCCGCTTTCATCTCCGGATCGCGCGCTGCGACCTGCTCGGCGAGTTCGAGGATTACCTTTGCCTGCTTCCAGGTTGCATCATCTTGCATCTTGCCATCGATCATCACCGCGCCGGTCCCGTCGGGCATCGCCTCGACGATGCGCGCTGCAAACCGAACTTCATCGGGCGCGGGCGAAAACACCCGCTTGGCGATGTCGATCTGGCTCGGGTGCAACGACCACGCGCCGAGGCAGCCCATGAGGAACGCGTTGCGGAACTGCGCTTCACAGGCAGCGCCATCAGAGAAGTCGCCGAACGGTCCGTAGAACGCTTTGATGCCGTTTGCCTGACAGGCATCGACCATCTTGGCGACCGTATAGTGCCAGAGGTCGGCCTGGAAGAACGCGCGGCTCCCAGCCCCGTCACCGCCCGCATCGTCGGCCAGCACGCCATAGCCGGGGTGCCCGCCGCCAACGCGCGTCGTCTTCATGCCTCGCGACGCTGCAAGGTCGGCCGGCCCAAGGCTCATGCCGTGCATGCGTGGCGAGGCGGCTGCGATCTCTTCAACGTTTGCGACGCCCTGTGCAGTCTCAAGTATGGCATGAATGAGGATGGGTTTAGCAACCCCCGCCTTCGCTTCAAGCTGCGCCAGAAGCTGGTCGAGATAGTGGATGTCCCACGGCCCCTGCACCTTCGGCAGCATGATCACATCGAGCTTGTCACCGACGGCCGAGACGATCTCCAGGATGTCGTCGAGGCCCCACGGCGCGTTCAGGCAGTTGATGCGCGTCCAAAGCCCGGTCGCCCCAAAATCGTTGTCTTGCGCCAAGCGGATGAAGCCTGCCCGCGCCGCCTCCTTTTGATCCGCCGGAATGGCGTCTTCGAGGTTGCCAAGTACGACGTCGACCTTTGGAATCAAGCCACCGAGCTTCGCGGTAATCTTGTCGATGTGTGGCGGCACGAAATGGATCATCCGCTCAAGCTTTGTCGGCTGCGCCCGGAACGGCTCCGGGGCGCCAATGGCGAGCGGCGAATAGAACTGCTGCGGCGTACGCTTTGCACTCATGGTGCGGCGCTCCTTCTTGTTTCTGTCCGATCGCTATTCCCAGCGCCGGTTCGACCACATCCATTGCTCCGGCGCCTCGCGGATCCAGGTCTCGAACTGCGCCTGCATGGCGGTCATTGTCTGGCGGACATCGTCCGACATGTTATTCGACCGCGGCACCTTGAGCTCCTTAAGCTCAATGCGGAACCGCGATCCCGTGCCAACCCGACGGCACCGCGACATCCAAATGCGGGCGCCCGTCCGCCGCGCAATGATCGCGCCGATCGCCTGCGTCCGCGCGTCTTTGCCAAAGAACGGGATCGGCATGCCGGACCGGTCATAGAGATCGCACACCATGCCGAGCCGGCCGCCGCCGCGAACGTAGGCTGTAATCTGGCGCGCCGTCTTCTGGTCATCGCCGTGATCGCCTTCAACGCGTCCGCGCCCGAACAGGCCGCCTGGATAAAGGTCGCGGCGCTGGTCGCGGAGATACTGGTCCACATATGGATTGTTGACCGAGCGATAGACCGCGGCGGGGTTCGCGCCCGACTTCGCCAACGGCCAGATCGCAAGCTCCCAATTGCCCATATGCAGCGACACACCAACCGCGGCGCCGAGCTTGTCCTTATAGCGCAGGAATACGTCGAGGCTTTCGATCTCAATGCGATCCGGCTCGTCGAGGATGCGGTCGAGCTGCATAGTCTCGGCCATCACCCGGCCAAGGTTGCGCCAATGCGCATTGACGAGCCGCCGCCGCTCAGCGTCGCTCATTTCGGGGAATGCAATCGCGATATTGTCCATCGCGCGCCGGTCCCGCTTTCGCGCGATGCGTGGCGCGAGAAACTGCCAGCTTGCAGCGGACAATCCTGTCGCCGTCTCAAGCGGGAACAGGCGGACGAGGCCGATCACGCTGCGCAGGACGGCGTACTCAAGTCGGAACTGCAGATCGCGCGCCCACGACGTCTCGGCGCCTTTGCCGCTCATCCGTTGGATTGCCTCGGTGCTTCAGCCATCGCGCGAGCCAAAACCGAATTGCGGCGGGCTTGCAAGACGGTGGCGCCGGCCGTCAACGGCTCGTGAGCGAGCGCCGCGGACCGGTTGGCCGCCGCGGCAGCTCGATCCCGCGCATGCCCTGTCGCATCAGCGCGCGCTTTGCAAACGGCAGCGCCTTGACGAGATGCATGCCCGCCCCACGCGCGAGCGGCAGAAGCGGGCCGGCTGCGATGAGGGATTGGTTGAGCGCGTCGACACCCGCCGACCGGGCCTGCACATCGGCCCAGCGCGCGCGGTGATAGCCGCGGGTCACTGCCGCACCGCCGGGGTCTTCGCCGCGCCGCAGAGCCGCGACAACACGATCGACTGCGGCGGCCACGTCCCGCATGCCGAGATTGAGCCCTTGCGCACCAATCGGCGGAAACGCGTGGCCCGACTCGCCGATCAGCATCAGCCGGTCGGCTGCAAGCTTCTCGGCGACAAGGCTTGAGAGCAGCACTGTCTTTGGCGGCCGCACATCGCTGACCGCGCCGAGAAATCCGCCGACACGGTCCTGCAGCGCCCGGACGAACGTCTGGCCGGCCGCGTCGGCCGTGCTCCCGGTCAGCATCGCATCAGCCGATGCCACGTCTCGCATCCAGACAAGGCTCGACCGGCGCGCGCCGAGCGGCACGGTCGTGCATGGCCCCTCGCGGTCGTGCAGCTCTGTCGAAATCCCTTGATGGTCGCGCACGTGGGAAAAGTGCGTGGTCACGGCGACCTGATCGCGGTCCCACTTGCGCACCGCAATGCCTGCCGCTGCCCTCAGCCGCGACCCGCGCCCGTCGGCTGCGAGCACAACCCGGCCGCGCAGGACCCGCCCGTCGGCAAGCTTGAGGTTCCGCCAACCCTCCGCCATGCCCGTATCTTCGACCGTCGCCGCGACGCGGGCGAGCGCCTGCGTCCGCGCGGCCACCGCTTCCAGGGCCTGGACCATGGCGCCGTTGGCTGCGTTATGGCCGAACGCGTCGAGGCCCACTTCGCGCGCAAGGAACGTGACCGGCGGCGCGCGCAGCAGGCGGTCTGACTGGTCGATGATCCGAATGCCGGCCAGTGGTGCTGCGTGTTCGGCAACGGCCTCCCAGGCGCCGGCCTCCCGCAACAGCGCGGCACCGTCTGGGAACAGAGCGGCTGTGCGCAGATCACCGCTGCTCGCTTGCGGCGCCTCAGGCGCAACCAGCGCCACCCGGGCATCAGGCGCCCGCCGCGCAATCAGCAGGGCCGCCGTCAGGCCCACAACGCCACCGCCGATGACGATCGCATCAAAGTCTCGCGTAGCGTCCACCAGCGCGTCAGTCGCCGCGGGAGCGGAGCGGACAATCTCTAATGTGTCAGAACTCATGCAGCGACGTACGCCGCCCGGCCCGCAACCGCAAAGCGACCGATCGCCCGGCACGGAAACGCGATCCACAAGCCGAGACCGTCGCTTTTGAGTCGATGCCGTCAAACGCTTGGTGCTGGCATCGAATCAGAGCCGAAACCGGCGGACGCAGCGTCCGTGCGCGGCAGATACTCAAAGCCCTGACATGCCGTATTCCGTTGTTTTAGCACACCTTTCCGCGCTCATCTCGCCGTCGTCAGGCCGCAATCCAGCCCCGGTCCTGCCGCAGCTCTGCCGGGCCATCGTCGCATTTGGGCCAGCCCAAACGTGGCGCGCAAAACACACTTATCCCCGATTGGCGGCCTGGCGGCGCATCGGCAATTGCAGTGTGCGTCAACGCTTCGTTAAGGATGAGCGCAGGCCAGAGGGACGTGCGGTACGTAGTCCGACCCAAGGCCGCGTACCGGGCCAGTCGGCCGAAGTTTAGAAGTGGCGAGTTAGTGGCGTCACACGTTGCGTTACAGGAGAGTATCGTATGATCGGGGGACTTAAGAGTGTGAGTCGCGCTGCGCTTGTCGCTGGTGCCGTCTCACTGGGCAGCTTCGGCGCCCACGCCGCAGACTTCGGCGGCAACTGCTGCGCAGACCTCGAAGAGCGCGTCGCAGAACTAGAAGCAACCACGGCCCGCAAGGGCAACCGCGTGATGTCGCTGACCATCTCAGGTCAAGTCGGCGCTCAAGTCATCTGGCACGACTCGGATGCGGAAGACGCCTATCGGGCCGACGAAATCACGATCGATGGCGATGAAGGCGAGTACACGTCATCGCTGACGTTCAGTGGCGAAGCAAAGGTCTCGTCGGACTTGGCCATTGGCTTCAAGATGGACTTCGATGTCGACGACGACACCACGGTTGCAACCGATGACCTTTTCTTGTTCGTCCGTAGCGCAACGCTTGGTGCTGTGCAGCTTGGCCGTATTGACGCTGCATCGGATGGCGTCCACGCCATTTCACTCGGCGGCGTGATTGGTCAGATGTCGGCAACCGAAGCAGGCGCCTTTGTCGGCGATGGTTTCCTCCTGCCAACTAACTTTGACGGCGACGATGCCGACCCTGGCATCAAATACATCTCGCCGACGATCGCAGGCTTCATCTTCTCGGCTTCATTCCAGAACGCTGCGGTTGCAACTGACGAGGAGGATGAACGTTGGAGCGTCGCACTGCGCTACGCTGGCGAGTTCGGCCCCATCCGGATCGCTGCTGGCATCGGCTATGAAGAGCAGGATGACGCGATTGACGACAACAGTATCTTGGTCGAAGATACTGAGTGGGTTGTCGCGGGTTCTATCATGCACACGCCAACAGGTCTGTTCTTAAACGCTGCTTACGGTGAGTTTGAGCGTGACTCTGCGGTCGCAACCGAAGAAATCGAGGACAGCGGCTGGAGCATCACCGCTGGCATCGAGCAGAAGTTTTTCGCAGTCGGGAAAACGTCCATCTACGGTAAGTTCCAGCGTCGTGACCGCGATTTGAATGGTGGCGACGTTGTATCGCTGACATCGGACAACTTCGGTTTCGGCATCATCCAGGATGTCGATGCCGCCGCATCTCAGCTCTACGTCAAGTGGGATCAGTATGAGTGCGTCGGCGTTGCAATCGCCGGTCTCGGCCTCGATGGTGACACCTGCGTCGACGACGTGAACGTCGTCTCGGCTGGCATGCTCGTGAAGTTCTAAGCGACTTACTAAGCTCGAAACAATTGAAGAGCCGTCCTTCGGGGCGGCTCTTTTTCGTTTTTTGGGCCCGCCCACGCTGCCGCTTGATGGCGCCAAGAGTCCGCAACAAATCGCACCGCGCGATCCGCAGGCTTTGGCAGGCCTGCTCCTTGCGCGCTGCTCACGCTCTGAAAGCGAACCGGCAGCCACTAGCTCGCGCGAGGCCCACCATTCGCTCGCGCGGGTCCATGGACGCGGCCGCCACGCGTGAGTGTGAGCCCCGCGACGATAAGAGCGAGGCGCACGAAGCTGGCCAACGGCCAGCGTAGCGCGCCACAGCGAATGGCGGGCGGACGTCGCTCAAGCCGCGAGCCTGCGAGCGCGCGAACAGCGCAAAGAACCGTTCCAACCAAGCTTGCGCAGGTTGGACCATCGAAAAGAGCGAGGCGCACGAAGCTGGCCAACGGCCAGCGTAGCGCGCCGCAGCGAATGGCAGTCGGACTCGTGTGCCAACCAAGCTTGCGCAGGTTGGACCGAAGACAAGAGCCAGGCGCACGAAGCTGGCCAAAGGCCAGCGCAGCGCGCCGCAGCAAATGGCGGTCGGACGCCGCTCGAGCCGCGAGCCTGCGAGCGCGCGAACAGCGCAAAAAACCCTGCCAACCAAGCCTACGCAGGTTGGACCAACAATGAGCCTCCGTAGCCCAATCACCACACCGCTCGGCACAATGCTTCACGCGCCGTTAACTGCTGTGGATGCAGACTTGCTGCATAATTATATCCCGGTCAGGCTCATGACTGAGCCACCGATTCGAGGTTTGAGATGCGGTTAGTCCTGGTGTCATTGGTCGCGGCGGCAGCGCTGGGCGTAAGCTCGGCCGCCTGGGCGTTCCAGACAGAAGACGGCGCCAAGGTGAAGCCTGGCGACGCAGCGACGCTGTCCGATGGCGGCGCCGCGAAGACGGACGAGGACGGCAAGGGCACCGTGATCCAGATCCCGGGTCTCGGCAAACTCGGCGTGATCCCGAAACTCGATTTCGGCCTCGAGCTTCTCTACGATCAGGATCCTGCCAAGCAGCTTAACAACGCCGAACCACCCGTCGACGACGACGGCATGCGCATCCGCGGCACGATCAAGCATCGGTTCTAGGAAGGCTTGGGCCGTCTACGCTTGCGCCAATGGCTCTTTTGTTGGCCCGTCTACGCTGACGCTAGTGGTTCTTTTTTGGCCCGTCTAGGCTCCCGCTAGACGGCGCTTAGAATCCGCGCCAAACCGCATCGCGTGATCCGCTGGCCTTGGCAGGCCAGCTCCTTACGCGCTGCTCACGCTCTGGACGTGGCGGGGGTTGCTGCTGGATGGTTTGCCCCTTTGGCGTCAGCGGGTGAGGCTGCGCGAGTCTTTTTTGGCCCGTCTACGCTGCCGCTAGACGGCGCTTAGAATTCGCACCAAACCGCATCGCGTGATCCGCTGGCCTAGGCAGGCCAGCTCCTTACGCGCTGCTCACGCACTGGACGTGGCGGGGGTTGCTGCTCGTTGGTTTGCCCCTTCGGCGTCAGCGGGTGAGGCCGCGCGAGTCTTTTTTAGCCCGTCTACGCTGCCGCTAGACGGCGCTTGGAATCCGCACCAAATCGCATCGCGTGATCCGCTGGCCTTGGCAGGCCAGCTCCTTACGCGCTGCTCACGCTCTGGAAATGGCTGGGGTTGCTGTTGGTTGGTCT
>JBCBIY010000004.1:0-259313 GCA_038523925.1 Pseudomonadota bacterium | reverse complement strand
CCGATGGCCCGCTCCGTGCGCCTCGCTCTGTTCATCGTGGGGCTGGCAGGAGGCTGCCGTGGGTGTGGCCGCGCGCTTCTCTTTTTGGTCCAACCTGCGCAACCTTGGTTGGCGGGTTTGTTGCGCTGTTCGCGCTCTCGTAGGCTCGCGGCTCGAGCGACGTCCGACTGCCATCCGCTGCGGCGCGCTACGCCGGCCGATGGCCCGCTCCGTGCGCCTCGCTCTGGTCTTCGCAGGGCTGGCAGGAGGCTGCCGTGGGCGCGGTGGGTGTGGCCGCGCGCTTCTCTTATTTGTCCAACCTGCGCAGGCTTGGTTGGCGAGCTTGTTGCGCTGTTCGCGCGCTCGCAGGCTCGCGGCTCGAGCGACGTCCGCCAAGCTAATCGCTGCGGCGCGCTGCGCTGGCCTGTGGGCCAGCTTCGTGCGCCTCGCTCCGGTCTTCGTGTGGTTTAGAGGTGGCTGCCTTGGGGGCGGGGGCGCTGGCGGCTTGGCTCTCTCGACCGCCTTCCTCGGGCTTGTTCCGCAGATCCAGCCAGCGCCTGTCTTCGCTGGCAGCGTGAAGGAGAGGGGCGCGCGGCGGCGCTGCGCGACCGAGGCGACAGACTAGCTGGCAGCGAGCATTTGGAGGGCCCAAGCGAGGGCGTCGGCGCCGAAGAACGCGGCGGCAGCGCCAAGGCCCATGGCAACCAGCCAGCCGAAGATGCGGCCAGCGTAGCCTGAGCGGTCGCGGGTGACTTTGACGTCGATGCGCTCATCGGGGAGCGCGGTCTCAGTTGCAGCTCCGTCGGACGACACAGTGCGCAGCGACACGTTCAGTTGCAGCATGCAGGTGCCCGGATCGCGCGGCGTCACAGCCCAGCGCCAGATGACGTAATCATCCGTCAGCAGCCCGAGGCGGTTTTCGATCCATTGCGTCTCGGGCCCATCGGTCTCGACGTAGAATGCGCCATCGGCCGAGCGGAGCCGCATGGTCATCGCCTTGGCGACGCTGAAGTCGCGGCGGCCACCGCGCGCGTCATTGGTGGGAGGGTGCCCCTCAACCATCTCGATGTCGTGGCGCGCGATGCGAACCTCGATGAGCTCCGACACGCCCTGGCGCATGCGTTGCGGGATCGCCTGCGTAAGTTGCCCTGGCCGGGCGAACTGCGCCCGGTCGAGCGGAATGCCGCGCGGGGCGCCGGCGGGTTGCGGCGCAGGCGCCTGTTGAGCCGGTCGGCGCTGCGGCGGTTTCGCTTGCGGCTGCGGCGCGCGCTCGGCCTCGAGCGAGAGCGACGGTTCAGGCCGCGCGCCCTGCGGCGGCGAACCATGTTGCGCGGCGCCGGGCGGCGGCAGGCTTGGCTCTGGCGCGTACGCTTGCTGTTGGACTGGCTGCGGCGACGGAATGCGGTTCGGCGGGATCGCGCGATGCGGGTGAATGGCGGGTCGCGCGGTTGGGACTGCGGCCCCGAGCGACGGTGGCGGCGGCGTTGCCCGGACGGCGGCTGGCGCGCGCTGGCCGGGGTCAGGGGCAGCAGCGCGCTCGGCATTGGCGGCCGCAACGGCGCGGGGCTCGTGTCGGGCGATCCGGCTCAGCGGCTCACGCGCCGGGCCCGGGTCGGCTGCAACAGCCTGCGCCGCGCCAATCGGAAGCGTGGCTGGCGCAGGCGGCGCGGGTTGCGGTGGACGCGCTGCTGGCGGCGGCTGCACGGCAGCCCCAGCCGGCGGACGCAGGGGCGGCGCGGCAGATGCCTGCGGCATTGCAGGTGGCTGCGGTGATGGTGCCGGAGCCGGCGCAGGTGGCGGGGCCGTCCGCTGAGGCGCAGGTTGCGGCGCAGGGCGAGGCTGCGGCGGCACCTGCCCCTGCCCCTGCCGCGGCGGCGCTGCCGGTGCCTGAGCCGCAGGCCGCGGGGCCGGTTGCGGCGCGACCACTTGCGGCGGCGCACCACCAGCGGGGGCGCTTGCCGCACCGTTCGCGTGCTGGAGCGCCTTTACCGCTTCTTCAAAGGTGAGGCCCTGCACGCGCAGCATGTTGGCAGCCGGCGTCCGCCCGTCACCGATGATTGCCGCAAGGATCAGCCCGCCCGTCGGCGCGCGCTTCTTTTGCTGTGCTGCGGCGGCGGCAACCTGAAAAATACGGATGAGATCGGCATGCGGCGCTGGTTCATATCCGCCAGTTCCGGGCGGCACGCGTTCATTGAGCGCGCCCAGATAGCCACCGACATCGGTCTTGAGCTTCTGCAGATCAATGTTGCTGATATGGAGAACTGCGCCGGCATCCGGGTCTTCGGTCAGCGATAGAAGCAGGTGCTCAAGCGTGACCGCGCGGTGCTGTTGCGCCGTCGCATACCCGATCGCGCGATGGATCGTCGCCGCAAGCTGTTGCGACGGCCCAAACGACCGCATGACTGTTTCGAGGGATTGATCCAAGCCGGCTGGTCCTGCCGCCGGCGGTGCCGGCTGAACTGCTGCGCTCGATGTAGTTGCGCCATCCAATTCCGTCGAGCCCCCTCGATCAGTTCCGGGTCACGCGCACGCCCGGCCGGAACGCGTCGTTCACCACAAGCGGCTGACCGATATGGTCTTGATGCGGCGTCAATGTGGGCGGAATGGCGTGACAGAGCGCGCTGCTCCGCGATACGACACCGCCGACCGATAGTGGGGACAGCCGCACATGGCCGCAGATACAAACAATCCAGAGCCGGGCCCATCAGCGCAGGCGAACGTCACGGGCACCATCCCAGGGCCCGAAAAAGCGCAGATCCTCGCTGAAGCCCTGCCGAATATTCTTCAGTACGACGAGCAGACAGTCGTGGTGAAGTTCGGCGGTCATGCAATGGGCGATCCGGCGCTCTCGGAAGCCTTTGCCAAAGACATCGTCTATCTCAAGCAGTCTGGCGCCAACCCAGTCGTCGTGCACGGTGGCGGGCCGCAAATCGCGGCGATGCTGAAGAAGCTCGAGATCAAGTCCGACTTCGTCCACGGCCTGCGGGTCACTGACAAGCCGACTGTGGACGTCGTCGAAATGGTGCTGGCCGGCGCAATCAACAAAGAGATCGTCGCCGCCATCAATCGCCAGGGCGGCAAGGCGGTCGGCATCTCCGGCAAGGACGCCAACCTGATGCAGGCGCGCCGGATCAGCGAACTGCCAGATCCGGAATCAAATATCATGCGCGCCGTCGACATCGGCTACGTCGGCGAACCAACGCGGGTGAAGACGCATATTGTCGACGTGATCTCACAGTCCGACCTGATCCCGGTGATCGCGCCGGTGGGCTTCAGCGCAGAGGGCGACACGCTCAATATCAATGCCGACACCTTCGCCTCCGCACTCGCCGTGGCGCTCAAGGCAAAGCGCTTGCTCCTGCTCACGGACGTCGCGGGGGTCCTCGATGCTGATCAGAAGCTGATGCCGCTGCTGACCGTGCAAAGCGCGCGCGCGCTGATCTCAGATGGCACGATATCCGGCGGCATGATTCCAAAGATTGAGGGCTGCATTCACGTGGTCGAAGCCGGTGTCGAGGCGGTCGTCATCATCAACGGCAAGGTCCGCCACAGCGTACTGCTGGAACTGCTGACCGATCACGGTGCGGGCACGATGCTCCGCCGCGCGGACGACGCTGCGTGAGCGCGCCTCAGACGTCGCGCACGGCTCTGCTTGACCGGCCAGTCGCCTCGGACACGTTCGAGCGTGTCGACACCTGGGTGTTTGATCTCGACAACACGCTTTACCCAGGCGCGTGCAATCTGTTCGCCGAAGTCGACCAGCGCATGAGCGCGTTCATCGCCAAGTATCTGGGCGTGCCGCTGCCGCACGCGCGCCACCTGCAGAAGAGTTACTACCGACAGTTCGGGACGACCCTCGCCGGTATGATGAAGGTCCACAAAATGGACCCGGCCGCGTTCCTCGATTACGTCCACGAAATTGACCTGACGCCGGTCCCGGAAAATCAGGCTCTACGCAACGCCATCAACGCGCTGCCAGGCCGGAAACTGATCTTCACGGCCGGCTCGCGGCGTCACGCCGAGAATGTCGCGGGCAAGATCGGCATCCTCGACCTGTTCGACGACATCATGGACATCGTCGACACGGCCTACACGCCAAAGGAGAAGGCGGAGGCCTACGACCACCTCGTCTCACGCCACGCCGTGAAACCGCAGACGTCTGCGATGTTCGAAGACATGCCGCACAATCTCGCACCTGCGAAAGCAATCGGCATGAGCACGGTCTTGGTGCATTCCGCGTACATGGATCACCCCATCCAGCGGAAGATGCGGTCGTGGACCGAATTACCACCCCATGTCGATCATATGACGGATGACCTCGACGCCTTCCTCGAGTTGGTGTTGAAAGCGTTGGATAGTGAGTCGCAGACCAAGACACCCGATCCGGCTGCTTGATAAATCGCAGGTTCGGGCGCACGTGACATTTGGTGTTGCCGTCCGCGTCATGATTGGACGCGAGCTGAAGGACCTCATCGATGGCCGAAACCCGCCACGCAAAACTGATCATCCTCGGGTCCGGCCCGGCCGGATACACCGCCGCCGTCTATGCCGCGCGCGCGATGCTGGAGCCGATGCTGATCCAGGGCATTCAGCCGGGCGGGCAGCTCACGATTACGACCGATGTCGAGAACTACCCGGGCTTTGCTGACGCGATCCAGGGCCCGTGGCTGATGGAGCAGATGAAGGCGCAGGCTGAAAACGTCGGTACGGATCTCGTGATGGACCACATCACCGACGTCGACCTTTCAACGCGGCCGTTCCGGCTGACCGGCGACGGTGGCGCGGCCTACACCTGTGACGCGCTTGTTATCTGCACCGGCGCTCAAGCCCGCTGGCTCGGCATCCCGAGCGAGGCCGCGTTCCAGGGGTTTGGCGTTTCGGCCTGTGCGACGTGTGACGGCTTCTTCTATCGCGGCAAAGACGTGATGGTCGTCGGGGGCGGCAACACAGCCGTCGAGGAAGCTCTGTTCCTGACGAACTTCGCGCGCAAGGTGACGCTCGTGCATCGCCGCGACAGCTTCCGCGCCGAGCGCATCCTGCAGGACCGCGTGTTCGCCAACGAGAAGATCGAGGTCGTCTGGGATCATAGGCTGGACGAAGTGACCGGCGATGCCGAGCCGAAGAAGGTGACCGGTGCGCGGTTGAAGAACGTGAAGACCGGCGCGGTCACCGAGCACGACGTCGATGGGATCTTCATCGCGATCGGCCACGCGCCATCGACCGAATTGTTCAAGGGCGCGGTTGAGATGAAGCCCTCCGGCTACATCATCACTGAGCCGGACTCGACGACGACGTCCATCCCGGGCGTGTTTGCTGCCGGCGATGTGACCGATGACATCTACCGCCAGGCTGTGACGGCCGCCGGAATGGGTTGCATGGCCGCGCTGGAGGCCGAAAAGTACCTCGCCGAACTTGAGACGCGCCGCGAGGCCGCCGAGTAACGCCTCATCCGGATGATCAAATTCGCGGCCTTCCAGCTACGCTGTTGACGCAAATATCGGCTGCAGTCTGGACATACCGCGTTGCAGCAACGATGTAGGGGATACGCGACAATTGTCGCTCGCGCCCCCGCGCCTTCGCAGATTTCGTTCAAGTTTGCGCCTGTTTCCGCGCCAGGGGTCGCGCTCGGCTGCAGTACCGCCGGATCGCCGGGGTACCAAAGAGGCTCCAGAACCAATGGATTGGGACAAACTGAAGATATTTCATGCGGCTGCCGACGCCGGCAGTTTTACGCATGCAGGCGAGGCCCTGCGCATGAGCCAGTCGGCGGTCAGCCGTCAGGTTTCAGCGCTGGAGCGGGACCTGAAAGTACCGCTGTTTCACCGCCATGCACGCGGTCTCGTTCTGACGGAGCAGGGAGAGCTGCTCTACCAGACTGCAACCGACGTGATGAGCAAACTGCAGACGGCGGAGACGCTACTGTCCGACGCGACAACCAAGCCCGCGGGCGACTTGCGCATCACCGCACCGGTTGGCCTGGGCACGGTTTGGATCACGCAACGGCTGCGGGAATTCATGGACATCTATCCGGACATCCGGATGGAACTTTTGCTCAATGACGAGCAGGTCGACATCGCCATGCGCGCCGCAGACGTCGCGATCTGGACGCATGAGCCGGACAACCCGGACCTCATTCGCCGGCCGCTGACATCGATCCGCATGCGAGCGTTCGCGTCGACGCAATACGTGAAGACGTTTGGCGCACCGCAGTCGCTCGACCAACTCGAGCATCACCGGTTCGTCTCCTACAGCGGTCAGCCGACGCACCATCTCTCGGCGATGCGCTGGCTTGAGACCGCAGGCACCAACGGACGCGGCCCGCGCGAACCTGTGCTTCGCGTCAACAGCATCATCGCAATCAAGTATGCGGTACGCTCAGGGATCGGTGTCGGGCTTATTCCGGAGTATTTGACGGAAGAGGAGAAGGATCTGGTCCCCGTCCTCAATGATGTCGAGCTGCCAAAACTACAGCTTCTCTTCGTTTATCCTGAAGAGCTAAAGTCTTCAAAGAAAGTTCACGTTCTGCGGGACTTCTTTGTCTCTAAGGCTCGGAACATTAATTAGCCTAACGTCTTGTCAATTACTCGTGCATGCGATTGCGGCATGACTTGCATGCGCGGCTGGCTCCTACCGTCGGGCCAGTATTCGCGCGATCCTGACCGCGGCTGTGACGGACAGCCTGAGGCGTTCCTCCCTTTGGCGCCTCGCTCCACTTCGGTGCGATCGAACCGAGCCCGGCAGCCGCCGGGTCTCGGTTCTTTTGTTTCGCGTTCGTGCAGGTCAGGCGGCCGCTCCGGCCTCTTCAAGATGCCGCGCAATCCAAGCAACCCGATCAGTACAGGTGGGCGGATGCGAACCCGAAGCGATCTGCGCGGCGTTCGATGAATTGCAGCTCACCGCCGCGCACGCTACATCCCGGTTTCAAAAGACAATTGAGGAGGACGCAAGCGGATGGCGCGTACGCTCTACGATAAGATTTTCGACGAGCACATCGTCAGCGAGCAAGAAGACGGCACCTGCCTGCTCTACATCGACCGCCATCTCGTTCACGAGGTGACGAGCCCGCAGGCCTTCGAGGGCTTGCGCATGGCCGGCCGCCCCGTTCGCGCACCGCAAAAGACGCTTGCTGTCGTCGACCACAACGTGCCGACATCGGACCGCTCCGCCGGGATCGATGATGATGAGAGCCGCATCCAAGTCGAGACGCTCGCCAAGAACGCTGCGGACTTCGGCATCGAGTACTACGACGAGCGCGATGATCGCCAAGGCATCGTCCACGTGATCGGCCCGGAACAGGGTTTCACGCTTCCCGGCACGACCATCGTCTGCGGCGACAGCCACACGTCGACCCACGGCGCGTTCGGAGCACTCGCACACGGCATCGGCACAAGCGAGGTCGAACACGTGCTCGCGACGCAGACGCTCATTCAGCGGCGCGCAAAGAACATGAAGGTGGAGGTCAACGGCACGCTTGGCGACGGCGTCACCGCCAAAGACATCATCCTCGCGATCATCGGCGAGATTGGCACCGCCGGCGGCACGGGCCACGTCATTGAGTACGCGGGCGACGCGATCCGCGCGCTTTCGATGGAGGGCCGGATGACGGTCTGCAATATGAGCATCGAGGGCGGCGCGCGGGCCGGATTGGTCGCGCCCGATGAGAAAACGTTTGAATATCTGAAAGGCCGCCCGAAGTCGCCGAAGGGCGGCGCCTGGGATATGGCCATGCGCCACTGGGAAACGCTCTACAGCGATGATGGCGCGCACTTCGACCAGGTCGTGACGCTGGACGCAGGCAACCTGCCGCCGACGATCACCTGGGGCACGAGCCCGGAAGACGTCGTCTCGATCACCGGCCGCGTGCCCGACCCAAGTGCGATTGACGATGAGAGCCGCCGTGCCTCGATGGAGCGGTCGCTCTCCTACATGGGCCTCGAAGCTGGAACCAAAGTCACCGACATCAAACTCGACCGCATCTTCATCGGCTCGTGCACCAACGGGCGCATCGAGGATCTGCGCGAAGTCGCCAAGATTGCTGAGGGCCGCAAGGTTCACGGCGATGTCTACGCGATGATCGTCCCGGGCTCCGGTCTCGTCAAAGCGCAGGCGGAAGCCGAGGGCCTTGATGTCATCTTGAAGGACGCAGGCTTCGACTGGCGCGAAGCCGGCTGCTCGATGTGCCTTGGCATGAACCCCGACCAACTGAAACCTCGAGAACGCTGCGCCTCGACCTCGAACCGCAACTTCGAAGGTCGTCAGGGCCGGCTCGGCCGCACGCACCTTGTCTCACCGGCAACAGCCGCGGCAGCCGCAATCGCAGGCCGCTTTGTCGACATCCGCGAGTTCCCCTCCGGCTGACGGTTTGCGTCTGTCTGCGGCATCGGCAACCTTCAGCGCGGGCTTCGACCAACGTCGAGGCCCCGCTAAAGTCTCTTGTTTTGCCGGGCTTTAGCACTAGTGTGCCTCCGCAAAAGACGAGATCAGTTCGGGCGGGCCGCGGCCTGCCTTGTCTGATCCAGCGTTCTCGTTGAGCGCTGCATCTTTCGGGTCGGGCGATACCGCCTCACGCGGATGAGCTTTAGGGAGGCTGTGGTGCGTTTCGGGCCACTTGTGTTTGCGTTCGCGGGCTTCGCGAGTATCTGCGGTCTCTGTTCCTTGACGGCCCGCGCCGACGACGACCCAGGGTTTCCGTCCTGGCGGATCAACCAGATCTGCGCGACCGACAGTGCCGTCGGCCAGTGCCAGTTGTTTGAGCGCCGCGCGCGCGATGCGCTGTTTGGTGCCTGGACGTTCATTCTTCCTGACCATCGCAAAGCCTGCCTCGCGGAAGTTACGCCGCCGGTAGAGCCGAGCTTCCGCGTCCTCTCCGGCTGCATCGAAGTGAAGGCTGCGGAAGAGAAACTACGCGTGCACAAGGCGCAGCAGGCCGCCAGCCGCAAAGCCGCTGAAGAGGCTTACGCGCGGCGCAAGGCGGAAGAAGAGCGCCGCGTCGCTGAGGCTGAAGCAAAACGCAAGGCCGAAATTGAAGCCCGTCGCCTCGCCGAGGAAGCCGAGGCCGAGCGCAAGCGGAAAGCGGAGGAGGCGCGGCTCGCGGCCGCCGCAGAAGCCAAGCGGAAAGAAGAAGAAGAGCGTCTCCAGGCAGAAGCCCGCCGCAAAGCGGATGAAGAGGCGCGCAAGCGCCGTGCGGCCGAGCAAGAACGGTTAGCGGCCCTTGCTGCCCAACGCGCCACCGAGGAAGCCCGGTTGGCCGCGGAAAAAAAAGCAGCCGAGGAAGAGGCTCGCCGAAAGGCCGAGGAAGAAAGGCTCCGGGCCGAAGCCAAGCGCAAGGCTGAGGAAGACGCGCGCCGCGTCGCTGAAGCGGAAGCGAAGCGCAAGGCTGAAGAAGAGGCGCGCCGCGTCGCTGAGGCGGAAGCAAAACGCAAAGCTGAAGAAGACCGCCTCCGTGCGGAAGCTGAAGCGAAGCGCAAGGCTGAAGAAGAGGCGCGCCGCGTCGCTGAGGCGGAAGCAGAACGCAAAGCTGAAGAAGACCGCCTCCGTGCGGAAGCTGAAGCGAAGCGCAAGGCTGAAGAAGAGGCGCGCCGCGTCGCTGAAGCGGAAGCAAAACGCAAAGCTGAAGAAGACCGCCTCCGTGCGGAAGCTGAAGCGAAGCGCAAGGCTGAAGAAGAGGCGCGCCGCGTCGCTGAGGCGGAAGCAAAACGCAAAGCTGAAGAAGACCGCCTCCGTGCGGAAGCAGAAGCGAAGCGCAAGGCTGAAGAAGAGGCGCGCCGCGTCGCTGAGGCGGAAGCAAAACGCAAAGCTGAAGAAGACCGCCTCCGTGCGGAAGCTGAGGCCAAGCGCAAGGCTGAGGAAGAGGCCCGCCGCGTCGCTGAAGCGAAGCGGCGTGCGGAAGAGGAGGCACGGCAGCGTGCTGAGGCGGCCCGTGCCCGTCGTGAGGCCGAGGCCCGTCGTGCGGCCGAGGCCGAGCGCAAGGCTGCAGAAGTCCGCGCGCGGGCTGAAGCCTGCCTGACCCAGGTCCGCGACGCAGCAGCCAACGGGACGATCCGGTTCCGCTCATCAAGCGCTGAGCTCAGCTCCGCGAGCAGCGCCACCATCGCAAAGATCGCCGGCATTGCGCGCGATTGCCCGAACGTGGCGCTCTCGATCGATGGCCACACCGACGCAACGGGATCCGACGCGTTCAACCTGCGCCTGTCTGAACAGCGGGCGGCCGCCGTCGCCAACGCGCTGGTGAAGGCCGGCGTCGCAAGTGATCGCCTGACGTCAAAGGGCTTTGGCGAAACGCGCCCGCTGCTGCCGAACACCACGCCGCAGAACCGCTCCCGCAATCGGCGGATCGAGTTCAAGGTCCGCTAACGGGGTCGGCGATCAGGGCGCAGGCTCACCGTCAGTAGACATCGCCCGGCCGCATAGCTCTGATCGCGGTTCCGGCATTGCCGCACGCGAGCGCGACGTGCAGGTTCGCCCGCAGCCCCGCCGGAGCCCGCCTCGTGTCACGCCCACCCATACTTGCCGAGCGCATTGCGATCCTCGCCGTGCTGATCTCGCTCGTTGCGCTTTCGATCGACGCGATGCTGCCGGCGCTGCCTGCAATCGCGGCCGACTACACGCTGCCCGATCCCAACACGGCGCAGCTCATCCTGACAGCTTTTGTCGCCGGGCTCGGCCTTGGTCAGCTCGTCTACGGGCCGGTCTCCGATAGCTTCGGCCGGCGCGGCCCAATCCTCGTCGGCCTGCTGATCTACCTTGTCGGCACGGTGATCTGCTCGATCTCCGACGACTTCAACGTCATGCTCGCAGGCCGCGCCTTGCAGGGCGTCGGTGCCGCCGGGCCGCGGGTCGTCTCGAATGCCCTCGTCCGCGACGAGTACGCCGGTGCGCAGATGGCCCGGATCATGTCGTTCGTCATGGCGGTCTTCATCGTCGTCCCGGCCATCGCGCCATTCATCGGGCAGGTGATTCAAGCGCTTGCAGGCTGGCGGATGATTTTCACCGTCTTCTTCGTGATGGGGCTGGTCGCGCTTACATGGTTCTCGTTGCGCTATCCGGAAACGCACCCACCGTCGGCGCGCCGGCCGCTTTCCGTTCGCGGTGTCAGCCGTGATATGGCGCTCTGTCTTACAAACCGGACGACGCTTGCCTTCACGATCGCGCAGGGCCTGATCTTCGGCGGCTTCTTTGGCTACCTGACGTCAGCGCAGCAGATCTTCAGCGACGTCTACGGGCGGGGTGCAGCCTTTCCCGGCTACTTCGCAGTCCTCGCGCTGATCGTCGGTGGCGCATCGTTCGTCAACGGAGCCCTCGTCCGCCGCGTTGGCCTGATCAAGGTCTGCGCGATCGCGATCGCGGTGTTTGTATTGACCGCCGCAGTCGGTGTTGCGCTCACGTACGCAGCGGGGCCAGGCCGCAGCGTATCGTTCGAGCTATTCTTCGCGCTCATGATCGTCATCGTCGGCAGCTTTGGTTTCCTCTTTGGCAACTTCAACGCCGCCGCTATGGAACCCATGGGCCGGCTTGCCGGGTCCGCGGCAGCCGTCATCGCGTTCGTGTCGACGCTCGTCTCCATCGTCTGGGGCACGATCACCGGACAGGCATTCGACGGCACCGTGATGCCGCTGTTCGTCGGCTTTTTATTCAGCGCCATGCTTGCAGCGGTTTTCATGGCGCTCGCGCAGCTCAAGACCAACGCGCCGGAGGTCTCAACACAATGACCAAAGATCTCGTGCAGCAGCAGTTCGGCGCGAACGCGCGGAATTACGTCTCATCACCCGTGCACGCCAAAGGACACTCGCTTGCGCGGCTTGTTGAGGCGGTCGCGCCAAAGCCGAACTGGGCGGCACTTGATGTGGCGACGGCTGCCGGGCACACGGCGCTCGCCCTTGCGCCACACGTGAAACACGTCACCGCGAGCGACATCACGCCGGAGATGCTCGCCGAGGCAAAGGTGCTGGCGGCAAAGAAAGGCATCACAAACATCTCGTTTGCAGAGGCCGACGCCGAAAACCTGCCGTTTGATGACGCCACGTTCGATCTCGTCACCTGCCGGATCGCACCGCACCACTTCCCTTCGCCAAAGGCATTCGTCGCCGAGGCTGCGCGTGTCTTGAAGCCCGGCGGCACGTTCGGCCTCGTCGACAACCTCTCGCCGGATAACGCCACCAACCCCGGCCTATCTCCGGAAGACCAGGTCGCGTCGGCGCAGGCCTACAACGCTTTCGAGAAGCGCCGCGATCCGAGCCACGGACGCGCGTTGACCCACGGCGAATGGATTGACCTCGTCGAAGCGGCCGGGCTGGTCATTCGCAGGACCGAACACCTCGACAAGCCGATGAGCTTCAAGCGCTGGTGCAGCACGATGTCCGTTGCACCGGACATCGAAGCGGAGCTGAGATCACAAATCTCTGATGAGGCCTCGCCACTGGCCGCTTTCATCCGCCCCGTGTCGGAGGGCTCCGACATCGCGTTTACCCTTACGGAACTTGTGCTCGTCGCCGAGCGGCCCGTTTAACAAGGCTCACGGCACCGCCAGCAGACTGCAAATCCCGCCAAACGATGCGCAAAAACAGTCCACAGCGCATGCGCCGCTTTGCCCCGCTCACGGCCGGATTCGAGCCAAGTCTGGCCGCACCCGCTTGGCAGCTTAACCGGAACTCGGGTAGCCATATCCGACCGCCTCGATCGCTATGCCCCAGGCACCCACGCAGCGATCAGACCACCCCCGAGGGCCGCACCGCGCATGCCGTTTTATCGCATCAACTGCACGATCATTGCGCTCACGGCGCTTGTGAGCTTCGCGATCGTGACGACCGGGGTCCGCTCTGAGACGCCGACGGCTGAGACCTACGCAAGCTACGTCGGCGCGCAGGTAATCCCACCGGGCAAGCTCGTCATCGACAATCAGCGCCTGATCTGCGGTCAGCGTCCAACGGTGCTCGACAGCAAGCTCGACGACTACGGCGCGGCGTTTCCGGGCTTCGTCATTCTCAATCCCCGCCTTCTCGCCCGTGTGCCAACGCCGGTGAAACTCTGGATCTACGCGCACGAGTGCGGACACCAGTTTCGCGGGCCGGATGAATCGCGCGCGGACTGCTTTGCTGTGCAGCGTGGCCGCCGCCAGGGCTGGCTGACGCTCGCGGGGCTCAACCAGGTTTGCACGTTCATCAGCCCGGCGCCGAGCAGCTTTATGCATCTGCCCGGCAAGGAGCGCTGCGAGATCATGCGCAAGTGCTACGCGGACAAGAAGGTCTACTGAGCGCCGGCGCGTGGCGTTGGGCGCGCCTGGGCACCTTGGCCTCGCCCGCACCATCGGCTACCAACTGGGCAACGAAGCTGGCCGGCCAACCGCCGGTGGCCATGGAGGTGTGCGATGGACAAGTTTACGAAACTGACGAGCGTCGCGGCGCCTCTGCCGATGATCAACATCGATACCGATGCGATCATCCCAAAGCAGTTCCTCAAGACGATCAAGCGGACGGGCCTTGGCAAGTCGCTGTTCTTTGAGCTGCGCTACGACGACGACGGCAAAGAGAACCCAGACTTCGTCCTCAACCAGCCGGCTTACCGTGGCGCGGAAATCCTCGTCACAGGCGAGAACTTCGGCTGCGGGTCAAGCCGCGAGCACGCGCCCTGGGCCCTGAAGGACTTCGGCATCAAGTGCGTGATCGCCACGTCCTTCGCCGACATCTTCTACAATAACTGCTTCAAGAACGGCATTCTGCCGATCACGCTGCCGCAGGAAGACATCGACAAGCTGATGGATGACGCGGCGCGCGGCGCAAACGCAACGGTGACCGTCGATCTTGAGAACCAGGAGATCAAGGGCCCCGACGGCGGCACCCTCTCTTTTGAGATCGACCCGTTCCGAAAGCAGTGTCTCATCGACGGCCTCGATGACATCGGCCTGACGATGCAGAAGGACAAGTCGATCGACGCCTACGAAGAGAAAGCGGGAGCGGCGCGCCCCTGGCTCTGATGCCGATACCGCACCGCGCGACCGCGATCAGGCTCACGTGATCCCGATCGGCGACGGCATCTGGCGGCTTGAGCTGCCGGACGGTCCGCCGCGGACGCTGTGCACGGACTGCGGTATCTCACGAACGGACGATCCGGGTCGTTGTGGCCGCGCCTGCCAGTTCATCAAGCCGGACTATACGAGCGCGGAACACCGCATTCACGGGCGCGCGCGCGATGTCGCCAGCGAAGACAGCGACGAGGCGTTGTTCGGCTGCGTCCTCGAGATGTGGCAGGCCCGTCTGACGCCAGCGCGCGCAGGCGCCCAGTGGACCGGCATCACGACCCGTATCGCCGAGCGGCTGCTCGAAACCGGCGCGGTTGATGCCGTGCTCTGTGTCGCGCCGCATCCCGACGATGCCTGGCGGCCGATGCCGGTCATCGTCACCAAGCCGCAAGCGCTCGCACAGTGCCGCGGCATGCGGATGGGGTATGCGCCTCTAACCGCGCTCATCGAACCGGCGGTCGCCGCAGGTCACTCGCGGATCGCGATGGTCGGCATCCCGTGTCAGGTCTATGCCGCTCGCGCGCTTGAACACGAACTCGGCCTCGATGCGCTCTACGTCATCGGCACGCCCTGTTCCGACAACACCACGACCGAGAACTTTCACGGCTTTCTCGCGCGCCTGACAGATCGCCCGCAGGACGTCACGTATCTTGAGTTCCGCGCCGACTATCACGTCGAACTGCGCTTCGCCGACGGCAAGCGCCGCGACATCCCGTTTCTGATGCTGCCGATCGCGGATCTGCCGGGCGACTTCTTCCCGCTGACCTGCCGCACGTGCGTCGACTACACGAACGCGCTCGCCGATATCACCGTCGGCTACATGGGCGGCTCCGGCGAGCAATGGCTCATTGTGCGCAACGCGCGCGGCCGTGAGCTGCTTGACCTTGTCCGAGATGAACTCGTGCTCACCACTCCGGCGTCAAAGGGCAAGCGCACCGGCGCGGTCACAGGCTTTCTGGCCAACACCGAGCGCGCGGCGGGTGGGCTGCCGCTGCGGCGGATGCCGAAGTGGCTGCGCCCGATCGTTGGACGCCTCATGCCCATCGTCGGGCCGAAGGGGCTGGAGTTTGCGCGCGCCCGCGTCGAGATGAAGGCGATTGAAACGGTGCTGCATCTGCGCCGGAACACGCCTGCCAAGATGCGCAATATGATCCCGCCGCACGTCTGGCGCGCGGCCGCCCGCTATGGCCTGTCGCCTGACAAAGACGAGCGTGCTGAGACCGAAAGCCAAGAGACGAAGACGGAGCCGCCGCCGCGCTAGATGACGTCAGGTCCGCGTTCGCGCACCTCGCCTGATCCTGCGTGAAGCCGCGAGCGCTACTCAAGCTTCTCGTTTTCGAGAATGCCCTCCGGCGTCTTGAGCGCAAACATCGTGACGATCGCGACGGCCGCCGGGAGAAGCGCGAGACCCACAAGCGTTCCGGTCGCCGAACCGACCATGTCGTAGGCAAGGCCAACCGGCAGCGGCCCGATCGATGCGCCAACGACGCCGACGAGCTGGCCGGTGCCCTGCACGCTGCCCAAGTGCTTCCGCCCGAAGTAGCGCGGCCAGATGTACCCGAACATCGTCATTGAGAGCGCATTGTTGAGCCCGAAGATCACCGCGTAAACGATCGCCGGCACAAGGCTCGTCGCGAACGTGATCGCAGTCAGCGATGCAGCCGTCACGAACAGTGCCACCGCCACGACGTAACGCGTCTTGACCGTATCGAAGATGCGCCCGACGACGGGCATCATCGCGACCATGGTGACCGCCGAGATCGTGAAGATCGACGCGGCGAGTTCGGCCGAAAGCCCCTGTGTGGTCAGGATCTTGACCTGATGAAAGTGCAGCGTCGTCACCAGCATCGCGATGAGACACCAGCCGGCTGCGAGGATGTAGAAGGTCGGCGTTTTCAGTGCCTCGTTGAGCGTGAGCCCCGCGATTTCGTCGCGGACCTCTGGCATGGGTTCGCCTTCGGCGGTGGTGCGCTCATCAGGCTTCGGGGCCGCATCGCCGTCCGGGCGCAGGCCGACTGACTCGGGCGTGTTGTGCACCAGGAAGAAAATCGCAGGCAGCATGGTCGCCCAAGTGATGACGCCCAGAATGACCCAGGCCGTCCGCCAGCCAAACGACTCGATCAAAAAGTGCGAAAGCGGCGGATGGATCGCCATCGAGAGCCCGAAGCCAAGCGCCATCAGGCTCATCGCAAGCCCACGCGACCGCGAGAACCATTGCGAGACAAGATTGGCGCACGCGAGCATCAACGAGCCCTGGCCAAAGAAGCGCAGGAAGCCGAAGCCGAGCGCGAGCCAGAGAAAGTTTGCTGCTGCGCCGAAGAACAGACATGCGAGGCCGAGCGTGCTGACGATCGCAAACAGCATCGTGCGCGGACCGAAGCGGTCGACCAGCCGGCCCATGTAAGGGAGCGCGAACGCCGCGCCGAGCGTTGCCAGTGCGTAGGCAAGCGAAAGCGTCGTGCTGGTGATGCCGAGGTCGCGGGCGATCGGTTCGTTGAACGCGGAGAATGTATGCGACTGGCCGGGGCCGCTTGAGAACACGCCGAAGCTCGCGACCGCGACGATGATCCAGCCGTAGAAGATGCGATCGTTGGTTTTGGCGACGAAGGACGGCGGGGCGGCGTGATGGCTTTCGGCCACGTGAAACTCCGAGGGCTTTTCCCTCACGTCATCACGGCCGATGCCGGCTGTCGAGTTGCGCTGAAGTCGAGCAGATCAGCTATGCGGTTGAGATCAATGCCGCCAACCGGTGAAGTCGTCGTGAGAGAAAGCGGCCGCCGCACAGGATACGCAAAACAACTGAACGCATGCGGCGGCCAAAACTCTTTGTTTCAACGGGTTCGGTTAGGCCGCCTGTGGAAGCTGTCGCGAGCCGCACGTCAGCGATTGGGCGATGCGGTCAACGGCCTGCGCCCACGTCACGGAACCGTTGCCAGCTGCCGCGATGCCGAACATCACCAGCGCGTCGCGGGGCGTGCCGCCGCGCGCAAAGACGGATGCGCAGGATTGGCGCGCGACCAGGATGCCCTGGCCGAATGCGATTGGGCCCACGTTGTGCGGTGTGTGTGCGTTGGTCATCGGTCTGGCCTCCTCTGGCCGTTGCGTGAACACGGGAGTACGGGACGCAGAACGACAGGGTACGCAGTTCAAAAAGCGGATGGCAGACCCGGCGAACGCTCAGCAGCACGACGCAAAACCGGTTACACTACTGCCTGCGAGGACTGGAGATTTGTAGGCTCCCGCTCGCCAAGCCTGCCAACTCGTGCGGATCAGGCAGCTTGTGGAAGCTGACCCCACCCGAATTCGTATTGCTCGCCGGACGTGACTTCCGGCTCTGGCTTCAGTTTCCTCACCGGCTCATCCTCGGCCGACACTTCGATCGGGTCTGGAATGACCGTCATGCGGGCGAGGATCTGATCGATCAGGCCACCGACAGGCTTCCAGCTCTCCTGCTGTGCCGCGCCATCGCCAGCCCGCTCTTCGGCGGACAACAGATGCGGCGGCAGATACGCCAACGTGCTCATACTTCCGAACTCCCACTCTCGACTGCGCACACCGAACCTTCGGCGCGGTCTGCGACAGGACACGACTGAACAAGACGATTTGCGCATATACGCAGCGCGAACGGGGTACGCTTCAGACAAACAACGCGTCAGGCCGCAGCCTTCGCGAGCCGGCGGGACAGACGCAAAACCTTGGCGCCCCGCACGGCTCGATTGCGATCCCGGAAGCCGTCGGCGAGGACGGTGCGGGGGGACGCAACTGAAACCTGAGAACTCAACTCACGCGATACACAGAACTCGGACGCGGTACTCGAACCCGGCGAACTTACCGGGCGGGGCGACGGCCCCTGAACGCTACTCGGATACTCAGACATGAACTGATCCGCCGGATACGCTGTCGGATGTGAACTGAACGCTGCAGCAGCCAACGGGTTGCCGCACCACATAGAACGCGAACGCTTACTGTCACTCTGGGCCGGTACGCTGACCCCTCGACGCGGCACCACCACAAACGCGGAGATTAAAGACGCTGAACGCACCGCCTGATCTCCTGAACGCAACACTTGTTCGCTCTGTGTTCCGCGAACGCTCTTGTTTAACCGTTGCTTCGTGACAACAACAGGGCACGCTCTGGGCGGAAGGAAGAAATAGGCGCTTGACGGAGGTTTTTTCACAACCGAGCGCAACCCCGGCGGGTAACCGCCGGAGAAAAATCAGCTCAACGCATTGAAAATCAATGGATTTCTGGAGGCTGATCGAGGTTCTGGTTGGCGGCCATTAATCCACAGACGCCGAGCACCGCCGAGACAACGACGTTCCAGCCGGCGAACGACAGGCCGAGGAAGCGCCAGGCCGCGTCGGCGCAGCTGACGACGGAGTGGTTCTCAAGCGCCTGCAGGAGGCCGCCAGAGCCGCCGCCGAGCTGACCGGCTGCCTGGGCACACGTGTCAGGCCCCGGCCACCAGCCCCACTCCACGCCCGCATGATAGCCACCAAGGACAGCATTCGCGAGGAAGCCCAGGCCAACAAGCAGGAACAGGATACCGGCAAGCGTCCGGTTCTCAGCGCCAATCGCCATCAGCGCCAGAAATGTCAGCGGGATCGCGGCGTAATAGGCGTACCGCTGCAGCAGGCAGAGCGGGCACGGCGCATATCCGCCAAAATACTCAAACGCGAGGGCGAGCAGGATGATGCCGCTTGCTGCAAACAGCACAAAGCCGCCGGTCTGATAGCCGGGCCGGTGTGTGAGCGTGGAAATATTCTCGGCCATGAAGCGCTTTACCTAGGTTGTACCGCGCGCGGCCGCAGCCGCGTCAGAGCAGATACTTTATTGCAACGAAGCCGCCAATGAGCAGTGCGACGAAGAGGAAGGTCAACATGCCGAGACGGCGCTCGATGAACGTCCTGATTGGCGGCCCGAAGAAGTAGAGGAGGGCTGCGATAACGCCGAAGATCAGCCCGCGCGCTGCGACGCTTGCGAGCGTGAAGATACCCAGATCGAGGCCCGTTGCGCCGCTTGCGATCGTGACGACTTTGTAGGGGAACGGCGTCACGCCGAACGTGAAGACGATCCATCCACCGGCGGCGTTGTATTGGTCCTTGAACGCATCGAACTTCTCCATCGCGCCATACGCTGCAAGCACGGGTTCGCCGACGCTCGTGAACAGGAACGCGCCGATGGCGTAGCCGGCGAGGCCGCCGAGAACAGACCCGACCGTTGCATAGAGCGCGTAGAGCCAGGCCCGCTCGCGCGCCGCAAGCACCATCGGGATTAGCATGACGTGCGGCGGGATCGGGAAGACCGAACTCTCGATGAAGGCCACGAAGAAGAGCGCGAGGCCCGCTTGCGGATGGCCCGCAAGGTCCATCACCCAGTCGTAAAGTCTTCGGATCATCCAGCAGGCCCCGCCCCGTGAAGGCTCTTTGCGAGCCCAAGCGCGGTCGTATTGGCGTCGCAGCTTTAAGTCCAGCGACGACCGATGATGCCTGCAAAGTCAGCGCGGCAAGCTACTGAGCGGCCACGCGGATCGCATCGACAAAGCGCCCCGCCGCAGCGCGCGGGTCAGCGGCTGCCGTGATCGGGCGGCCGACCACCAGAAAGTCGGCGCCATCGCTGATCGCGCTTTCCGGTGTCGCAACGCGTTTCTGGTCGTCGGCGCTGTCGCTCGCAAGGCGGATACCTGGCGTGACGATGAATTTCGACGGGCCGACAACATCGCGCACGCTGGCCGCTTCCTGGCCGGAGGCGACCACGCCGTGACAGCCGCTTTCGGCGATCAAGCCTGCCCTGTGCGCGACGACCTCAGATGACGCGGCATCAATCCGCTGCTCCGCCAAGTCGCGCGCGTCCAGGCTGGTCAGAACAGTGACACCCAGGATTTTAAGGTCGCTGCCTTCGGCACCCGCTGCCGCCGCCGCCAGTGTCTTTGTGTCGGTCGCATGCACGGTCAGGAAGTTTGCGCCCGTCTCCGCCGCGCGGCGCACAGCCTTCTCGACCGTGTTGCCGATATCCAGGAATTTCATGTCGAGGAACACGCGCGCGCCACCCGCTCGCAGCTCCCGCACGACGTCGAGGCCGCCTGCCATCACAAGCTCAAGGCCGACTTTATAAAATCGCACCGCCGGCCCGAGCGCCGATACCATTTCACGCGCCTCCGCGACCGACGGCACATCAAGCGCCACGATCAATCGGTCACGCGCGTCGAGATCACCGCCGGCCATCGCGCATCCTCAACCCTTCATCTTCGCCGCGACATCGACGAACTTGCGCATGTTCATGTCGAGGAACTTCTTCCGGTTTTCGTCCTTGAGAGAGCCGTCTTCGTTGAATGCCTTGTTCGCGCCGGATATCTGCACCTGGCTACCCGTGACCGTTGCACCGAGCGACACAGCGAGCACCTGCCGGAGCACAATCAGACCACGCACCCCGCCCATCTCACTGGCCGCTGCCGACCCGATCGCGAACACGCGATTCTGGAAGACGTTCTGCCCCGTGCCGGCGACATCGCCAATGCGGCTCAGCCAATCAATCGTGTTTTTAAGAAGCGGCGATAGTCCGCCGTTGTACTCCGGCGACGCGATAAAAACGCCGCCGAAACCCGCGAGCTTTTCGGCAAGCGACTTCGCGTTTTCCGGCACGCCCTCTGCCTGTTCCAAGTCGCCGTTGTAGATCGGCAGCTCATAGTCGGCGAGATCGACGTAGTGCGCATCAGCGCCCATGTCGCCGGCCGTCTTGCAGGCAAGCTGCGCAAGCTTCACGTGCGCCGCGTCAGTTCGGATTGAGCCTGAAATGAAGGCAAGCTTGGGGGCACTGCTCATGACGGTATCCTTGCGTTTTCGTTCGGCTCATCAATTCGAGGCGCGGACAAAGGTTCAAGCGGCCCAATCGCCGCTGCCGCGGCCGAGCCCGGTTACGCCTTGTCACCGAAGAACGACGCCATGCGCGAGAAGAAGCCGTGCGCGTCAGGGCTCGTATTGCTTTCGCTCTCTTTCTCAAATTCTTCGAGAAGCTCGCGTTGGCGCTTCGAAAGATTTTTCGGCGTCTCGACTTCAACCTGAATGTACATATCGCCGTGCATCTTGGAGCGCAGCACCGGCATGCCTTTGCCACGAAGACGGAACTGCTTGCCGCTCTCGGTGCCCTCGGGGATCTTCACACGGCTTGGATTGCCTTCGACGGTCGGCACGTCGATCTGGCCGCCGAGTGCCGCCGTCGTCATTGAGATCGGCACGCGGCAGAAGAGATCCGACCCGTCGCGCTGAAAGAACTCGTGCGGCTCGATGGAGAGGAAAATGTAAAGGTCACCAGTCGGCCCGCCGCGGAGGCCTGCCTCGCCTTCACCAGCGAGGCGAATGCGCGTCCCGTCTTCGACCCCCGCCGGAATGTTGACCGACAGCGTCCGCTCCTTGCTGACTCGGCCGGCCCCGCCACAGGTCTCGCAAGGGTCTGAGATGATCTCGCCGCGCCCGCCACACGAGGTGCAGGTGCGCTCAATCGTGAAGAAGCCCTGGCTCGCACGCACTTTGCCCATGCCGCCGCACGTCGGGCAGGCAGACGGCTTGGTGCCGGGCTTTGCACCGCTTCCGGAACAGGGCTCACATGCGACGCTGGTCGGCACGCGCACCTGCGCGGTCTTGCCGAGGAACGCATCGCTGAGCGAGATTGTCATGTTGTAGCGAAGGTCGGAGCCGCGTTCGCGCCCGCTCGGGTCGCGGCCCTGACGCCTGCCGCCCATCCCGAAGAACGTCTCGAAGATGTCGTCCATCGACGTCGAGAACTCGGGCCCAAATCCACCCGGCCCGCCGCGACCGCCGCCCATGCCGCCATCAAACGCCGCGTGCCCGAACTGGTCATATGCCGCGCGCTTCTGCGGATCCTTCAGCGTCTCGTAGGCTTCGTTGATCTCTTTGAAGTTGCGCTCAGCGTCTTCGTCGCCGGGGTTCCGGTCCGGATGGTATTCTTTTGCAAGCCGGCGAAAGGCCGACTTCATGTCCGTCTCGGCCGCCGAACGGTCGAGCCCGAGAACCTCGTAATAATCGCGCTTGCTCATCGCCTTGCCGTCATCGTGCGCCCACCCATTTGACGCCACTTAAGCATTTCGCTCGAAAATACCATTGATCCCAGCCATAACCTGCTGGCGATATCCAGCCTGTTCCATAAGTGCCAGCGTCTCGACACGCTGATCGCTAAGCTCGGCGATGATGATTGCCGGTAGAAGCTCAGAAGGTGCTTCATTGAAAAAGCCCCGCAGCACGGGCAGGTCGTAGCCTTCGATATCGACCTTGAGGGCGTCCACACGCGCCACGGCCGCGCGATTGGCGAGCTCAGCTAGACTTATCATTTCCGTCGTCTCATGGGCGTCTTGCGCTGCACCGGCCTCCGCCCCGTTTTGGGGCTGGAAATGCACTTGGCCACGGTTCGTCTCACCGCCCGTCATAACTCCGCGGCCTGCAAACTCGCCGATCGCAACCCGATGAAGTTCGATATCAACGTCGTTGAAGCTCACGTTTTCGAGCAATCGCGCTGCGTTTTGCGGATCGGGCTCGACGGCAATCAAGCGCGTGTCCTGCCCCAGCCGACGCGCAGCCAGCGCAAGGTCAATCGAGTACAAGCCGACGTTTGCGCCGACATCCAAGAAGACGAAAGGCCCGTCGCCTGAGTGTGCCTGCAGATGGCGCTTGAGCGCGGCGCGTTCTTCAACGTCCCAGGTTTGCAAACCTGATACCGCGCGCTTCTCGCATCTGTTGGTGCTTGGCCGCACGCGAAGGCGCAATCCGCCAGCGGCCTCGACGTCAAAGGGTTCTGCCTGCCCGGCAATGACGATGCGGCGCGCCAAAGAGCCGATGCGGCGGCCCGCGAAGCCGGTGCCCGCCAGATCGCCAATGCGCCGGATCCGCTCGCGAAGCGGCGCAAACGCGAAGTGTCCGAACGGTCCGGCCTTGTCGGTAGAGTAAGTCACAGGTGGATGTCAGCTCCCGCGAGGGCTGCATCCCGTCGCAGAACGTTCAGACGGCGGGACTGGCGCGCGCTGCCGGTCAAGGCAACGCAATCAGCCGGCGCGTTTGCACCGGCCGTTGGTAGGATCGGCAGGTTAGGCCGACTTCTTCTTGTCGTCGTTGACTTCCTCGAAGTCGGCGTCGACGACGTTGTCGTCCTGCGCACCGGCGCTGTCGCCGGTATCACCGCCATCCGGGCCCTCATCGGCACCCGCATCGCCGCCGGAGCCGTAAACGGCTTCACCGATCTTCATGGCGGTCTGCGCGAGGGCTGCCGAAGCCGCCTTCAGCGCCTCGACATCTTCGCCATCGAGGGCCGTCTTGGCATCGGCGATCGCGGCCTTCACCTCTGCCTTGACGTCATCTGAAAGTTTGTCGTCTGCGTCAGAGAGAGACTTCTCGGTTGCGTTGACCTGCGTCTCAAGATGGTTGCGGGCCTCGACGAGTTCGCGGCGCTTCTTGTCTTCGTCCGCGTGCTCTTCGGCTTCCTTAACCATCTGCTCAATGTCGGTGTCCGACAGCCCACCTGAGGCCTGAATGCGGATCGACTGCTCTTTGTTGGTCGCCTTGTCCTTCGCGCCCACATTGACGATGCCATTTGCGTCGATGTCGAAGGTGACCTCGATCTGCGGAACGCCACGTGGTGCCGGCGCAATGCCTTCCAGGTTGAAGACGCCGAGCGACTTGTTGTCAGCCGCCATCTCGCGCTCGCCCTGATAGACCTTGATGGTCACCGCGGACTGGCCATCTTCGGCCGTCGAGAACGTCTGGCCTTTCTTCGTAGGGATCGTCGTGTTGCGATCAATGAGGCGCGTGAAGACACCACCGAGCGTCTCAATGCCGAGCGACAACGGCGTCACGTCGAGCAGCAAGACGTCCTTGACGTCACCCTTCAGAACACCGCCCTGGATCGCGGCGCCGACCGCGACCACTTCATCCGGGTTGACGCCCTTGTGCGGCTCCTTGCCGAAGAAGTTTTTGACGACTTCCTGCACCTTGGGCATGCGCGTCATGCCGCCGACGAGAACGACTTCGTCGATGTCAGCAGCCTTGAGACCGGCATCCTTCAGCGCGGCGTCACACGGCTTGATCGTCCGCTGGATCAACTTGTCAACGAGGCTCTCAAGCTTCGCACGCGTCAGCTTCATCGTCAGGTGTTTGGGGCCCGACTGATCGGCTGTGATGAACGGCAGGTTCACTTCCGTCTGCGTCGATGACGAGAGTTCGATCTTGGCTTTCTCGGCGCCTTCCTTGAGGCGCTGAAGCGCGAGCTTGTCGTCGCGCAGGTCGATGCCATTCTCTTTCTTGAACTCGTTTGCAAGATATTCGACGAGCGTCATGTCGAAGTCTTCACCGCCGAGGAACGTATCCCCGTTCGTTGACTTCACCTCGAACACGCCATCGCCGATCTCAAGGATCGAGATATCGAACGTGCCGCCGCCGAGGTCGTAGACCGCAATGGTCTTGGCGCTGTCTTTCTTGTCGAGGCCATAAGCAAGCGCTGCAGCCGTTGGCTCGTTGATGATGCGAAGCACTTCAAGGCCAGCGATCTTGCCGGCGTCTTTGGTCGCCTGGCGCTGCGCGTCATTGAAGTAGGCGGGAACCGTGATGACGGCCTGCTCGACGGTGCTGCCGAGATACGACTCCGCCGTTTCCTTCATCTTCTGAAGAATGAAAGCCGAGATCTGCTGCGGCGAGTATTCCTTGCCGGCGGATTTGACCCACGCATCCCCGTTCGGACCTTTGACGATCTCGTAGGGGACCAGCTCTTTGTCCTTCGCGACGGTCGGGTCGTCGTACCGACGGCCGATCAGGCGCTTGATCGCAAAGAACGTGTTGGTTGGGTTGGTGACTGCCTGACGTTTCGCCGGCAAGCCGACCAGGCGCTCTTCGTCATCGCCGAATGCGACGATCGAGGGCGTCGTGTTGGTGCCCTCAGCGTTGATGATGACCTTCGGCGCGCCGCCTTCCATGACGGCGACGCACGAGTTCGTCGTGCCGAGGTCGATCCCGATGACTTTTGACATGATACTGGAAGTCCTTCCTTCTTCGGCGAACCGCCACAAGCCTCTGATGATGAGCACTCAACCCCGGCCATAATCGGCATGCCGGTCGAGGCGGTTCCCTCGAGTTGGCGCTAGTGTGATGCCCGCGTATATAGGAGCCAGCCGAAACGGCTGCAACGGTCCGACGGCACCGGTTTGTTAGGAAATCTGCCGGTGTTTCCCGGGCGCCTTGAGCAATCTTGGATGATCACGCGGACCGCGCGCGCAGCGATTGCGCGTGAGCTGGGACAGTTGGCAATGCCTTCCGATGGCTTCGTTCACCATCAGAAATATCTCGACATCGCCACGCAGCAGGACCTGCTCTCGGCAATCAATGGCGTGATCGCGCATGCGCCCTATTATACGCCGACCATGCCGCGAACGGGCAAGCCACTTTCCGTTCGGATGACCAACTGCGGCACCCTCGGCTGGCTCACCGATGCGGCGGGCGGGTACCGTTACGAGCCCGTGCACCCAGTCACCGGCGTGCCCTGGCCGCCGATGCCGGCGCGCCTTCGCGACCTCTGGGAAACGCTTCTGCCAGGCGCGCCAGCGCCGGAAGCGTGCCTGATCAACCGCTACGAGGGCTCGGCGAAGCTTGGCCTGCACCGCGATGAAGATGAGGACGACAAGACCACGCCGGTCCTGTCGATCTCGCTTGGCGACACGGCAATTTTCCGCGTCGGCGGCCTTAGGCGCCGCGACCCTACGACCCGGATTTCGCTTGGCTCCGGCGACGTGGTGATCCTTGGCCGGGCGGCGCGCCTTGCCTATCACGGCGTTGACAGAATAGCCGCTGGCACGTCGCCGCTTCCAGGCCTCGACGGCCGGATCAATCTGACCCTGCGGCGGGTCACGGCTTAGGCCCCCGCCTCAGTCGGTATCCGACCCGCTCTCGGGCTTGCCAGGCTTTGCGGGATCATCGTCGGGCGTGATCGGTGCGGGGTCTTCGCTCGGGATATCCATCGGCCCGGTGCGCTGTTCTTTTTGCGGCTTGGCCCCACCCCGCGCGACGACGACCATCGATGGCCTGAGCACGCGGTCGCCGATCCGGTAGCCCTCCTGGAACACCTGCAGGATCGTCCCCGACGGGACCTCTTTGTTGGGCTGCTCCATCATCGCCTGGTGCAAATGCGGATCGAAGATCTCGCCCAGCGCGGGGATCTGCGCGACACCGTGCTTCTCGACCGTCTTGGTGAGTTCCTGTGCCGTCAGCGCGATGCCTTCATACATGCCCTTCACGTCGTCAGAACGCTGGTCTTCAGGACCTGCCGCATCCATCGCGCGCTTCAGGTTATCGCCGATCGTCACGACATCGAGCGCGAACTTAGTGATCGCATACTTCGCCGTGTCCGACTTCTCCCGCTCGGTGCGCTTGCGCAGGTTATCCATTTCGGCGTGCGCGCGCAGCAACCGATCGTTCATGTCGCGCAACTTGTCTTCCTGGGCGAGACGCTCCTTCTCAAGCTCCGCCAGAAGCTCGTCTTTCGAGAACTCCACCGGGTCCGTCGGGCCGGCCTCGCCTGGCGGCTCACCGTCCGTCTCAATCGTCTCGGCGGCGCGCGCTTCGGCCTCGGGATCATCGCGGGGCGGCATAGCGCCTTGTTCGTCAGGTTTTGGCTGTCCGCTCATAGGCTCGTGTTTTCGGTTTGGAGGCACCACTCACCGGGCGCATGTGACATCCGCCGATATCATCCGACCGGCGCTGAAAATCAAGTGATCAAGCGGGAGATCACCTTAGCTGTAAAATCTACCATCGGGATGATCCGCGCGTAATTGAGGCGCGTTGGGCCGATGACCCCGAGCGCGCCGACGATATTGCGGCTTTCGTCGCGGAAGGGTGCGACGACCAGGGACGACCCCGACATCGAAAACAGTTTGTTCTCCGAACCGATGAAGATTTTGACGCCATCGGCGCTGTCGGACAGGTCCAGAAGCTGGACCAAATCGCGCTTGGCTTCGAGATCGTCGAAGAGTTGGCGGATGCGTTGGAGGTCCTCGATGGCGCTCACGTCCGTCAGTAGATTGGACTGCCCCCGCACGATGAGGCTTCTGCGATCATCAAGCGCGCCGGACCATTCCGCGATGCCGAGCTCGATGACTTTGCGCGATAGCTCATCGAGTTCGGCTGTGTGGCTTTGCAGCTCGCGCTCAATGTCGGCGCGCGCTTCGCTGATCGTTCGCCCACGCACATGTGCGTTGAGATAATTGGCCGCCTGGACCAACGCCGACTGCGGCAGGCCCGCCGGGATCTCAAGGATCCGGTTCTCGACGGCCCCATCTTCGCTTACCAGAACCGCAAGGGCACGACCCGGCTCAAGCGTGACAAACTCGATGTGCTTTAGCTTCGCGTCGGCTTTGTCGGCGAGGACGACACCGGCACACTGCGAGAGGCCGGAGATGACATCGCCCGCTTCCGCGAGCAGTTGCTCAGCCGACCGCCGCTGACTTGGATCGAGCTGCGCTTCGATCTGGCTGCGCTCGGTCTCGCTCAGGCGGCCCACTTCCAGGAGGCCGTCGACAAACATGCGCAGGCCCTGCTGCGTTGGCAGCCGGCCGGCCGACGTGTGCGGCGCGTAGACGAGCCCCAGATGTTCGAGGTCCGACATCACGTTGCGGACCGAGGCCGGCGACAGCGTCATCGGAAGGTCGCGCGAGAGGTTGCGCGAGCCGACGGGCTCGCCGCTCGTCAGATACGACTCAACGATGCGCCGCAGCACCTCGCGTGCGCGGTCGCTCATCAAGTCGGGTGTTTTACCGTTGTCTGCCATTCCGCATGAAAAATGTGATTGAGAGCGCGCGCCGTCAACGCTTGGCCTAATCCTAGCACCGGCGTCCGTTTAGTGTTGAAGGCAATTGGGCGCCGCACTAACGTCCGCCCGCACGGCTGAGCCAATGCCCGTAACCCGCTCCAACGACATCCGGATACCTGAATGCGCCCGTCTAACCGCCGCCCCGACGAGCTGAGACGCGTCTCCTTCGAACGCGGCTTTTCTATGCACGCGGAGGGCTCCTGCCTGATTAAGTTTGGCAACACGCATGTGCTGTGCACCGCCAGTCTCGAAGACCGCATTCCGCCATGGCTGAAGGGTCAGGGCCGCGGCTGGGTGACGGCTGAATATGGAATGTTGCCGCGGTCAACGAACGATCGCATGCGCCGCGAAGCCTCCGCCGGGAAGGTTTCGGGCCGGACGCAAGAGATCCAGCGACTGATCGGCCGGTCGCTGCGGGCAGTTGTCGACCTACCGAAGCTCGGCGAACGCCAAATTTCAGTCGACTGCGATGTCATCCAAGCCGATGGCGGCACGCGGACCGCCTCGATCACCGGCGCCTGGGTCGCTCTGCATGACTGCATCGCCTGGATGAAGTCGCGCGAGATGGTCGGCGACGACGTGCTGAAGGACCAGGTCGCGGCAGTTTCTGCCGGCATCTACAATGGCGAGTGCGTGCTTGATCTCGATTACGCCGAAGATAGCGAAGCCGACGCTGACGCGAACTTCGTCATGACCGGCAACGGCGGCCTTGTGGAAGTGCAGGGCACCGCGGAAGGCGATCCGTTCTCGCGCGAGCAACTCGACACGCTGATCAACCTCGCCGACGCCGGCATCAAGGAACTGGTCAACCTGCAGAAGCTCGCCGCCACATGAGCGATGCGGCGAAACTCAACGCCGGCGACCGCATCGTTGTTGCAAGCCACAACCAGGGCAAGGTGCGCGAGATCAACGATCTCATCCGGCCGTTCGGTCTTGAGGCGGTTTCTGCCGGCGAGCTCGGCCTGCCGGAGCCGGAGGAGACCGAGATGACGTTTGAGGGCAACGCTCTTCTGAAGTCTCGGGCCGCGGCCGAGGCCTCTGGTCTCGCAGCCCTGGCCGACGATTCCGGCCTCGAAGTCGCAGCACTTGGCGGCGCACCGGGCATCTTCTCAGCGCGCTGGGCCGGGCCCGACAAAGACTTTGCCAAAGCCATGGAAAAGGTCGCAGCCGAAGTTGGCGATCGCCACGGCTGGGCCATGCCAGGTCCCAAGGCGAACTTCACGTGCGCGCTTTCGATCTCTCTGCCGGGCGGCGCAGATCAGGTCTTTCTCGGCAAAGTTCACGGCGTGCTCGTCTGGCCGCCGCGCGGCGATCACGGTTTCGGTTATGATCCGATGTTCATGGCCGACGGGTATGACATCACATTCGGGGAAATGGACCCCGACGCGAAGCACGCGATCAGTCACCGCGCCCACGCGTTCGCCCAATTCAAAGAGGCCTGCCTTGCACGCGACGGCGACCAAAGCTGAGCCTGGCTTCGCCGTCCGCAATCCTGACCCTGCAGGCTTCGGCGTTTACGTGCATTGGCCGTTCTGCGCTGCCAAGTGCCCCTACTGCGATTTCAACTCGCATGTCCGCCACGGCGGCATTGACGAAGCCGCGTTCCGCTCAGCTTTTCTAACCGACATCGGAGCGCAGGCCCGTGCAACGGGTGCCCGCAACGTCACCAGCATCTTCTTCGGCGGCGGCACGCCGTCGCTCATGAGCGCGGAGACCGTCGGGGCCATCCTGGGCGCGATCGACACGCAATGGGGCATCTCACCCGGCGCCGAAATTACCCTTGAAGCGAACCCGACGAGCGTTGAGGCCGAGCGGTTCCGCGACTATCGCGCAGCCGGCGTCAACCGCGTCTCACTCGGCGTCCAAGCGCTGGATGATGCGTCGCTCCGGGCGCTCGGCCGGCTGCATACGGTGGACGAGGCCATCGCTGCCATCGGCATCGCACGCGCCGAGTTCGACCGCATGTCGTTTGACCTGATCTATGCGCGCCCGCGCCAGACGCTGGAGGCTTGGGAGCGCGAACTCAGACAAGCGATCGATCTCGCAGCCGACCACCTGTCGCTCTATCAGCTTACGATTGAACCCGGCACGCCGTTTGAGACGCTGCACACTTCGGGCAAGCTTATCATCCCAGATCCAGATCTCGCAGATGATCTCTACGCGCTCACCGACCAGGTCACGCGCGACGCCGGCCTGCCGCTTTATGAGATCTCGAACCACGCGCGGCCCGGCGATGAGAGCCGGCACAATCTGCTCTACTGGCGCTACGGCGAATACGTCGGCATCGGGCCTGGCGCGCACGGCCGGCCGATCCTCGACGGCACGCGGACCGCGACAGAGACCGAGCGTCAACCGGAGGCCTGGGCCAGCCGCGTCGGTGACCATGGCGATGGCATCACCGCGCGGGAGCCGCTGATCAAGTCCGAGATCGCAGACGAAGCGCTGCTGATGGGCCTGCGGCTTGCGGAGGGCTTAAGCCTCGCGCGGTTTGCGTGGCTTGCGGGCGTGCAACCCGACCCGTTGACAATCGCCGACCTGACAGCCGATGGCTTCCTGACGATGCCCGATGCTGGCCACCTCGCCGCGACACCGAAGGGCCGCTTCGTGCTCAATCGGTTGGTGCTTTCGCTTTCCGAGACGCTTTCGCCGGCCGCTTGACTTTGACCGGCTTGGCCGGCGCCGCGAATGCGCCGCGGCCGACAGTCGGCGCGTAGCCGGGCTTCGCGACCCGCTCGCAGTCGACTTCCATATGCTTGAACTCGTCACGCACCCAGTCGCGAAACGCGCGGACGTTCGGGCGCTCTTCCTCGCCCTCCGGACACGCAAAGTAGAATGCGCGGCCGGCCTCCACCTGGAAGTCGAACGGTGCAACGAGGCGGCCGGTGCGCAGGTCATCGTAGGCCAGCGTGCGATAGCAAAGCAGCGCGCCGGCCCCTTCGAGTGCGGCTTCAAGCGCATGATCGGCGCTGTTGAACCGGAGCCCGCGCGAAAGGTCGACATCGGGCAGGCCGTTCTCGGCAAACCATTCCTTCCAGTAGGGCACACCCGGCAGATTGAGCACGGACTCGTCTGAGATCAACGTCGTCTTCAAAAGGTCCGATGGCTCACGCACGCCGCCGACCTCTTCGATGAGCGCTGGGCTCATGACGACGAGCGTCCAGATGTCGACGAGCTTCTCCGTGAACACACCCGGCACATGGCTCGTCTTTGCGGCATTGCGGATCGCAACGTCGACGCCATCGGTGTTGAAGTCGACAAACGCCTGGGTCGACGAGATGCGCGCGTCGATGTCGGGGTAGTCAGTCAGAAAGCGATGCAGACGCGGCGCGATCCACTTCGCAGTGAAGCCCGGTGGCGATGAGATGACGAGCACGTTTTCATTGCGCACGCGATCGAGTGCCTGGACCGCCTGGCGAAGCTGACCAAAGCCCGCGTGCGTTCCCGGATAAAGCGTACGGCCAGCATCCGTTAGCTCGATCGACCGTGGCTTCCGCAGGAACAGCTTCAGCCCGAGAAACTCCTCGAGCCCTTTGATCTGGTGCGACAGCGCGGCCGGCGTCACGTGCAGCTCCTCCGCCGCGCGGGCGAAGCTTGCGTTGCGGGCGGTTGCCTCAAAGGCGCGGAGCGCATTGAGCGGCGGGAGCGGCTGACTCGACATGAGATTATCTAATCCAAACCCTGAGAAATGATCGTTTGAAGCGCCATACCGCGATGCGTATCTTCTGGTCAACGAAACAAACACATTAGGAGAATTTGATCATGAGCAAGATCAAAAACCAGCGCAAGCCGATCATCTCCTCCCAGGCAGAGATCGACATGTACGTGCAGCGCGGCCGGGTTGAGCGGTCAAAGGCCTTCCACGAAGCCGTACGGGCTTTGTTTCAGGGCCGGAAAGCGCCTGCTGCCATCAAGGCACCCGCGAAAGCCGCCTAACGGCTCAGCGCTCACGCGGCGGCTGGTTGCAGAACATCATGAGCAGGGCTGAACCAACCGGTTCAGCCCTTTTGCTTGTCTGCTACTCGGCATCACCCGCCGAGCGAATAGACAAAATAGGCCGGCACCAGCACGTAGGCACTGCACGCGAGGACGAGCCCCGCACGGACCCATAGCGACTGAAACCGTCTGGCGAGTATGACGGTCAGCGCGATGCCGCCCACAGCCTCGGCGAGGCTGACCCAATTGCCGAAGTGGCTCCGGTCCCAATACGAGAGCGGCGAATGAAACCGCCAATCGGTGAACGGCCAGAAGTGGACGTGAGCGTCACTGGCGTGGACCGGCAGATCAAGCAGGACGTGTAACAGCGCCGCGCCACCAACGACGGCGACAACCGGCCGGCGAAGCAGCAGCCCCGCGACACACACGAGCAACCACAGCGGGATCGAGTTCGAGATGGCACTGAGCGTCTGCCATGGCTCCTGCCAGTAGACGTTCCGCCAGATCTCACGCGACGGCAGGCGTTCGACAATCCGCGCCCAGAAGTAGAGAACGAAGATCGAAAGGTCCGGCAGGACGGCTGCGACGACGACAGCGGTGTTGCGGACCGGTGCGTCGCGTTTCGCAAGCGCGGCTGCGGCCACGAGCAGGTGCGTTGGCGTATTCATGCTTGATCGTCCCGCCACCCCATCGGACAGTCGCGCGTAAGGCCGACGGATCGGCCGCAAACGGAACATAGCAGGGAGAGAGACGAGACATGGCAAAAGGTTATGTGATCGCGCGGGCGATGGTGACCGACCAGCAGAAGTGGGCCGAGTATGCCGAGATGGCAAGCGGCGCGATGAAGACCTACGGCGGCACGCCAATCGTGCGCGGCGGCCGGTGTGAGGTTGCTGAAGGCGAAGGCCGCGCGCGCAACGTTGTCATCGAGTTCGCAAGCTTCGACGATGCCCGCGCCTACGCGCACAGCCAGGAATACAATGCAGCCCGGCTGAAGCGCATTGGTGCCGGCGTCATCGATATCGTGGTCGTTGAGGGCGCGTGAGCCTGACTGAGATCAAGCAAGATAAACCGTGGCGCGCAACCGTCCTTACGCTCCTGCCGGATATGTTTCCGGGCCCGCTCGGCCACTCGCTGGTCGGGCAGGCGCGCGCCAACGGTGTCTGGTCGCTCGATGTGCGCGACATCCGCGAGCATGGGATCGGCCGACATAGAAGCGTCGACGACACGCCGGCTGGCGGCGGGCCGGGCATGGTGATGCGTTGCGACGTTGCCGCCGCAGTGATCGACGCGGCCGTCGCGCGCGCGGGCGCCGACGCGAGCGAAATCCCGCTTATCTATCCATCGCCGCGCGGAGAGCCCTTCACCCAGGGCCTCGCGCGCGAGCTCTCCGTCGGTCCCGGCGTCATCTTTCTTGCCGGCCGCTTTGAAGGCCTTGATGACCGTGTCATCGCGGGCCGCAATCTGCGCGAGGTCTCGCTTGGCGACTTCGTCATGACCGGCGGCGAATTGGCCGCCATGGCGATGATCGATGCTGCCGTTCGCCTGCTGCCTGGCGTCCTCGGTGCGGAGGCGTCAACTCAGGACGAAAGCTTCTCAGACGGGCTTTTGGAGTATCCGCAGTACACCCGCCCACGTGACTGGGAAGGCCGCGCCATTCCGGATGTGCTCCTTAGCGGCAACCATGACCTGATCGCCCGCTGGCGGCGCACTGAGGCGCGGCGTTTGACGGAAGCCCGCCGACCTGACCTCATTGCGAGACTTGCGCGCTCAGATAAAGACGACCATTGAAGTCAACAATGCCGCGCAAGGCCAGGAGGCTGCGATGACTGAGCGCTCCACGACCGGCACGTGTCCGGTTGCGCATACGGAGTCGACGACGGCAAAGCCCGTCGTGGCTGTCACCGGCGCGAGCCGCGGAATCGGACATGCCGTTGTCCGCGCCTTCCATAACGCCGGCTGGGAAGTCTACACGCTCGCCCGGACGCCGTTTTCGACGGCGTGTCCCTGGGCCGAGGGCATCATCAGCCACATCGAGGTCGACCTCTCGGACCCGACGGCCATTGCGTCCGGTGTCAGCCAGCTCCACGACCGGCTTGGGCCGCGCGGGCTGGACGCCCTCGTCAACAATGCCGGCATCTCGCCGAAGACCGAAGATGGCGGCCGGCTCGGCGCGACGCTGACAACGCCAGGCGTGCTCAACCATGTGCTCGCAGTGAATTTGGTGGCGCCGCTGACGCTGACACGCGAGCTACTGCCACAGCTCGAACGCGCAAAGGGCGCCGTCGTCAACGTCACGTCCATTGCAGGAACGCTCGTCCACCCGTTTGCTGGCGCAGCCTACGCGGCATCAAAGTCGGCACTATCGACGCTCACGCGTGAACTCGCATACGACCTTGGTGCGCGGGGCGTACGCGTCAACGCGGTGGCACCGGGCGAGATTGACACCGCAATCCTGTCGCCCGGAACCGCACGCGTCGTCGAAGAGCAAGTTCCGCTGCGCCGCCTCGGCAGCCCGGAGGAAGTCGCAGAGGTTGTCCTGTTTCTCTGCTCGCGCGCCGCATCCTACGTCAACGGGACAGAGATCCCGATCAACGGCGGCCAGCATATTTAGAGTCGTCGTAGCGCCGGCAACGGAGCACAAGCTCCAACCCAAATCACGGCTCGAGTTCGCTGTCCCAGTAGAGATAGTCGAGCCAGCTATCGTGCAGATAGTTTGGCGGGAACGCGCGTCCGTTACGGTGCAGTTCGAAGACCGTCGGGCGGTAGGGCTGCTGGCTCGGAAACATGCCGACCTTGGCCGGCATGTGGTTTGCCTTGCGCAGATTGCAGGACGAGCACGCCGTGACGACGTTGTCCCACTTCGTCTGCCCGCCTTTCGACCGCGGGATCAGATGATCAAACGTCAGGTCATCGCTGACGCCGCAGTACTGACACGAGAAGCGGTCGCGCAAGAACACGTTGAACCGTGTGAACGCGGGGTAGAGCGCCGGCTTCACGTACGTCTTGAGCGAGACCACCGACGGCAGCTTCATCTCGAATGATGGGCTCGAGACGGCGAAATCGTATTCGGAGACGATGTTGACCCGGTCGAGGAACACGGCCTTGACCGTATCCTGCCAACTCCAAAGCGACAGCGGATAGTAACTAAGCGGACGGAAGTCCGCGTTGAGGACCAGCGCCGGCGCGTGGTCCGGCAGGGCTTTCGGTGTTGTCACGTCAGTGCTTCCTGAACCCAACCTGTTGCAATAACGCGCCGGCTCGCAATGCGGTCCGGACAGCTCAACACGGTTCGAGCTACGCACGTCGCACTCGCGTGTCGGATAATAGACTTGCATGTCAGCTCTGTGAAGCAGACCTGCAAGTCTACAGTGGACCGGCCAATCGCCGCGATATGCTTATTGCGAGCCCTGTTCGCGCGGAGCCCCCGTCAGACGGGGATGACCTCGGTCTTCTGCTGCTTCACCGCGGCGTAGTAGTGCCACAGCAGACGTGCACCGACGCCACGCCAAGGCCGCCAGCCCTCAACAATTTCGATGAGTTCTTCGGGGCTCGGCCGTTCATCGAGCGCGAAACCGTATTGAGCGCCGATCTGTAGCGCGAGGTCGCCGGGCGCAAACGCATCCGGCCGACCGAGTGCGAACATCAGATAGATGTCCGCCGTCCAGGGGCCAATGCCGGTCACCGCAACGAGCGAGTCCACGATCTCATCATCGCGCGCGTCCGCTGTCGGCTCGAGGATGAGATCACCGGTGCGGGCTGCTTTCGCAGCCGCCTTCAACGTCCGGACCTTGCCGGCTGAGAGGCCCGCAGCGCGCATTGTTGTCTCGCGGGCGCGAACGATCCGGTCCGGCGTAAACGGTTGAAGCCGCTCCTGACACCGGGCCCAAATCGCGCCAGCGCTCGCGACCGACAACTGCTGGCCGACGATGATGCGCGCGAGGCCTTCAAACCCGGGCTGGTTGACGCGCACCGGCGGCGTGCCCGCAACGTCATGCATCTGCCGCGCGAACCGGCAGGCGCGGCGCAGCGCCCGCATGCCGCTCGCGATGTCAGCTTCACACGTGATCTGACCTGGAACCTTGGTCCGCGCCGTCTTCGTCGCCATAGCTGCAGCACTCCCTGCTGCCATGGTAGGCATGCTGCATCGTGACCGCCAACCCGCAATCCGTTTTCCGTTTTGCGCCGAGCCCGAACGGCAGGCTGCACCTTGGCCATGCGTTCTCCGCGCTCACCACGCACCAGCTTGCGCGCAACCATGGCGGGACCTTCCTACTGCGCATCGAAGACATTGATCTCGCCCGCAGCCGGCCGGCGTATGTGGATGCGATATTCGAGGATCTCGCGTGGCTCGGGATGACCTGGCCTGGACCGGTTCTATTTCAATCGACGCGCTTCGAGGCCTATCGCGCAGCTGCCGATCGCCTGCGGGAGCGTGGACTGCTCTACCCCTGCGCCGCCACGCGCGCCGACCGCGCAGCCGCCGCGAGCGCAGACGCACCGCGCGATCCGGATGGTGCACCGCTGTATGCGCCGATCTGCAAGATGAGCGGGCGCGGATTTTTGCGCGCGTGCACCGCTGATGATCCTGACATTGCCTGGCGGCTCGACATGCGCGCGGCGATCGCGGCCGCGGAGAGCGACCTTGCAATTCCAGTCTGGGATGGCGGCGGCGGTATCTCGATGCGGATTGCGGATCCGGCGCAGTGGGGCGATCCGGTGATCATGCGCAAAGACGTGCCGGCCAGCTATCATCTCGCAGCGACCATCGATGATGCGCACCAGGGCATCACACACATCACGCGCGGGCAGGATCTTGAACCTGCCACCGACCTTCACCGGCTGCTGCAGGCGCTGCTCTGTCTCCCGACGCCCGTTTACCATCATCACACTCTGATCCGCGATTTGGCTGGCCGGAAGCTCTCCAAAACTGCTCAGGACACATCTCTGTCAGAATTGCGCGCCGAGGGTCTTTCGGTTGAGGACGTCCGCGACCTGATCGGTCTATAAGCGCCGCGGGCTGGGCGTGCGGGCGTCCTGGTCACGCGCGCGCCCACCCACGGGCGCGGCGTCGAACGTGTGCTGAGGTCTGGTTGCACTCCGTTGGTTCGAAGTCGGGTTGCGCATCCGCGCAGATCGCGTCCCTGCCGGTCTCGGCAGAGCGAACCGGCGTGCGCGACCACCTTGTGCTCGGTGCGCTGCTTGCGGCCCCGGCTGCGGCTCTGACGGCTGTCCTGCTTGTCGCAAAGTCCGTCTCGATGATCACCACGGACCAGACGCCTCGGGTGGCGAGCGCTGCACCTGCCTTTCGCGTGCCAGAACTGCAACTGCGGCTTCCGCAATCGGCGCCGCTCACCGCGGATGAACCGGAGCTCGGTGGCAGCCGCCTCATGCTGACGCGCACGGCACCTGCAATCCACGTCGCAGCCCTGCCGCAGACCGCAACCACCCTGCGCATCGGAGCGCGGCCGCCGGCCGTTGCTGTCGCGCGTGTTGAGCTTGCCTCGGTGAGCGCCTTGCGGCGCGGCCCGGCACCGCCTGCACGCATTGATGAGATTGTGCCGCCGCCGGCTCAAACGGCGATTGTGGCGCTGCGGAGCGAGGCTGCCCTGCGCGCTATCGCCCAACCTCGACCGGGGACGGCTCTCGCGATGGCCGCGGCTGCGCCCGATGTGCAGACACCGGCGCTGGGCGACGGTCCGGGACCCATCACATTGCTCAGCGATGCGCCGCCTGTCGCGGCCGTAGCTGTCGCACTCGCGACGCCCGCATTCGGACTTGACGGCCGCCCGCCGCGGCTCGGCATGACACGGCTGAGGCTCGCCGGCGTCGACCACGCGTTGCCGGCCGCCGGGCCCGACTTGCGCGCAACCGCCCGTCCCCGAATTCCGACGACCACTGTTGCACTTGCAGGCCGGCCCGAGGTCCGCCACCGATCTACCATTGTGGCGCGGAGCCGGTTGACGCTTGCGTCGACCGAGCCTCCCGCGCTTGCGGCAGCGGCGGCCATCCCGGCTTTGACGTCGCGCAACCTCGCGTTTGGCCGGCCGCCACCCTCACTTGAGACCGAACTCGGCGCGGATGTGCAGCTCTCCGCGCTCGCCAGATCATCCGATTTCCAGGTCGCGCTGCCGCACTTGGACGTGGGTCCCGTTTCTGTTCGCGGCCGCTGCACGGCGCCCCCGCGCTTTGCCAACTGGCGGAAACCGATGCCGTTGCCCGCGCCCAACGCGAGCCTCAAGGGCGATGCGTTCGGCCGGGCGGTGGCCCGCGCCGCCCTCAACCAGTCGGGCGGGATCGTCATCTACTCGGCGAAGTATCAGTCGATGCCGTTTCCGATGGGCGACCTGCCGCCCATGCTCGGCTCCTGCACGGAAGTCGTCATCCGCGCCTACCGACGCCTCGGGTACGATCTGCAGGCCGCCATTCAAAGGGCGCGTGTTGGCAGCGGCGACCGCAACATCGATCATCGGCGCACGAACACGCTGCGCAAGCTGTTCGCGCGTGCTGGCGCCGAACTGCCGATTTCGCCCTATCCGGAAGACTACAGGCCCGGCGACATTGTCACGTATTACCGGCCGTTCTCACGCGTCTCGCGCGCGCACATTGCAATCGTCTCCGACCGGATTGCGCCGACCGGCCGACCTTACATCATCCACAATCGGGGCTATGGCGTGCAGCTCGAGGACGCGCTGTTCGTCGACAAAATGACCGGCCATTACCGCTTCCGGCCGCTGGATGCCCTTCCCGACCCCAACCGCGAGGTCCCTGTTGCAGGGCTCTCAAGGCGCGGCGTCCCAGAAAACGCCAGTGGGATCAAGCTGTTGCGCGCAACGATCCCGGCACAGCCTACAGCCGGCAAGCGCCGCGCAACGCTCAAGCAATCCCGCTGAGCCACGCAGGCCAAGCACTGTCAGCGCGCGGCCAAAAGCAGTTGTTCCGCGAGTGGCATCGCGTCCGTCCTGTTTTCGGCACGCGAGACGCCCATATCTGCGCCATGCAGACACGATCGCTCACGCCCGCCACACTTTTCAGCCTCACGCTTGCACTGTTGCTGCTGCCAGCGCCTGTCACGAAGGCTGCTGCAAAGAGCGCCGCTGAACCGGCATTCGGCCAAAAGCTCGCGCGCGCTGCATCGGCCCAGCGCTGGGTCCCGGTGATTTACAATCCGGCTTATGTGAAGCTCAAATATCCGGGCGGCGACGTGCCTTGGTACACCGGTGTTTGTACGGACGTTGTTGTCCGCGCCTACCGAAAACTCGGCATTGACCTGCAGGTTAAAGTCCACAAAGCCCGCGTCGGTAGCGGCGACCGGAATATCGACCATCGGCGCGTAAATGTGCTGCGGAAGTTTTTCAAGCGCCACGGGACGTCTTTGAAGGTCACGAAAAACCCGAATAATTATAAGCCCGGTGACCTGGTGACCTATTACATGCCGGACGGGACCTTCTCGAAGACACATATCGCGATTGTCTCCGAGCAGAAGGCTTCCGACGGGACACCGCTGGTCATCCACAACCGCGGCTTCGGCGTGCAACTTGAGAATTGGTTGTTCGCCGAGAAAATCACCGGCCATTACCGATACCGCTGAGATGACGGCGGCTTAACCCTCCGAAATATTCTCCGCGCGGCGCATTTTATCGTCTCTATACAGCGGCATTAAAACCATTCAGAGTTCTTTAACTCTTCCGACTGAATGGTCGCCGCATGGCAATCTCGCTTCAAATCGCTGATCGCAGGCCGAGCTTTGGACTGGTCGAGTTTGCGCAAAGCCTTGCTGAAACTGCAAACCGGGCCATCGGCAAACTGTCCGATTGGACCAAGCCACGGCCGGCGCCCCTTCAGCGCTTCATCGAATTGCCGGCGCGTGCATCCGGCGTCGATGGCCAATGGGCGGCGCTAAGAGCGGTGCGCGACGATCTCAGCACAGCCCTTGAAGCCACCGCCGCGCGACAGGCCGTTGCCGCACGCCATTTGGCTTTGGCGGACTACAGCCTCGGCGAACTCCGCCGGCGCCTTTCTGGCGAAGACGTCAGCGACTATGCGACGCCGCGCGGGCCGACATTCCGCTCGAACGCTTTCGCTTTCGTGCCGGCCACGGCGCGCTGATCCCAGCTGGCCGTCGCAATTGACTTGGTGCCGCGCCCGGCACATAACGCCCGAAATCTAACCGGCCGACCTCCCGAGCCGCGACCTGCGATGCCACGTTAGGCAGAGCAGGCGTCAACACCCATCAGCGCGTTGCGCCCATGGGTGCTTTTGGCTTTGGGCAACCCGGTTTCGGCGCGCGCATCACGCGATGCGGCGCAGCAGGCGATGTGAGGAGTGGCATGTTCGATACGCTGTCAGACCGGCTTTCGGGCATATTCGACAAGCTGACCAAGCGCGGCGCGCTGACCGACAGTGATGTCGCCGAGGCCATGCGCGAGGTGCGACGCGCCTTGCTCGAGGCCGATGTCGCGCTCGAAGTCGTCCGCAAATTCACCGATGCCGTGAAAGAAAAGGCCGTCGGCCAAGAGGTCGTGAAATCCATCACGCCCGGCCAGATGGTCATCAAGATCGTCAACGATGAACTGATCCGCATGCTGGGCTCGGAGGCCCAGACGATCGATCTCGCGGCCACGCCACCGTTGCCGATCCTGATGGTCGGGTTGCAGGGCTCCGGTAAAACGACGACGACCGCGAAGATCGCAAAGCGCCTGACGGACCGCGAAAAGAAGAAGGTCCTGATGGCCTCGCTCGATACGCGGCGGCCAGCAGCGCAGGAGCAGCTCCGGGTCCTCGGCGAACAAACAGACGTCGCGACGCTCCCGATCGTCGCCGGTCAAACGCCGGTGCAGATCGCAAAGCGCGCAATGGATGCCGCCCGCCTCGGCGGCTACGACGTCGTCATGCTCGACACCGCCGGCCGCACGACGGTCGACGAAGCGATGATGACTGAGGCCTCAGAAATCGAGGCCGCGACGACCCCGCATGAAGTGCTTCTCGTCGCCGACAGCCTCACCGGGCAAGACGCCGTCAACACTGCCAAAGCCTTCGACCAGCGCCTCAGCCTCACCGGCATCGTGCTCACCCGCGTCGACGGCGACGGCCGCGGCGGCGCTGCGCTTTCAATGCGCGCTGTCACCGGCAAGCCGATCAAGCTCATCGGCGTCGGCGAGAAGTGGGACGCGCTTGAAGAGTTCCACCCCGACCGCATTGCCAACCGCATCCTCGGCATGGGCGACATCGTCAGCCTCGTCGAGAAAGCTGCAGAGACCATCGACGCCGAGAAGGCGCAGAAGATGGCCGAGAAGCTGCAGAAGGGCAGCTTCGACCTCAACGATATGTCCGATCAGCTCCGCCAGATGGAGAAGCTTGGCGGTATGGGCGGCGTGATGGGCATGCTCGGCGGTGGCGCGAAGGTCCGCGACCAGATGCAGGCGGCCGGTATCGACGACAAGGTCATTCGCCGCCAGACCGCGATCATCTCGTCGATGACGAAGAAGGAGCGCGCGAGCCCGAAGCTCATCGATGGCAAGCGTCGCCGCCGGATCGCGAAGGGGTCCGGAACGCACGTCGCCGAGGTCAACAAGGTGCTCAAGATGCACCGGCAGATGGCCGACATGATGAAGCAGATGGGCAAGAACAAAGGCCTGATGTCGCGCATGATGGGCGGCCTTGGTGGCATGGGCGGCGGCGGCATGCCCGAGCCGACACCGGAGATGCTCGAGCAGGCGAAGGCCGCCGCGAAAGGCGGTGCACTACCGCCTGGACTTGGTGGCGGGATGCCGGGTGGTGGCGCGATGCCACCGGGCCTTCCGGGTCTCGGCGGTGGCCCGCTGCCTGGTCTCGGCGGCCCCGGCCTACCCGGGCTCGGGGGCCCCAGCGCCACCAAGAATCGCAAGAAGAAGAAGCGCAAATGAGCGTCGAGCTAACGACAGACCGGCTCCGCTTGCGCACGTGGCAGCACGGCGACTTCGAGCCGCTGGCCGCATTCCTGATGGACAGCGCGTTGGCGCGGTATCGCGGCGGCGCGAAGTCGTCCCGCGACGAAGCCTGGGACTTCATGTGCGCCCAGCTCGGCCAGTGGGACCTGCGCGGCTACGGCGTCTTCGCGATCACCGACCGGCAGACCGGTGACGTCTTCGGCTACTCTGGTCTCTGGCATCCGCTTGAATGGGACGAGCCCGAACTCTCCTACAGCCTGTTCGGCGCGGCGCACGGCAACGGCTACGCCACGGAAGCCGCGACGCGCGTTCGCCAATGGGCCGCGCACGACCTCGGCCTCTCGCCCCTGTTCAGCATGATCCATCCGGACAACACGCCTTCGATCAAAGTCGCGGAGCGGCTGGGCGCCGCGCGTGAAGGCGAGCTTCCGCACGCCGGTGAGATGTTCAACACTTACCGTCACCCAGACCTGCTCGGAGCCGCCGCTGCGTGAGCGTAACAGTCGACATCCCAACGATCGAAACCGACCGGCTGCGGCTGCGCGCATGGCGGCCGGCTGACTTCGATGCCCTCGCCGTCTTTGCGATGGATGAAGAACGCGCGCGGTATCGCGGCGGCGCGCGGGCGGATCGCGCTGCGGCTTGGGCGATGATGGCGGCACAATCCGGCGACTGGGCCTTGCTCGGCTTTGGCGGCGTGGCAATCGCCGCCCGCGATGACGACACCGCCATCGGCATGACCGGCCTGTGGCAGCCGCCGTCTCAGCCCGAGCCCGAGTTGTTTTGGTCGCTGTTCGCCGGCTCCGAGGGCCAGGGGTTTGCGACCGAGGCCGCAACCGCCATGCGCATCTGGGCTCACGGCGCGGGCCACGATCGCCTGATCAGCCTGATCCACCCGGACAACACCGGATCCCGCGGGGTCGCCAAGCGGCTTGGCGCAACGCACGACGGCAACGCCCAACTGGGCGGAGAGCCGCGCGAAATCTGGCGCCACCCGGCGCCCGACCAACGTCACTAATCACGAACACTGCATCTCGAAGGAGCATTTCATGGCAGTCACGAAAATCCGTCTCGCACGCGGCGGCTCAAAGAAGCGGCCCTACTATTACATCGTCGTCGCCCCCGCGACGTCGCCGCGCGACGGCCGCTACATCGAGCGCGTGGGCTCGTACAATCCGATGCTGACGAAGGATCATCCGGACCGCGTGAAGCTCAACGAAGAGCGCTGCAAGCATTGGCTGAGCGTCGGTGCGCAACCGACAGACCGTGTCGCGCGGTTCCTCGATGCGGCCGGGCTTATGAAACGCGACGCGCGCAACAACCCGAACAAGGCGCTGCCCGGCAAGAAGCGTCAGGAGCGCGAAGCCGAAGCTGCCGAAAAGGCCAAGGAAGCCGCCGAGGCTGAAGCGGCGGCTGAGGGCAGTGAGGGCGAAGGTGCTGAAGCCGCCGCCGAGTAGCGGCCCGCATAGCAAGCGACGGGCGGGGTCATGACCGATGAAGCTGCCCGCGTTCTGCTTGGCGTGATCTCGACCGTGCACGGCGTGCGCGGCGAGGTCATTGTCCGCTCGTACTGCGAGGTGCCGGAAGACATTGCGTCCTACGGGCCTCTGACCTCATCCGACGGCCGCCGGACGTTCCCGCTCACCATCCGCGGCGCAACGAAGAAGGGCCTGATCGCGCGCATCTCCGGCATCGGCGATCGCAATGCCGCCGATGCGCTCCGCGGCACCGAGCTTTACGTGGCACGCGATCTGTTGCCTGAGCCGGACGATGATGAGGTCTACCACGCCGATCTTGTCGGGCTGACGGTGAACGATCAGGACGGCAAGCAGCTTGGCCAAGTCGTGGCGATCCAGAATTTCGGCGCCGGCGACCTCATCGAATACCGCCGCACCGACGGCCGCGATACCGAGTTCGTCCCCCTCGACGGCGCCTTCGTCACCGCCATCGACCTCGACGCCGGGACCTGCACCGTCGCCCTCACCTACACCGACGCCCGCCCCGAAGATGCCGGTGATTAGGGCAGCTTGCGGCCACCCGCCGACACCGCGATTTGCGGGCGGGGCGATAGCCGTACCAAACCGGCTCGCGTCGAAGGCACCGTAAGTCGCACAATGGATCCTCGGCACAATGCCGAGGAAGGCGACGCTGGAGCCGTGGTTCAACTTAGCTTGGCATTGTAGTCTTGGCTGCTTGGCCAGAGCCAAGCCAGGCCGCTTCGGCCATCTCGATCGTCTGCGCCAACCCCTCCCGCTCCCCTCGGGCTTGTCCCGAGAGTCAATGGTTGCCAAGGCCAACACCGCGATTTGTACGCGCGTCGATAGCCACACCTCACCGATCCACCTTGAAAGCACGACAAGCCGCACGATGGATCCTCGGCACAAGGCCGAGGAAGGCGACGCGGGAGTCGTGGTTCAACAGACTTTGGCATTGTAGTCTTGGCTGCTTGGACAGAGCCAAGCCAGGCCGCTTCGGCCGTCTCGATCGTCTGCGCCAACCCCTCCCGCTTCCCTCGGGCTTGGCGCCTAGACCAGCTCGCCCTTCAAAAGTTTGGGGAGGTTGCCTTGTTGGCCGGCCGCGTTGGAGACGAGTTGACGTTTGAGGGCGGGGAGGCGGTCGATGAGGGCCATGCCGGCGCCGCGGGCTGAGCGGGCGAGCGGGTTGGAGCCGGAGAACACGCGGTTGAGCCCTGCAAACATCATTGCGGAGACGCCGGAGTCGAAACGTCGCCAGCGCTGATAGCGGGCAAGCGCCTGGCTGTCGGCGAGGTCGAGGCCCGCGCGGGCGGCATCCGTCACGCATTCGGTGAGCGCTGCGATATCGCGGATCGCGAGGTTGAGGCCCTGGCCCGCGATCGGATGGACGGAACGGGCTGCATCCCCGACGAGCGCAAACCGTTCGGCAACGAACGCGCGCGCAACTTGCGTGACGACAGGAAACGACCCGTGCGTGCCGACAATCTCAAGCGCGCCCAGTTGCGCACCGAACCTGAGTTCCAACGCCGCGAGCAGGTCCGCTTCACTGCCACCCAGCAGCCGCGCCGCAACGCGACGGTTTTCGGTCCAGGTGACGCAACTGCGGTTGCCCGTCATCGGCAGGATGGCGAACGGTCCCTGCGGCAGGAAGTGCTGCACGGCGACGCCATTGTGCGGCAGCTCATGCGAGACGATCGCGACGAGCGCCGTCTGCCCGTGATCGCGCGCATCCGACTTGATGCCGGCTCCCGACCGGAGCCGCGAGCGCCGGCCGTCGGCTGCGATCAGGAGCGATGCGTTGATCGTCCGATCCCCGGCCGCGATTCCAACGAAGCCCCCGTTGCGGTCGAAGGAATCAATCGTCGAGACGACACGGGTCACGCCAGCCTCCGCGACGAGCCCTGCCTGAATGACACTTGCAAGGCGGCTGTTCTCGACGATGTGCGCTGCGGGAACCGTTTCATCTGAGAACGGGTCGGGCACGTTGTTTTCGTAGGCGAGCGCGACGGGCCGGACACCGTCATCAAGATCGGAGTCGGTTAAGCGGATCTCGGTAATCGGCTGCGCGTCATCGGCCAGATCGTCCCAGAGCCCGAGCGTCTCCAGCAACTGGCGCGAGCTTGCAGAAATCGTCGACGCACGCGGATCGCCGGGCACGCCGCCAAACCGCGGCGACGGATCGATGACGGCAATGGCAATCTCGTCGCCCAGACAGCGCGCGAGGGCCAGCGCCATGAGGTTGCCGGCAAGGCCCGCGCCTCCGATCGCAATGTCAACACGATCGCCTTCCACCGCCACAGCTCCTAACATGCGTTGCGCCCGGCGAGATCGTGGACCACGACGAACCGTTGTTTGGCTTCGATGCAGCATACGCCGGAACGCAAGAGGCGACAGCCGGCGCACGAAGAGGGGATGCAAATGTCGCAAGCAGCCGAAGCCAACACGCCGCTAGAGGGCCTGCTCGACCTGCTCGACATCGAGCCGCTGGAAGACAACCTCTTCCGCTCGACGACGCGTGTGCCGGGCTGGAAGCGGGTTTATGGCGGGCAGGTGCTCGGCCAGGCTCTGATGGCGGCGTTGCGGACAGTTGATCCGGACCGGCCGGTGCATTCCCTGCACGCCTACTTTCTGCTCGGCGGCGATCCGGACGCGCCGATCGTCTACGATGTCGAACGCATTCGCGATGGCGGCAGCTTCACGACGCGGCGGGTCAAAGCGATCCAGCACGGGCGCGCGATCTTTTCGATGAGCGCGTCGTTCCATCGCCGCGAAGAGAGCTTTGAGCATCAGGCCGCGATGCCTGACATCCCGGCGCCCGAGACGCTCAAGTCAGAACGAGAACTCGCCGACGCCTTCGGCGACAAACTGCCAGAAGCAATCAGAGGCTACCTGTCTCGCGAGCGGCCGATTGAGATGCGCCCCGTTTCGCCCGAGCGTTATCTGACACGCGAGATCAAAGAGCCGGCGCAGGCGGTCTGGCTGAAGGCGAACGGCCCGATGCCGGACGACGCGCGCCTGCATCAGGCAGCACTGGCCTACGCGTCAGACTTCACGCTGCTCGACACCGCCCTCATTGCGCACGGCAAGCTGCTGTTTGATCCCGACATTCAGCTTGCAAGCCTCGATCACGCAATGTGGCTCCACCGTCCCTTCCGGCTCGATGCGTGGCTGCTCTATGTCCAGGACAGCCCGACGGCCGGCGGTGCGCGGGGCTTCTGCCGCGGCAGCCTCTACACGCGGGAAGGGGTGTTGGTTGCGACAACCGCGCAGGAAGGCCTAACGCGGCAGCGCTCGACTGATTTCGGCCTCGGATAGCGCGTCGGGATGCGGCGAGAGTCGTTGCCTGTTCTTTATGCATTTTTCTGATTTTGCTCGCCTTATAGGCAGGCACTCTGCGAACCGGCTCGCCTAGAATTCAGGCGGAACCGGCGATTCCGAATTCATATCAGCATCTTACGTCCTTGCCTCCGTTTTGGCACGGCTCTTGAGAAGTTGCTGCTCGTTAACACTTGCCGCCCGTCCGGGCGCAGCAGGTTCGCCGCGTCACCACACCTGCGTGACGCTCCAACTGAGCACAAAAGGGGGTGCGCGCATGAAGCTCGTCACCGCGATCATCAAGCCCTTCAAGCTTGAAGAAGTCCGGCAGGGCCTGACCGAACTCGGCATCGAAGGCATGACGGTCACCGAGGTCAAAGGCTACGGACGCCAAAAGGGTCACACCGAGATCTACCGCGGCGCCGAATACGCCGTGAGCTTTCTGCCAAAGCTGAAAATCGAAGTCGTCGTTGACGGCGCTGCGGCCGAAAAGGCCGTCGAGGCGATCGTCGGGGCCGCGAAGACCGGCCAGATCGGCGACGGCAAAATCTTTGTCTCACCCATCGAGTCCACCGTCCGCATCCGGACCGGCGAGACCGATGTCAACGCGCTTTAGTGCAGGAAGGGGATCCCAAGTGAGAGAGACTTCGACTAAGAAAGTGGCGCTCGGCTTTATGGCCGGCGCCGCGTTCCTGATGCTGGCCGGACCGGCATTTGCTCAGGACGCAATCGACGCCGCAGGCGCGCAGAAAGAATACCAGTACGTTCTCAATACGTTGCTGTTCCTGGTTGGCGGCTTCCTCGTCATGTGGATGGCCGCAGGCTTCGCGATGCTCGAAGCCGGCATGGTGCGCACCAAAAACGTCGCCATGCAGTGCACGAAGAACATCAGCCTGTATTCGATCTCTGGCCTGATGTTCTGGATCGTCGGCTACAACATGGCCTATCCGGGCGATGCGTCGCTGGTGGCGGAATACATCGGCAATCCAATGCCGGTGACGATGCCTGACCCGGCGTCTGATACGGCGAATGCCTATTCGACCGGCTCGGACTGGTTCTTCCAGATGGTGTTCTGTGCGACCGCCGCCTCGATTGTTTCGGGCACGGTTGCAGAGCGCATCAAGCTCTGGCCATTCCTGATCTTCGTCGCCGTCCTGACAGGCTTCATCTACCCGACGGTTGCCTACTGGGAGTGGGGCACAGGCTGGCTCGACGACATGGGCTTCTCTGACTTTGCCGGTTCAACGCTGGTCCACTCGACCGGTGGCTGGGCAGCGCTCGTCGGTGCCGTCATCATTGGTGCACGACGCGGCAAGTACGGCCCGAACGGCGAGGTCAATCCGATGCCCGGCTCGAACATGGCACTTGCCACGCTCGGTACGTTCATCCTGTGGCTCGGCTGGTTCGGCTTTAACGGTGCCTCGCAGCTTGCGATGGGCACGATCTCCGATGCGTCGTCTGTTTCGAAGATCTTCGTCAACACCAACCTTGCAGCCGCAGGTGGTGTCGTTGTCGCGATCATCCTGAACCAGGTGTTCTACGGCAAGGTCGATCTTACGATGGCGCTCAACGGTGCCCTTGCAGGTCTCGTCGCCATTACGGCTGAACCACTGACACCAGCGATCTGGCAGTCTGTCGTCATCGGCGGCATCGGCGGTGCGATCGTGGTGTTCACGGTGCCGCTGCTGGACAAGCTGAGGATCGACGACGTGGTCGGCGCCATCCCGGTCCACCTGTTTGCAGGCATATGGGGCACGATTATCGTGGCCTGGACCAACTCCGATGCGAGCTTCATCACACAGGCGATCGGCGTTGCAGCGGTCGGCGTGTTCGTGGTGGCCTCAAGCCTCGTTGTCTTCCTGGTGCTCTCCGCAGTCGGCCTCCGCCCGTCGGAAGAGGACGAGTTCGAAGGTCTCGACAAAGCCGAGATCGGTCTCGAGGCCTACCCGGAATTCGGCTCCGGCAGTCAGCGGATCTGACCTCATCCGCTGCTGAACAAGGGTGCGCCTATCGTCTTCCCGGGCGCACCCTTCAAACTCAGACCCGGCCCCAGCGGCCGGGTTTTTTGTTTGGGTTGCGCGCATCGCGTGCACCGCAAGATGCAATCGGCCCGACCCATTCCTACGTTTGATCCTCAGGCACACGAAAACACTGAGGCCCGCGGCATGCTTTCATCGATCACCCTGAGACTTGGACTTGCGACAGCGATCGTTGGTGCAGGCGCGCTTGCGGCAACTGAAACGGCGGATGCGATGAGCGGGTATCGCTGGAAGAACCGTCCGCTGTTGATCTTTGCGCCGGGGCCTAAGTCACAATCGTTGGCGCGACAGAATGCATTGCTCTCGGGCCGTAACGGTGCGTTGCGGGACCGCGATATGGTCGTCATCCGCGTAACGGGCAACCGCGTGCGCACCGCACTTGGCGGTGGGCCCGGTCGATCCGCAAAGGCCCTGCGCAATCGGTATGGCGTTGGCGACCGTCAGTTCCGCGTGATCCTTGTTGGCAAGGACGGCGGCGCGAAACTGTCATCGGGGTCCCCGGTCGCGGCGCAACGCATCTTCCGGCTGATCGATTCCATGCCGATGCGGCGCCAGGAAATGCGCCGCACGGGCAGCTAGAGCTCATCCGCGTTCGGCGAAAGCACCTGCCCCGAAAGAGGCAGCGTAAAGAACGTAAGCGAGATCAGACCAGTCGCGCGAACGCGACTTTGAACGGATTTAGCGATCTGCATCTGTCTGGGTGGCTGCGGGCTTCGGCACTTCCGGGAACTTGAGCCCCCGGGGCTCTTCGCCCACCGGCTCTGAATCGCGCGCGACGCCGATGGGCCGCTGGTCGCCTTGGGCCATCGCACGCATGGCGATGAACGCCATCAACATTGCGGCAGCGGCAAGCGCCGTCAGGAACAACCAGTTGGCGCCCGACCCAATCAGCCGCACCATGACAGCGACGATCTCATCGTACTTCACCAGCGCTATGCCGCCGGCCGCGGCAGAACCGATCTTGGTGAGCAGCTCGGTGCTCTGGCCGTTGCTACGGAAGAAGTAGACGATGATCAGAAACGTCCAGATGCCGAAGACGATGCTCAGCGTCGGCACCATGATGCTGAACGTGCCTTGGCCCGCATCGCCTGCAAGCACGGACAGCGACAGCAGGAATGCCTGTGACATAAGCGGGAAGAACAGCGTCGCAACTGTGCCGATGATCAACCCGATCTCGATGTGCGTCATCCGCCGGGCATAGTGTTTGGCGATCTCCTTGAAGCGCCACGTCAACAACAAGCTGATCGAGAGCAGCACGAGAAAGAAGAAGATCTTTGCCGGCAACAAAAGCGCATGGACACGGCCGGTCATCGAACGGTTCGCCGGCGCCCGATAGAGCGTCTCGATGGTCGACACCAAAGCCTCTTGCGCGCGGCAGCATTGGGCGTCGTCGATGAGTTCGGGCGCGGGCGAGAGCGGCGTCGTGGCGACGCAAAAACGTTTGCGGGAATCGACCGGGCGCTGCTCAATGAGGTTGTCAGTTTTGCAGTCACGCACAAACTCCGACAGGCCGATCCGCCGCTGGCTCAGCGCCCGGAGGTTTGCGACCGCGGGTAACACGGGCATTCGCGCGCAACTGCCGCCACCGGCCGCCGTGATACAGCCGGCGGGTTCGCCGCGATCAGCAATCAGGACCGCCGGTTTGATATCCCAGATCGGCCGGTTGTCGGATGCGAGCAGGAACTGCGCGATGAAGTGCGAGGCGGCGAGGACGACGGCGATGCCAACCAGGAACCTGGCAATTCCAAACGGAACGTGACGCCAATAGTGATCGACGAACGCGACCGACGGCAGATAGAAGGCGACCAGCGCAACGATGCCGAAGGTCGGGAAGAACACAAACAAATGGCTGTCGATCGCGAGCAGGTCGACCCATCCGGCGTCCCAGAACTCGTAGGCGAGCATACCGGTCGTCGCGAGGAATGAGGCTGCAACGACGAGATAGACGAACGCCACAAAGATATACGCGCCACTCAGCATCGCACCGCCCCTCGCACATCACCACACCACACCACAAGCGCTGGCATAGCGCCGATGGGGCCGGACTGACGAGGCGGCCAGGCGCTTACCTGCGAAGGCTGTAGCGACAAAGCCATATCCGGACGATTAGGCCGTATCGATCCCAAGCGCGACCCGCATCCGGCGCGCAATCGCCCGGCCATCCTTGATCGGCAGCGTCCAGGGGTCCTCGCTCAGAGCGATCTTGGCGACCGCAAACGTGGGCCCCGGCTCCGCGAATAAGAGCTGTGCAAGCTCCGAAATTTGATCGTGCCCGGTCACGCGCAGGGTCTTGGTAATGCCAAAGCCCTCGGCCACAGCAACGAGATCGCTCGCGCCGGAGGTCAGGCCCGTCTGCTTGCCGGTCTCGCCGAAGCTCTCGTTATCGAGAACGAGGATACTGAGATTTGCCGGCGCCTGGCTCGCGACGACACCAAGTGAGCCGACGCCCATCAGCATTTCGCCATCGCCGGTAAGCGCGACGACGCGCCGGGCGGGTTGTGCGAGCGCCAGACCGAGCGCGGTCGGTACAGCCAGCCCCATTCCGCCCCAGGAATAGAGATACTCGGGGCTGTCGCCGGCCGCCGCGCAATCCCATGTCGGCGCGCCGAGGCCCGGTACAATGAGTGCGCCGTCGCGCTGCCCCAGGAGGTCGGCGACGAACGCGCGCCGCTGAATCCGATTGTCGCCGTCAGTCATCCTGGCCGAACCCTTTCGCACCGATCACCCGCTGTGAGACGAGCACGGCTGCCGACATGCCGCCATTGAACGCAAGGTCGGCGGCGGCTGCGAACGTCTCGGCGACCTCCGCCGGCTTTGCGACGGGGAAGCATTTGACACCGACCGCGGACAGGACCGGCTCGGTGGCCGACCCCATCTGCACCTGCCAGGGATTAAACTCGCCCCAGACACCGCGCATCGTCACGAGCATCAGACACGGCGCGCCGAAGATGGCCGGAAGCCCAAGCGCATTGATGCAGTTGCCAACGCCGGACGATTGCATCGCGATCATCGCGCGCCGACCGCCAAGCCATTGGCCGGCGACGATGCCCATGCCTTCTTCTTCTGTCGACAGCGTCACGAGGCGCATCGCATCGTCAGCGGCGACCATTTTAAGAAGCGGCGTCAGTCCGCCGTCGGGAACGGTGCAGACGGTCTCAATCTGCCGCTTCCGCATCGCGGCAAACACGCTGGCGGACCAGCCGTCATCACGCATCGTATCGGTCGTCATGCTGGCGTGCCCTAACCCGCGAGCGTCTCAAGCTCTTTGATGATCGCAGCGCCCATTTCAGACGTTGAGACCTGACGCATGTTCGGCTGCATAATATCGCCGGTCCGCAGGCCCTGCGCGAGGACGTTTGCGATTGCCTTGTCGACCATGTCTGCTTCGGCGACGCGATCGAACGAGTAGCGCAGCGCCATGCCGAACGAGGCAATTGTCGCAATCGGGTTGGCTTTGCCTTCGCCCGCGATGTCTGGCGCCGACCCATGAACCGGCTCATACATCGCCTTTGGCCTGCCGGTCTCGGGATCTGGCGCGCCAAGCGACGCCGATGGCAGCATCCCGAGCGAACCGGTCAGCATGGCAGCGGCGTCCGACAGGATGTCGCCGAAGAGGTTGTCGCAAACGACCACGTCAAACTGCTTCGGGTTGCGCACAAGCTGCATCGCGCAATTGTCAGCGAGGATGTGGTGCAGCTCAACGTCCGGCGCGTATGACTTATGCGTGGCGGTAACCACCTCGTTCCAGAGAACGCCGGTCATCATCACGTTCCGCTTCTCAGCCGAATGCAGCAGGTTCCCGCGCTTGCGCGCAAGGTCGAAGCCAACCTTCGTAATGCGTTCGATCTCGGACGTTGTGTAAAGCGTGGTGTCGACGGCGCGTTTCTCGCCGTTGGTGAGCGTGACGACTTCTTTTGGCTCGCCAAAGTACGTGCCGCCGGTCAGCTCGCGCAGAATGAGGATATCAAGGCCTTCGACGATCTCGCGGCGCAGGGATGAGGCCTCAGCAAGCGCCGGATAGCAGATGGCCGGCCGCAGGTTCGCAAACAGCTCAAGGTCCTTGCGCAGGCGCAGCAGGCCCGCTTCCGGCCGGATCTCGAACGCGACGTCATCCCACTTCGGGCCGCCAACCGCACCGAAGATGACGGCGTCACACGCCATCGCCTTCTCCATCGCCGCGTCGGTGATCGGCACGCCGTGCGCGTCAATCGCGGCGCCGCCCACGAGGTCCGCTTCTATCTCGAACGACAAGCCGCTTGCATGTTGGCCGAAGAACGCGATCACGCGCTCGACTTCGGCCATCGTTTCCACCCCGATGCCGTCGCCGGGGAGAAGAAGAAGCTTGAAGGTCGTCATGTCTGCCTGCTGGTGCCGAAGGGCAAATGGAAAACGCTCCGGCGCCGCCTCTGGGGCACCCGGAGCGTTGGCAGACTATGCGGGCGGGCGGGCGCGTGGCAACCGCGCCGCCGGCTTGGCTGGCTCAGGCGACGCCGAGCAGGCGGCGGGCATCGTTGAGTTGCGCACGCGGCAGCTCAAATGGCAGCACCACGCGATCCCCGTTCCGCGTGACGATCTCGCTATGCGCTTCCTGATAACCGTCGCGGTCATATCCCTTCACTTCGCGCAGATCGAGGATGTTGCGGAATGAGATCATTTCCTGCTCTTCGGCGAAGAAGTTCGAAGAGGTTAGAATGGCGGCCCGCTCGCTCGGATCGAAGCGGATGCCGGTGATCGCTTTCGGCACGAGCACGCCGTACGTGAACGCGATTGCCGCGACGACCATGACGAGGATCAGGCTGGCAACGATGACGCCGCGCGCCTCGCGGAAAACGGCCGGATCGAGCAGCGCGATGACAATGAGCGGCGAGATAAATCCGAGCAGAAGCGGCGCCAACGCATCGAACTTCATGCCGCGGCGGACTTCGGCCGCAACGGCGTCGCTCTTGCGACGGCGATCCAGAGCAACTTCCGACATACGCTACACCCCATGTCTACAAGTCTGCCCAGTAAAGCGGGTGCCGATTAAGATGCATTTGATGCTTTGCATTTCCCATGACACGGATCGTGCGAATTGCGGCTAGGGTTGCGCGTTGATTGCGAGCTGTACTGCTTTGAACCGCCATCAGCTTCACTCGGCGCCCACGCGCCGTAAGGCGCTGCCCGCAGGACACCACCGCTCATGATCGACTGGCCCGCAGACGTCTCGCCAACCTCCGAGTATGAGGCAGCAGTCGACTTCGCCACCACCGGCGAAGGCCATATGTTTGTCACCGGCCGCGCGGGGACGGGCAAATCAACCCTTCTTCGCGTGCTCCGGGAGCAACTTGGCGATCAGGCCGTCGTCGTTGCACCGACCGGCCTCGCAGCCGTGAATGTCGGCGGGCAGACGATCCACTCGTTCTTCGGCCTTCCGCCACGTCTTATCGGGGCCGATGACATCAAGCGCGGCCGCAATGGGCGCGTGATGCGGCAAATGACAACGCTGATCATCGATGAGGTCTCGATGGTCCGCTCCGATCTCATGTGGGCGATCGATCAGTGTCTGCGCGTCAATCGCGGCCGGCCACAGGACGGGTTTGGCGGCGTCCGGATGCTGCTGTTTGGCGATTTGCATCAGTTGCCGCCGGTCGTGCGTGATGCGGAAGAAGCAGCGCACCTCGAGAACACATTCGGCGGACCGTTCTTCTTCTCGGTCTCCGCCCTGCAAGATGGAATCGGCACGCAACTCCTCGAGCTCGGCCAGGTATTCCGGCAGACGGATGAAGCGCTGGTCAGCATCCTCAACCGCATCCGCGAGGGGGACGTCGACGAAGATGATCTCGAGATGCTCAACGACCGCGTCTCGCCAATCCGGACGCTCGCGGAAGGCCAGTCGTTCGTCATCCTGACCCCGACGAACGAGGCTGCGAACCGCATCAACCGGGCCTACCTCGACGCCATCCCGGCACCGATCTTCTCTTACGAAGCGGGCGTTGCCGGCGAATTCAACCCGCGCGCACAGCCGACTGAAGCGGTTCTCTCGCTCAAGGAGGGCGCCCGCGTCATCATGCTGCGCAACGACAGCGACCGGCGCTGGGTCAATGGCACGATCGCGATGATCTCGCGGCTGACCGAAGATCGGGTCTGGGTCGAAATTGACGGGCGCGAACACGAGGTCGAGCCCGCATCCTGGGAAAGCCGCCGCTATGCCTTTGAGAAGGCAGAGGAAAAGATCGTCGAGACGGTCGCCGGGACGTTCAAACAGTTCCCTCTGCGGCTTGCCTGGGCGCTGACCATTCACAAGGCACAGGGCCTGACGCTCGACAATGTCTACATCGACCTCGGCCGCGGGACCTTCGCGCACGGCCAGGCGTATGTGGCGCTGTCCCGCTGTCGGTCTTTGGAGGGGCTTACGCTGGCGCGGCCGCTTCTGCCCCGCGATATCCTGTTCGACCCGGAAGCGACCGGTTACCGGCGCGTGTTTTCCTCACTGGTCTGAAAAGCCGCGACGGTTGGCTCAGTTGCAAGGTCAATGGTGCGCTGCGACAAATTATCTACCGCATGCGCGCAAAATCTCGGTGTTCTATGTTGCACTGCACAAATGCCTAACATATGTTCATGCGCAAGGAACGGGAGCAGCCCTTGCGCGTGCAGCCGCGTTTCGAGCGCCGCGCAATCGGCTGAGATCATTATCGACGCACAATCCGACAGAGGAGAGAGAGAATGAACGAGCAATTCACCCGCCAGGCTCAGGAAATGTTCAATATGGGCAAGTCGGCACAGATCCCCGAGAACATGCAGCAGTTCGCCGAGGACAGCGTCCAGAAGACGCGCGAAGCCTACGAGCGCATGAACGATGCGATCAAAGACAGCTCGAAGATCTACGAAGAGATGCTGCTTGCCTCGCACGCCGGCATGAAGGCGATCGGCGAGAAGGTCATGCACAATACGACCGTCAACACCGAATCGGCATTCGACGCCGCTCAGGCGATCGCGCGCTCAAAGACCGTGCCGGAAGCCATGCGCCTCCAGGCCGACTACATGCAGCAGCAGTTCGCTGTCGCAGGTGCGCAGGCCAAGGAACTGTTCGAGCTGTCGACGAAGGTCTCTCAGCAGACATTCGAAAGCCTGAACCAGGCCGCGACGAAGTCGTTTGAGCAGATGAAGAACCCGCAGTAAGCGGCACTTGCTCACGGCCGCTAGGCCGGGCTTGAACAAAGGGGCGTCGCCGTCGCAGGCTGCGCCCTTTTTCTTTGCCGCGCGCTCTTCGTCGGGTCGCATGCTCGCCGCCAACTCAATGTGCGAATCCGCTTGCGCGTCGCTCTGTCTGCGACATACTCACCCAATGTTGTGGTCCAAGTCCGCGTCGAACGTCAGACGCGCCCGGTTGTCAGATGCCGAGGCGCTGATGCGCATTCACCGCGAGAGCTGGTCGCACGCCTATCGCGGGATCCTTCCCCACGCGCATCTCAAGCCGATGATTTCCCGGCGCACGGCAGCTTGGTGGCGCGGTGCGATCCGCTCGCGCGACAACGTCCTTGTGCTCGCGATCAACGACGAGGCTGCCGGGTACGCCACGTGCGGCCGCGCGCGCCACACGGGCCGCGAAGAAGGCGAGATCTACGAGCTGTATCTCGCGCCGAAGTTTCAGGGCCTCGGCTTTGGCGAACACCTGTTCGAAGCCTGCCGCGCGACGCTCGACCTCAAAGGATACCGCGGGCTTGCAGTTCACGTCCTGTCGGAGAACGAGCAAGCGATCGGCTTTTATTGGGCCCGTGGCGGCCGGCCGGTGGCAGAGTGTTATGAGCGCTTCGGCGAGGCGACCGTCGCCAAGCTGACACTCGCCTGGGACTGATCGGCGACGCTGCCGCCGACGCACGCACCACTCCGCGGCGGTTGCTTTTGACGAGCCGACACGCAACAACGCCGGCATCTTCGACCGACAGCTAACGCACCGGGACCACTCGCAACATGCGCCTCGACGCCATTCCGATCGGCGATAACCCGCCTCACGATATCAATGCCGTCATCGAGGTGCCGGTCGGCGGCGAGCCGATCAAGTACGAGCTCGACAAGGCGTCAGGCACGCTCTTCGTCGACCGCTTCCTCTACACGCCGATGCGGTACCCGGGAAACTACGGCTTCGTGCCCCACACGCTGTCGCCTGATGGCGATCCACTCGACGTCCTTGTTTGCAACACGCGCGCAATCGTGCCGGGCGCTGTCATCAACTGCCGCCCGGTGGGCGTGCTCATTATGGAAGATGACGGCGGGGGCGATGAAAAACTCATCGCGGTCCCGAGCACGCGCCTCACCAAACGCTACGACGCCATCGAAACCGTCGACGATCTGCCAGACATCACGATCGATCAGATCCGCCACTTCTTCCAGCACTACAAGGATCTCGAGCCCGGCAAGTGGGTGAAGATCGAGCGGTTCGGAGATCAGGCAGAAGCCCGCCAGATGGTGATCGATTGCATCGCGAGGGCGAAGGCACATGCCTGATCCGGTCCGCATCGGCATCATGGGTGCGGCGGGCCGGATGGGCCGCGCGCTCATTGCGGCCACCGCCGAGACTGATGGCGCAAAGGTCTTAGCAGCCACCGAGCCCGAAGGCTCGATCGCGGTTGGCAGCGACGCCGGGACTTTGGCAGCCGCCGGCCACCTGGGCGTCGCGATCACCGACAACACCGCTACCGCAATCGCCGCCTGCGATGTCATCATTGATTTTACCGCGCCCGCAGCAACGGTCACGTTTGCCAATCTCGCCGCGCAAGCCGGCACGGCCCACATCATCGGCACGACCGGCTTTGACGACAGCCACGAAGCCGCGATTGCAAAGGCCGCCGAGAAGATCGCGATCGTGAAGGCTGGCAACATGAGCCTCGGCGTCAACCTGCTGACGGCGCTGACGCGGAAAGTTGCGAGCGCGCTTGGCGAGGATTTCGACATCGAGATCGTCGAAATGCACCACAACCAGAAGGTCGATGCGCCATCGGGCACGGCACTCATGCTCGGAGAGGCAGCCGCCGAGGGGCGCGCCGTGTCGCTCAATGAGCGCGCGGTCCGTGTCCGCGATGGCCAGACGGGCGCGCGCGGCAAGGGCGACATCGGCTTTGCTACACTGCGCGGCGGCACGGTCGTTGGCGAACATGATGTAATCTTCGCCGGTGCTGACGAGCGGATCGTCCTCCGCCACATCGCAACCGACCGGCGGATATTCGCGCGCGGCGCGGTCAGGGCAGCCCTCTGGTCCAAGGGCCGTCAGCCGGGACTTTATTCGATGTTCGATGTGCTCGGCATCTCGGACCTCTGACGCGCGCTCAATCTCACTTGGGAGGCCGACATGGCTGAAGCTTCGACCACCGGCACGCTTGTGCTTGTTCGCCATGGCCAGAGCGAGTGGAACGAGAAGAACCTGTTCACGGGCTGGCGTGATCCGGGCCTGACCGAGAAGGGCAGTGCCGAAGCGATCGCAGCGGGCAAGAACCTTGCAGCCTCCGGCATCAGGTTTGATCGCGCGTTCACAAGCGTGCTGCAACGCGCGCAAACCACGCTCGACCTGATGCTCGCCGAGCTCGACCAAACCGGGCTCGCGACCACGAAAGACAAGGCGCTGAACGAACGCGACTATGGCGACCTGGCTGGGCTCAACAAGGACGACGCGCGGGCGAAGTGGGGCGAAGAGCAAGTCCACATCTGGCGTCGCTCGTTTGATGTGAACCCTCCGGGCGGCGAAAGCCTGAAGGATACTGCCGCACGGACGCTGCCATACTTCAACGCCGAGATCCTGCCGCTTGTGAAAGCAGGCGAGACGATCATCGTCGCAGCGCACGGCAACTCACTGCGTTCGATCATCATGGATATCGAGATGCTGTCGCCGGAAGAAATCTTGAAGGTCGAAGTCGCGACCGGCATTCCAATCGTCTACCGCGTCAACGCCAACGGCGACATGACCGACAAGACGATCATGGAGTAGGCGCACGCCGTCGCGGCCGCCCATGCGGCAAACTTCCCTTCAGCGCACAACAAAAAAGGCCCGCCAGTTTGGCGGGCCCTCTCGTTTCCGTCGTCAAAGACCAGTCAGGCTTACTCGTCGCTGCCAATCAGCGCGAGCAAGAACTGGAACATGTTGACGAAGTCCAGGTAGAGCGCGAGGGCGCCGAAGATCGATGCCTTCTTCATCGCTTCGCCGTTACCGGCGACCGAGTAGTACTCGTCCTTGATGCGCTGCGTGTCATACGCCGTGAGGCCGGCGAAGATCAGAACGCCGAGGAACGACACTGCGAAGCCGAGCGCGCTCGACTGCAGGAAGATGTTCACGAGGCCAGCAAGGATGAGACCGATCACGCCCATGAAGAGGAACGTGCCCATGCCGGACAGGTCCTTCTTGGTGGTGTAGCCATAGACGCTGAGGGCCGCGAAGGCCGCTGACGTAATGAAGAACACCTGCGCAATCGAGCCGCCTGCATAGCGCAGGAAGATCGTCGACATCGACAGACCCATCACTGCAGCGAAGGCCCAGAAGACAAGCTGTGCCGTCGAAGCGCTTGTGCGCGCGAATGATAGGAACAGGATGAACGCCAGCGGTGCGAGCACGATGACCCACATAATCGGCGAGCCGTAAATCGCCTGACCCATCGCCGTCAGCATCGTGCCGTTCGGCAACTGTGCTGCGGCTTGCGACGCATCCGTCGTCGTCAGCATCGCATACATCGCGTAGGCAACCACACCGGTCAGGGCAACGCCGCCGACCATGTAGTTGTAAACGCCGACCATGTACGAGCGCAGGCCCTCGTCCATCACGCCGTCTGCGCGTTGCGCGACCGAACCCTGCGCGTATTGGTTGTTTTCAGCCATGTGTTTCGAAATCCCTTTGACCGTTCGTGCGGACAGTCAGCCGCAAACGCAATATGCGGTTGGCAGCCCCGCCATTCAAGCCGATCGCGGCATTCAGGCACCGCAAAACCGAAGCCGATCGCCCTAACAGTAGCCTAACGCGATCTGTGCGACGACATCGCGACAAACTGTCCGCCACGGCGCCTAAAGTGTACGCAAATACTGGACCGGGCGGGCCTCCAGGACGCGCCACGTCCCAATGGCCCCGAACGCTAAGATGAGCCCCAGGGACCCAATCAAGGCGATCGCAATGGCAGACCATGACAACGTAAACGAAACCTCAAGAACGTAGGCCGTCACGATGTAGGCGGCGATGGTACCCAGCAGGATCGCCAGCCCGGCCGCGATTAGGGCGAGGAGGCCATACTCTACCACGTGCGCCGTCAAGAGCTTACGCCGCGTCGCGCCAATGCACTTGAGGATGACCGCTTGCAAAATGCGCCGCCGCTGCGCTGTCGCAAGCGCGCCGGCGAGCACCAACGCGCCCGCGATGAGCGTGACCGATCCCGCCGCGCGCACGGCCAGCATGACGCTGCCAAAGACACCGGCGAAAGCCTCAATCGCATCGCGGACGCGGATCATGGTCACAGATGGCAACGACCGCCCGACCGCGCGGCCAATCTCCGCCTCCTGCTGAACCGTCGCCGTCTTCGGCAGCGTGATCGTCGCCAGCACGTTGTAAGGCGCGGCCTCAAGGGTGTTTGGCGAGAAGACCATCACGAAGTTGATCGACAGCGATTCCCAATCGATCTGGCGCAGGTTTGCGATGCGCGCCGTGATGTTCCGGCCGAGGACGTTGACGGTGACCGTGTCCCCGATTTTAAGCCCAAGGTCGCGTGCGAGCGTGTCGACGAACGACACCTGCGGCTCGCCGGAATACCCCTTGGGCCACCAATCCCCAGCGACGATCTTGGACCCCTCCGGCAGCTCTTCAGCAAAGCTCAGGCCGCGATCGCCGCGCAATACCCACTCGGCCTCCGGCGGCGCATTAGCTTTGTCTGCGGCCACGCCATTCAGCTCGACGATGCGCCCGCGCAGCATCGGCGCTGTGCGGACGCTCGCGTCGGCAACCACGCTGGTGACGTCCTTTGTGAACGCACCAAGATCACGCTTGTTGATATCGAGCGCAAAGAAGTTCGGGCTGTTTTCCGGCAGCCGCCCTTCAAGTTCCGCTACCAGCGACCGGTCAACAAGCGCAACGGCGACAAGCAGCGAGAGCCCTGCACCAAGCGAGAGGACGACGGATCGCGTCAGCCCGCCCGGCGCAGCGAGGCCGGTGATCGCGAGCGCGAGTTCCGGCCGCCGTGGTCGCGCCATCCGCCGCGCCGCCCACGTCACCGCCGTCCCGAGAAGCCAGAACAGCGCGAGGATCACGCTGACGCCTGCGAGGAAACCGAGCGAAATCCGCGGTGTCCCTGACGCGATGTAAGTGAGCGCCACAAGGCCTGACGCGACCAGCGCCGTCAGTATGATCGCGACCTTGCCTGGCAGAACGCGCGCGCCATCGCCGGCCCCCACGTCATCGCGGAACAGCGCCGCCGGCTTCACGCGCTCCGCCTGACCCAGCGGCCAAATTGTAAAGAGCAGCGCAATCAGCAGCCCGTAGAGCGTCCCGATGATGAGCGTCCAAGGCGTGATGATCGGCACCAATGGGATCGTCGCGTTGTCACCGATGATAAGCGGGACGACCAGCGGGACCGCGATGCCGATCGCCAATCCAATCGCGATGCCAACCGACGCGATCATCATGATCTGCGTCAGCAACACCGCGAACACCGTCCGCTGGCTCGCGCCGACGGACTTGTAGGTCGCAATGGACGCGCGGCGGCGCTCGACGAACGTGTTGACGGCGTTGGCGACCCCAACGCCGCCGACGAGCAGCGCTGTGAGGCCGAGCAGGCTCAGAAACTGTCGAAGGCGATCAATTGTCCGCGTCACGGACGGCGAGGGATTGGTCCGATCCTGGATGATGAATCCCTCCTTGCGCAGGTCATCACCAACGGTCGCCTTGAGCGCTGTCAGACCGTCAGCGCTTTGCGCCGCGCCTGCATCATCAGCGACGGCGTACCGCCAGCGGATCAACGTGCCGGGCTGCACCAGGCCCGTTGCTTCCAGCGATGGGATCGACATCAGCACGCGCGGGCCGAACGCGAGGCGCGCGCCAATTTTGTCGGGCTCGTTGGTGATCACATCCGCGATTGTGACCGGTGTCCCGCCAAGCTCGAAGGAGTCCCCCGGCTTAAGACCCAGCCGGTCCAGAAGCCCTTTCGCGACGACTGCGGTCGCGGGCTGGTTGAGCACCGCATCAAGCGGCCGGCCGGACGCAAGCGTCAACTGCCCGACGAGCGGATAGGCATTATCGACGGCTTTGATTTCAACCAGCGTCTGGTCGTCTTTGGCCGGCACGCGCGCCATCGAACGCATTAAGCCCGCCTCACTGACGCGGCCGAGAGCCTTGAGCTTGCCGAGTTCTTCAGGCGTCGCCCGCTTATGGATCCGGCTCGCGGTCACGTCGCCGCCGAGCAGCGTCCGGCCCTGCTGCGAAAATCCGTTCAGAAGGCCGTCCGCCAGCGTGCCGATGCCCGTGATGACCGCGACACCAAGCGCGATGCACGCAATGAAGATGCCGAAGCCCGAAAGGCCGGACCGCAGCTCGCGGAGCGCCAGCCGCAGGACAAGCGGCAGGGTTGCGCCCGACCCGCCAGTCGCCCGGCCGGCCGCCGCTGATGCACGGTCCGTTGCGACGCTCATGCCGCATGCTCCGCAGCGGGGGCCGCTTCTGACTGAGACTGGGCTGCATCGTCTTGCTTGAACCGCCCGTCGGCCATGCGAAGGACCCGGTCGCACCGTGCAGCCAGGCCCTCATCATGCGTCACCAAGATGAGGCTCGCGCCTTCGCGGGCCTTCAGCGCAAACAACAATTCAATCACCTGCTCGCCAGTGGACTTATCGAGATTGCCCGTCGGCTCGTCAGCAAACAGCACCTTTGGTTTCGGCGCCATCGCGCGGGCAAGCGCCACACGCTGCTGCTCGCCGCCGGACAACTGCGACGGATAGTGCAACAGGCGATGTCCAAGACCGACGTCCGTCAGCCGCGCAGTCGCCGTCTCAATCGCATCGTCGCGGCCGGTCAACTCCAGCGGCAGGGCGACGTTTTCGAGCGCCGTCATCGTCGGGATCAGATGGAACGCCTGGAAGACGATGCCGATCTCGCGGCCGCGCACTTCCGCCAGCTCATCTTCCGACAAAGATGTGAAATCGTGACCGGCGACCGTGACGCCGCCGGCTGTTGCCCGCTCTAGACCCGCCATGATCATGAGCAGCGACGTCTTGCCCGATCCGGACGGGCCGACGATGGCCACCGACTGACCACCCGCAAACGCCGCCGATACGCCTTGCAGGATTTCGACGTCGCCCGCTTTGCTCGGCAGCGTCAGATAGACATCGTCCAGCTCTATGAGGTTGCTCATCTCGTCTTCTCGGTCCTCGGCGTCTGGCGGCCGGTTGCGATCGCGGTTTGCACTTTCTACGTCTCAAAGTCGAAACGGATGCACGACGGAGGCTGCTGATGATCTGCTCCAACACCTGGGAACGCATGTGGCGATATCAATCCGTCGGCGTCCGAGGCGCGGTTGTTGCGATGCTTGCGTCTGTTGCCGTTTCAATTGGCGCGCCCGCAAGCGCGGGGGAACCGATCAAGATCGTCGCATTCGGTGACAGCCTGGTCGCAGGCTACGGCCTGTCGGCGAAAGCCGCTTTCCCAACCAAGCTCGAAGCCGCCCTCAAGGCAAAGGGCCACGATGTCACGATCATCAACGCTGGCGTTTCAGGCGATACGACCGCCGCTGGCCGCGCCCGCTTCGACTGGGCCGTTCCGGACAATGCGGATGCCGTGATCCTCGAACTTGGCGCGAACGACGCGCTTCGCGGCATCTCGGTCAAGCAAACGCGCGAGAACCTGACGGCGATCCTCGACAAGCTGAAAACGCGCAACGTGCCCGTACTGCTCGCCGGCATGAAGGCGCCTGCGAATTGGGGCAAGGACTACCAAGCGACGTTTGACGGGCTTTTTCCCAAGTTGGCGAACCAGTTCGATGCGATCCTCTATCCGTTCTTTCTCGAGGGCGTTGTGCTCGACGCAAAGCTCAATCAGGCCGACGGGATGCACCCGAATGCCGCCGGCGTTGATGTCATCGTGGAACGCATTCTGCCCCAGGTCGAGGAGCTGGTCGCCCGCGCGAAGCAGTCGGCCAACGCGGGCTGACGTCAGGCTGGTCCCGCGGCGCGACACCGACCGCGCGATGGGCTACCAAGGCGCGTGAACGCTGCGGCTGGAGATTGCGCAATGCCACGCCTGTTCGCCGGCCTTGAAATTCCGCCAGACACTGCCGAGCGCATCGCGGTTCTGAAGCAGCCGTTCCCCGCTGTCCGCTGGGTCGCGCCAACAGACCTACACATCACGCTGCGGTTCTTCGGCGATGTCGACAAACGAACCGCTGATCTGATCGTCGACCTTCTTGCCGGCATCGAAGAACCGATGTTTGACGCGCAAATCGCGGGGTTGAGCACGCTTGGTAGCAAAGATCCGCATGCGATCTGGGCTGACGTGCGGCCTGACCCGGCGCTCTCCCGCCTGCAGGCTGCCTGCGAACGGGCGGCGCGTCAGGCCGGGCTAAAACCCGAAACGCGCAACTTTCGCCCGCACGTGACGCTCGCCCGGCTTGGCCGCATCAATCCGGATTATCTCGCGCGCATCCTCAATCGCCGCAGCGGCTTCGACACCGCGCCGTTTCCAGTCGCGCGCTTTGCGCTGTTTTCAGCGCGGCCGAAGGTCGGCGGCGGACCTTATGTTGTCGAAGAGACGTTCCCCCTCATCGGCGGGACCTGGGACGACGACGAGGACGACTTCGCGCACGTGAGCTGACGGGGCGGCGCGGCAACACCTTGAGGAGGATTGGGCGTGGCTCAGAAACTTGAGACGGAAGCAGCCGACCGCGAGATCGAGAAGCTCGACGGATGGTCCCGCGTTGCAGACCGGGACGCGATTTCGAAGACCTTCAAGTTCAAGGACTTCAGCGCCGCGTTTGCGTGGATGACACGCGCAGCCATGGTCGCCGAGACGCTCGATCACCATCCCGAGTGGTTCAACGTCTACAACCGCGTGGAGGTCACGCTCTCGACGCACGATGCCGGCGGGTTGACCGAACTCGACATCAAACTCGCGTCTGAGCTGGACCGGCTAGCCGGCGCATGAACCAGGTCACCAACTAGCCGTCGCCGGGCCAGACGTGCTTGGCATTTCCGCCACCGCCGAAAAGCGAAAAGCCAGACGGCTTCGGCTTCGCGACGGACGCGCGGCGTTGCGGCCGCGATTTGGCCGGGCGCCGCGCGGCGCGCCGGGATGTTTTGCGGCGGCGATCATTGGCCCGGCTGACCGTCTGCTTGCGCGCTTTGCGTTTCACGGCCGGCGCTTTGCCCGCAATAACGCTCGGCTTGCCTTCGGTGCCCGGAGGCACATCGATGAACACCTGCACCCGTGTCAGCCGATCGGCCATGTCGCCACCGTCCGGTGTCTCGCCGTCCTCGTACGACCCGGCAACGACAGAAGCCGCGATACCGCCTGACTTGCCTTCTTCAATCGCGTAGGTCGCGTGGCGCATCTGCTCTTGCAGCGTCCAGGGCGCGGGCCGGCATGCGCAATTGGCAACGCGCTTCTTGCGGTAGGCGAACGCGGCTTTCAAGTCGACATAGCGCTTGCCGCTCCGGTCGCGCGCTTTCCCGATCTCAGAGCGGTTGCTCATGTAGAACAAGCGACCCTGGCCTGGGCAGCGCTTCCGGCAAACGCTTTCATCCCGGCGCAGCCGGCGGCTGGATGCGCGAAAGCTAATCGGGAAGTAGTAGCCATCACAGACGCGGACGCAGACAGTGCGCAGCCCACCGCTTCCCGCGCGCTTGCGCGGCTTGGACTTCGATGGCTGTGGCTGCTGTGCGAATGGAAAACCACTGAAGGGTGCGGGTTTCGCGCGCGGGCGGCTGCGAGGGGCAACGTCGCGCGGGCCTGGCGCTGGCTTCGGCTTTGCGAACCCGCCGAACAGGCTCTCGAAAAAGCCCTGAGCTTTGGCCGGCGCGGCCGTGGGCCCGCCAAGACCAAAGCTAAGGCCCGCGCCAAGGCAGGCGATCAGAAACGCACGAAATACGATGGGCAAGTGCACTCGCCGGCAATGGACGCACCGGCGCTCCGAAACGCATGAAACTAACGCGGATCGGCTGGCGCCAAACCCGCTGGCGCCAGAAAACCAAAAGACGACGAATAATATCTGAATTTACAGCGTCACGAATTGAGACGGCTGTTTACGATCGCACTGCTTGAATAAAAGAAACGGACCGCCGTTTGCGCAGGCAATGCGCCGCGGCAAACCTAATCCGACTTCCAGATGTTTTGACGCCAGTTCGACTTTGGCGCCCGCCGGACGGCGACACGACGTTTTGCACGCTTTGCAGGCCGTGCACCGAGCCGGAATTTCGGCTTCGGGATAGCACGCCGGGCAACCCGCTTTGCTTTCGTGCGGCGTCGAACAGCCGACCGACGCGTCGACGCAGCCCTGGTTTTCGAGCGCTTGCTTTTCGAGACGGCGCGCGTGCGGTTCGCCTTGGTCAGCGACTCGCGTTTTGCCGCACCGACAGCGTCCAGTGTGATGACGGCAGCGTTCTGCCGCACGGTCGCCTTGACCATGTACTTGTCGACGCGCGCATCGCGATCGTCGACGTCAGCGGCCGCAACAGTGCTCTTCGTTTCGACCTTACCGGACTTCGAGCGCGCCTTTTTCGCCGACGCAACTTGTTTGCGAAGACCCTTTATCTGCTTGGCCAACTCGCGACGCTTCGTGCGATTGCGCCGATGTTTCCGCCGCTCTTTCTGCCATGCATAAATCTGGTGCCGGTCTTTTGATTCCTGGGACCAAGGGTTTGCACGGCACTGGCAATTTGGATTGTAGGCCGTCCGATAAAGAAAGGCGGTCGGCAGGCGCACGTATTTGCGGCCCGAGAGATCGACCATCTCCGACGCATTGCCGGCGGCCCGGTGATAGTAGAGCCGTGTCGGCGCCGCACATGACGTCGCGCAACGGCCGCTATCGCGATTGAAACGCCCGCGCGTCGTTGAGGGGCTGACTGGATAGTAGAAGCCGTCGCAAAGGCGGACGCAGACTGTGCGGTAGGTCGTCGAATATGACTTGCGAGGTGCAGGGCGCGACAGGCTACGCCGCTGGCGGTTCCAGTTATCAGTGCCGCGCACGATGCGACCGAGGCTGCGCCGATTGCGCAGGTCAAGTTTCGGCTGCAGCGAAGCGGTCGACTTTTTCTTTCGCTTTTTCTGCCAGAATCGCTCGGTGCGCAGGCTCTTAAGCCACGCATTGTCATCGAGAATTTTCGCGGTGCTGTTGGCCGCCATAGCCGTTGCGGCGGTCGTGGCGGTGTGCGAGCCGATCCGCAGATCAGCCGCGAGTGCGCCAAAAGCGAATGCCACGGCGCCGGCAAGGGCCCACCAATGCGGTGCGCGCCACGGCGTTACTCGTTCAATACGCATACTAACTACGAGCCCCTGGCGACGCGTTAACTCAACGTTCACGAAGACTACGCTGCGCACGGAGCGATGCTCAAGCCCGCCTGCGCAGCGTCGTTACTGACGCGGCGCCGCGAGGCCGAGCCCGTTACCTCGGCGCAAGCCTCAAACCGCCATCGAGCCTGATGCATTCGCCGTTAACCATGGGGTTTCGGCAGATGAACTCGACGACGTCAGCGTACTCTTCCGGTGTTCCAAGCCGTGACGGAAAAGGCACAGTCGCTGCGAGCGACTCTTTCGCTTCCGGCGGCAGGCCATCGAACATCGGCGTTTCAAACAGCCCGGGCAGAATGCAAGCAATCCGAATGCCATCCTTCGCGAGGTCTCGCGCGACGGGGAGCATCATGGACTTCACGCCGCCCTTAGACGCCGCGTAAGCCGCCTGACCGATCTGCCCATCTTCAGCCGCGACGGACGATGTACAAACGATAACGCCGCGCTCGCCGTCTTCGTTCATTGGGTCGAGGCCGGCCATTGCCGTCGCCGACTGCGCAATCATCGAAAACGAACCGATCAGGTTGACGCTGATGACCTTGGCAAAGCTTGCCGTGTCGTGTGGCGTGCGCGCGCCGGTCTCGCGGTCTTTGCGCATAATCCTGCGGCCCATAACGATACCGGCACAATTGACGAGCAGCCGCTCCTGGCCATGCGCGTCGCGTGCAAACGCGAGCGCTGTTTCAATGCTACCAGGATCGGTGACATCACACGTGTGGAACTTCCCGCCGATCTCGTCGGCGATTTTGGCGCCCGCATCTGCGTTGACGTCAAGGACCGTGACCTTGACCCCCTGGCGCGCGAGCAGCCGCGCAGTGCCGGCGCCAAGACCGGATGCGCCGCCGGTGACGACGGCTGTAATGGACGAGTCGAGTTTCATGAAAGAGGCTCCGAAAGTGCAGACAAAGACCGGCCGGTGTCGGGCCGTTAGATTTCGAGCACGACTTTGCCGATCACGCGCCGCGCCGCAAGGTCTGCGATCGCCTGTGGCCCATCGCTGAAGGGGCGAACGGTCGTTTCCGGCGGCGGCAAGCGGCCATGGGCGAGCCATTTGAGAACGTCGTCCATGTCGGAGGCGTGTTGATCGGGCGCGGCGGCCACGGACGCGGGCCAGTTAATGCCAAGCAGATCGCAGTCCTTCAAAAGCGCGACGTTGGCTCGGATAGCGGGGATGCCGCCAGCAAAGCCGAAGATGATGTAGCGGCCGCCGGACTTGAGCGCGCGCAACGCGGGGTCGCAGAGTTCGCCGCCGACACAATCGTAGATCACATCCGGACCGCCGTTGGTCGCCGCGCGCAGCTCAGCCTTGAGCGTCTCTGCGTCCGCGAGGATCCCATCGTCCGCGCCATGGCGTCTGCAAACCGCGAGCTTCTTTTCGGTTGAGGCTATGGCGACCACGCGCGCGCCAAGCGCCTTGGCGACGGCAATGGCTGCGAGCCCCGAACCGCTGCTGGCGCCTGTCACCGCGACCGTTTCACCCGCGGAGACCTGCGCCCGGCGCTTCAACGCGTAGACCGCAGCGCCGTAGGTGACGGACAGGCCGGCGGCTGTCGAGAGATCAACGGGCGCTGGCACCTTGACCACACGCTCGGCTGCGACGGCGACCCTCTCCTGAGCCGCGCCAATGCCGACGTAGGCCATCACGCGATCGCCTGCGCGCAAACCTGTGGCCTCCGCAGGAGGTGTCTGCACATGGCCGGCGAGCTCAGCGCCGACAACGAACGGCAGCTCGGGCTTCTCCTGATAGCGGCCGCGCGTGATGAGCATGTCCATGAAGTTGAGGCCGACGTGACTGACCTCGATCAACGCCTCGTACGGCGCAGGCTGAGGCTCCGGCCGATCACCGATCGCCAGCCCATCCGCGCCATCCAGCCGTTCGCAAATGATCGCTTTCATGGCATCAGCCTTTTGCGCGGTTCCGGCCGGCGCCCTTTACGTCACTTCGCGATACCAGACTGCTCAGCAAATGTCCGATACCCCGCCACTCCGCCGCAATCAGCCCGACGACCGAACAGTCCGCGTTGCCTCCGAGAACTGGCCACCAGAGGCCCGCGGCTACTTCGCCATCGGCGCCGAGCGGATGTCGAAATCGTTGAACCTTGGCAACCTGATGCGCAGCGCACACGCGTTTGGCGCACACTTTACGTTCACGGTGGGCGCCACCTATCAGGCGATGGAGGCAGCCGCCGACACCTCGAAGGGGCAACACCACTTGCCGCACTACAACGTCGGCGGCATTGCGGACCTCAACCTTCCCGACGGCTGCCGGCTCGTTGGCGTCGAGCTGATCGACGACGCCATCGACCTGCCAAGCTTCCGGCATCCGCTGCGGGCCGCTTACATCCTGGGTCCTGAGCGCGGCTCCTTGTCGCCTGAGGTGCTTGAGCGCTGCGACTTCGCCGTCAAAATACCCACGAGATTCTGCATCAATGTCGCGATGGCCGGCGCAATAGTGATGTACGATCGCACCAAATCGCTGGCGCGTTTCGCTGACCGTCCGATTGCGGAGCACGGGCGCCGGCAAAGCATTGTCTCGGATCGCGACGCAACTTAGGTTGGCGCGGGATCTATCAGATTGGCGGAAATCGAGGAGCGACATGAAACGTCTTGCTCAACTGGCCACGGCCACCGTGCTTGCTGCCGCGCTTTTGAGCGCTGGCGCCACGGCCGCGACCAAGCTGACGACGAAGTTCAAGGACTGGGAAGTCTATCAGCACTCCGGCTCGCCGGCCGACATCTGCTTTGCAACGTCGAAGCCGAAGGAGACCGCACCGCGCGGGATCTCTCGCGACTCCGCGTATTTCTACGTCTCGGCCTGGCCGAAGGACGGCGTAAAAGCTGAGATCAGCTTGAAGCTTGGCTACGAAATCGAGCAGGGCAGCGACGTTGTCGTCCAAATCGGCAATGGCCGCTTCCGGCTGTTCCCGAAGGGCGACAAAGCCTTTGTCCGCGACCCGCGCGATGAGTTGAAGCTGATCGAAGCCATGAAGGGCGGATCGTTCATGGTCGTCACGGCGAAGTCGGAATCCGGGACGTCGACCAAAGACACCTACTCGCTGATCGGTGTGACGAAGGCCATTGGCGCCATCGATAGCTGTAGCTGACACGCGTCGGCCGCTAGCTTTACGAATTATTCGCTCTCAGCCGGACGTACAGCGCGCCGCCGCCACCGTGCCGGTCGTGCGCTGGCGCATGACCGATCACAATCGTGCGCAGGTCAGGTTCATTAAGCCAACCGGGCACGCGTTGCCGCAAGACCCCGCGGGCTGACCTGTCTTCAGGCTCCCACGGCCGATCACTCATTGCCGCGTGCGCCGGCGCCCCCTTTCCCGTGATCACCAGGACCGTGCGCGCGCCGCGCCCATGCATGGCGAACAAGAACCTCCGCAGCGCGCCATGCGCCTCCGTCTGCCGCATGCCATGCAGGTCGAGACGGCCTTCAATGTCGTCGCGGCCACGTGCGATGCGCCGCTGCGTGCGCGTATCGAGCGCGGATGGCGAGGCGCCGGCTTTGACGGTTCGCGGTCCAGGCGCGCGAGGCGCGGCGGCCCCTTGGTCCGACACCTGCCGGTCCGAACCTGAGTGAGCTTTGAGATGCGAACGTAATGGACCGGCGTCGATCATATCGGCGAAGTCGCGCGTATCTGACGCCTGCACCCGCCGCGCGCCCTCAAACCGCGTCACGCGCTTCGAGACGACATCCCAGAGCGCACGGTCTTCCTTCGAAAGCCGCGGCCTACTCTTCAGGTGATGTTTGTCTCGATTTGCCATCTCTTCAGTCTGTTGCGCGAACAACGCACCTCAGTCTACGCCATCTTGCGTCGGGCGGAGCACAAAGAACCGTGCCGCATGCTTGACGCTTCCGGCCGCAGCACCAGCCGCGTCGCCAGACCCGAAGTAGATGTCACACCGTTCAGGGCCGCAGATCGCGGACCCAACGTCCTGTGCGATCATCAGACGGCGCAGTGGTCCGCCGCCCGGCCCGGCCAATTCGGGCACTTCAAGATAAACAGGCAGGCCCAGCGCGTGTTCACGGGCATCAACCGCAAGTGATCGAAGCGGCGTGAGCGGCGCATCGCACGCGCCTTCCGGTGCTGCACCTTCGAGGGTCTTGAAGAACACGTACGACGCGTTGCGCGCCATGAGGGCGTCGCCGCGGGACGTGTCTGCGCTGAGCCAAGCCCGCAATGCATCGAGCGTCATCGCATCAGCGCCGATCTCGCCATCGCGGATGAGTTCGGCGCCAATGGACGTGTAGGGATGGCCGTTCTTGCCATCATAGCCGACGCGGACCGACGTGCCGTCATCCAGTCGCAGCAGCCCCGATCCTTGGACCTGCAGGAAGAACCGATCGATGGTGTTGCGAAGGAAAAAGAGCGGTCGCAGGACATCATCGATCGCACCCGAATCGATTTCTGCGCGTGTGGCGTACGGCACAACCCCGGATGGAGTCTGCCGCCCGTAGGTCAGTTGATCGCCGTTTGCGCCGCGCAGGCGATCTTCGATGAGCGGCACGAGATCAGCCGGCCGCGCGTGAATCGGGATCGGGAACGCGGCAGACCGTTCAGCCGCTGCCTGCAGATGCGGTTCGAAGTAGCCCGTCGTCAGACCAGCGGGCGCGGCCACTGACTGGTCATGCGCAAATGGCCTGAACCAGCGCTCGAAAAAGGCACGCGCAGTGCCGTTGTCGCTTGGGTCAACCGACATCGCGGCCGCCTGGCACGCGGGTGTGAGACCAAGTTGCGCGACCGAAAGAGCAAAGGTTCGGAACGCTTCAGCGTGGTCGTCTTCACGCCAACCGGGCACATCAGCCCAATCGACCGGCCGCCAGCCGCCGCCCTGACCGGTCTCAGCCACGCGCCTGACCGGCCACGCGCAACACGCCGCGGCTTAGCCGGACGCCTGCGTTCCAATCAGGCGCCAGTTCGGATCGTCGGTGCTGAGATCGCGCGCAAACGTCCAGATGTCGGTGACTTCCTGTACGCGCTGCGGATCGCCGGAGAGCACCTCGCCGGCCTTGTCGCGCGTCGCCGAAATGAGCTGGCTCTGGAAGCGCACCGTGACGTTCGCCTCGCTGTCGTTCTTGACTTCGGCCTCGATGATCTTTGCCGAGTTGATCCCGACAAACGACTGGTCGACCTGAAGGTGCTGCTTCTCGCGCTCGTCAATCGCATCTGAGAAGCCAGCAAACACGTCCTCGCTCAAGAGCTCGCTCAAAAGCTGGCGATTGCCTTCAGCAAAGGCTGTGACGATCATTTCGTAGGCCTGCTTGGCGCCGGACAGGAAGTCGTCCGGGTCGAAGCTGTTGTCGCGGCGGAAGATATCGCGCAGGCCCGTTTTCAATGGCTCATTGTCGCCGGCGTATCCGGTCACTTTTTCCTCCGCCTCTTCGGCGTTGAACGGTTCCTGAGCCCCCGTTGCGTCCTGGTTGCGATCACGGCCCGGCAGCGTCACGACCTTCTCGCCCGCGGCCGCCGCGCGCTGCTGCGCTTCCCGCGCGCGCATCTGGCGATCGATCCGAGCCTCATCATCGCTTGTGCGCCGTCCGAGCACGCTCCTCAGCTTAATGATCGCAAGCACTGCGACCACAAGCGAGATGATGGTGAGGAGGTCGAGATTGCCATTCATTGGAGCGGTGTTCCCGGCTTTTTGGGCGGAGCCGATGCCCGTGATGTATCTGTTGAGCAGGACGTAAGGTGTTTGACGGCCGAGCGGAAGTCCACGCCCTTTGTCTCTTTCGCGACCAGAAACCTATGACGCTGCGAAATCCGAGCCAGGATCGTATCGTCGCTGCAAGTCCCGCACCACACAAGTTAAGCCACCGTCACCCTAATTCCAATCGCGGCAGTCGGTTTGCCGGCCCGCGGCGGCACGCAACCAACAGCGTGCCCTAGAGTTGGAAACGCGCTATAGCGGCTATCGGCTTCATTCTGCGACAAAGCGGCCAAAATGCGCTTCGGACTGGTCCTGCTCTTCATCGCTGTTCCGCTCGTCGAGCTGGCACTGCTCATCAGGCTTGGAAACTGGCTCGGCCTCTGGCCGACGCTCGGCATCATCGTCGCAACGGCAATCGCCGGGACGGCGCTTTTGCGCCAGCAAGGCATCGGCACCCTCAATCGCGCGCTGGCCTCCCTGAACCAAGGCGAGGCGCCCGTTGGTCCAATGGTCGAAGGTATCCTGCTGCTGATCGCAGGCGCCTTCCTCCTGACGCCCGGAATACTCACCGATTTCGTCGGCGGCCTGATCCTTATTCCACCGATCCGCCAGTGGCTCGCCGCCAAGAGCCTCGGCACCGTGTTCAAGCGGGTCGACATCAACATCGGCCGCGGGCGCGGCGGGCCGGGCCGGCCAGGTGGCCACGATACGAACCCCTCTGAAGGTCCGGCCGGGCCGATGTCCGGCGGCCGAAGCGGCGGACCGGTGATCGATGGGGAATATGAGCGCGTCGGAGAAAAAACCGTTGATCCGCGGCGCGGCTCGTCAGACGAGTAATCGCGACGCAGCCAGCCAGGCGCCCATTTCACGATCGAGACCGAACCGACCATGGCCGACCAAAACGAGACTTCCGAGACCGCAGCATCCAGTCCGGCTGAACCGCCGGTGCAGGTTCGCGTCGTCAGCCAGTTCATCAAGGATGTCTCGTTTGAGAACCCGTCGGTGGAGCGGATGCTCAAGGGCCCGGCCGAGGAGCCGCAGCTCAAGCTCGAGGTGAACGTCAACGCGCGTCACATGGAAGGATCGCTGTTCGAAAGCGTGATCGACTTCCACGCAAACGCGACGAGCAAAGACGGCGTCATCTATGCGCTGGAGTGCACCTACGGCGGCGTGTTCGAGATCCGCAAGATGCCGAAGGATGCGGTTGAGCCGTTTCTGCTGGTCAACTGCCCGGCACTGCTGTTCCCGTTTCTCCGCAGGCTCGCCGCCGACATCACGCGCGAGGGCGGCTTCCCGCCGCTGCTGCTTGACCCAATCGACTTCGGCCAGCTGTACATGAAGCGGAAGCAGGAAGAGCAGGCTGGCGCGACGCCGAATGGCAAAACGAACTAGCTCGGCGTAATCGCCACGTTCACCGGCCGCCGAGTGTCGCGACAAACGCTTCGTGGCGGGCGATGTCCTCAGGCGTCAGGCGCGGCGGTAGCGGCGTTGGCCGTTGCCCATACCCGTTGCCACCGGATGTCGCTTGAACGGCCTGAGTGTCAGCAGATTGTGCGCCGAGCTCAAGCTTCGTCTGCCGGACGCCCAGAAGTTCAACGTAGACCTCCGCCAGCAATAGCGAGTCGATGATCGCGCCATGCTTGGTTCGGTCCGAGTTATCGATCCCGTAGCGTTTGCAAAGCGCATCAAGTGAGTTCGGGCCGGCCGGATGTTTCCGCTTGGCGAGCATCAGCGTATCGCACACGCGCACCGTGTCGATCAGAGGCCGCTTGATCCGCTCCAGCTCCATGTTGAGGAAGCCGACGTCGAACGGCGCGTTGTGAATGACGAGTGTGTCGCCTGCGATGAAGTCCAGGAACTCATCGGCGACCGCATCGAACAGCGGTTTGTCCTGGAGGGAGGCAAACGAGATGCCGTGGACGCGTTCGGCATCCGGATGCACCTCGCGACCATCGGGATTGACGAAGCGGTGGAACTCAACGCCGGTCGGACGGCGGTCCAAAAGCTCGATGCACCCGACCTCGATCAGCCGGTCGCCTGTCTTTGGATTGAGCCCGGTTGTCTCGGTATCAAGAACGATCTCGCGCAGCATGACAGCCCCTCTCGCCGGTGCTCTCGCGTCTACGACCAGCAGCGCACAAACGCACTGCCCAGCCGGCCTTTGAGCGCCTTGACCAGACGATCAACAGCCGCCTCTGATTCGGCAAGCGTCAGGTCTGTGTCGATCACAAAATCGGCAAGTCGCAGCTTTTCAGCCGTCGGCATCTGACGCGCCTTGATGGCCTCAAACTTGTCCGCCGTCATGTCTGTGCGTTGCAGCACTCGTTCGCGCTGTGTCTCGTCAGAACAGGCAACGACGACAACGGCGTCGACGCGCGCGTCGCCCTGCGTCTCAAAGAGCAACGGGATGTCGAGCAAAGCCAACGCCGCGCCTGAAGCGTTCGCGTCATGCAGAAACGTCCGTTGTGCATCACGGACCAGCGGGTGGACGATTGCCTCGAGGTCGCCGAAACCTGCCGCATCTGCGGCGAGCGCGGTTGACAGTTTCTGCCGATCGATCGCGCCATCGACGGCAACACCTGGAAAGCGTGCCGCAACCGGGCCGACCGCGGCGCCGTCTTCAGCGTAGAGCGCATGCACGATCTCGTCTGACCCTGAGACCGGCACACCACGTTCGGCGAACCAGTTTGCAACCGTCGTTTTGCCCATCCCGATCGAGCCGGTGAGGCCAAGGATCATCATGAGCCGGCGCCCAACACGATATCCCGCAACTCATCGTGGACTTGAGGCCTGACGCCAAAAAACCGTTCAAAGCCGGGCACGGCCTGGTGCAACAACATGCCTAGACCGTCGACCGCCTGGAGCCCGCGCGCCTCAGCCTCCGCGAGGAGATTGGTCTTCAGCGGTGCATAGACGATGTCAGCGACAATCGCGTTCCCGGCCAAACCATCGAGCGGCATCTCTAGGGGCGGCTGACCAGTCATTCCGAGCGACGTCGTGTTGATCAGCAGTGATGTGGCGCCGAGGTTGGAACCTCGCCCGACCCAGTCTTTCACGGCGACCTTGCCCGCGAAAAGCGCGGCGAGCTCATCAGCCCGCGCAACGGTTCTGTTGGTTACCGCGATGTCGCCTGCTCCGGTCCGGAGAAGCGCGTCGACGATCGCCCGCGCCGCGCCGCCCGCGCCGAGCACGAGCACGCCGCCATCGCCGTCACGCCAACCGGGCGCCGCAAGATCGAGATGTCCGACAAAGCCTTCACCGTCGGTGCTGGTCGCGATCAGCCGGCCGGCGTCGCCCCTCCAAACCGTGTTCACACTGCCGAGGACGCGCGCTGCTGGCAGCACCTCATCGACATGTCGAGCGATATGCGCCTTCAGCGGCATGGTGACGTTGCATCCGACGAACTCGCCGCCGCGGATGCGGTCCAGGAATGCGGGAAGCGCGTCCGGCTGGACCTCGACACGCGTATAACCCCCGTGGATGCCGTACTGCTTGAGCCAGGCGCCGTGGATTAAAGGTGATTTTGAGTGGGCGACGGGCGACCCAATGACGGCAGCGCGCTTCACCCGCCGATCACCTTGTGCTCGCGAAGCGCTTCGAGCGTTTCGATCAGCGGCAGACCCTGCACGCTGAAGACGTCGCCAACGAGTTTCGAGATGAGCTGCACGCCAACTCCTTCGATCTGATAGGCACCGACCGACGACAACACCGTTTCACCGCAGGCTGCAAGATAGCGCCCGACAAATGCTGGATCATACGGGCGGAACGTGACATCGACCGTAGTGACCATGGACCAGAGATCCATGTCGCCTTTAACAAGGACGGCGGCGGTGTGGAGCTGATGCGTCTTGCCGGCGAGCTTCAAAAGCTGATCGCGTGCGGCCTCCATGGATGCCGGCTTCGTAAGGATCCCATCGCCGAGGCTCAGCACCTGATCGGAACACAGAACCGCACGGCCCGAAACGCGTGAGCGCACCTCTTCCGCTTTCGCCCGCGCGAGGACTTCGGCCACATCCGATGGCACCGGCGTGTCGTCATCCATCCGCATCACCTGCAGGATGGAGGCCTCATCCACACGCGGCGGGACGACCTCGAACGCGAGCCCCGCGTTCTCCAACAGCCGCTTACGGGACGGGCTTGAGGAACCAAGCACGAGGTCGGGGACGCTACTTGCCATCGGGTTTGCCTGCTGCTGCTTCGGCCTCGCGGTCATGATAATGCTGGATGATCGTCGCAGCCGTCTCCTCAATCGAACGGCGGCTCACGTCGATCATCGGCCAGCCGTTCTTCCCACAAAGCCTGCGTGAAAACTGGATCTCTTGCGCGATCTGATCCCTGTCGACGTAGTCATCGAGATTGCGATCGCCAAGGAAGCGGACCCGATTGCGCCGGACTTCGGCGATGCGCTCAGGGGACGCCACCAATCCAACGACGAAGGCGTCATGCGGTTCCGTAAGCTCCGGCGGCAACGGGATCGACGGCACGATCGGCACGTTGGCGGTCTTAAACCCGCGCTGCGCCAGATAGATCGAGGTTGGCGTTTTTGAAGTGCGCGAGATGCCAAGCACGATGATGTCAGCTTTCGACAGATCGTCCGGCAGTTGGCCGTCGTCGTGCGCCATTGTGAAGTTGAGCGCATCGATCCGCTTAAAGTAGTCGGCATCAAGCACATGCTGGCCGGCGACGATCGGGGTTTGCGAGGCGCCGAGGTAGCTCTCAAACACTGTCATGATGGGTTGCAGGGCTGCGAGGCATGGCACCTTGAGGTCGCGGCACTGCTGTTCGAGTTCCGTGACGAGTTCGGGATTGACGATGGTGTAGAGCACGACGCCCGGCGCGGACCTGATTTCCTGGCAGACGCGGTCCAGCTGTCGCTTGCTGCGAATGAGCGGATAGACGTGCTCGATCGGCCGGACCTGCCCGTACTGGACCGCCGCTGCCTTCGCGATGGTTGTCAGCGTCTCACCCGTCGAGTCCGAGACGAGATGCAGGTGGAAGTAGCTTGGCAGCGCGTTGGCCATGTGTGGACAGCTCCAGGCGTTTTCCAAGTCGCGGATCGGCCGTCTCGCCCGGACTGGAATTCAGCCCCAAGCTATCCCCGTTCGTGTCCCCGTAAACCTCGGCTGGGGATGAGCTGCCGGCAGCGGCTCACATGTGTTGGGCAATTGACACCCTGCACTGTCAATCAACATATAGCGCACAAGAGGCCCACGCTGGGCCCGAGGATGACGGAGCCTGCCAAGCCGTTGAGCTCAAAGCATATTTGCCGATGAGACGTTGCGAGCGAGATCAAGCGGAGGTGAAACGCGCGCAAGCGTATTGCACGGCCTGCGTTGCGCGTGGACGAAATACGGACAGCGCGAAATAACCAGACATCACACACTAAAGAATTCAAATAGAAACCTTTCATATGAAAGGGAATTTAAAAGGGCCTCAATGCACTCCGTCCATCCCGATCTCGTCTCGAAAGCTGAGACACGCCGCTTCCTAAAACCGTTTGCAGGCGAAGCGATTTCCCCGCCACCGATCTGGCTGATGCGGCAAGCGGGGCGCTATCTGCCGGAGTACCGCGCCACACGGAAAGAGATCGGCAGTTTCCTCGATCTCTGCTATACGCCCGAGGCGGCAACCGAAGTTACGCTACAGCCAATTCGGCGCTACGGCTTCGATGCGGCTATCCTGTTTTCAGACATCCTGGTCGTACCTGACGCACTCGGCCAGGACGTGGCCTTTGTCGAAGGCGAGGGGCCGAAGCTCACGCCAATCCGCGATGCGGCAGGTATTGACGCACTCGACCCGACTCAGGTCGATAAGACCCTGTCTCGCGTCTACGAAGCGGTTTCAGAAATTCGCGCAAAACTGCCGAATGATACTGCTCTAATCGGGTTTTGCGGCGCACCATGGACCGTGGCGACATATGTGGTTGGCGGCAAAGGCTCACCCGACCAGGCCCATGCGCGACTTATGGCGTATCGCGAGCCGGAGACATTCGGCCGGTTAATTGACCTGCTCGCCGACGTTTCGACCGAGTATTTATCGCGTCAAGTCGAAGCAGGGGTCGATGTCCTGCAGATATTCGATACCTGGGCCGGCAGTTTGCCGGAGCGCGAGTTTGAACGCTGGGTTGTCCGGCCAACCGCGCGAATGGTGTCAACCTTGAAACAACGCCACCCGCACATCCCGATTATCGGGTTTGCGCGCGGAGCTGGTGCGAATGTCGTTCATTATGCGCAGCAAACGGGCATCGACGGCACCGGTTGCGACACGGCGCAATCCATGATGTTTGCGAGAACGGCGTTCAGTGCTGCGAAAGGTGATGCACCACGGATTGTGTTGCAGGGTAATATCGACCCGCTTTTGCTGGTGGCCGGCGGCAATGAACTTGATTCAAGCATCGACGAAGTCATTGAGACAATGCGCGGCTATCCGTTCATCTTCAACCTCGGCCACGGCATCGTCCCGCAGACACCGCCGGAGCATGTCGCGCAGCTCGTCGACCGCATTCGTACAAGCGCAGCGCGGTGACCCTGCGCTCCGCCTGATACGCGCACTTCCAGCGGGAGCGGACATTGGCTGAAGTCGAGCAACCGGCCGCGACTGAACCGGCGTCAGGCTTCCTCAAGACGCCTGGCGGGCGCGCTGCCATGGCGCTGGCCGTCACGGTCGTCCTGACGCTCGCCGCGATCGTCATCATGGGCGATGCCGCCTATCTCTGGATCAAGGCGGTGCACGTCGTGGCGGTCATGTCCTGGATGGCAGGCCTTCTCTATCTGCCGCGCATCTTCGTTTATCATTCCGATGCAGCGATTGGCGGAGAGACGTCCGAGACGCTCAAGGTCATGGAGCGGCGGCTCTACGAAATCATCATGACTCCGGCGATGGTGATCACGTGGGTGCTCGGCCTTTGGCTCGCCTACACCCTCAACGCGTTTCTCGAACCCTGGCTCATCCTGAAGCTGATCGCCGTCATCGCGATGTCGGCGTTCCACGACTATTTGAAGCGCGCGATCCGCCAGTTTGCGGCCGATGACGTCTCGGTGCGCAATGCCCGCCGATGGCGCTTCCTCAATGAGGTTCCCACGCTTCTGATGCTGGCGATCGTCATCCTGGTCATCGTGAAGCCATTTTAGTCAGGTCTTGTGACGATCACGGTTTGACTGAGGCTGAACGGCTGCTATAGCCGTGTGCCATCGGAGCCGAGAGGGTCTCCGACGCACGACCGGCGCTTCGTTCAATGCGCCCATCCCCCATATGACATCTCAGGACCGGCACGCCCTCTAGCCCGCCTTGTCTGCCGCAGTCCTGACTGGAGCATCCCATGCCCGAAATGAAACTACAGGACTTGAAGGACAAGTCCCCGACCGAGTTGCTCGCCTTCGCGGAAGAGCACGGGGTCGAAAACGCAAATACACTGCGTAAACAGGAACTTATGTTCGCGACGCTGAAGCAGCTCGCCGAACAGGAAGTCGAGATCACCGGCATTGGCGTGGTCGAAGTCCTTCCCGACAACTTCGGATTTCTGCGGTCGCCGGACGCCAACTACCTGCCGGGGCCTGACGACATCTACATTTCGCCATCGCAAATCCGGCGCTTTGGCCTGCGCACTGGAGACACCGTCGAAGGCGAGATCCGAAGCCCGAAAGACGGAGAGCGCTACTTCGCGCTTCTCAAGGTCAATAAGATCAACTTCGAAGAGCCCGATGCCGCCCGGCATAAGGTGCACTTCGACAACCTGACGCCGCTCTACCCGACGAACTGGCTGAAGCTTGAGATCGAAGATCCGACGATCAAGGATCTCTCGGCCCGCGTCATCGACATCGTCTCACCGATCGGCAAGGGCCAGCGCGCACTCATCGTCGCCCCGCCACGGACCGGTAAAACGATGGTGCTCCAGAATATGGCGCACTCGATCTCCACCAATCACCCGGAATGTTATGTCATCGTCTTGCTGATCGATGAGCGCCCGGAAGAAGTCACCGACATGCAGCGCTCGGTGAACGGTGAGGTCGTCTCATCGACGTTTGACGAGCCCCCCTCGCGGCACGTGCAAGTCTCTGAAATGGTGATCGAAAAAGCCAAGCGGCTCGTCGAGCACAAACGCGATGTCGTGATCTTGCTGGACTCGATCACGCGCCTTGGCCGGGCCTACAACACCGTCGTTCCATCGTCCGGCAAGGTGCTGACCGGCGGCGTCGATTCCAACGCGCTGCAACGGCCCAAGCGGTTCTTCGGCGCGGCGCGAAACATCGAAGAGGGCGGCTCGCTGACCATCATTGCGACGGCGCTGATCGATACGGGCTCGCGTATGGATGAGGTCATCTTCGAAGAGTTTAAGGGCACCGGTAACTCTGAAATCGTGCTCGACCGGAAGGTTTCGGATAAGCGCATCTTCCCGGCGATCGACATCTCCAAGTCCGGAACGCGGAAAGAAGATCTGCTGGTCACGCCGGACAATCTCAAGAAGATGTACGTGCTCCGCCGCATCCTCAATCCGATGGGGACAATGGATGCCATCGAGTTCCTCAACGACAAGCTGCGGTCGACCAAGACCAACGGCGAGTTTTTCGATTCGATGAATACGTAGCGAGACACTTGAGGCTCGCTTCGTAAGCAACTGAATTTGCAATCGTTTCACGTGAAACGGCAGATGGCGCACACGACCAATCCACTTGATCAGCCGATCGGCCTTCCGGTCGATGGCTGGTCGCCGCGCGCGCGGCCCGGTCCGGAGCCGATGACCGGCCGCTTCTGCCGTGTCGAGCCGCTTAAGGTCGATGGTCATCTGCCTCAGCTTTGGGCGGCTTTGCAGCATGACGCTGAAGGTCGCAACTGGACCTACTCCAACGACCCTCCGCCGACGTCGCGGGATGATTTCGCAGGACGCCTCGCCGGCATGGCGCGGTCGCCCGACCCGCTGTTTCACGCGATTGTCGATCCCGCGACGGACGCCGCCGTCGGTTGGGCCGCCTTCATGCGGATCGATCCGGCCAACGGCGTGATCGAGATTGGCACCATCCACTTCACGGAGCTGCTGAAGCGGACGCCCGCCGGCACAGAAGCGCTCTATCTGATGATGCGCCGCGCGTTCGATGAGCTCGGATACCGGCGGCTCGAATGGAAGTGCGATGCGCTCAACCAGCCATCGCGGGCAGCAGCTCTGCGCTACGGCTTCACGTTCGAGGGAATTTTCCGACAGGCGCTGGTCTACAAAGGCCGCAACCGCGACACCGCCTGGTACGCGATCCTGGATAGCGAATGGCCGGCGATCAAAGCCGGCTTCGAGGTATGGTTGGCGCCTGAAAACTTCGATGGGCATGACCAGCAGCGGGCGAGCCTCGCTGCATGCCGCGTGTCTCAGACAGAGGCTGCGCCGTGACGGCCTCTGAGTCGGCGGCGACCATTTTTGCATTGTCGTCTGCGCCGGGCCGATCCGCCATCGCTGTTATTCGCATCAGCGGACCGAACGCCATCGCTGCGCTGACAGCACTTGGCGTGGCGGCACCTGCCGCGGGCACGACGAAGCTCGCGATCATTCGCTGTCCCGCAGCCGGCCAGCCGCTCGACCAGGCCCTGATCCTGTTCTTCGAAGGCCCACGCAGCGCCACGGGCGAAGATGTCGCCGAACTCCATGTTCACGGGGGCCGTGCCGTTGTGGCAGCCGTCCTCGACGCGCTTGCCGGCGTTCCTGGATTGCGCCCGGCCGAGCCCGGCCAACTTGCCCGCCAGGCGTTTGCTAACGGCAAGCTGGATCTCACGTCCGCCGAAGGCCTCGCTGATCTGATTGACGCGGAGACAGAAGGTCAGAGGCGGCAGGCCCTTGCGCAGGCCTCAGGTGCACTGGCCGCGATTTATGCTGGCTGGCGGACACGCATGATCGAAGCGATGGCGCTCATGGAGGCCGCGATCGACTTTTCCGATGAGGGTGATGTTGCGGGCGATGCAGTTGTGCGGGCGCGTGAAACAGCCGAGGCCCTTCGCGGTGAACTCGCCGGGCACCTGACCGACGAACGCCGCGGTGAGATCCTGCGCGATGGGTTTCGGGTCGTGCTGGCCGGGCGGGTGAATGCCGGGAAATCGTCGTTGCTCAACGCGTTTGCCGGCCGCGATGCTGCCATCACCTCCGATGAGCCCGGCACGACCCGCGACATCATCGAGGTTCGTCTCGATCTCGGCGGGCTACCTGTGATCATCACCGACACCGCCGGCATCCGCGACGCGGAAGGCGCGGTTGAGCGCGAAGGTATTCGACGCTCGCATGCAGCCATGAAAGCCGCTGACCTCGTGCTTTGGCTGACGCCGTCCGGGACGACCCCGTCAGAGCCGACGCCTGCCAACGCCGTCTACATTCAAACGAAGATCGATCTCGCGGCAGGCTCGCCGCCGGCATCTGCGCGCGCGATTTCCGCGAAGACCGGCGCGGGTCTCGATGCCTTACAGACATTCCTGCTCAACGAGGTGCAGGCGCGGATCGGCGATATTGGTGAGCCGCTCATCACGCAGGCCCGCCATCGCGCGCATGTCGCAGCGGCGCTCCGACATCTCGTGCAGTTCCTTGAGAGCGATGCCGACAAAACCGAGTTTCGGGCGGAAGACCTGCGGCTTGCGGCCGGTGAACTTGGTCGCCTCACGGGCGCGGTCGATCCGGAAGATGTGCTCGGCGCGATTTTTGGCCGCTTCTGCATCGGAAAGTGACGCCGTGCCCGTCCCATGTTTCACGTGAAATTGGCAGCCGGCGCCCACCGCCGCGCGTGTCTTTGACCGGCTCCGGGCAGCCGCCTATATCCGGAGCTCAATATCGCAACACTGCTAAAAAGGGCTTTGACGGTTTGAAGGATGCATTCGACATCATCGTCGTTGGCGGCGGGCATGCGGGCACCGAAGCGGCCGCGGCCGCCGCGCGCGTGGGTGCGCGGACAGCCCTGGTCACGCACACCTTTGCGACCGTCGGCGAGATGTCATGCAATCCGGCCATTGGCGGGCTCGGTAAGGGGCACCTGGTTCGCGAGATCGACGCGCTTGATGGTCTGATGGGCGGCGCAGCGGACGCGGCCGGTATCCAGTTTCGACTGCTCAACCGGTCGAAAGGACCTGCAGTGCAAGGCCCGCGGGCGCAGGCCGACCGCAAGCTCTACCGCCAGGCCATTCAGGCCGCGATCCGCGCGCAGCCGGGCCTCGACGTTCTCGAAGGCCAGGTCGACGACTTGCGGATCTCGGATGGGCGGGTTGCCGGCGTTGAACTCGCCGACGGACGGATGCTTGCGGCAGGCGCCGTTGTGCTGACGACCGGCACGTTTCTTCGCGGGCTCATCCACATCGGGGCTGAGCGGATTGCGGCCGGCCGGGTCGATGAGCCACCAGTGGTCCGGCTGGCCGAGCGTCTTATGGCGCTCGAACTGCCGCTCGGCCGACTGAAGACGGGGACGCCTGCGCGGCTTCACGCTGGTTCGATCGACTGGTCTGGCCTGGAGGAGCAACCGGGCGACGACCCTCCGACGCCGTTCTCGTTTCTGACGGAGGCGATTACGACGCGTCAGGTCCCGTGTCACATCACGACGACGACGCCCGCAACGCATCAGATCATTCGCGACAACCTCAGCCGTTCGGCGATGTACTCCGGCCAGATCGAGGGCGTCGGACCGCGCTATTGCCCGTCAATCGAAGATAAAGTCGTGCGCTTCGCAGACCGCGATCACCATCAGGTCTTTCTCGAGCCTGAAGGCCTCGACGACGACACGATCTACCCAAACGGGGTGTCGACGTCGCTGCCGGCGGACGTGCAGCTTGCGTTTCTGCGCACGCTGCCGGGCCTGGAAGCTGTCACGTTTAAAAAGCCCGGCTATGCGATCGAGTATGATTACGTTGACCCGCGCGCGCTGAAGCCATCGCTTGAGCTGAACGCGTTGCCGGGGCTGTTCTTGGCCGGCCAGATCAATGGGACGACCGGCTACGAGGAGGCGGGCGCGCAGGGGTTGATCGCCGGGCTGAATGCGGCGCGTCAGGCGGCCGGCCAGGATGCCGTCGTGCTTTCGCGCGCGGATGCGTACACCGGCGTGATGATCGATGACCTCGTCACGCGTGGTGTGGCTGAGCCCTATCGCATGTTCACGTCGCGCGCCGAGTATCGTCTGAAGCTGCGCGCCGACAATGCGGATCAGCGGTTGACGCCGGTCGGGCTCAAAGCCGGTCTGGTTGGGCCAGCCCGGGCGCAAGCGTTTGCTGCGAAGTCAGAGGCGCTGGCCGTCGCGACGGACATGCTTGAAGCGCGCGCGATGACACCGACGGCGGCGGCCGCGCACAACATCACGCTGAAGCAAGACGGCCGCAAACGGACGGCCTTCGAGATGCTGTCTTATCCGCATGTGACGCTCGGCGACCTGACGCGGATCTGGCCGGAGCTGGGAGCCTTGCCCTCGTCGATTGCGCAGCAGGTGTCGATCGACGCAAACTACGCGTCTTATGTTCGCCGGCAGGACGCCGACGTGGCGCAGCTCCGCCGCGACGAGGCTTTGGAAATCCCGGGCAACTTCGCCTATGCCGCGATTGCCGGGCTTTCGAACGAACTGCGCCAGAAGCTTGAGGCGCACCGTCCGGCAAACGTTGCCCAAGCCGGCCGGATCGACGGAATGACGCCCGCGGCACTCGTCCTCATTGCGGCGCACCTGAAGAAGGCTGACGCGAAGGCAAGCGCATGACGGCCGCTCTGGCAGACGAAATTACGTCGGCCGACGCGTTCGCGCGCCAGTTTAGCGTTTCAAGTGAAACGATTGAAAAGCTTGAGACTTACGCGGCGAAGCTGCGGACGTGGCAGAAGGCGGTCAACCTCGTCGCGCCAAAGACGCTCGATTCGGTCTGGCACCGCCACTTCGCTGACAGTGCGCAATTGCTGCCGCTCATCCCCGATAGTGCGACAACGCTTGCGGACCTCGGATCCGGTGCGGGCTTCCCAGGTCTCGTCATCGCGATCTTAGCGACCGAGCAGCGGCCGGATCTCAGCGTCACGCTCGTTGAGTCCGACACACGTAAGGCTGCGTTCCTCAGCGATGTTGCACGAGCTGTGGAAAACCCATGCCGCATATTATCGACACGAATCGAAGCAAGTAGCACGGTCGCAGCACTAGGTTCCGTTGATTGCGTTACGGCACGCGCACTTGCGTCCAGCAGTCAGTTACTCGCGTACCTCGCACCAATCGCGCACGCCTCGACGGTGGGGATATTTCCGAAGGGCCGAACCTTCGCGCGCGAATTGGCGGACGCGAAAGAGGCCTGGGATTTCGATTTGGCGCTGGTGCCGAGCCTGACGGACGCGGAAAGCCGGATCGCAGTGATCTCTCACTTGCGGTCGCGCCGGCAAGAAGGACCGAACGCGCATGACAACTCCGGGTAATCGGAACGGCCTTAGGGTTCTCGCAATCGCGAACCAGAAGGGTGGCGTCGGCAAGACCACGACCGCGATCAATCTCGGCACCGCGCTGGCGGCCGTCGGCGAGCGGGTCATCGTGATCGACATCGATAGCCAGGGAAACGCCAGCACCGGGCTTGGCATTGACCCGGGTGACCGGCCACTCACGACGTTTCAGGTGCTCGAAGCCTCGGCCTCGCTGCTTCAGGCGTCGCGCCATACTGACGTGCCAGACCTCTACGTCGTGCCGGCCAACGCCGATCTCGTCGGCTACGAGGCCGAGCATCTGACCGACACCAACCGCGCGTTCCGACTGCGGGACGCGATCGGCGAGCTGGAAGCGGTCCAGGCCGACTACGCTGAGAACGAGCGGATCACGTACATCCTCATCGACTGTCCGCCGTCGCTGAACCTGCTGACGCTCAACGCGATGGTTGCGGCAGATGCCGTTCTCGTCCCGGTGCAGTGCGAATTCTTCGCGCTCGAGGGGATTTCGCAGCTCAGCCAGACGATCGACCAGATCAAATCCGCGCTCAATCCGGCGCTGGAGATCCAGGGCGTCGTGCTCACCATGTACGATGGCGCAACGAAGCTTTCTAAGGAAGTCGAGGCCGAAGTCCGCGGCATGTTCGGGCCGAAGGTCTATCAGACGCACATCCCGCGGAACGTGCGCGTTGCCGAAGCGCCGTCGCACGGCAAACCGATCCTGCTGTACGACTACGAGTGCCGCGGCAGCCAAGCTTATGTGAGCCTGGCGACGGAGCTGGTCACGCGCGAGCGGGAAGCCCGCGCGGCTTGATGATTTGATCGTCTGGCGGGAGGGCTGGGGGGCGCCTCGCCGGGCTTGAGGGAGAGACGACGAAGATGGCGGCACCAATGCAGAAGACGACGCGGCTCGGGCGCGGGCTCGCGTCGTTGATTGGCGAGGCGCCGCCGAACAAAGCCGCCGCAGTTGGCGTCCAACGGATGCCGCCGGAAGGTCATCAGCGCATGATCGCGATCGACCAGATCCGGTCGAGCAGCCTCAACCCGCGCAAGGAGTTCGACGACGCCGAGCTTGCCGATCTCGCAAGTTCGATCCGCGAGCGCGGGATGGTGCAGCCGATCGTCGTGCGGCCCAATCCGGACGGGGGTGTCGGCGGGTTTGAGATCGTCGCCGGAGAGCGGCGCTGGCGCGCGTCGCAGATGGTCGGCCTTCATGTCGTGCCGGTCATCGTCCGAGATCTCAATGACCAGGAGATGCTGGAACTCGCGATCATCGAGAATGTCCAGCGCGCGAACCTGAACCCGATTGAAGAGGCGGCTGGCTACAAAGAGCTGATGGATCGCTTTGAGTACACGCAGGACAAGCTATCCGAAGTGATCGGCAAAAGCCGCAGCCACGTCGCCAACACCATGCGGCTTTTGCGGCTGCCGGAACTGGTGCAGGACATGGTCCACGGTGGGAAGCTGACAGCCGGCCATGCGCGCGCGCTCGTCGGCCGCGCTGATGCGGTCCAACTCGCCAACAAGATCATCGAAGAAGACCTCAACGTGCGTGCTGTCGAGGCGCTCGTGCAATCCGTCGATGCGGCCGCCAATGCGCCGCCACGGACGCGGCGCGAGAAGGATGCCGACACCAAAGCGTTTGAGCAGGAACTCTACGAGGCGCTCGGCCTGAAGGTCGAGGTCAAGCGCGGGACCGGCGAGAGCGGTGCGCTGGTCATTCGGTACAACAACTTCGATCAGCTTGATCACCTGCGCTCGAAGCTCGTCGAAAGCTAGGGCGCCAAACCGTCTTAACCGGCCCGACCCCCGCGTGCGGCTGAACGCTTGACGCCCGACGGCCCGGCCTGTTCTGTACGATGCCATCTCCAGCCGCACGACGGTTCGCGTGTCGACGCAACAGACCAACGATATCCTCGCAGCCCTCGCGCAAACGATCGCCGAGCGAAAGTCCGCCACGGCTGAGGCGAGCTATACGAAATCGCTCCTCGATGGCGGGCCGCTGAAGTGCGCCAAGAAGTTTGGCGAGGAAGCCGTTGAGTTCGTGCTCGCAGTCACTGCTCAAGAAGATGCGCAAGTGCAGGCAGAAGCCGCCGACGTCCTCTATCATCTGCTCGTCGCGCTATCGGCGAGGGACGTTGATGTGAACGATGTTCTCAAAGAACTCGAACGACGCATGGGTACGTCGGGTCACGCAGAAAAGTCTGCGCGCGAGGCGGGGTCTTGAGGGCGCCTGAACGGATCGCGAAGCCACCCCTGCCGCCATTGACGGCGGAGTGGGAGGACGAAACCTTCGATTTTACGCCGTATCGGGAGTTCACGCGAACCGAATGGGCCAAGCTGCGCGCCGATACGCCGATGACGCTGGTGCCGGGCGAACTTGAGCGGCTTGGCGGTGTTATCGAGCAGGTCTCGATCAGCGACGTGGAAGAGGTCTACCTTCCGCTATCGCGGCTTCTCAATTTGTATGTTGCTGCAACGCAGGAGCTGCACGCGGTCTCAACCGAGTTCCTTGGCCGGCGCGAGCGGCAAAGTCCGTTTGTCATCGGTATCGCCGGGTCGGTTGCGGTCGGTAAGAGTACGACGGCGCGCGTCCTGAAGGCATTGCTGGCGCGCTGGCCTGATCATCCGCGCGTTGATCTGATTACGACTGATGGCTTTCTGTATCCAAATGCCGAGCTAGAGCGCCGCGGCTTGATGGACCGAAAGGGATTTCCGGAGAGCTTCAATACTAAGCGGCTTCTGCAGTTTATGGCGGACATCAAGTCGAACCGGAGCAATGTCGTTGCGCCGCGTTACTCGCACTTTCACTATGACGTCGTGCCGGATGAAACGACGGCGATTGATCGCCCTGACATCCTGATAGTCGAGGGGCTGAACGTTTTGCAGCCGGCGCGCCTGCCGCGCGGTGGCGATGCGATTCCGTACGTATCCGACTTCTTCGATTTCTCGATCTACATCGATGCCGATCCGCAAACGATTGAGAACTGGTACGTCAGCCGCTTTATGCGGTTGCGCGAAACGGCCTTCCGCGATCCGGACGCCTACTTCCACCGTTACGCGAAGCTGTCGGATGAGGATGCAAAGGTGCGTGCGACTGAGATCTGGCGCTCAATCAACATGGTCAATCTTCGCAAAAACATCCTGCCGACGCGCAGGCGCGCAAAGTTGATCCTGACCAAGTCCGCGGACCATGCGGTGAGTAAAGTCGCGTTGCGCCGTATTTAAGGGTGCGGGCCCAAAGGCGCGGACCGAAAAGAAAAAGGCCGCCGAAAACAGGCGGCCAGGATTGCTCTGGAGTTCAATAGGCGCCGAAGTGGCGAAGTTAGTATGTCGTCGAAGTCGGGTGAAACCTGACTAGTGCTTGGTCACGTTGACGGGCGTCTCCAAACCGCAGCACGCACAGACGGCGCGGCCGGCCGCATGGGCCCATGGCGTCATCAGCGGCGTCCGCATAGAAGCCGCCAGAAAGACCGCCTGCTGAACCGCTAGGAAGTTGGCGGTCGCAATTGCGCTGGTGAGAGCGGCCACAGCAAACTCGGACGTATCTTCAATGTCGGCTGTCTGCGGCACATCGAGTGCTGCGAGCGCACGGGTGTGCTTGTCGAGCCGGGACCGAAGCTCCTGCCGTGGGGTGGCCGACTTGGTCGGCTCTGCGGCTGTTGCGAGCGCTGCGGCGGACATCCGCGGTGGCGAGGCCGGTGCCGACGCTTTCTCAGCGCGCACTGAAGCGGCAAGCACGTCCTCGCGCGACTTCGGCGTGAACGACTTCAGTTTGTCGCGAAGGCGGCGAATATCGGCTTCGTTCGTCCAGCCGAGCTGTTTAATTGCGGTCGTCGGCCGAACGCCTGTTTCAGCGATCCGCTCGGAAATGGCTTGTAGCTTGGCGTCATCATTGATGCCGGATCCTTTCGGCCGGCCGCGCCGTCTCATGGGATTAGTCATCTTTCGACCAGTGCGCTGCGAATATCTCGGAGAACAGCGTTAGTCGCAAAAAATTCTGTTGAGAAGGGATTTTAATATTGCAAATAAATTTCCGTCGCGAATGCGGATACCACCCGCATCATTTGCGGCTTTCGGATCACACCCCGCGCATATGCAATAGACAGGTTCGGTTGACGTGACGGTAGCGGATTAAACCGCAATCCCAATTTTTTGTGCGCGGTCGCGGAGATCCGCGCGAGGCCGCGGTCCGATCTGACCAATCGTTTCGCTGGCGGCCAATGAACCGAGCTGCCCGCAAACCTCGACCGGCAGGTTTCGGCTAAAGCCGAATAACACGCCCGCTGCATATAGATCGCCGGCACCGGTGCTATCGACGACTTTTTCGACGGGTACACTTGGAATTGCGTGTTTCTCGCCGTCGACCGAAATCACGGACCCGTCTTTGTTTCGGGTAATCGCGCAAATGGGAGCAAGTGGGGTGATTTCGGCGACCGCGGTGTCAAAGTCAGCGACGCCAGTCAAGCTCAGCAGCTCGCTTTCATTTGCAAAGAGCAGGTCGGTGCCATTCGTAATGATATCCAGGAAGGCGTCGCGGTGACGGTCGACGCAGAACGCATCCGACAGCGTTAGCGCGACACGCTTGCCGGCCTCCCGGGCGATGCGTGCCGCCTCATAAAAGGCTGCCTGTGCTTCTGGCCGATCAAACAGATAGCCTTCGAGATAAAGAATGTTGCCGCGGGCAATTAGGGCAGGGTCGAGGTCCGCGCTTTCGAACTCCGGGCTGACGCCAAGAAACGTGTGCATGGTGCGCTCGCCATCGGGCGTGACGAGGATAAGCGAACGCGCGGTTGGCGCACTGCCGGTTTTGGGCACCGTCGTGTATTCAACACCGATGGATTGAATATCGTGCGCGAAGATCCGGCCGAATTCGTCGTCAGCAACTTTGCCGATGTAAGCAGCTTTCCCACCGTAGTTTGCAACGCCGGCAATCGTGTTTGCTGCCGATCCGCCGGAGGTCTCCAACGCGGGCCCCGCCGCATCATAAAGCCGCTGGACCGTTTCAAGGTCGTGGAGCGCTGTGAAACCCTTTTGCGACCCGTGGGCTTCAAGGAAGGCATCGTCGCAGTGCGCGATAATGTCGACGATTGCATTTCCGATACCGACCACGTCGAGAGGTTCGTTGGACATGCGTTGGCTCCAGTCGGGTCGGTTGATGTGTATCGGGGTTGCCGGTCGTAAAGCGGTGCGACCGCTGTCGGCGATGTGTGAGCTTGGCTCTAGCGGCGCTGCGGCCGGCGGGCAAGTTGCGCGAGTTCAAACAGCAGTCTTTCGGTACGCGACTGTTCGACAGACATGGAAGAGCGCGTTTCGCGGATCACGGTTTGAATGCGCTGTAGCGCGTATGAGAGCGCATCAATCGGCCAGTCGCGGCATTGGCGCTTGAGCGCATCGCGGACCGAGAAATGGACGGGCGGGCGCATCTGGCGCAGCGCGTCGTCAACCGACTTGCCAGTTTCAATAGCGGAGCGAAGGCGGTGAAGCGCCAGGAAATGCCGCTGGATCGTCAGCAGGACGGTCTGAGCCGTTTGTCCTGCCGCAACGGCTTTTTCATTGGTGGCAATGGCTACGCGTGCATCGCCGTCGGCGGCCGCGTTCGCGATCCGATCCAGCGACAGTGCGGATGCATCGCCGACGACCGCATCGACGTCCTCAGCTGTGATCTCACGGGGTGTGCCGACGTAGGTGAGTAGCTTCTCGACCTCGCCGCGTGACAGCGCGCGGTCAGCGCCGAGCCGGGCCGTCAGGCTGTCGCGCGCATCGGGCGTCATTGTGTGCCCGCCGGCCGTCACGACGTCCGTGACAAGGTTCTCGAGGTCGCGCTCGGTGTCGGGGTAGCAGGGCAGTGCAGCGGCCCACGCACAGCCCTCAGCGGCCTTCCGCATCGCATCCGATGGTTTGAGATTGCCAGCCTCCACCACGAGGGCGGATGCCGGGGCGGGGCCCTCGAGGATCTGCTTCACCATCGGGCCATTGATCCGACGGCCCTGCAGCGCGCGAATGACCTTGCCGGCGCCGAACATCGGGACAGTCTGCAGCTCGATAATCAGCCGGTCAGGGTCTGTCTCAAGGTCGGCGTCTTCGATGCGCAGGAGTTCGGTATCGTCGCCGAGCAGCCTCTTGAGCGCTTGTGCCGCTTCGCCCGCCCGCTCGGTGATGCGGCCAGGGTCCGTCCCGTAGACGACGACGGCCCGTATGTCCGGCGCGACGGACTTCAGGAAGTCGTCAACCGCCTGCGCTTTGATCGCAACCATAGGGACGAGTCCGGAGACTTAGCCTGCGAGCCGATGAAGCGCGCTCATGCGCGGGTCGCGAGAAACGCTTCAAGCCGCGCTTTGAGGTCCGTTGACACGGTTTCAGCAGCCCGGTTCTGCGCGTCGCGTTGTGCGCGGACGTTTGCGTAAATCGAATCGGTGCGCTGGAACGTGGACCGTCCGAAGCTGGAGCCCGTGAGCGCGACCTGCTGCGTGTTGAGGTCGACCAGCCGGAACGTCGCGTCGAGTGAGTAGACGCGATTGACCGAGTCGCCTTGCCGGTCGACCAGCGTGGACGTGACGCGTTCCGAAATTGCGACGTCCAGCCGGTATTGGGCCGCGCCGCGTTCCTGGCCGTCGCCTGTGGTCTGAAAGATCAGCTCGTTGCGGATGCGTTGGCCGACGCGTCCGGGGATGGCTGCGACTTTCACCGCTTTCATCTTGTCTGACAGCGCGGGGCCGGGGCCGAGCGACGCGTGCATGGGTTGGAAACCCGATGTGCAGCCGGCAAGGGCCACCGCCGCAGCCACGCTCAATCCGCAGGCGATGGCGCGCGTGCGGCGCGCGATCAGGCCAAACTGCGGATCAGACAACGACATTCACAATCCTCTGCGGGACGACGATGACCCGCTTGGGCGCCTGACCGTCGAGGGCCTTGCGCACGCTGTCGAGCGCCAATGCTGCAGCCTCCAATTCAGCCTTGTCGGCTGTTTTGGCGACCGAAATTTCGTCCCGTCGCTTGCCATTCACCTGTACGGCAACCGTAATCTGATCGTCAACGAGCAGGCCCGGTTCGGCTGCCGGCCAAGGTTGATCGGCCAGCAAAGTGTGGTTTCCAAGCCGCGCCCAGCACTCCTCGCCGAGGTGCGGCATCATCGGACCCACCAACTGCACCATGATTTCGGCAGCTTCGCGGACGGCCCACTGAACGTCCGGCTTCGGCTCATTTTGAGCAAGTGCGGACTGCAGCGCGTTGGCGAACTCGTAGATTTTGGCAACGGCCACGTTGAAGCGCAGGGCCTCGATGTCGTTGCCGACCTGATCGAGCGTCTTATGCGTGACGCGGCGCAAAGCCATCGCGTCGTCACTGAATGACACGGGCGCCGCTGCGTCCGAGGTGGCGCCCTTGGCAATGGCCTCATCCACTAGCCGCCAGATGCGCTGGATAAAGCGGCTCGCCCCGGCGACGCCCGCCTCGGTCCATTGCACATCGCGCTCTGGCGGGCTGTCGGAGAGCATGAACCAGCGCGCGCAGTCAGCGCCATACGAGCCGATGATCTCATCGGGGTCGACGAGGTTCTTTTTCGACTTCGACATCTTTTCGATGCCGCCGATGGTGACCGGCTGGCCTGTGGCGCGCTGGGTGGCCGCGCGCGCCTGGCCCTCGCCTGTGATGTCGACGTCGACCGGGGTCAGCCAAGTGCCGTCGGCCGCCTTATAGGTCTCGTGCGTCACCATCCCTTGCGTGAACAGCGCGGCAAACGGTTCGCGCAGATTATCCACGTGGCCCGTATCGCTCATCGCGCGCGTCCAGAAGCGCGAATAGAGCAGGTGAAGGATCGCGTGCTCGATGCCGCCGATGTACTGGTCGACGGGCAGCCAGTAGCGGGTCGCATCGGCGTTCGCCGGTGTGTCGGACGTTGGGTCGGCGAAGCGCACGAAGTACCAGGACGAGTCGACGAACGTGTCCATCGTGTCGGTTTCACGCCGGGCGGGCTTGCCGCACGACGGGCAGGCGACATCGCGCCAGGTCGCGTGGCGGTCAAGCGGATTGCCGGGGTCGGCGAACGAGACGTCGTCCGGCAACTCAACCGGCAGGTCCGCCTTCGGCACCGGCACGACACCACAGTCGTCGCAATGGATGACCGGGATCGGACAGCCCCAATAGCGCTGGCGAGAGATGCCCCAGTCGCGCAGGCGAAATTGCGTCTGTCGTTCAGCGACCGGTTTTCCACCAACCGTCTCGCCTGACAAGCGGTCGGCAACCGAGTTGAACGCCGTCTGCGTGTCCTGGCCATCAAGGAAGCGCGAATTGATCATCACGCCCGGGCCGGTGTACGCCGTCCCCGCCGCGATCTGGCGAAGGGCTTCCGCGCGTGCGGCGTCACTGTCCGGCGCGACCACCGGGATCACGGGCAGATCGTACTTCCGCGCAAAGTCGATGTCGCGCTGGTCACCGGATGGGCAGCCGAAGATCGCGCCGGTGCCGTAGTCCATCAGAATGAAGTTCGCGACATAGACCGGCACCTTCCACGTGTCATCGAACGGATGGACCGCTGTCAGACCGGTATCGAACCCGAGCTTCTCGGCGCTTTCGATGTCGGCAACCGACGTCCCCATCTGGCGGCACGTGTCACAGAAGGTTGCAAGGTCGGCGTTTGACGTCTCCAGCGCCTTGGCGAGCGGATGGTCAGGGGCGATCGCCATGAACGATGCGCCAAAGACCGTATCCGGGCGCGTCGTGTAGATGTCGAGCACATCATGGCCGGCCGGTGTGTCGCCTGCGAGCGCCCACCGCATCAGCAGCCCTTCCGAGCGGCCAATCCAGTTGGCCTGCATCGTGCGGACCTTCTCCGGCCACTTGTCGAGCGTGTCCAACGCTTCCAGCAATTCGGGCGCGTAGTCGGTGATCTTCAAGAACCACTGCGTCAGCTCCCGCTGCTCAACCTCCGCGCCGGATCGCCAGCCCTTGCCGTCGATCACCTGCTCATTGGCGAGCACGGTGTGGTCGACCGGGTCCCAATTGACCTTGGATGACTTCCGGTAGGCGATGCCCTTGTCGAGGAAATCGAGAAACTGCGCCTGCTGATGCTTGTAATATGCGGCGTCGCATGTCGCGAACTCGCGCGACCAGTCGATCGCGAGGCCGATCGACTTTAGCTGCGTGCGCATGGCCGCGATGTTGGCGTAGGTCCAGGTGCCTGGATGCGTCTGGTTCTGCATCGCAGCGTTTTCAGCTGGCATGCCGAACGCATCCCAACCCATGGGATGCAAAACATTAAACCCGCGGGCGCGCTTATAGCGGGCGAGGACGTCGCCCATCGTGTAGTTGCGCACATGGCCCATATGGATGCGCCCGGAGGGATACGGGAACATCTCAAGCACGTAGCACTTCGGTTTGTCCGGGTCGGTTCCGGTCCGGAAGGTATCGCGGTCTTTCCAGACCGACTGCCAGTGCGGCTCGCGGTCAGGTGCGTTATAGCGCTCGGTGGCCATTGGAGTTTTCGTCGTCATCGCTGTTGTGGGCGGTAGAGACCGCGCGCGGTCCGGCGGGTCAAGGGGCTTGCGGGTTTGTGTGCTGGCGACCGTCAACCAGGGCGCCGGCCCGCCTGCCGGGCGCTGCTCTCTGCGACCACTGAATGGACGGCGAACAATGCCCACTCAACGAGCGTGATGGGCTCAGTTGCGCGCGGCTGGCATGCGGTTATGCGCTGCGAGCCGCCCAGCAAGTTGAGTTGCGGACGCTGCGCCAGCCTCCAGCGCGAAGACCAGCGCATGGGTCAGGTAAAAGCAGGCTGCATCAATGCGGCCGGCGTCTTCGGCAAGGTCGGCTGCTTCGGTGTAGAGTACCGCGAGGCGGTTGCTGTCGCCTGAGCCGTGCGCGCTGATGAGAGCTGTTTCGAGCCGGTCCATCATACTGCCGCTCCGGCATGGCTTTGCACCTGCGCTGCCACCCAGTGGTGGAAGTTGTGCGTTGGCCCATCCATCGCGGGTGAGAACCGGCCGCCGTCGAAGTGAACACCGTGTCTACCACGCTGCATGCCCTCGACGACAAACACGTCCTCCTTGAAGACCTGTTTCCATTGGGCAGCATTCCGGTCGGCGAGGGCTTCGAGATCAGCGGTCACAGGCGCGGCATAGAAGAGCGCGATGCGTTCGATGGTGCGTTCGCAGTCAACCGGATCGAGCACGATGGCGAACGTTTGGTCGCGCTGCACGCCGAGCAGGACGTTGGGGTAGACCGCAATGTATTCCGCGCCCGTCTCCCATTTCTCGCTGAGGCCAGCGAAGTCCGTCAGCATCTCGCCGCGATCGCCCTTGATTTGGCGATAGACGTAAGTGCCTTGGCCGGAATACGCGCCGCGCTCGATGATATTGTAATGGTCTTCAAGGCGCGAATAGCTGTTGAGCCCCGGGTGGACCCAGGGCAGGTGATAGCTTTCACAATAGTTCTCGACTGCGAGCTTCCAGTTCGTCGCGACATCGAGTGTGAACGACGCGGCCGCGCCGCCGGCGTGCAATGGCTTGTCGAACTCCGACCACCGCTCGAGCAACGGTGCGTGCGCTTGTTCGAAGGCTGGCGCCTGCCCGTCGACGTTGACGAACACAACGCCCATCCAGACATGCGAACGGATTTGGATGAGACCAAGCGTCGAGATGTCGAGGGCGGCATGCGTGTTGATGCCGGGCCCGCCCACGTGAGGCGTGACTTTCAAACGGCCGTCGAGACCATAGCACCAACTATGATAGGGGCACCGGATGACGCCGCGCAGGTGGCCGGGCGCGTCGACGAGGATCATGCCACGATGCCGGCAGGTGTTCTGAAACACCCTCAGGCTGCCATCGCGATCGCGGACAATCAGTAGCGGCATCCCGAGAAACGTGACGGGTTTGACGAAACCGGGCTTGGGGACGTCCTTGGCGAAGCCGATCCCGCTCCAGTTCCGAAAGAGGACGGCGTCGCGCTCGCGTTTGAAGACGTCCGCGTCTGTATAGTGAGCGTTGGGCAGGCCGCGCGCGGAGGATACGTCCCGAAGGACGGTGCTGACGTCCGGTGCGGGCGCGCGATTGATCCGGTCCATGATCGGCCTCCGCGCTGTAACGTATCGGTTTGGTCTCGCCGGTCGGCTGGGATTGCGACCAACACTTGGGCCGCCACGACATTGCACGGGAGTTGAGACATGGACGATGCCGCGGCAGCACGCGCGATCAGCGATGTCCGCGCTCGGATTGAAGCGGCGGCGGCAGAGACCGGTCGTGACGCGGCTGCTTGCGAGCTGATCGCCGTTTCAAAGACGTTTGGACCAGACGCGATCCGGCCTTTCCTCGACGCGGGCCACCGGCACTTTGGCGAAAACCGCGTACAGGAAAGCCAGGGCAAGTGGCCCGAGCTCAAGGCTGCTTTCCCGGAGACAACGTTGCACCTGATTGGTCCGCTCCAGTCGAACAAGGCGAAGGACGCCGTCGCGCTGTTTGATGCGATCCATACGGTTGACCGGCCGAAGATTGCCCGTGCGATTGCGAGCGAAATGACGAACCAGGGGCGCACGCTCGAACTGTTTGTTCAGGTCAACACGGGCGATGAGGCGCAGAAGGCCGGCGTCGGTGTCGATGATCTTGCAGACCTGCTCGCGTTCTGCCGCGGCGAATGCGGCCTGATGATTGCGGGGCTTATGTGCATTCCGCCGATTGAGGACGCGCCGGCGCCGCACTTTGCCTTGCTGTCCAAGCTCGCCGCGGAGCATGGCCTCGCCAAACTCTCGATGGGCATGAGCGCTGACTACGAAACCGCGGTGCAGTTCGGTGCGAGCTACGTCCGCGTTGGCTCGGCGATTTTCGGCGCCCGGGCGAAACCGGTGACAATGGCGGATTAATCGAATGAGACGTTGGATGGTTTGGCTTTCAGTTTCGCTTGCGGGCCTCGTCGCGGTTTGGACCGTCGCCAGTTGGGTCATGATCCGCGGCGTCGAAGAGGCGCCCTACGCCGTCATCGAGGCGCGGAACGCGTTCGAGATCCGGGCGTACCCAGCAATTGCGATTGCGGAAACCCGCGTTAACGGCGTCGGCTTTGATGCCAACGGGACCGCCTTCCGCCGTCTCGCCGGCTACATCTTCGGCGGCAACGCGCGCGACCAGAAGATCGCAATGACCGCTCCGGTTTTCATCGGCCGCGACCAAGCCGCGACCGAGATGTCGTTTGTCCTGCCAAAGACAGTTTCAATGGACGCAGCCCCCGCGCCGAAGTCCGCCGACGTGAAGGTCGTGGAGCAGCCGCCCGGCCGGTTCGCAGCGCGGCGCTTCTCATGGTTTGCCGGACGTGAGCGCCAGGCAGCCGAAGCGCGCGAACTCCTGGATGATCTCAAGGCCGCCGGCATCGAACCCGCGGGCACGCCGATTTACGCCGCCTACAATCCGCCCATGACGATCCCGTTCATGAAACGCCATGAAATGCTGGTTCGGCTGAGTGATTGAAAGCGATGCGAGGCGCCCTGAGGGCTTCGGCGCTAGGGCGAAACTCACTTGCGCGTCGATGCCCACCTTCTCGCTGTGTGCACAACCTGTTAACTTTTCACGGAGTGATTCGTCTTTCGTGCCGCGTTGAAGGTCCCGTACGGGAGATCAGCCATGGCCGATGTGGCAACCGCAGATGCCTTCCGCGAAGCCGAGCGCGCCGCAAATGATGCCGCCCGCGACGCCCGCGCAGAGGTCCTCGAACGGCACGAGGTTGACGATCCGCTTGCGCCGCCGAAGCGATCGAAGCGCCGGCAACGTAAGACGACCAAGCAGTCGACGTCGACCGAGGGCTGGCATCACTTCGTCGTCGACGTCTGGCTGACGAATTTCAACCCAACCGAATTCGGCATCTTCAAGCGCTCGCGCAACCGCGCCAAGTCGCGTCAGTTCACAACCGACATGGATGTCTACGCTGAGATCATCGAGAACGGGAAGCGGACCGGCCTGCTCGGCTATCGCAAAGACCTCTGGACAGAGAACGAGCGGACGAACCGGCGGCTGGTGTTCAAGCTTTTTAGCGACAAGCTCAACTGGCGCGCGACGATGGACCTAATGATGGCGCGCTCTGTGCAGCAGACCATCGGCGCGCGGCTGCTGCCGGTGACGACCTACTCGGTCAACACGTCCGGTGAGGATCAGGTCGTCTACATCGAGCGGTCGGCGAACAAGTGGCCGCTGCTGCCCGAGACGTTCTCGTTCTTCCTCATCGAGGACGGCAAGCTCGAGTTCTACCGCATCCGCCAGAAATTCTTCCGCTTCGGCGATGACTACCTCGTCTACAACGGCCGTGATGAGATCATCGGGCTGCTTGATGGCGCGGTGTTCTCGATTGCCGGAAAGTGGCGCTGCCGCCTGCGCAAGGAGTACAAGGACAAAGCCCTGATGAACGTCCTGAAGATGTTCACCGGCATGCTTTGCTTTAACGACTCCTGCCGCAGCCACGTGAAGCGCTGCGCCAAGGACGTGCGCGAAGGCAACTACAGCCCGAAGCTCGAGAAGCAGGAAGTCGACCTCTACATGAACCCGCGCCGGGTTCGGTGAGGTCTCTAGCCTTACAGAACTGCAATTAGACAAGCGCGAACGCGGCCTCCATATCCGTTTCAAACCGGATCTGGAGGCCTCGCATGCTCTCGCGTTCCCTTTGCTTTGCTGTCGCCGCGACGATGGTTGTGCCGCTCGGACCGGCAGCCGCCAACATCACCGATGCGCCGAAAGCGAAGGCGTCATCCATCAAGCTTGAGATTGTCGCGCGCGGCCTGCGCAATCCGTGGGCGATCGCGTTTCTTGACGATGGCGCGCTGCTGGTGACGGAACGTCCGGGCACGATGAAGGTCGTGCTGGACGGCGGCAAGATGGTCGACGTGGCAGGCCTGCCGGAGATCGCCGCGACCGGGCAGGGCGGCCTGCTCGACGTCGTCACGGCGCCGGACTATGGCGAGACGAAGCGCATCTTCTTTAGCTATTCGGAGCCCCGTGGTGGCGGGCAGACCGCGGTTGCCGTTGCGTCGGCGACGCTTGAGCGCGGCGAAGGGACGGCAAAGCTCACCGACCTCAAACGCATCTTCCAGCAGCAGCCCGCCGTCCGATCCGGCTACCACTTCGGGTCGCGGCTTGTGTTCCGGCCCGATGGAACGCTGTTCGTGACACTCGGCGATCGCGGCCGCCGCGACCGTTCGCAGGACACCAAGCGGCATTGGGCCAAGATCGTCCGCATCAATCAGGACGGTTCGGTGCCGGACGACAATCCATTCGTCGGGCGGACCGATGTGCTGCCTGAGATCTGGAGCATCGGTCATCGCAACGTGCAAGGCGCTGACCTGCACCCTGAAACAAACGCGCTTTGGACCGTCGAGCACGGCGCGCGCGGGGGCGATGAAATCAACATTCCAGAGCCCGGCAAGAACTACGGCTGGGCCGTCATCTCCTACGGCCGGCACTATTCGGGCGGGCGCATCGGCGAAGGCACAGAGAAGGCCGGGCTCGAACAGCCGCACTACTACTGGGACCCATCGATCGCGCCGTCCGGCATGACATTCTATACCGGCGATATGTTTCCTCGGTGGAAGGGCGACCTCTTCGTTGGTGCACTCAAGTACCGGCAGCTGGTCCGTCTCGACCTTGATGAGAGCGGCAAGGTCGTCGGTGAAGAGCGGCTGCTCGAAGACGTCAACGCGCGCATCCGGCATGTGCGGCAGGGCCCGGACGGCGCGCTCTACGTTGCAACCGATAACCCGCGCGGCCGCATCTTACGCATCACGCCAAACTGATCGGTGGCCGGGCTCTGTCGGCGCGAGCAACGATCAGCACCGGGCTTTGCGCGCTGCAAGCAATCGGTCGCGGACGGCAAGCGCGATCCGGCGCGTCGCGGTTAGGCCCTTCGTTGGTCGGCCGAGCGCATTTTCGTCCGTGATGGCCGCGCCAAGTGCAACGATCGCGGTTTGCGATTCTTCCAAGCCACGGACCATCTGTTTGCAGCTCAACTCTGGCTTCAGGCGGTCGTAGGCGATCAGGCGTGCGCCTGAAACGTAGTCTTCGGCGCGTGCGGGCGTGGAAATCCATCCGAGCGACTTGTCCTGCATCAGGCCAGCAAGCTTGTCGGGGCACACCCTGTTGCCCGCAACGCACGAGATTTTGGTTTCCGCTGCGGCAGCATTTTTTGACGTCAAGGCCATGCGGCCGTTCTCAAGTGGCGCCGCGCTCGCCGTGCGCTGCTCTTCTTTCTCCTCAGTGTCAGGCGCGCCTGATGTCGGCGCCTGTGGATTGAGAACCGGCGGCGTTGCCACGGCCGGCTGACGGCCGAGCGCTGACCGTGCGTCGGTTGGCGGGGGTTTTGACTCCGGCGCGCGTGCCGCTTCGATGGGCTTTGGGACCGTCGGTGCAGGTTCGGGCGCGGCGGCCGGTTGCGGCGGCGCTGGTGTCGGAGCGTAGAGATCCTGTTCAGGCACAGGCTGTGGCCGCGGAATCCGCAGCGCTGGTTTTGGCCGCGGCGGTGGCTTGGGCTTGCTGGTTCGGCGCAGCGAGGCGCGGCGCACTTTGGGTTTGGCCTTGCGTGCGGTGCGCTTGCGTTTGCGCACCTTCTTCGGCGGCGGCTCGTCTTCGACGGCGCCCCACTGGTCGAAGTCGACATCGCTAAAGTCAGCGCGGTCGATGTGATGGCTGCAGCCGGCAAGTATTAGTGCGAACGCCGCGATGCAGGCCGCACGGGAAAGCTGACCGAATGCTCGGCCGCTGAATACGCAAAACATGAATGCCCCACCCGTTCGCGACGAAACCCTCCCCGCACGCCGCACGACATGTAGGTGCGCGGCCATTCGGTCAGGAAGCGGGGCTCAATCGGGATGTTCCGATGGTCATTCTGCGGCACGCCTGCCGCAAATGACGTGGTCGGCTATTTCGCAAGCGTGAGCAGAAGCGCAGTCGACGTGAAGATCGACAGCAGCGTGCCAAGCACGACCGCGCCGGATGCCGAGTTTATGGCGCGGCCGGCATAGCTCGCGAAGATATAAGCATTCGCGCCGGTCGGCATGGCCGCGAAGATGATGACCACGGCCGCGGTTGCTGTCGGCAGCGCAAGGACAGGCACGGCGATCACGTACGCCATCGCCGGCATGACGAGCAACTTGAGGAGCAGGACCATTGTCAGCGTTGGCGCCTGACCGCTGATGCGGAAACCGGTGAGCGACAAGCCGAGCGAGACAAGCGCCGCCGGTATCGCGGCTGCGCCAAGCATCGCAAGAATGTTGCTCGCGATCGCAGGCAGCTCCAGGCCGGTAAAGCGCCACACCGTTCCGGCGATGATCGCAAGGATGAGCGTGTTGCGCGCAAGGTCCTTGGCCGCGTCCCGGAGCACCGGCCCGATGGGGCCCGCGCCGCCGCGATTGGCCATAGCGTTGTGGAGTGTCGCCGCCGTCCAGAGGATCGGCGAGTGCACCGAGATGATGAGCGCGATGGGCCCTGCTGCAGCGTCGCCGTGGATGCTCAGCGCGAGCGGGATGCCGAGCATGACGACGTTGCCGAAGCCGGCGCTCATCGAGATCGGCGCGGTGTCGCTAACTGCTCTGCCGAGAACCAGGACGGCGATAAGCGACGCGAGTAGCCAGGCGGCAGAGACAGGCACGAAGTACGCCGCCCAAACCGCAAGTGGCGAGACATCCGGCATGTCAGCCGTTGCGATCGTGCGGAACAGCAGCGCCGGGATCGCGAGCTTGAACGTGAAGTCCGCAAGCCCCCCGGCCGTCGTCTCGCCGAGATAGCGGAGGCGGCCCGACAGAAAGCCGATCGCGATCAGCGAGAAGATCGGGACAATAGTCGTCAGGACGAGGTTCAAACGACGGTTCTCAACCAGAACAGCAGCCCAGTCACGGTGAAGACCGTGATGAGCGTTGAGATTGCAATCGACGTCGAGACGGAGCCGACCGCGACATCATACTTGGCTGCAAACAGGTATGCGTTCGCGCCGACGGGCATAGCCGCGAACAAGGTCGCGATCGCCGTCCAGAGCGGTGGCAGCTCGAAAACGTAGGCCGCAAACACGAACACGACGACGGGAAAGATGATGATCTTGATGATGTGGATCGTCGCGAGCGTCGACGTCTGACCCGCCATTTTGTACGTCGCGATCGAGGCGCCAAGCGCCACGAGCATGGTCGGAACGGCCGCCTGCGCCAATAGGCTCGTCGCCGTATCCGCCAGTGGCGGCAGCACGAGCCCGCCGAGCCGCGCCGCTGACCCGACGATGAGCGCCAGCACAATCGGGTTTTTGATGAGGTCGAGCACGATCTTGCCAAGCGCCGAGATCGGCGAACCGGTCCGGTCTTTCGAGAACGCCTCGTAGTGAAGCGTCGCCATGATCCAGAGGACCGGTGTGTCGAGTGAGATCAGCAGCGCGGCAGGCGCTGCGGCTTCCGGACCGAAGGTTGAGATTGCGAGCGGGACGCCGAGCATCACGCTGTTGGAGAACGTCGCGCCCATCGCGATTGCGGCGGCGTCGGTCTGCGGTCGGCGCAGGATAATGGCGGTCGCGAGTGCCGCCAGGATCCAGGCGATCAGCGTGCCGCAGAAGTAGGCGGCGACGAGCAGGATCGGTGAACCTGGCAACTCACCAATCGAAAGCATCGCGCGGAACAGGAAGACCGGCATCGCGAGCTTGACCGCAAACTCGACCATATAGCGAGCGGCCTCTCGCGACAGGTAGCCGAGCTTGACGGACGCGAAGCCGAGGAGGATCAGCCCGAAAAACGGGGTGACGATCGTGAGGACCTGAACCATGGGCAGCCTTGGGCGGGCGATCACGGATCACCACGGCGCAGGCCGATCGTCTCCGGTTGGCGAGAAGGTATAGCAGATTGTGTCGTGGTGGTCGCCGTTCCGGGCAGTGGCCGGCTCGCGGGGTCTATTGCGCGAACGTGTTCGCGGTTCCGGCGACGGCTGCTTGCGGCCGGCTGAAACTTGCAGGTGCGGGAGAGACGATCTGCGGTCCGTTTGCCGTGACCTCAATGACCGCAAGCGCCCGTTCAGACAGCCCTGAACTTGAAAAGCGAACGGCCCCGTCGACGCCGGTAAAGCCCGATGCGTTCGTCATCTGCGCGGGCTGATAGCGCTGGCCCTTCGGGTACGCCTTGGCGAGAGCGGCAGCGATGGCGACGCCGTCGTAGGCGAAGCTTGCGATGCGCGGCGGTTGCGATCCAAACGTCTGCGAGAACTTGCCGGCGAAGGCTTCAAACCCGGCCGGGTCAGGCGCCGCATACCAACCGCCATGGGTCGCGCGCGTCCGGCCAATGCCCGGATACCCCCAGCCGCCATTACCGAGCAGTCGTACGGCCTTGGTGTTGAGTTTCCCGTTCTCAAGCGCCGCGCCGATGGTCGGCAGCATGCCCTGATCGCCAGGCACGAAGATCGCATCCGCGCGCGGCGGCACGATCGGCGCTTCTGCCGGGCCTTTGATGGCTTCAATCAGATCGTCGATCCGCGCGAGCATACCGGTGGCGCCTGGCGGATATCGCTGGAGATCGACCAGCAGCCCGCCGTTTCGCGTGAGCGCACCGCGGAACGCCGCTTGCAGCGTGTCGCCGTATGTGCCGGCCGGGATCAGCCCGGCAAAGCGCTGCACACCTGATGCTGTCGCGTGGCTGACGACCCGCTCGATCTCCTGGTCCGCAAGGAAGCTCAGAAGATACACGCCGTTGCCTGCGACGGCCGGGTTGTTGGAAAAGCCAACGACGGGGATGCCAGCCGGTCGGGCAATCTCTGCGGCGGCCGTCACGGACTTTGCAAACAGCGGCCCGATGATGATTTCGGCGCCCTGCTGGATTGCGGCTTGAGTTGCAGCCCGAGCGCCGTCTGGCGTCCCTTGCGTGTCCTTGACGACGAGCTGCAGCGACGGATTGCGATATTCGAATAGTGCGAGTTCGCCAGCCTGCTTGAGCCGCTTTGCGATTTCCGCTGTTTGCCCGGTCGCGGTCAGCGGCACGAGCAGGGCGATCGTTGCCGAAAACTGCCGCGCTTCAGACAGCGCGGCGGGTGTTGCTGTTTCCTGCGTCGCGGACTGCGCACTTGCGTTTGTCGCTGTTGGCGACGCCGTCGCCAGCGGTCCGGTGCCCGACTGCTGCGCGCTGCAGGCAGCCAGCGTAATTGCGAGCGCCGCGGCTGCGAACACCGTGTGGAATTTTTTGACTGCGCTCAAAGCTTCGTCCGTGCTCAGCTAACGCCTGGACTTGCCGGGCGATGGGGCTGACGTTAGGTCCATTCGAAAGTCCTTGATAGGGCAGAACATCTACAGTCACGCGTGAACGCCCGGCTGTGGACAACATCATTTATTCCGGAAAGAGCGGAATGGACGAGTCGGACGCAGCAAAGCTGGCAGACGCGTCGCCGATGCTCACTCCGGTGCTGCGGCAGGCCATGCAGCAGGACTTTCCGCCGGGGCTCTATCTCGTCGCAACGCCGATCGGCAATCTCGCGGATCTGACCATAAGAGCGGCTGCGATCCTCGCGCGTGCTGACGTTATCTGTTGCGAAGATACGCGCATGACGCGCCGGCTCCTCGATGCCTATGCCATCGCGCCAAACGCGCTCGAGCGCTACGACGACCACACAGATGCTGCGGCGCGCGACCGGATCGTGAGCCGTGTTGCCACCGGCCAGCGCGTTGTGCTCGTCAGCGATGCGGGCACGCCGCTCTTTTCCGATCCGGGTTTCAAGCTCGTGCGCCACGTCCGCGATGCGGGGCACGCGGTCGTGCCCGTTCCAGGCCCAAGCGCCGCGGTCGCCGCCGCGTCGGCGAGCGGGTTGCCGACCGATGCCATCCTGTTTGCAGGCTTTGCGCCGCAAAAGCAGGCCGCCCGCCGCCGCCATCTATCGGCGTTCAAGGACACGCCGGCGACACTCGTCTTCTACGAAGCCCCGCACCGGCTCGCAGCATTCCTGACAGATGCGGCGGAGACATTCGGCGACCGCGCAGCGGTCGTCGCACGCGAGCTGACGAAACGGTTCGAGACCTTCGCGGAAGGGTCGTTGAACGAGCTTGCAGCGTCATTCGGGGACGCACCGCCAAAGGGCGAGATCGTCGTCTTGATCGCGCGTGCTGCCGCAACTGCCGGCGACGTCACCGATGAAGACATTCGCGCGCGCCTCGCTCCGCTGATTGCAGCAGACGGGACATCACGCGCGGCGCGCCAGGTGGCAACAGACCTTGGGCTGCCGCGAGCCCGCGTCTATGCACTCGCCAACGCGCTGCGCAACGAGCGCGGCGATGACTGATGTCCGTCAACCCGGTGCCGGGTCGTCGCGCGCGAGAGCCGGTTACGAACGCGGCGGCCGCACGGCGGAGTGGCTGGCGGCAGGCGTTTTGCTCCTGAAGGGATATCGCATTCTCGAGTGCCGCGCGCGCACGTCAGCGGGCGAAATCGACATCGTTGCCGTGCGCGGGCGGCGCATAGCGTTCGTCGAGGTGAAGCGCCGCCCGACCCTTGCCCATGCTGCGACGGCTGTGGCGCCATCTCAGCAGGCGCGTCTGCACCGTGCCGCCGATGCCTGGGTCGCCCGCTACACGCGCTACCGACACCACACGCGCGGGTTTGACCGCTTCGAGGTTGCGCGGCTCTGGCGCTTCCGCCATGTCATCGATGCACTTGAAGCGCCGCGCTAGAGTTCATCCGGGTTTGTCGGTCCGGTCTGCCCCTAGAACATGCAGCGGCGAACACTGACGCCAGTCTCCGCCACGATCACGAAGGAACAGCCGATGGGTCTGAAGATCGCCTGCCAGATGGACCCGATCGATCGCATCGAAATCGACGGCGATTCCACCTTCGCGATTTTGCTCGAAGCCGAGGCGCGCGGGCACGAGATCTTTTATTATCACGTCGACGATCTGGCCCTCGACAGCGGCCGCATCATGGCCCGCGGTTCAACGCTGCACGTGCGCGATGTCGAAGGCGATCACTACACTCTGTCGGACCCGCGGCGCATTGATCTTGCGACGCTCGATGTCGTGCTGCTCCGGCAGGACCCGCCGTTCGACATGAACTACATTACGAACACCCACCTGCTCGAACGCATTCATCCCGACACGCTGGTCGTCAATCACCCGGCGGAAGTCCGCAACGCGCCGGAGAAGATCTGGGTGCTCGACTTTGTCGACCTGATGCCGCCGACGATGGTGACGCGGTCGCTTGCCGACGTGCGTGCGTTCCGCGACGAACACGGCGACTTCATCATCAAACCGCTCTACGGCAACGGCGGGGCCGGCGTGTTTCTCATGAAGGGCGGCGACACGAACCTCAATGCGCTCGTCGAGATCTTTCAATCGCTCACGCGTGAACCGTTCATGGTGCAGCAGTACCGCGACGAGGTTCGCGCTGGCGATAAGCGGATCATTCTGGTCGACGGCGAAATTGCCGGCATCATCAACCGTGTGCCAGCCGCCGACGAAGCGCGTTCCAACATGCACGTTGGCGGGCGGGCCGAGCCGATCGAGCTGACGGATCGCGATCGCGAGATTTGTGCGCGGCTTGGCCCGGAGCTGAAGCGGCGCGGCCTCATTTTCACGGGCATCGACGTGATCGGCCCGTACCTGACCGAGATCAACGTGACGTCGCCGACGGGGATCCGTCAGGTGAAAGCGTTTGGCGGCAACGACATTGCCGCGATGATCTGGGACGCGATCGAGCGCAAGGTGGCGTCGGCGTAAGTAAGGTGGGCTTGGTGGGTCGAGCTTGCTGAAAGGCAAACCCCGCCCGCCAGCGCTGTCGGCCCATCAACCGACGTTGCGCCAGGTCCCGTCAGGTCTGCGGCAGGCGCGGCCGGTCATGACTTCGCGGCGGCCATCGATCCACACGCGGTGCTCGAATTCGCGGCAAACGCGCCGTTCCTCGCGATAGGCGCGGCGCGGGATAACCTCGCCGCGGTGGCCTGAGTCTGGGTTTTGCCAGGGAATGGCCCGGCCGGACTCGCCATCTTCGAGTGCGCGGAACTCTGCCTCCTGCGCCAAGCGGCGGTCTTCCGCGTCAAGGTCGCGGCCGATCTCGTGCCCGATGATGCCGCCAACGATCGCGCCGGCCGCCGTTGCAAGTGCGTTGCCCGAACCCTTGCCGAACTGGTTGCCAATAAGGCCGCCGGCGACGGCGCCAATGACCGTCCCGGATTCCGCGCGATTGAACTCGCCGGCGCATCCGGCAACCGCAACGCTCGCCGCGAGCGCCGCCGCTGTTGTGAGTTTCATGAATGGCATGGGTCGTTCCCCCGCAGTCTCGCAAGCCGCCGATCCCCGTGATCCGGCGCCTGTAGCTCGCATGCGGGATGACCTGCGATTCCGGCCGTTGCGCGGCCCAATTGCGGCGCGGCCGGGTAGGTTAACCGTGTGCGGCTTGGATGCCACGCCGACCGTTCCGGTTTGTTCGGCTAATGTTCTTGACCGCCTTCGCCCAGGCTGTCAGAGTGCGGACTGTAACGGGTTCGCGTGTTGCGGTGAGGTGTCGGATGTACGGGCGGGTGACGACGCTGGCGTTTGTTGGAATTGACGCGCGACCGGTCGATGTCGAGGTCCGCCTGACCTCTGGTAATCACCAATTCAACATTGTCGGCCTGCCCGATAAGGCGGTTGCTGAGAGCCGCGAGCGCGTCCGCGGTGCACTGCACGCCATTGGCCTTGGCATGCCGCATCAGCGTGTGACGGTGAACCTCGCGCCGGCGGACCTGCCGAAAGAAGGCAGCCATTTTGATCTGCCGATTGCGCTTGCCTTGATGATCGCAATGGAAGCGGTTTCGCCGGACGCCATCGCGGGCTTTGCCGTCGTCGGTGAGCTGGCGCTTGATGGTGCCGTTCGCGATGTGCCGGGCGGCCTGCCAGCGGCGATTGGCGCAAACGCCATTGGAAAAGGGCTCATCTGCCCGCGGGGGTCGGGCCCCGAAGCCGTCTGGGCTGGCGACGGCGTCGAAGTGATCGCAGCCCCGCACCTCCTCTCCCTCATCAATCACTTGCGCGGCACGCAGGTCCTCGCCCGGCCGGAAGCGCGACCGCAGCCGGCGTCAGGCCCGGTCCGTGATTTAGCCGACGTGCGCGGGCAAGAGACGGCCAAGCGGGCGCTCGAAGTCGCAGCCGCCGGCGGGCACAACCTGCTGATGATCGGACCGCCGGGATCGGGCAAGTCGATGCTGGCGCAACGCCTGCCATCGATCCTGCCGGAGTTGACACCTGAAGAGATGCTGAGCGTCTCCATGGTCCACTCGCTGGCCGGCGAACTGACCGACGGCGCGCTTTGTACGGCCCGTCCCTTCCGCGCACCGCATCACTCGGCCAGTATGGCAGCCCTCGTCGGTGGTGGTTCGCGACCCCGGCCTGGCGAAGTCTCGCTCGCCCATCACGGCGTGCTGTTTCTGGACGAGCTGCCTGAGTTCGGGCCGCAGGTTCTCGACGGGCTGCGTCAGCCGCTAGAAACCGGCGAGACCGTGATCGCGCGCGCCAACCATCGCATCACCTACCCAAGCCAGGTGCAGCTCATCGCGGCTATGAACCCGTGCAAGTGCGGCGGTGGCCCCGGCCGAACGTGCCGGCGGGGCGCGCGCTGTGCGGCTGAATACCAGGCGCGGATCTCGGGGCCGTTGTTCGACCGGATCGACATGGTGATTGAGGTGGGGGCGGTCTCAGCAGCCGACCTCTGTCTGCCACCGGCCGCTGAAGGCAGCGCTGAAGTCCGCGCCCGCGTTATTGCTGCCCGCGGCCGGCAGATCGCGCGGTATCAAGTAGCCGTGCCGGAGGCTGACGCGCTTCAGGTCGCCCGTGCGCCCGCGCTTTCCAATGCCGCAGCCTCCGCCAACGCGCTTGAAGCGGCCACAGCATTGGGCCCTGCGGCTCAGGCGCTCCTTCGGTCCGCGGCCGAACGCTTTGGCCTGTCGGCTCGGGGCTTTCATCGTACGCTTCGGGTGGCGCGGACGCTCGCCGATCTCGACGCCGTACCGGCTGTCGCCGAAGCGCATATTGCAGAGGCGCTGGGATACCGCTCGGAAGTGCGGGGTGCGGATGCGGGTGACGCCGCGTCCGGGGCGGCGATCCGCAACGGAGGTCCGGAGATCAGCGCGGCAACTGCGGCTTGACGGTTATTGTGGCTGTGGGCGCGGGGCTTGCGCTCTGCGCGCGGCCGGCCGCGATGAAGTTGGCCGGCGAAAGGCCGGAACCGACCTTAGTGCATGAGCCAAAAAGGGGCTCTTCAGGGGACCAACTATCGGCCGCACACGTACCGGTTGTCCCGATCCGGTCCCGGTTACTACGTCAGAGAGATCGAGCGGCGCCAGACCCCCTGCTGGTCGCAGAACCGTCGTGCACGCTATCGCGTCGGAACGGGCGTCTCGCCGCGATAGTCGTAAAACCCGCGGCCGGACTTTCGTCCAACCCAGCCGGCTTCGACATATTTCACGAGCAACGGACACGGCCGGTACTTGGTGTCCGCCAGGCCCTCATAGAGCACCTGCATGATCGCGAGACAGGTATCGAGCCCGATGAAGTCGGCAAGCTCAAGCGGACCCATCGGGTGGTTCGCGCCAAGTTTGAGCGCGGTATCAATCGCATCGACGGTGCCGACGCCTTCATAGAGCGTGTAGACGGCCTCGTTGATCATCGGCATCAGGATGCGATTGACGATGAACGCCGGGAAGTCTTCTGACGTCGACGTGGTCTTGCCAAGGCTGTCGACGAACGCGCGCGAGGCTTCGAACGTCTCGTCATCTGTCGCGATCCCACGGATCAGCTCGACAAGCTGCATCAGCGGCACCGGGTTCATAAAGTGCATGCCGATGAAGCGCTCAGGCTTCGCCGTCACAGACGCCAGCCGCGTGATCGAAATTGACGAGGTGTTCGACGCGAGCATCACGGTGTCGGGCAGGACATCGCGCAGCTCCATAAAGATCGCGCGCTTGATCTGCTCGTCTTCGGTCGCCGCCTCGATCACGAGGTCGCAGTCCATCAGTGCGGTTGTCTGATCCGCGCGGGTGATACGCTGCAGCGCGGCGCTCATGTCGCCTTCGGATATGCGCTTACGCGCAAGCTGCCGCCGGAGGTTGCTTTCGATGACCTCGACGGCCTTGTCGAACTGCTCAGGGTTGGTGTCGTGCAGCTTGACCGGATAGCCGGCCAGCGCAACGACGTGCGCAATGCCGTTGCCCATCTGCCCGGCGCCGATGATGCCGACCTTCTTGATCCCGGCGGCCGTTTCAGACCCGGCAGCGCGCCGTTCTTGAGCGTCGACCTGCATCGCGTTCCTTTCGCTGCAACCCTGGCTGTTGCCGGTGCGGACGCGGCCCGCACCTGCCGCGCACGACAATGCCCGGCTAGGCTGCCTTTTCGATCTCGCTTGCCAGTTCCGGCATCGCCTCAAACAGATCCGCGACGAGACCGTAGTCTGCGACCTGGAAGATCGGCGCTTCGCCGTCTTTGTTGATCGCGACGATCACCTTGGAATCCTTCATGCCCGCAAGGTGCTGGATCGCGCCGGAAATGCCGACCGCGATGTAAAGCTCGGGCGCGACGACCTTGCCGGTCTGGCCGACCTGATAGTCGTTTGGCACGTAACCCGCGTCCACCGCGGCGCGGCTTGCGCCAATGGCGGCGCCTAGCTTGTCGGCCAAGGGCTCAAGATACTTCTCGAAGTTGTCGCCGGAGGCCATCCCGCGTCCGCCGGATACGACGATTTTGGCTGAAGCAAGTTCTGGCCGGTCGGTGTCGGCGAGTTCCGCCCTCTCGAACGTTGAGATGCCGATGACCTCCGGCGCGCTGCCGGCATCGACTGCGGCGGAGCCTGTCTCTTCGGCTGACGCGAACGCGGCCGTGCGGACCGTGATGACCTTCTTGGCGTCAGTTGCCTGCACGGTCTGGATCGCGTTGCCGGCATAGATTGGTCGCTCGAACGTATCGGCTGACGTCACCGCGATGATGTCGGAGATCTGCATGACGTCGAGCTTGGCTGCGACGCGCGGCATAATGTTTTTGCCGTTGGCGGTGGAGGCGGCGATGATCGTGTCATAGCCGTCAGCCATGGCGACGATGAGCGCTGCAACCTCCTCCGCGAGCTGGTGCTCGAGATGGGCGGCATCGACGACGATGACCTTGGCGAGACCGGACAGCTTCGCGGCCTGTTCACCGGCCGCGCCGCAGTTATGGCCGGCAACCAGGGCGTGCACGTCGCCGCCGATTGCAGCCGCCGCGGTCAGCGCTTTGGCCGTCGCAGGATTGAGTTCGCTATTTGCGTGCTCGCAGAGCAGAAGCGTTGCCATCTCTAAAGAACTCCAGCTTCATTCTTCAGTTTTTCAACAAGCTCCGGGACACTCTTGACCATGACGCCGGCGTCGCGCGTGGGCGGCTCGGCCGTGTTCAGGATCTTAAGGCGCGGTGCAATGTCGACGCCATAGTCGCCGGGCGACTTTGTATCGAGCGGCTTCTTCTTCGCCTTCATGATGTTCGGCAGGCTCGCATAGCGCGGCTCATTCAACCGCAGGTCTGTCGAGACGATCGCTGGCAGGTTGACCTTTACGGTCTGCAACCCGCCATCAACTTCGCGGGTCACATCCGCCGAACCGTCACCGAGCTCGATCTTTGAAGCAAACGTCGCCTGCGGCCAGTCAAGCAGAGCTGCCAGCATCTGACCGGTCTGATTGCAATCATCGTCAATCGCCTGCTTGCCGAGAATGACGAGACCCGGGCTCTCTTCCGCGATGATGCCCTTGAGGATCTTTGCAACCGCCAGCGGTTCGATGGTCGCGCCGTCTTCGGTTTCAACAAGGATGCCGCGGTCGGCGCCCATTGCGAGCGCGGTGCGGATCGTCTCCTGCGATTTCGTCGGCCCGATCGACACGGCGATGACTTCTTCCGCCTTGCCGGCTTCTTTCATACGGAGCGCTTCTTCAACCGCGATCTCATCGAACGGGTTCATCGACATCTTAACGTTCGCGAGTTCAACGCCGCTGCCGTCTGGGCGCACGCGGATCTTCACGTTGTAATCAACCACGCGCTTGACGGGCACGAGGATCTTCATGGGCAGGAAACTCCCTTGATGCGTGGCGGTCAGCTTGTTTGCGGTGGTGCGCCGGCACAAGGGCGGAGGGCCCGCGGCGGCGAGTCGTCAAGTCAAGCGATCGAGACGAAAAAGTTCGTCACGCGGAGATGTTGCAAGTTCAGGCTGCTTTCGCAAGTGCGGGATAAGCGCATGGTGGCTATGGCGTTATGAGATTTTCAGCCCGCGATCGAACAGCGGCACATCCGACCGCTTGAACAGCACAATCAGGACGGCGCCGGCGATCAGCCCGCCAATATGCGCCCACCAGGCCACCGGGCCGACCTGCGGCGTCAGAACCATGAAAATCTGAATGGCCACCCAGAGCCCAAGCGCAATGGCCGCATTAATCTGCAGTGGGATGAACTTCATGGCCAGGACCCAGACGCGGACGCGCGGGTGCAGCATCAGGTAGGCGGCGATGACGCCGGCCACGGCCCCCGATGCGCCGACCAACGGGCGAACGGAATCATTCAGGATGAAGACGTGGAAGAGGCCGGCTGCGACCCCGCAGGCGATGTAGAAGACCGCAAAGCGCAAATGTCCCATCGCGTCTTCAACGTTATCGCCGAAGACCCAAAGAAACATCATGTTCCCGAGGAGATGCAGCCAATCGCCGTGAAAGAACATGTAGCTGATGGTGGTCAGCGTTTCGGGCACGGGGATGCCGCCGACGGGCGGTACGATGGTGCCGGGCCCGCCGAGGCTCGCGCGGAGGAACTCGACGGGTACGAGCGCAAAGCTGATGACGGCGTTGAGGTTCATCGCGCTTGCCTGCGCGAGGAAGATGCCGACGTTGGCGGCAATCAGAAAAACCGTGACGTACTGGAAGGGAATCGCCTTCAGCGAGTTGTCGTCGTGGAGCGGCACGAACATCGGCGCTAGACCTCTTCGGGACGGCAGGGCGGGCTGCGATCAGCGCGAGCCCGCCCCGGTTGGTCCCGCGGCCAGCTAGCGGTTCTCGCCCTTGACCCATAGCACGTCCGAGCGGCCACGGTCATTTACGAACCGTGCGGCGACGAACAGGTAGTCTGACAATCGGTTGAGGAAGCGCTTCGCGGGTTCCGACACCGGCTCGTCGGGTTCAGCGGCAAGCTCAACCATCATGCGTTCGGCGCGGCGCGCGATGGTGCGTGCGAGATGCAGGTCCGCGGCCGCAGGTGTCCCGCCCGGCAGGATGAAAGACGCAAGCGGCTCCATCTCGGCGTTCATCGCATCGATCTCGGACTCCAGCCGGTCGACCTGCGCCGTCGAAATCCGCAGCGGTTCCCAAGCAAGCTTGTCGCCGCGATCCGGAACGCAGAGGTCTGCGCCAAGGTCGAAGAGATCGTTCTGGATGCGCAACAGTGCGTCGGCGACATCCTGGTGCGCGTCGGTCAGTTTCAGCCGCGCGATGCCGATCGCGGCGTTGGCCTCGTCGACGGTGCCATAGGCAGACACCCGGAGCCCATCCTTGCGCACCCGCTCGCCCGTGCCGAGCGCGGTCGTCCCGTCGTCGCCGGTGCGGGTGTAGATCTTGTTGAGGACGACCATGCGGTGGGCTCCCTAGCGCGTTCAGGTGATCGGCGCGATCATCCCGCGTCGATCGCCCGGTGATCCGGCGACTGACAGCTACTTGGCGAGATAGAAGGCGACCATTGCAATCGCTACGGCGCCGAACTGAAGTCCGATCCGCCAGCGCATCAGCTTCTGACTCGTATTGGCGCTTCCGGCCCGCAAGAGGTTCCAGAGGCCAAGGGCCAGCACAACCGTGACGGCGGCAGCCGCTCCGATCGTTACAACGTATCCGGCAGCAGTCATTAGTGAGGGCATTCCTTGCATATGGGGTGCGATTGCGCGGCGCGCGCCTGCCGACCGTCTCTTCGGGATCGTCAGGCTGCGGCTGAGGCTTCAAGGCCGCGCGCACGCTGACCCTGCGTTGGCGTCACATCTAGCCGAAACCGAGCTGAATTGCACGATTGTCACTGTCCCGGTTTCGAAATCGCCTTAATCATTCCCCTACCGTCCCACCGTATCGTGCGGGCGATCGACCACTGGCCCGCGCCGCGAGAGACCCGAAGACGAGTGAGCTTTACCTCCACCGATCCGTATGCGTACCGGGCGTTGCCGTTGAGCTGGCGGCGGACCGTTATCGTCTGCGCCGCTGGTTTGCTGGCCGGCGTCGCGCTTGCCGTTTCGACTGAGCGCGCGGCCGCTGAGACGGAATCGCGTGATGATCTGACCCGCCGGCTGGAGCAGAACCAGCAGACGCTGGAATCTGAGCGCACCCGCGAGGGCCGGCTTGCCTCGTCCGTCGATTCGCTGGCGGCGGAGCGTGAGAAGATCAACGCCGACCTTATGAAGACGGCACGCGCGATCCAGGACACAGAAGCTAAGATGACGGCCATTGAAGGCCGGCTTGGCGAACTCGAAATTCGCGAGAACGTCATCCGCGGCGCGCTCGCCGCCCGCAGTGCCCGCATGTCGAAACTGCTGGCCGCAATGCAGCGGATGGGCCGCAACCCGCCGCCGGTGATCGTCACGCAGCGCAAGGATGCGCTGGCGATGGTTCGCAGCGCCATGCTGCTGGCCCGGGCGTTTCCAGAGCTGCGCAGCGAGGCGCGAAATCTCCAGACGCAACTTACCGAAATGACGCGGATCAAGACGGAAGTCGCGAACGAGCGCGATCGTCTGCGCGGTGAGAGCATCCGGCTGAGCGCAGCGCAGGCCAAACTTGAAGGCCTGATGGAGGCCAAGAAAACGTCGCTTGTGGCGCAGCGCCGCGAACTCGACACGGTCCGCCAGGCCGCCGCCAAGATCACCCGCAACGTCCAAAACCTGAACCAGCTCATCGCGTCGCTCGACAAGGCGGTCGAGCGGTCGACGGGGCTTGGCGACTACAACCGGCGCGTTGAGACGGTGCCGCAGCCGGCGTTGCCGCGTGCACCGCAAGCGCCATCGGCTGAGGCGGGGCAGCCGGGCACGATCGCGGCGCCGCGTTTGCCAACACCGGCCCCACGCACGCCGGCTCTGCCAGCGGTGCCGAAGGCCGAACAACCAGCGCCGAAGGTCGCAGCGATCCGCCCGCCGAAAGTCGTTGTCGAGCCCGGGACGTCATTGCTGCCGGGTGCCCGCGGGACGATCACGCAGGCCGATAGGCTCGCGCCCGCCATTCCGTTTCACCGTGCAAAAGGCCGGTTACCGCTGCCCGCCGCCGGCCGCCAAGTCCTGGCTTATGGCGACAAAACCCGGTTTGGCCGGCGCTCTAAAGGGATCGTGATCGAAACCCGGTCCGGCGCCCAAATCACCTCGCCAAGCGACGGTTGGGTGGTCTATGCCGGCCCATTTCGCAGTTATGGCCAACTTTTAATCATCAACACGGGCGGTGGATATCATATTCTACTTGCGGGCCTGTCGCGTATTGATGTGCAACTTGGGCAGTTTGTTTTAGCGTCAGAACCTGTCGGAGCGATGGGGCGCGGATCGTCCAGCCGTGCTGATGCCGCGAAGCCGGTGCTCTATGTGGAGTTCCGGCGAAACGGCAAGCCGATTAATCCCAAACCGTGGTGGGTGCGCGGCCGCGTCCTGGCCCAACGATGAGGAAACCGATGAGAAAAGCCGACGTCGCTTTCTGGAGCTTTATGACCATGACCGCCGTCGCCGGCGCGACCACCATGGTCAATGTCTCCTCGACGTACTCGGCCACGACGCCGAGCACCGAAATCTATAAGCAGCTCGACCTGTTCGGAGACGTGCTTGAGCGCGTCCGTGCCGACTATGTCGAGAAACCGAACGACACCAAGCTGATCGAGTCCGCCATCAATGGCATGCTCGCCTCGCTTGACCCGCACTCCGCTTATTTGAGCGCCAAGCACTTCCGCGACATGCAGGTGCAAACGCGCGGCGAGTTCGGTGGTCTCGGCATCGAAGTCACCATGGATAAGGAAGTCGTAAAGGTCGTCGCGCCAATCGATGACACGCCGGCCGCGCGGGCGGGTGTCCTGGCCAACGACCTCATCACGCACATCGACGGCGAGCGCATCGCCGGCCTGACACTCGAGCAGGCTGTCGAGAAGATGCGCGGCCGTGTGAATACGCCGATCAAACTGACGATCGTGCGCAAGGGCCGTGATGATCCCTTCGACATCACGATCACGCGCGCCGTCATTCGCATCAACCCGGTGAAGTCGCGGGTCGAGGCTGACGGTGAGATTGGTTACGTGCGCCTGACGACGTTCAACGAGCAGACGCATGCGAACCTCGTGAAGGCCGTCAAGAAGCTGAAGGCGGACAACGGTGACAAGCTGAAGGGCTACATCATCGACCTTCGCAACAACCCCGGTGGCTTGCTCGACCAAGCTGTGTCGGTCAGCGATGACTTCCTGGATCGCGGATCTATCGTGATTACGCGCGGCCGGGATCCGTCTGAGACCCAACGCAGCCAGGCCCGTTCGGGCGACATCACCGGCGGCAAGCCGATCATCGTGCTCGTCAACGGCGGGTCAGCCTCCGCGTCAGAGATCGTCGCCGGCGCTCTCCAGGATCACAATCGGGCAACAATCGTTGGCACCCGCAGCTTCGGTAAGGGCTCGGTCCAGACGATTATCCCGCTCGGTTCAAAGGGAGCGATCCGGCTGACGACGGCGCGCTACTACACGCCGTCCGGCAAATCGATCCAGGCAAAGGGTATTACGCCTGACCTGATCGTCGAGCAGAAGACGCCAGAGGAAATCGCCAAGCGTGAGCGTCTTGCGCCGCGCGGTGAGGCGAGCCTCCGGGGTCACCTGAAGACCGAGGCGAAGGACGGCAAGGAAGAGTCCGGTTCGTCGGCTTACGTGCCGCGCGAAGCCAAGGACGACATGCAGCTTCAGTACGCCATCGCGTCGCTGCGTGGCGTGAAGACCGACATCGTCGCCCGCAAGCCGAACGCTGCCGACAAGAAGAAGGCTGATGCGACGGATGCGAAGGCGCCGGGACCGGGCGCACCGGCTGAGAAGATGCCGGCTGAAAAGAAATAGGTCCTTTTCCCGGCGGCGATCGCGCTGCCGCGGACAGGATGGAATACAGTCGGGCGCTTCGGCGCCCGTTTCTGTTTGTTGATTTTCTGGGCGCCTGTTGCGATATCGGCCGCTCACGCAAAACCCGAAACCAGCCAAATGCCAACCTTGCTCGACACGAAGCCTGCGCCTGCCGACGTGCCGCTGATCTCAGCGCCACGGATGGGTGAGCGCGTGTCGCTTGCAGGCCGCGACCGGGAAGACTTGCGCGCCATCCTCGCCGACGCCGGCGTGCCGGAGCGGCAGATGAAGATGCGGCTGCAGCAAGTCTGGAGCTGGCTCTACGTGCGCGGCGCCCGCGACATCGATGAGATGAGCGATGTCTCGAAAGCTGTCCGCGCGGCAATTGCCGAACGGGCTGACCTTGATCGGCCGGAGATCGTCAGCGAGCAGGTCTCGGAGGACGGGACGCGCAAGTGGCTGTTGAAGCTTGCGAGCCGCGGCCGCGACGGTGGCGGCCCTGAGGTCGAGGCCGTCTACATCCCGGAAGCAGACCGGGGCACGCTGTGCGTTTCAAGCCAGGTCGGCTGCACGCTCACTTGCTCGTTCTGCCATACGGGCACGCAGAAGCTCGTCCGCAACCTGACCTACGATGAGATCGTCGCGCAGGTGCTCGTTGCCCGCGATCGCATCGGCGACTGGCCGGGCGCGGAGGCGCCAGGCGATGGGCGGCTGCTGCCAGAAGGCGAGCGCAAGATCACCAACGTCGTGCTGATGGGCATGGGCGAGCCGCTTTACAACTTCGACAACGTGAAACGCGCGATGGACGTCGTCGCCGACAGCGCCGCGATTGGTCTCTCGAAGCGGCGGATCACGCTTTCGACGTCAGGCATCGTACCTGAGATTCCGCGTTGGGGCGCGGAGGCTGGGACCAGCCTCGCGATCTCGCTGCACGCCGTGCGCGATGACCTTCGCGATGACCTGGTCCCAATCAACAAGCGTTGGCCGATCGCCGAACTGCTGCAAGCCTGCCGCGACTACCCAGGCCTCTCAAACGCCCGCCGGATTACGTTTGAATACGTGATGCTGAAGGACGTGAACGACAGCCTCGCAGACGCGCGCGAACTCGTCCGCCTCCTCGAAGGGATACCGGCGAAGATCAATCTGATCCCGTTCAATCCGTGGCCCGGCTCACAGTACACCTGCTCGTCGAACAACCAGATCAACCGCTTCGCCGACGTTGTGAACGATGCTGGCTATTCGAGCCCGGTCCGCAGGCCGCGCGGTCGCGACATTCTCGCAGCCTGCGGCCAGCTGAAGTCTGAAAGCGTCCGGGAGCGGGCCTCAGCAGCGCGCGCGGGAACCGACGATGGCGCGTGAGCAACCAGCACGCGGTGATGCAGCCGGCCGGCGCGACGTCACTGTGCTTGGCACGATCGGCCGCCTGATCCTGATCCCGTTCGCCTTGCTGATCGCGGCCGTGGGCACAGCGTTCGTGCTGGTGACGCTCGGCCTTGAGGAAGTGACGCGGACGGTGGCCGGTCAGATTGATGATGAGATCGAGGGCTGGTCGTCGGCGGTGTCGATCATGAATTTCTTCGGAGCGGTCGTGTCCGGGCTGTCGCTCTTGCCGGCTCTGCTCGTCGTGGTGATTGGCGAGGTCGGCCGGATACGCTCGCTGCTGTTTTATCTCGTCGGCGGCGGGCTGGCGGTGGCTGCCGCCCCCGTGCTGTCGACGTTTGTCGCGGTCGGCGATGTCCAGCTTCCGGCGACGTCGGTGCTCCAGATTTGCGCGACGGCAGGCTTCTTCGGGGGCTTCTTGTATTGGCTGCTCGCCGGCCGCACGGCTTAAGGCCCAGGCGGCTGACCGCGGCTCAACGCATCGCGCGCGCCGCGAGATCAGATTCGTCAGTATTTACAATCTTGCTGCACCGCCTCTAGGTTGCGCGCGAGGTCGGTCTCTGCGCCGGCGCGTTGAGTGCTGGAGTTCGCCATGTTCGCTGCGTTGTTTCGCATGATCATCGGGTTGGTGATTGCCGCCATCGTCGCGGGCGTGACGAAGATCCTGTTCGCGCTGTCGCCGGCTGAACTCGTTGTCGCGGGCCAGGAGCGCTGGTTGATCGCTGCGGCCTGGCTGCAGGATGTCGCGGCTGTCAACGCGCTATTCGCGGCGCCGTTTGTTTTGATCTTCGGGACGATCGCCGAGATCTTCGCCATCCGGAGTTTCGCCTACTACGCAATCGGCGGCGTCTTCGTGGCACTTGCCGGGTTCGCGGTCCTGCTTGCTGGCGAGCCGCCCGACGCCGCGACAGTTGCGAATAGCTACGCCGTCGCGGCTTATCTTTCGGCGGGTTTCCTGGGCGGTATTGCGTATTGGCTGGTCGCTGGCCGGTATGCAGGTGGGCGCCGGGGGCGACGTAAGCGGTCGGCGCCGGATGAAGCGCCGGCGACCGATCGCGATCACGTAAAGCCCGGTGCGAAGTCAGACATCCCGGTCGCTGCAAAGTCATCCGAAGCCGCGGCCAGCAGCAGCGGGTCCGGGAGAGCCAAAGCACCAACGCCGCAGGGCGCCCGAGACGCCGGCACCCGCTCGTCTACCGGGTCGGTTCCGGTCACACGGACAGCCGCAAAGCCGGCGTAAGCCCCGCCAAGCCTGACCAGTCGGCCGGCGGACCGGTCGAGATACGCGGTTCGTGCAGGCCAAGTGCAGCAGAGCTGCATTTGCTGCAGTGCACAATCTCTGCTAGTATGCGACAAAACTCACGGCGCACCGGCATGTTCTGACTGCTGCGCCGCACAAAACCGGCAATCATCGATGTTCAATCCGCTGCAAGCGCAACTCGCAGCCGGCCAGATTTGGTGGCAGGCCTGTATTTCCTCACAGCAGCAGATGTGCGCGCTGACGCTGTCTGCGTTCGATACGGCAACGCGGGGTCACGAACGCCCAGAGCAGGCGGCCGATCGAGCGAGCACCGCGCGCGACACAGGCGGCTCCGGGTCTTGGTATCGAAAGCCCGTCACGCCCTGGTCGGAGCTCGCAAGTGGTCTTGTGAACGCGAACCCGTTCGTGATCGCCTGGCAGCAGATGGCTATGGCGCCGTTTGGGCTTGCGGCGCAGGCGTCGATGATGCCGTCGCCTGCGATGGCCGGCGGCCTCATGCCATTCGGGATGTCGAACCCGTTCGCGCAACACGGCCTGCCGTTCGCCGCGCCTGCCGCGGCGATGGCGGTGCAGCCGGTCGTCATGATGATGCAGTCGATCTCGAAGCTGGCGGGCTCGATGGGCGCCCGCGCCGAGCTCACATCCGAAGCAGTGACGACGTCTAATGGCACGAAGGCACGTGATGCCGTGGCCTCGATCACGATGCCGGATCAGACGGTCTTCAAGATCGCAATCCCGATGGTTGAGCCGATCGCGGCCTGGCCATGGGCCGGAAGCTACGCGGGCTCAGGCTTTGCTGCCGAAGCGCGTATCGAGGATGAGAAGCCTGCGGCCGACGAGGCGAAACTCATCGAAGCCAGCGACGATGCCGTTGATGTTGCCGCGCCTGAAGACGGCGACGATGCGCCCGCCAAAGACAAAGACTAAGCGATTAGCTCGATTTCGCCGTCGTGCGTTTGGCCGGGCGCTTGCGGCAATAGGCTGTCAGTTTGCGGCCATCACTCGAGACCTTTTTCTTCGGCCGGATCCACGAGCATGCGGTCGACTTCGCGCCGCAAGCTGACTGCGATAGGCCCTGACATGGCGACGTTGACGCCTTCCGCTTCGCCTTCTTTTTTGTCGTCTTCTTGGGCCGCGCGGTTGTCTTGACCTTCGCGCTGGCCTTCTTTGGCTTGGCGGCAGACTTTGCTTTCGGCTTTTTCGCCTTGGCCGTCGTCTTCGCCGTCGACTGAGCCACCGCAGTGTCCCCTGGCAGTCCCGCTCCGAGCGCGAGCGCTGCTGCGATCGCAATTGCAATTCCGCGCCAACCCATCGTCTCAACTCCGCTTGCTTCGGCCTCGCTGCCGAAGCTCAGCATGCCGCATAATTGGGTCGTGCCCTATCGGCCATGAGTCCTACGCGATCTCCCCCGCCCACCGCAGCGCAGCGTCCAGCCGGTCGTCGCCCCAAAACAGCTCACCGTCAGTGGTCGTGAAGCTCGGCGCCCCGAAAATGCCGAGCGCCTGCGCCGTCTCCGTCGCGCGACGGAGGTCTGCTTTTGCGTCGTCAGTTTTTGCCCGCGCAATGTCTTCATCGGTAAGGCCCACGTCCCGCGCCGCGGCTTCGAGCCGTTCTGGATCGGCGATGTCAAAGCCGGTGCCATCGAACTGGCGGGCGAACACCCGTCGCGAGAGGCGCGCGCGGGTCGCCTGATCCCGTTGCGCGATGATGAGGCGGGCGGCCTGTAGGCTGTGCGCCGGAAACGGGTTGGGCAGAACGAACGTCAGCGCCCGCGCGCTGGCGATCCGTTCGATATCGCGGACCATATAGCGGCCCTTCGCCGGGTGCAGATTGAACGGCGAGGTGTCCCAGCCGGCTGCCTTGAAGATCGGCCCGAGCAGGAACGGCTGCCATACGACGTCAACACCGGCCTCTAGCGCGCGCTCCTCAATTCGCATTGCGCTCAAGAACGCATAGGTCGATGCAAGGTCGTACCAAAACGTCACCTGCTTCATCGCGCGCTCCGTCGCTTGCTGCGCTTGGCCACATTTTGTACGTGACGAGCCAGGCCCGCAGACCCGCGCGCCGCCTTGTCAACACCGGGACAGTACCATGGCCGATGACCCCAGATACGGCAGCGTGAAGCGCGTCGTGCTCGCCTATTCCGGAGGCCTCGATACGTCGATCATCCTGAAGTGGCTGCAACAGACCTACGGCTGCGAGGTGGTCACGTTTACGGCCGATCTGGGCCAGGGCGAGGAGCTGGAGCCGGCGCGGAAGAAAGCCGAGCTGCTCGGAATCAAGCCGGAGCACATCTTCATCGAAGACCTGCGCGAGGAGTTCGTCAGCGAGTACGTCTTCCCGATGTTCCGCGCCAATGCGGTCTACGAAGGCATCTATCTTCTTGGGACATCGATTGCGCGTCCGCTGATCGCGAAGAAGCAAATTGAGATCGCGCATCAAACGGGCGCAGACGCGGTCTGCCATGGCGCGACGGGCAAGGGGAACGATCAGGTCCGTTTCGAGCTTGGCTACTACGCACTGCAGCCCGACATCAAAATCATCTCGCCGTGGCGCGAGTGGGAGTTCAACAGCCGGGAATCGCTGATTGCGTTTGCCGAGCAGCACCAGATTCCGATCGCCAAGGACAAGCGCGGCGAAGCACCGTTCTCGGTGGACGCGAACCTGCTGCACTCATCGTCCGAGGGGAAGGTGCTCGAAGATCCGGCGGTTGAAGCCCCAGAGGATGTCTTCCAGCGGACCGTGAACCCGGAGGATGCACCCGACACGCCCACGGAGATCACGGTTGGCTTTGAGAAGGGCGATGCGGTCTCAATCAATGGCGAAGCGCTGTCGCCGGCGACGCTGCTTGCACGGCTGAACGATCTTGGCCGCGACAATGGCATTGGACGCATCGATCTCGTCGAGAACCGGTTCGTCGGCATGAAGTCGCGCGGGATCTATGAGACTCCGGGCGGCACCATCCTGCTCCAGGCGCACCGGGCAATTGAAAGCCTGACGCTTGACCGCGGCGCGATGCATCTGAAGGACGAGCTGATGCCGCGCTATGCGGAACTCATCTACAACGGCTTTTGGTTCGCGCCGGAACGCGAGATGCTGCAGGCGGCCATCGACAAAAGCCAGGAACACGTCGCGGGCGAAGTCCGGCTGAAGCTCTACAAAGGCAACGTTATTGTGGTCGGCCGCGAAAGCCCTCAATCGCTCTATTCAGAAGAGCTCGTGACGTTTGAAGATGATGCCGGCGCTTATAATCAGGCGGACGCCAAAGGCTTCATCAAGCTCAATGCGCTCCGTCTGCGAACGCTCGGCATGCGCGGCCGCTCATAGGCGACTTTCACATAGTCTTGCAGATTTCGCAGAACACTTCGGTAAGCGCGTTCCGGCGGCGATGAATATCGGCCGCAGAAAACCTCGTTAACTGCATTCCTTATCAGGAAGGTCTGTTCAGCCCGCAGTCATCCAGTGTACTTATCTTATGCGCGGAGGAGAAACTGTTCGTCCGTTTCATAGAATGGGCGGCACCACGGAGGACTGGACTTGACCAAGGGCTGGGGCATTCGCCTGCTTACGCTCGCGATCGCAATCGCGGGTGTGACTGCGGCACCAATTGTTGCGTCATCTGACGCCGAGGCAAAATCAAAGAAAGTCAGGCTTTTCAAGAAGCGCAAGACCAAGAAGATCCGGGTCAAGGTGACCCGGCCCAAGGGTCTCAAGGGCATCTTGAAGAAGCCGGGCGCGGCGCGGCGCACGACAAGGCGCGTGCGTATCAACCTGCGTCCGCGCAAGCCGGGTGCGGGTTATCGCAACACGCGTCGCCCGATCCAGTCGCGGCTGAAGCGCGCTGGCAATAAGTTGCGCCGCGCCGGTGACCGCGCGCGCAATGCACGCCGCAATATCAAAAACGCGCGACGTAACGCCAAGGCTGCCCGCAACGCGCGCAAGCTGCGGAAGGCGGAGAAGTTACGCCGCAGTGCACGCGGCGTAAACGCGGCTCGCAAAGCGCGGAACCTGCGCCGGGCCGGCAAGCTTCTCAAAGGTGCGCGCACGGTCGGTAAGATTGCTGCTGGCGCAACCGGCGTCGGTGCCGTGGTGGCGGTCGGCGCGACTGTCACCGGTCTTGATCCGGCGGAACTCGCGACACTTAAGGCGACGAACCCTGCTGAGTATCGCCGCCGCATGGCCGCGATCAAAAAGAATCCGCTGAAGTACGCCGGCCAGAACGTGAAGAGCAACGTCCGCAAGGTTGGCAGTGGCGCGAAGAAGTTCGGCCGCGGCGTCAAGAAAGTGTTCAAGCGCAAGAACAAGAAGCGGCGTAAGGCAGGTCTGTTCCGCCGCAAGAAGAAGTAGGCTTCAAGTCGGGCCAAGTGCGAAAAGGCGGTCCGATGGGCCGCTTTTTTGCGTTTGGGGCCAGCAAATGCGGCTTACCGGTCGAGCCAGTCGGCTGTGAGAATGGGGCCGGTCGAGCCCGCCTGAATGATGATTGCGCAGTGCTCCGCGCCGCCATGGGTCATCAGGCGCGCATCGAGTTCGAGCGTCTGCGTGTCGCCGGTCCACGTGCCGACCGGCATCAGGTCGCGCACGACGTTGTGGTACGTGATCACGCGGTTGCGGTTCTCGCCATGCTGGATCGGAACCTTCACCTTCCGCGTCACGGTCGCGATCCAGACCGTCGCCTTGCGGCCCTTCCGGTTTGCGCTTGCCCCGATCGTCACACGGAATTTGGTACCGTTGCGCTCGACGGTCAGGTCCGGCGCATCAGACATTTTGGCCTGAGTCTCGCGAAGGGCGGCCGCGATCGCGACGCTGTCGCTACCGACCACATGCTGGCGGCCGTTGACGACGACCTGCGGCGTGTAGACTGCGCCGTCGCCGCGAAACTTCGCGTAGCTTCGCTGCCGCTTGGTGAACGCCTTCTTTGCGAGCGTGTCCTTCCAGCCGAGATAGTCCCAGTAGTCGACGTTGAACGAGAGCGCGACGATATCGCGACGTTCGGCATACTGGCTGAGGAGCTTGTCAGCCGGCGGACACGACGAGCAGCCCTGGCTGGTGAACAGCTCCACCACCGCCTTCTGAGCGGCCGCCGGATGCGACGCACCTGCCAGCAGCGCCAGGCTTCCCGCTGCCATCGTCAGTATGTGCCCGAACGCCCGCATGCCCGTTGATCCAACCTCAATCCGAATGTCTCGACGCGAACATTGGCGATCGTACACTCAACTGCCACTCACGTTTGGGTCAAACCGTACATCAGCGGTCGTCGGGTTACCGGAATGACAAAGGCCGGCGCTGATTGCACCGGCCTTCGTTCACGTCGCGTTGATGATAGCGCGCTTATCAGGCGGCGTCAGACTTGGCGAGGCTGCGGAGCACGTAGTGCAGGATGCCGCCGTTCTTCACGTAGTCGAGTTCGTCGACCGTATCGATCCGGCAAAGGATCGGCACTTCTTTCGTCTCGCCGTCGAAGTAAGTGATCTCGGCCGTCAGCGTCTTGCGCGGTTCGATCTCGGCGATACCCCGGATCGTGACCGTCTCGTCACCGCGCATCTTGAGGCTTTCCCACGTGTGACCCTCTTCGAATACGAACGGGATCACGCCCATGCCAACAAGGTTCGACCGGTGAATGCGCTCGAAGCTCTCGGCAATGACGGCCTTTGCGCCAAGCAGAGCGGTGCCCTTGGCAGCCCAGTCGCGTGAGGACCCGTTGCCGTACTCAGCGCCCGCGACGACGACCAGCGGCACGCCTTCGTCCTTGTACCGCATCGCCGCGTCGAAGATGTACATCTGGTCGCCGGATGGATAGTGGACCGTGTAGCCGCCTTCCTTCACGCGGCCGTCCGCGTCGCGTGTCATCTGGTTCTTGATGCGGATGTTGGCAAACGTGCCACGCATCATGACGTCATGGTTGCCGCGGCGCGTGCCGTACTGGTTGAAGTCCTGCGGGCGGACCTGCCGCTCAAGCAGATATTCGCCGGCGGGGCTCTCCTTCTTGATCGAACCGGCCGGCGAGATGTGGTCGGTCGTGATCTTGTCGCCGAACATGCCGAGCAGACGCGCATCGACGATGTCTTCGGGCGGCGAAAGCTCCATCGTGATGCCTTCGAAGTACGGCGGGTTCTGCACGTACGTCGAACCTGAATCCCAGCCGTACGTCAGGCCCGTGCTCGTCTCGACATCCTGCCAATTTTGGTCGCCGTCGAAGACCGACGCGTAGCGCGCCTTGAACATGTCGCGCGTGATGTTTTCTGTGATGAACTTCTGGATCTCGCGGTTGGACGGCCAAATGTCCTTTAGGAAGACGTCCTGGCCATCCTTATCCTTGCCGACGGGCTCCTTAGTGAGGTCAATCTGGACCGTGCCTGCGAGCGCGAAGGCGACGACCAGAGGCGGTGAGGCCAGGTAGTTGGCCTGCACGTCCGGGCTCACACGGCCTTCGAAGTTGCGGTTTCCGGACAGGACCGACGCTGCGATGATCTGATGCTCGTTGACAGCCTTCGAAATCGGCGGCGGCAGCGGGCCGGAATTCCCGATGCAGGTCGTGCAACCGAAGCCGACGAGGTTGAACCCAAGCGCATCAAGGTGCGGCTGGAGGCCTGCGTCGGCGAGGTATCCGGCGACGACCTGGCTTCCCGGCGCGAGCGAGGTCTTCACCCACGGTTTGGTCGTCAAGCCGCGCTCGACGGCGTTGCGGGCAAGGAGGCCGGCGCCAATCAGCACGCTTGGGTTGGACGTGTTCGTGCAGCTCGTGATCGCGGCAATCGCAACGTCGCCGTGGCCGATGGTGTAGTCAGCGCCTTCAATCGCGACCTGCTTATCGGCTTCGCCCGGCTTGTTGTATTCCGCGTCAAGCGCCGTCACGAACCCGTCCTTGATCCCTTCGAGCGGAATGCGGCCTTCAGGACGTTTCGGGCCCGCCATGGAGGGGACGACCTCGCCGAGGTCAAGCGCCAACGTGTCGGTGAAGACCGGCGTTTCGCTGCCCTCTTCGCGGAACATGCCCTGCGCTTTTGCGTAGGCTTCCGTGAGGGCAATGCGATCTTCGTCGCGGCCGGACGTGTTGAGGTAGTTCAGCGTCTCGGCGTCTACCGGGAAGAACCCGCAGGTCGCGCCATACTCAGGCGCCATGTTGCCGATCGTTGCGCGGTCAGCGAGCGTCATGCTGTCGAGGCCCGGGCCGTAGAATTCGACGAACTTGCCGACAACACCCTTCTTCCGCAGCATCTGCGTGACCGTGAGGACGAGGTCAGTCGCGGTCACGCCTTCCTTGAGCGCGCCCGTGAGCTCAAAGCCGATGACCTCAGGGATCAGCATTGAGACCGGCTGGCCCAGCATGACAGCTTCGGCTTCAATGCCGCCGACGCCCCATGCGAGCACGGCGAGGCCGTTCACCATCGTCGTGTGGCTGTCCGTCCCGACGCAGGTGTCGGGGTAGGCGATCGTCTCATCGCCTTCGTCGCGGGTCCAAACGACCTGGCTCAGATACTCCAGGTTGACCTGGTGGCAGATACCCGTGCCCGGCGGGACGACGCGGAAATTGTTGAACGCGTTTTGGCCCCACTTCAGGAACTTGTACCGCTCGCCGTTGCGCTCGTATTCAAGTTCCACATTGCGGGCGAAGGCGGACGGCGTGCCGAACTCATCGACGATCACCGAGTGGTCGATGACGAGGTCGACGGGGACCAGCGGGTTGATCTTGCGCGGATCGGAATTCAGCGCCTCCATGCCGTCGCGCATGGCGGCGAGGTCAACAACGGCTGGGACGCCGGTGAAATCCTGCATCAACACGCGGGCGGGACGGTAGGCCATCTCACTCGCGGTTTTGCCCTTGTTCTCTGCCCAGGCGGCGACGGCTTCAATGTCGGCCTTGGTGACCGACCGGCCGTCTTCGTTGCGCAGCAGGTTCTCGAGCAGAACCTTCATCGAGTAGGGCAGCTTCGAGACGCCCGCCAGGCCGTTGGCCTCGGCGTCAGGAATGGAAAAGTAGGTGTAGGTCTTGCCGCCAGCTTCGATCGTCTTGCGGCACTTGAAGCTGTCAAGCGATTTGGGCGTGAGCGCTGTCATGTCATCGTCTCCTGCAGGGCAACTGCGGCTGACAAGGAGCATTGATGACGGCGGCCGCCGGTCTTCGCTCCACTGTCACCGCTGCGGCCGGCCGAAAGTATGTCTGGCCGCCGGACGCGGTTGCTATGGAATTAAGACACGTGCTGCGTCGCCGGGGTGCCGACGGTTCGGCCGTGATACAGCCGATAGCGCTGGCGCGTGCGCGTCTCAGCGTTATACATCGGCGGCAGGCGCAGGTCATCGAACTAATGTCTGGTGCCACAGCAGAATTGTGAACGTCAGTGTGCGCCATGGCCCCGCAGGTACGGCCCCGGTGGAGCCTCGGACGGGCCCGGCACCGGAGGCTTTTCGAGACGTGACCCGCGCGTTGATCGTCGATCAGATCGCCTTGGAGCGTGGCGGGCAGCGTGTTGTCGCAGGTGTGTCGTTCGCGGTCGAAGCGGGCGAAGCGCTGCTGCTGCGTGGCCCGAACGGGAGCGGCAAGACCACATTGTTGCGCGCGGTCGCCGGCTTCCTCCCGGTTGCGGCCGGTCGCATAACGCTTTCCCCCGATGACGACACACCGATCGCGGAGCGGTCGCACAGTCTTGGCCATGCGAATGCGATCAACCGGAAGCTGACGGTCGAGGAGAATCTGGCGTTCTGGGCGCGGTATCTCGGGGGCGACGTAGACAAAGTCGATCCAGCGATCGAAGCGTTTGCGCTTGATGACCTGCGCGATATCCCGACCGGGATGTTGTCAGCCGGCCAGGCGCGGCGGGCCGGGCTTGCAAGGCTCGCCGTCGCGGATCGTCCGCTTTGGCTGCTGGACGAACCAACGACCTCGCTCGACACCGCCAATGCCGGGCTCGTTGCCGACGCCGTTAACGCGCACATTTCAGGTGGCGGGATCGCCGTCATTGCAACGCACTTGCCGCTCGCGACCGCGTTCACGCATGAATTGGACCTTGCAGCGCTGAGCGGGGCGCACGCCGCATGAGCGCGTTTCGGGCGTTGCTCGGCCGCGAGCTGCAGCTCGCATGGCGCGATGGCGGTGCACTTGGAACCGCGTTCGGTTTCTTTCTGATCGTTGTTACACTCTTTCCGCTCGGCATCGGTCCAGACCTCAAGCTGCTCGGCCGCATTGCACCGGGCAGCCTTTGGATCGCGCTCCTGCTGGCAGCGCTCTTGTCGCTTGGCCGCATGTTTGCGCGAGATGCAGAGGACGGCTCCCTCGAGGCGCTGGTCGCAGGGCCGCTGCCGCTAGAAGCGCTGGTGACGGCGAAGGCGCTGGCGCACTGGCTGACGACCGGCGTGCCGCTGGCACTTGGCGCGCCCGTGCTGGGCCTGCTCCTCAACCTTGATGTCGGCACAATGCCGATCCTGCTCGCGACGCTTCTGATCGGCACCCCGGCGATTAGCTTCATCGGCGCCATCGGTGCAGCACTCACGCTGAGGGCGCGGCGCGGCGGGCTGCTCATCGCGGTCCTGATCCTGCCGCTCTATGTGCCAACGCTGCTCTACGGCATCATGGCGATCGCAGCCGTCGTCACGCCGCCCGGCGATGCCGCGAGTTCGCTGACGATGCTGGCTGCCATCACGCTCTTTACGATGGTGATCGGCGCGTTCGGCGCTGCCGCCGCGATCCGATATCAGTTGCAATGACGCGGCGGTCTGGCGCAGGTCAATCTGGACAGCCCGCGGACTTTGCGCCGCCGCAAACCCTTGCCTATGTAAGCTCACAATGACGCAAAGCCTGACCCAGAAACTCGCCAACCCGACGCGCTTCATGGCTTTCTCGGCCTGGCTCATGCCGATGCTGGCCGCCGCCGCCACGGTCGTCCTGACGATTGGGATGTACCAGGCGTTTTTTGTCGCCCCGGTCGACTACCAGCAGGGCCACACCGTCAAGATCATGTTCGTTCACGTCCCGAGCGCGTGGCTCGGCATGATGGGCTATGCGGTGGTCGCAGCGTCGAGCTTCGGCTTGCTCGTCTTCCGCCATCCGCTCGCAGATGTTTCGGCCAAAGCGGCACTTCCCATCGGCGCGGCGTTCACGTTCCTGGCGCTGGTGACCGGCTCGCTTTGGGGCAAGCCGATGTGGGGGACCTATTGGGTGTGGGATGCGCGCCTGACGTCCGTGTTGATCCTGTTCTTTCTCTACATCGGGCTGATGGCGCTCCGCGATGCGCTCTCCGACGATGAGGCCCTTGCCGGGAAACTTGCAGCCGTCCTTGCGCTGGTGAGCGTCGCGATCCTGCCGTTCATCCGCATCTCGGTTGAAGGGATGTCGATCCCCTGGCTCGGCATCGAGATCGCCGGCTGGAATACACTCCATCAGCCATCGAGCGTGATCCGGTCGGACGGCCCCGCGATCCACCCGAGCATTCTCTATCCGCTGCTGATCAACGCGTTGGGGTTCACGCTGCTCTTCTTCACGCTGCACTTGAAAGCGATGCGCAACGAAATCCTCCGCCGGCGCGTGGCGTCGTTGCGGGCCAAGGCGGTTGCGCGGTCGGCGGATGCCGGTTCTGTGCCGGGCGAGCCGGAAGGGTCACGGTGATGGATCTCGGCAAGCACGCTGTCTTCATCTGGTCGTCCTACGGCGTCGCGGTGACGGTCCTTGCAGCGCTGATCGTATATCTGTGGCTGTCTGGCAGGGCACAGAAGCGTGCGCTTGCCGAACTCGAAGCGCGCGGCGTGCGCCGCCGGTCGGCGGAGTAAGGCGCGATGTCGGACACCACCAAGCCGGTTACCGAAGTGGCGGACGGCGAAAGCGGGTCTGCCACGCCGCGACGAGGACGAAGCGGAGTGTGGGTCCCGCTCGCGATTTTCACCGTGGTTGCAGCCCTGTTTGGCGCCGCCCTGGTGACGGGTGATCCATCGCGTCTGCCGTCAATGCTGATCGGCCAGCCCGCACCGAAGGTCGCGCTGTCGGCTGTCGAAGGCATGACGCGGGCTGACGGCAAAGCCATGCCGACGTTTAAAGTCGCCGGTCTTCCCGAAGGCCAGCCTGCGATCGTGAATTTCTGGGCCTCGTGGTGCGGTCCATGCCGGGTCGAGCACCCGCAACTGATGGCGCTGGCCGCGCTGGGGATTTACGTCGCCGGCGTCAACTATAAGGACGCCGCCGCAAACGCCCGCCGCTTCGTCGACACGCTTGGCAACCCGTATCAGTCCGTTGGGGCTGATCCGGGCGGCAACGCTGCCATCGAGTGGGGCGTCTACGGCATGCCCGAGACGTTTATTCTCGATCGGCAGGGCCGCATTGCACACCGCCACGTCGGTCCGGTTGAGCCGCAAGACCTGACGTCCGGCCCGTTTGCCGAGACGCTGCGCCGTGTACGCGCATCCTCGGGCGGTTAAAGCCTGATTCGCGTTGGGCCGGATCGCACGATCCGGAACCACCGCCGTCGGTTACTCAGAGCGGAATGAACTGGTCCGTGCTGGTGTTCAGCACCGACAACGTGCCGCTCTCAATATTAAAGTGCGCGCCGTGCATGAACAGGCGGCCTTTGTTTTCCAGCTCTTCGACGAACGGAAACGTGCGCAGGTTCTTCAACGACGCCTTGACCGTCTCACGCTCCAGCGCGGCCTGACGTTCGCTTTCGTCAGCGTTCGGCAGCCGCGCAACGACGTCATCGCGATGGCCTTCGAGGATCGACATCCAGTTTGAGATGAAGTGATCGTCGGTCTGCTTGGCCACATCATGGTTCAGGCAGGCGCTCACGCCCCCACAGCTCGAATGCGCCATGATGACGATGTGCTTCACGCGGAGATTGAGCGTCGCGAACTCGAGGGCGGCGCTGACGCCGTGATAGCGGCCGGACGTCTCATAGGGCGGCACGAGGTTTGCGACGTTGCGGACGACGAATAGCTCGCCGGGAAGCGCTGAAAAGATCGTCTCAGGGGCAACGCGGCTATCGCAACACGAGACAATCATCGTGTCGGGCTGCTGGCCATACTCAGCAAGTTCCTCGTAGTGCTCTTGATTGAGCGCGAAGTGGCGCAGCTTGAAGCGCTTGAACCGATCTGCGAGGTGCTCGGGAAAGTGCGCCATGGCGTCTGTCGTCTCCTGTGTCGCAACCAACCGGCCGGTGCGCCGGGCTCAACCCCAGATCTCCTGCCGGAGCCCGCGACCGTCGATGTCCGGGGTCTCTGGGAAGCGGATCGCAATCCCTTCAGCAAGCCGCGCCGCAGTCCAGCAATTGACCGCGGCATCGAGGATATCGTCGGCACCCGCATCCTTTGCAAGGAAATGTTTTGTCGTGAGAAACGCGGCATCGAAGCCAGCGCCGACGAGCAGTGCACGACGTTCCGCCATGCCCTCAGGATTAACGCGCGACTTGATCTTTTTTGGCGTCCCGACGGGCTGTTTGCCGTTAAGCGCCCAGAACGCGACCTCCGGATGCACTTCGCGGACTCGGGCTTGGAGGTCGGGCGTCATCAGCCGATCGACTTCGCGCACCTTCGGGAACAAGTAGTAGGCCTGCTTCGAGACCTTGCGCGGCGGATCGGATGTCGCGAACGCGGCTGCGCAGGCGTCCTGATAGGTCTCGGCATAGACGGCTCGCCGCGATGGCATCGCAAACACGCTCGACTGGCGCGCGCCCAAGACCTTCCGCGCCGCGACGTCTGCACCGCGCCCGCCGGGACCGGTGACATCGGGCAGTCCGATCGGAATGTCGATCGCGATGTGCGCGGGGGCTTCGTCGCGTGCGAGGATGTCGGCGAAGGTTGGTGCGAGGCTAATCGTTGCAGCGTCCGGTCGGCCGAGCGGCATGAGCACCACCACCCATCCGGCGCGGCAGCCATCAACACCGGCAACAAACTCAGGCATTCTGTTGGGCGGGCTCTGCGACGTCGGGCGCGCGCGTGAGCGCGGGGAGCGCCGCGACAAGCTGCAACTCGCTCTTTCCTTCGCTGGCCGCCAACACGGCCGCAACGCCGGCCGTGGCGCGGGCGAGCGCGTGGGCCTGTTCACCCGGACCGAGGAGGTATCCGGCAAAGAGTGCGGTCAGGAGGTCGCCGGTCCCGTTGGGGACCTGCGCGATCCGCGCGATGCGTGATGAGGTGGTCCGGCCAATGGCCGTGTCGACCCAAACCGTCTCGACGGTGTTCGCGCCGTGCGGCAACCCCAGGCCGGTTACGACGATGTGGCGTGCGCGAAGACTGGATGCGGTGCCCGCGATCTCGGCTGGCGAAAGTGCAAGCGTGTCCGCTGTCGTCTCGGCGGTGCGGTCGCCGGTCATGAGCGCCCACTCAAACACGTTCGGCGTCAGCGCATCCGCCAGCGGGAGCAGCGTGTCGCGAAGTCCTTCAACGACGTCTGCGGGCAAGTAAGCACCCTTCGGCCAATCCCCGCAGACGGGATCGCAGACGATCAGCGGCGGGTGGTCTGGCCGTGCCGCCCGTGTCGCCGCGATGGCGTCTGCGGCACAGCCGATATGCTCCGGTGTTGGCAGGTAGCCGGTGATGACCGCATCAACGCACGCGAGTTCGCCGCGCGCACCAAGCGCTTCCAGCACCTGTGAAAGCTGGTCGGGCGGCACGGGCGCGCCGGCACTGATCCCGTGCCCCGGATGGTTTGAGAGGAGAACAGTCGGCAGCGCGACGACCTCATGTCCCAGCGCCTGCAACGCGGGCACCATCGCTGACAGCCCGACGTGGCCGCTTGCGACTTGCGAGGAGATGGCGAGCACGCGGGCCATGGCAATCCGATGTGTTCTGCGAAGCGGCGCGATCTCTCAGATGCGCGTCAGCGCCGCAGTGTAGCAGAGCGCCCCCGATCAGCTACAGTCCGCCCGCGAAGGCTTCCCGTTGCACCTTGATTTTGCTGGAAGGACTCTGATGTCGATCACGCCACGCCGCAGCGCGCTTTACATGCCAGGCGCCAACGCCCGCGCGCTGGAGAAAGCGAAAGGCCTCGACGCCGACGTGCTGATCCTCGACCTCGAGGACGCCGTTGCGCCGGATGCGAAGGCTGTGGCGCGCGATCAGATCAGTGCGGCGATGGCCGACGGTGGGTACCCCGGCCGCGAGGTGGTGATCCGGGTCAATGGTGTCGGTTCAGACTGGTTCGCCGATGACGTTGCGCTATGCGCCGCCGCAGGGCCGGATGCCGTGCTGGTGCCCAAAGTCTCGAACGCCGGCGAGATAGCCGCCATTCGTGAGGGCTTTGCCAAAGCCGGCGTTGCGCGCAGCACGCCGCTGTGGGCAATGATCGAGACGCCGGAAGCTATCCTGAAGCTCGGCGAGATTACCGGTGCCGCAGACGATGAGTCCGCACCGCTCACGTGCCTCGTCGTCGGCGCCAATGACTTGGTGAAAGAAACGCGGATGGCGCTCGATGCGGCGCGATCGCAGGCGATGTACTGGCTCGCCGCGACCGTCACAGCCGCCCGCGCCGCCGGCCTCGACGTGCTTGATAGCGTCTACAATGACTTTCGCGACCTTAATGGGTTCGCCGCTGAGTGTGCTGCCGGCCGTGACCTCGGGATGGACGGCAAGACCCTCATCCATCCGAGTCAGATCGAGATCGCCAACACCACTTTCGCGCCAACGCCAGAGGCCATCGCCGATGCACGCGCGATCCTCGATGCGTTCGCCAAGCCCGAGAACCAGAGCCGCGGTGTGATCAATCTTGATGGCCGCATGGTCGAATTGCTGCATGCCGAGATGGCAAAGCGAACCGTTGCAATTGCCGATGCCATATCGGCGCGACAGGGGCAGGCCTGAAGCCATGACCAAGACGACCGCAGGCCGATTCTTTGAAGACTTCCGCGTCGGCGAGACGCTGGTCCACCCAACGCCGCGCACGATCACGTCCGGTGACGTTGCGCTGTATCAGGGCCTCTACGGCAGCCGGTTCGCGGTCCAATCGTCGGCGCCGTTTGCGGAGGCGCTTGGCTATCGCGCGGCACCCGTCGACGACCTCATCGTCTTCCACATTGTCTTCGGCAAGTCCGTGCCGGATGTGTCCATCAACGCGGTCGCAAACCTAGGCTACGCCGATTGCCGCTTCCTGAGGCCCGTTTATGTCGGCGACACGCTCTCTGCGGCGTCCGAAGTGATCGGCCTCCGCGAGAACAGCAATGGCAAGACCGGCGTCGTCTACGTTCGCACCACGGGGCGCGATCAGGCAGGCGCCGAGGTGCTGCGCTTGGCTCGCTGGGTGATGGTCAACAAGCGCGATGCGGCGTCCGCCGCGCCTGATGCGGTCGTGCCTGATCTGCCGAATGCCGTTGCGCTGGACGGGACCGCGCTGGCGGTGCCCGAGTTTGCCGGGCGTGCTTACGACTGTTCTCTGGCAGGCAGCTCACATCGCGCCGGCGACTACCAACCGGGCGAGAAGATCGACCACGTCGACGGCATGACCGTCGAGGAAGCCGAACACCAGATCGCAACGCGGCTCTACCAGAACACCGCCAAGGTCCACTTCGACGGCCACCGCCAGGCGTCGTCGCGGTTCGGCAAGCGGCTCATCTACGGTGGTGTGGTGATCTCGATGGCCCGCGCGCTGTCGTTCAACGGGCTCGCCAACGCGTTCCACATTGCCGCGATCAATGGCGGCCGGCATGTCGCGCCGTTATTTGCCGGCGACACGGTTTACGCCTGGAGCGAAGTTCTCGACGTTCAGCCGCTCACCGGCCGGTCGGACGTAGCGGGCATCCGCCTTCGCACCATCGCGACCAAGAACCACCCGTGCACGGCGTTCCCGGATCCATCTGGAGAAGACGCGGCTGCCAAGGCCGTCATTCTTGACTTCGATTACTGGACTGTGATGCCCGCTTAAGGAATTTATTCAGAATACTCAGCAATATAGGGAATTGGTTTCGGCGGAGCTTCGCAGGCGCGCTTAACCATATACGCAAACCTTTCGGTTAGGCTGCCTAAGAGCTGTAGTGCGTCCGTCGACGCCTGCGGTGTCAGAAGCAACCGTAGGTAGCGCGTTCCCGTGCCGCATCGTGTCGCCGTCATCGGAGCCGGAATTGCCGGCCTGGCCTGCGCCAGGACGTTGCGGCGCGCCGGTGCGTTCGTCGACCTGTTCGAGAAGGACAAGGGCGTCGGCGGCCGGATTGGCACAGCCCGGCTCGGCCTCGCGCCTTTTGATCACGGCGCGCAATACATCACCGCCCGCAGCCCTGAATTCCGAACCTATCTCGAAGAACTTTCAGCCTCCGGCTACGCGCGGACCTGGGAGCCGAAGATCGCGGTTGGCGGCGAGGAGGGCGGCAATCAGTTGCTCCGCTGGAACGTTGGCATGCCGGGCATGTCAGCGCTCGTCCGCCCGCTTGCTGAGAGCGTGCAGGTTCACATGAACCGTGAAGTCCACACAATCGCGCGCTGCAACGGCGGCTGGAACATCTGGTTTACCGATGAAACCCACGTCGGACCGTATGCCGCCGTCGCGATTGCGGTGCCTGCACCACAGGCGCGGTTGCTGCTCGGGCCGCTTCAGCACCTGGCCGATCCGCTGTCGCGCGTGCGCATGTCTCCGTGCTGGGCCTTGATGGTTCGTCTCGATGAGCCCGTGCTGCCGAAGTTCGACGTCTATTCCGACATGTCGCAGGTCGTGCGCTGGGTCGGCCGCAACAATTCCAAGCCAGGCCGCAATGGTCGCGGCGAACATGTCGTCGTCCACGCGTCGCAGAACTGGAGCCGTGAGACGGAAGACGCGGACCCGGATCTCGTTGCCGAGGAACTCTGGTCTGAGGTCTGCCACATCCTCAATCTGCCGCCCAACCGGCCGTCACAGATGCTTGCGCACATTTGGACGCACGGACTGGTCGATCAATCGTTCGGCGAGACGTACATTTTCGACGGCGATGCGAAGGTCGGGATGGCCGGCGACTGGTGCGCCGGACGTCTGGCCGAACACGGCTTCATGAGCGGTATCAGGCTCGGCCGGGCGATCTCTGAGTCGCTGAGCTGAACCGAGCCGTCGCGGCGGCGTTGTCTCTGCCGCAGCCGTCCTCCAGCAAATTCGTCCGTCGTTATGCCCATTGATGGGCGTTGTGCGCTGCGGTACCGACGACGCAAACACCGTTTGGAGCTGCCGCATGGCACAAGCCGACAAGGCGCATAATGGTGGCGACCAGCGCCCGCTCTCGCCGCATCTGCAGATCTACACGCCCCGCATCAACATGGTCATGTCGATCGTGCACCGGATTACGGGCGTCGGGCTCTATGTCGGCAGCCTTTTGCTGGTGTGGTGGCTGCTTGCGGCAGCCACGGGCGCGCCGGCCTATGAGACCGCCGCGGGCTTCTTCGGGTCCTGGTTCGGGATGCTCATCCTGTTCGGGTACACCTGGGCGCTAATGCATCACATGATGGGCGGCATACGGCACTTCATCTGGGATCTCGGCGAAGGGTTCGAGCTCGAAACCGTTGACCGGCTCTGCTGGGGCTCGCTCGTCATCTCCATCTCGGCGACGCTGTTGATCTGGATCGTCGTTCTGATTTGACGCTGCGACGAATTTGCAGCCCACCCATTCGCATCCTCTACGTTGAGGCTTTTGATGTCCCTTCGCACGCCACTTAAGAATGTCCGCCGGCTTGGCTCGGCCAAGGAGGGCGCTGACCACTTCTGGAAACAGCGCGTCACTGCGGTTGCAAACGTGTTTCTCGGCATTGGCCTCGTTTGGGTCGTCGCCCAGGCCGTTAACGCCGATCACGCGGGCGCAGTCGCGCTCATCTCGAATCCGTTCGTCGCACTGCTGTTGTTGCTGCTCATCCTGTCTGGCACGCTACATATGCGTCTGGGGATGCAAGTTGTGATCGAAGACTACATATCGAGCGAAGGCGCGAAGATCGCTCTACTCATCCTCAATACGTTCTTCGCCGTAACAGTTGGACTGGCGTCAATCTACGCCATCCTGAAGCTCAGCTTTGGAGCCTGATCAAGTCATGTCAGCGACAGCAAACGGAGCCAACGGCCACGCCAAGCCGGGGCTGAATGGCAAAGCGTACGCGATTACCGACCACACCTACGACGTGGTGGTCGTGGGCGCGGGCGGGTCAGGTCTGCGCGCTACGCTCGGCGCGGCTGAGGCGGGGCTGCGGACGGCGTGCATCTCCAAGGTGTTCCCGACGCGGTCGCACACGGTCGCGGCGCAAGGCGGCGTTGCGGCGGCGCTCGGCAACATGGGCAGCGATGACTGGCGCTGGCATATGTATGACACAGTCAAAGGCGCCGACTGGCTCGGCGACCAGGACGCCATCGAGTACCTCTGCCGCCACGCGCCGGAAGCCGTCTACGAACTCGAGCACTATGGCGTGCCGTTTTCGCGCACAGAAGACGGCCGCATCTATCAGCGCCCGTTCGGCGGCATGACGACTGAGTTCGGCGAGGGCCCGGCCGCGCAACGCACGTGCGCCGCAGCCGACCGGACTGGACATGCGATGCTGCACACGCTTTACGGTCAGTCTCTGCGCCACTCGGCTGAGTTCTTCATCGAATACTTCGCGCTCGACCTCATCATGGACGAGGAAGGCGCGTGCCGGGGCATCATCGCGATGTCGCTGGAGGATGGGACGATCCACCGCTTCCGCGCGAAGAAAACGATCCTCGCAACGGGCGGCTACGGCCGTGCATATTTCTCGTGTACCTCGGCGCACACCTGCACGGGCGATGGCAACGCGATGGTGTTGCGTGCGGGTCTGCCGCTGCAGGACATGGAGTTCGTTCAGTTCCACCCTACGGGCATTTATGGCGCAGGCGTCCTCATCACCGAGGGGTCGCGCGGCGAAGGCGGGTATCTCACCAACAGCAACGGCGAGCGCTTCATGGAGCGCTATGCGCCGAGCGCAAAGGACCTCGCCTCCCGCGATGTCGTCTCGCGGTCGATGACGGTTGAGATCCGCGAAGGCCGTGGTGTCGGCGCGGAAGGTGATCACATTCACCTCCACCTTGACCACCTCGACCCAAATATCCTGGCGGAGCGTCTGCCTGGCATCACGGAAAGCGCGAAGATCTTTTCCGGCGTCGACGTTCGCCGCGAGCCGATCCCTGTGCTGCCGACGGTGCACTACAACATGGGCGGCATCCCAACGAACTTCCACGGCGAAGTCCTGACGCTGAAGGACGGCGACCCGGATACGGTCGTGCCGGGCCTGATGGCGATCGGCGAGGCGGCCTGCGTGTCGGTGCATGGCGCCAACCGTCTCGGCTCGAACTCGCTCATCGACTTGGTCGTGTTCGGGCGCGCAGCCGGCCTTCGTTGTGGCGACACGGTCGAAGCTGGCGCGTCGCAGCCTGAGCTGCCGTCGGCTGCGACGGACAAGGCGCTCTCGCGCCTCGACCGCTTCCGCTATGCCGACGGCGACACGCCCACGTCGCAGCTTCGCCTTGGCATGCAGAAGGTCATGCAGAACAACTGCGCGGTGTTCCGTGACGGGGACGTGCTCGACGAAGGCGTGACCAAGATCAAAGAGATCTGGCGCAACACGCCGTCAATCCGCGTCAACGACCGGACTCTCATCTGGAACTCCGATCTGATCGAGACGCTTGAGTATGACAACCTGATCAGCCAGGCGGCCGTGACGGTGGCGAGCGCGGCAAACCGTACGGAAAGCCGCGGCGCACACGCGCGCGAAGACTATTCCGAGCGCGATGACGAGAACTGGATGAAGCACACGCTTGCTTGGTCTGACGAAGCAAATGCAGATGTGCTCATCGACTACCGTCCGGTGCACACCTACACGATGACCAACGAAATGCGGTACATCGAGCCGAAGGCGCGGGTGTACTAGCGCGCGATCGGCCGCTGCTGAGCGGCCGCATCGGTCAACCGAAAAAAGAGCCGCCGCATCGCGCGCGGCTCTTTTTGTTTCGGCGAGCGCCCTCTGCCCTCGCGTTGCCGTGAGCCTCTGTCAGGCATCGCAGCCTGTGCAGGGCCGCCGGGCTTTGGTAAACCGGCCCGTCACGCGAAAGGACCCGCATGGCGCGTCAGCCATCATCTCCGCCGACACCAGCGAAGCCCGCGACCTCCGGCAGCGACACCCGGATCGCGCCGGATCCGTTGATCGTCGTGCTGCCGGCGCTGTCCGCGCTCGCGGCCGTGACGTGCATCACGTCGGTGACGTGGGCCACGCAGGAGCCATCGGCGGAGCGCACCCGCGCGAAACGCAAAGCCGCTTCGGCGCTGCGCGACCTTGAGACCTGCTGCGTCGGTCTGGACGAGGTCTTCAGCCGTCTGAAGCGCAACCGCAACCTGTTTGGCGGGACGGGGGCTGCTGCGGCCGCGCCGATCAAGTTTGGCGTCCACGGGCCGCGGGTCACGCCGGACGAGACGCGGCTCTTCCACCAGCTCATGAACGACACCGTCTCGATGCTGGTGCTTGCCACGCAGAACGCGTTCGACGTTATGGCCGCGATTGAAGATGGTGAGCTTAAGCCGCCGGAGCACGTGATCGATGGGCTCGGCGAGGCGCAGGACACGCTCAATCAACTCATGGGCGATAAAGTTGCGCTGCGCGTTGCGGTCGATAGCGGCGCTGAAATCGCCCAGCGGCTGCTGGGCTACGTGCGCGAGATCAAATCCGCCCGTGCAGATTAACGATTGCTGACTGGCCGAGCGGGTATCCTGAGCCGGCAGTCGACGAGCCGTATGCGCCGAACGGCCCGTTGACTTCGCACCTGCAAAAACCATTCTCCAATCACAACACGCCCGCGAATAAGGCTTCCCAGATGGTTCAGCTCACGCTCCCGAAAAACTCGACGATTGGCGAAGGCAAGGCCTGGAACAAGCCGTCGAAAGCTGAGCTGCGCGACGGCAAGCTCAAGGAGTTCCGCGTCTACCGTTGGAACGAAGAGGACGGCGGCAATCCGCGGGTCGACCGGTATTGGGTCGATCTTGAGAGCTGCGGTCCGATGGTCCTCGACGGGCTGATCAAGATCAAAGACGAGATCGATTCGACGCTCACCTTTCGCCGTTCGTGCCGCGAGGGCATTTGTGGCTCTTGCGCAATGAACTTGGACGGTGAGAACGGCCTCGCCTGCCTGACGGCGATCGAGGACATCCGCGGGCCCGTCCGGATCTATCCGCTGCCGCATATGCGCGTCGTGAAGGACCTGGTACCGGACCTGACGAACTTTTATGCCCAGCTCCGCTCAATTGAGCCGTGGCTTCAGACGGATACGCCCACGCCGCCGCGCGAATGGCGCCAGAGCCGGGAAGATCGCGAGAAGCTCGATGGGCTCTACGAGTGCATCCTCTGCGCGTGCTGCTCGACGTCATGCCCAAGCTACTGGTGGAATTCGGACAGGTATCTCGGTCCGGCCGTGCTGCTGCAAGCCTACCGCTGGGTGATTGATTCGCGCGATGAGGCGACCGGCGACCGCCTGGATAACCTCGAAGATCCGTTCCGGCTCTATCGCTGCCATACAATCCTCAACTGCGCGAAAGCGTGCCCGAAAGGATTGAACCCAGCCAAAGCCATCGCTGAGCTCAAAAAGCTGATGGTCGAACGACGGGTGTAAACCCGCGTTTTAGGCCGAAAGCGGATTTATAGGCGCAATATTGCGGGCGCCGCTGGGCTCTGAATAAAACTCCGGACAAAAAAGAACCGGCGTGCAGTAGAGCACCCCGGTCTTCTAGTCGACAGATGCCGCATCAGCGGCAGGCCTGTTGCGCCCACCCCCGACGAGCGCCCAGTGGGCGCTCCCGGGAGAGGTTGCGTGTCAGGCAGCCTTGCGACGCGTGGTGCGCTTGGCTGTCGTCTTCTTGGCTGCTGGCTTCTTTGCGGCAACGCGCTTAGCGGGTGCCTTCTTCTTCGTAGCCGTCGCCTTGCGGATCGTGGTCTTGCGGGCAGGTGCCTTCTTGGCGGTTGCCTTCTTCGCCGTCTTACGAGCCGGAGCCTTCTTTGCCGTTGCCTTCTTGGCGACGGTCTTCTTCGCAGCCGGCTTCTTGGCGGCAACGCGCTTCTTCGGTGCAGCCTTCTTCGCTGCCGTCTTGCGCGCAACCGTCTTCTTCTTAGCCGGTGCTTTCTTCGCTACTTTCTTCTTCACTGCTGCTTTAGCCATGGTTCTCTCTCCCAGGTTCGGTTCGAATCAGTTCGAACAAAAAAACCTTGCGCAATCCCAATTGATTTGTTGACAGCAAAATTCATTCGGCCGGTCTTTTTTTGAATTCGCATCCCGAGTTTGTTGCAGAAAATCATCAAAACAATGCGCGCGATGGCTTTGAGTTGTTTCTCGCACGGCTAGTAACGTTCCGAATTGCATCGCGCCGATAACGCAAAACATCTCTTCGATAATGTCGACGATGGAGAATGCAGTGAGAACATCGCGGGTGCTTGATGACGGCACTGGTCAAACATGCCGCGCTCAATTAGATGCGCATGTCGCGGCCAGGCGGTCGCATCCAACTACTTCACACGTGGAGTTTGATGCCGGCGATGACCGAGCAGAGTTTAAGCAGCCGATATGCAGCGCGGGTTGCAGCAGGCGCGATCCGCGATAGCGATGCCCAGCGCGCGGCGATCACCGTATTCGAGCAGGTGCAGTCCGACCTCGCAGGCGCCGAAGCGGAGCTCGGCTGGCTCCAGCGCGTGATGGGCCGGCGGCCGGAGCCGGTGAAGGGCCTTTACATCTGGGGTGGTGTTGGCCGCGGCAAGACGATGCTGATGGATATGTTCTTCCGCAGCGTCGCAACAAAAGAGAAGCGGCGGACGCACTTCCACGCCTTCATGGGCGACGTGCATGACAGTATCGCGCGGTCCAGATCTGCCGGCCGTGAGGACCCGATCCGCATTGCGGCCGATGAGATCCTCGAGCGCACGCGGCTCCTCTGCTTCGATGAGCTGCACATCACGGACATTACAGATGCCATGCTGGTTGGGCGTCTGTTCGAGCGCCTGTTTGCCGGCGGTTTGGTGGTGGTTGCGACATCCAACGTGCCGCCGGACGGGCTCTACAAAGATGGGCTCAACCGCGCGCTGTTCAAACCGTTCATCGCGCTCATTGAGCAGCACATGCACGTGTACGCCTTCCCGGACGGGGAGGACTATCGCCTGGCGAAGCTGAAGGGGAAGCCGCTCTATTTCACGCCGGCAAACGCCGATGCGGACCGCCGAATGACGGAGCTTTGGCATCAGTTCGCGGCCGATGGCGCGGAGACGTCGGCAACGCTGGACGTGCAGGGCCGCACGCTTCACGTGCCACGGCGGGCCGATGGTGCGGCATGGTTCACCTTCGAAGAGCTGTGCGATCGCCCGGTTGGCAGCAGAGACTATCTGGCGATCGCGCGTGAATTTCACACGGTGTTCCTAAGCGGCGTCCCGCGGCTCGGGCCTGAGAAGCGAAACGCGGCGCGCCGTCTCATCAACCTCGTCGATACGCTCTACGACAATCGTGTCGGGTTGATCGCGTCAGCCGATGCCGAGCCGGATGAGCTTTATGTTGCCGGTGACGGCGTGGACTTGTTCGCGCGCACGGCATCCCGCCTCGTTGAAATGCGCAGCGAGTCCTATCTCGCAGACCGCAAAGCCCGGCTCGCGCAGCGGGATGTCGAAGGGGCCAAGGACACGCCAGAGGCGGGCATCGAGGATGCCCGCGGCTCAGGCAGCGAGACGCCGGACGTCCTCAAACCTTGATGCGGTGTTTCCGGCGATCCCGATCGGTCAGCGGCCGCGCGAGGCTTGTGGTCAGCAGCGGCACGCCATCGCGGATGGGATAGGCGAGATCGGCGGTTGGGCTGATCAGCTCTTGGCCGTCGGCATCGTAGATCAGGGTTGTCTTGCGTTCCGGACAGACGAGGAATTCGAGCAGCGCGCGATCAACTGGCCGAGGCTTCGCGCACGAGGCCTCTTCCGCCGGATCATCTCCGCGCCGCAGCGCGCCTTTCTCGTCGTCACTCACTGGCGGCACTCACTGCAGCGTGCCGCCGCCGCTGTCGTCACTCGACGCGAGTTCCATCTGCGTCAGCGCGATCAGCACATCAGCGCGATCTTTAAGCGTGCGGGCCTCGAGCAGGGCCTGCTTTTCTTCGGCACCGAACGGGCTAATGACGGACAGCGCATTGACGAGCAGTTCGGTCGGGGCGTCCGCGATTGCCTGCCAGTCAGCCGAAAGGCGGTTCCGCTCCAGATAGTCCTTAAGGACAGTATGCAATTGCTCCCGGTCGACTTCCTCTTCGCCGCTGCCCAGACGCAGGTCGTGAGCGTGGTCGGAATAATCGACGTTGAAACAGCGATAAGGAGCGCTGTCGTCACACTCCGAGCGGATTTTAAACCGGCAGACACCGGTGAGCGTGATTAGCAACCGGCCGTCGTCGAGTTCCTGATAAGCCGTCAGCCGCCCAGCGCAGCCGACATGACGGACATCAAACTCGGCGCCCTGCGGACTTTCTCCGTCGTCACCGCCTGCGGGTTGGACGATGCCGAGAATGCGATGCCCGGTCAGGACCTCGTCGATCATGGCGAGATAGCGCGGCTCAAAGATATTGAGCGGCAGCGTGGCCCGCGGCAGCAAAAGGGCGCCGCGGAGCGGGAAAACGGGGATCCGCTGGGGGATTTCGCTTATGAGGCTATAGCTTTGAAGCAAGACGGCCTCTCCATTACCAATCGGGCCGCTGGCCGACCCTCACGCAAACATTACGGAGGAAAGCCGCTTTCGGCCTTCTACGGTCATTTTGTCCGTCGGCCCCCACGCTTCAAAGAAGTTCAGGAGTTGCTTGCGGGCGGCGGCTTCGTTCCACTCGCGGTCGCGCTTGAACGATTCAATCAGGTGGCCAATCGCATCGGCCTTGCGTCCGCCGGCTGCCAGCGCGAGAGCGAGGTCAATGCGCGCCTGGTGATCATCTGGGTCTGCTGTGACCTTGGCTTCGAGCTCAGAGACGGGGCCTGCGGCGTCGGCCTGCTCTTCCAGCGCGATCGCAGCCTTCACGCTCTGCACGGCTGCGTGGTCCTGCTGATCCGGGGGGACCAGTTCCAGCGTTTGCGCCGCACGGTCGCGGTCGCCGCTCTTCAGGTAGCAGGAGGCGAGACCCGCGAGCGCGTCGGTGTTGAGCTGATCCTGCTGGAGGACGGCAGCGAAGATCGACGCGGCATCCTGCAGGTTGTTTTCAGCCAGTGCGTCCTGCGCCATCTGCAGGGCTTGAGCAAGCTCAGCGGCGCCGTCAGCGGGCACACCGCAGCGGTCGATGAAGGCGCGCACTTCGCTTTCCGGCAGCGCGCCCATGAAGCCATCCACCGGGCGGCCATCGCGGAAGGCCATCACGGTCGGCAGGGATTGCACGCGGAGCTGGCCGGCGAGCGCCTGGTTTTGGTCGACGTCGACTTTCACCAGCCGGACGGCACCGCCGTAGGACTGCACAACCTTTTCGAGCACGGGCGTCAGTTGCTTACACGGACCGCACCAAGCCGCCCAGAAGTCGACGATGACGAGGTGGTCGCGGGAGGCGTCCATCACATCGGCGGCAAACGTCGCGGTCGAGGCATCTTTGATGATGTCAGCGCCGCCGGCTTCAGCCGCGGCGCCAGTTCCACCCATCAGGTCCATTGCGTTCGTCTCCGTTGGCTCGTGATCCGCAGTGCGCGTGTCGGTCAGTCCGCGGCCGGCGGCGGGGCTGCCAGGTCGATGGGCTCGGCCGGATGCCCGGTGCTCTCCAGAAACCGCAACAGGTCATCCCGCGCAATCGCCGTCGTCGCCGTGTTCTGCAGCGGGTGACAATTGATAATGTCGTGGTCGAGCAGCGTCTGATCAATACGGACCGTGACGTCGCCGGAGGGATCGTTGATCGCGGCAAACGCCGTCACCGATCCGGCCGCGACGCCGAGCTTTTCCATCAACAGATCCGGCTTGCCGAAGCTGAGGCGCGCGCAGCCGATCGTCTTGTGCAAGGTCTTCATGGCGACCTCGGCATGGGCTTCGGCGATGATCAGGAACAGCCGACCCTTCGCGTCTTTCAAAAACAGGTTCTTCGTGTGCCCGCCCGGAATCTGGTCGTGCAGGGCCTCGCTCTCGGCCACCGTGAACACCGGCGGGTGTTCGTGCGTCGTCGTCTCGATCCCGAGGCTTTCGAGATGATCAAACAAGTCCTGGCGGGTGGCGGGCATGGCAGTCGGGTACTCTGGCGGGACAGCAAGATTGCGCGTTGACGCCGCGGAATTGGGCGTGGCGCACCTGCCCGGCCGAGCAGTCAGGACGCTGCCTGTCCGTGGGCGCGGCGCGCACCGATACCCTCTTGCATATCCGGAGCGTTTGCGCGATAGGTTCCGCCCTGCCGGCGACGGCAAACCCCAGGTTGCGGGCGTAGCTCAGGGGTAGAGCGTCACCTTGCCAAGGTGAAAGTCGTGAGTTCGAATCTCATCGCCCGCTCCATTCTCTCACTTTCGAATTAGAGCCGCTGGCCGGGCAACACCCGCTGCCGCCCGGCTTTTCGTGTCATCGGGCTCGAAAGTTGGGCCGGTCAGTGCTCGATCGGGTGCGGAACGCGCATGGCGACGGCGAGCCGGTTCCAAACGTTGATCGTCCCGATCGCGACCGTCAGATCGACGATCTCATTCGGCGTGAAGTGCGCGCGCAGCTCAGTAAAGTCGCTGTCCGGCGCACCGTGCTCGCTCACCAGCGTCACCGACTCGACCCACTTCAGAACCGCCCGCTCTCGATCGGAAAACAGCGGGGACTCGCGCCAGACATCTATGAGCGCGAGCCACTGCTCGCCGTGGCCCGCCGCTCTGGCTTCCTTGACGTGCATGTCGACACAGAACGCACATCCGTTGATCTGCGACGCGCGGATTTTGAGAAGATGCAGCAGACCGGGATCAATGTCGGCGCGCTTTGCGACGTACTGCTCAAGGCCAAGGATTGCCTGCACGGCATCGGGGGATGTTTTCGTGTAGTCAATTCGCGGGGTCATCATCGCCAGCCTCCAATCGACGTTGTGAGCATCCTGTGCTCGGTTACCGGCGCACGTGCGTCTCAATGAACCGGCAGCCACGCGCCGCGATGGCTCCGTCATCCTTCGCCTGGACCTCGGCGAGGAGGTCCCGGATCGTCACTTTGCGAAGCTCTGCGCGATAGGCCTGTTCGGCGCGCAGCATCGCAACGTTGATCTCACACGGCGCCTTGAACATGCGCTTGGGCAGCGGGTTTGGCCCGTTCTGTCTGATCTCGCGGCAGCGGAACGCGGGCTCCGGGCCTTCGACTGCCAACACAACATCAAGCAGCGTGATGCGATCGGGGGACCGCGCCAGCCGGTAGCCGCCCTTCGGTCCGGGCACCGATTGGACAAGCTTGGCGCCGGAGAGCGCTTGCAGGTGCTTTAAAAGGTAGCTCGGCGAGACGCCGTGAAGTTCGGCAAGTGCGGCCGCTGACAACAGGCCGTCTTCGGGCACAGTCGCCAGGAATGTCACGCAGTGGATCGCTTGTTCGACGCCGTCGCTGAGCTTCATCTGCGTCTCCCCAATTCATGGATAAAATATATCCGCGATCATCGCTGGTCAAGGATGTCATGAGCGGCGACGCGTCGCGGGCGGGCTAGGTGTGAGAGTGGCTGCGGCTCACGTGTCGAAGAAGACGGTCTCGTGCGGGCCCTGCAGGTGGACATCGAAGCAGTATGTGCCGTCGCGGCCCGAAGCGATCAGCGTTGGCCTGCGCGCTTCCGGCACCAGCGCGAGGATCGGATCGGAGGTGAGGTCGTCTTCGGCGAAGTAGAGCTGGGTGAGCAGTCCGTTGTTGAGGCCGCGCGCGACGATCCAAAGCGCGATATGCGGTGCAAGCCCGGTGTCGGGGGCCGTGCCGGGTTTGACGGTTTCGATCCGGAAGATGCCGGTCTCGAGATCGGAGGCCGCGCGCCGCCAGATTCCGCGCGCAAAGCTGCCCGCACGGTCAGCCTGCCAGCTCTCGATCACCGCCTCGGTCGCCACTGCGCCTTCGCCATCGAGAATGCGGCCTTCGATGGTGATCTTCTCGCCGGCCGGGAGGTCTCGGTTGGTCGTGAGATCGGTGCCGAACGGCGGCGTGATGCCTGCCGTCGCGCACATGATGCCCACGTGAATGAAGGGCCCTGCGGTCTGCGACGGTGTTTCTTTGATCGGCTCGGGAAGGTTCGTTGCGGCAGGCGCCGTCGTGCGAGCCGGATCATAAGCCATCTCACGCGCCCTCCGGCCGGTTCTCAAAGTACGTCGCGGCCGGTCCGCGTAGCACCATGTCGAAGCGGTAGGCTTGCAGGTCCATCGGCACCGCGTGCGCCATGTCGAGCCGAGCAACAAGCTGACTGACGGCGCGGGGATCTGCGATCGCATTCAGGATCGGACAGATGGCGATGTGCGGATCGCCTTCAAAGTACATCTGCGTGATCAGGCGTTGGGCGAACTGATGCCCGAAGATCGAGAAGTGGATGTGCGCCGGCCGCCAGTCGTTGCCGCCGTTTGGCCAAGGGTAGGGCCCCGGCCGGATGGTGCGGAAGCTGTAGCGGCCGTCACTGTCCGTCATACAGCGCCCGCAGCCTGAGAAGTTCGGATCAAGCGCGGCCTGATAGCCGTCCCGCTTGTGCCGGTAGCGGCCGCTTGCGTTGGCCTGCCAGACTTCAATGAGCGCATCAGGGATCGGCCGCGCGGCTTCGTCCAACAGATGTCCGTGGATCAGGATCCGTTCGCCAATCGCGCTCTCGCCCGCCGTCGCGCTATTGATGATCAAGTCGGCGTCGGTCTCGGCGATGAGGTCATGACCGAAGGCCGGGCCGCCTGTATCGCGCAGCGCCTCGGGGATCGCGATCAGTGGCTGCCTCGGCGCGCGAAGGCGTGTCGATCGGTAAGCCGGAAAGTCGGACGCCGGATGCCAGGACCAGTCGCGCGGCTGAAGCGGCTCATCAGACATGGCTCAGCTCCCTTCGATTGGCAGACCCACGTAGGTTTCGGCAAGAAGCCTGGCCGCGGCTTCCGATCCAACGAGTGTATCGAATTCCGCGCGCTGCATCTTCTTCTCAAACGGGCTCGCGTCTGGAAACTGATGCAGCAACATCGACATGGCCCACGAGAACCGCTCGACTTTCCATACGCGCTTCAAGCAGGTCGCCGAGTAAGCCGCGAGCCGGTCGGTCGCGCCGGTTTGGTAGTAAGCGGCGAGCGCGGCTGAGAGTACGCGGACGTCGGCGACCGCGAGGTTCAGGCCTTTGGCGCCGGTCGGCGGCACGATGTGGGCTGCATCGCCTGCGAGGAACACGCGGCCATGGCTCATCGGTTCGCAGACGAACGACCGGAGCGGCGCGATGCTCTTTTCGAATGAAGGCCCCGTCTGCAGGTTCGCGGCGGCGTCATCGCCGATGCGGACTGCGAGTTCATCCCAGAAGCGCGCGTCAGGCCAATCTTCAACACGGTCATCAAGCGAGCACTGGACGTAGTAGCGGCTACGCGACGGCGATCGCATCGAGCAGAGCGCAAAACCGCGGGCGTGGTTGGCGTAGATCAACTCATCTGCAACCGGCGGCCGGTCAACCAGGATGCCAAGCCAGCCGAACGGGTAAACGCGCTCGTAGGTCTTCAACAGGTCATCCGGGATAGCGCCACGCGAAACGCCGTGAAAGCCGTCACAGCCTGCGATGAAGTCACATTGGATTTCGTGGGTCAGCCCATCTTTGACGTAGGTCACAGACGGACGGCTGCTGGTCACCGCATGTGGCGTCACATCTTGAGCTGAAAAGACGATCTCACAGCCCTGGTCGAGCCGGCGCGCGATCAGATCTCGCGTCAATTCGGTCTGGCCGTAGACCATGACGCGCTTGCCCGTAAGCTTGGCAAGGTCGATGCGAAACCGATCACCGTCGAAGGCAATCTCGAAGCCATCGTGCGGTAGACCCTCGGCGTGCATGCGTTCGCCGACGCCGGCTGCCTCGAGCGCTTCGACGGTTCCAGTCTCAAGCACACCGGCGCGAACGCGGGCTTCGATGTGCGCGCGGCTTTGCCGGTCTACGATGATGCTGGAGATGCCGGCGTTGTGCAGAAGCTGGGAGAGCAGGAGCCCGGCGGGTCCGGAGCCGATGATGCAGACTTGGGGGTGCTTCTTCGCTTCGGCCACGGTGCGTGCCGTCAGGCAGACGCTTCTTGCAGCGTAGCCTGCCGCGTGTCTGCAATCGCGCTCTTTTCAGCCGCCGCCGGGTGGGCAGCATCAATCCGCGCGATCAGCTCACCAGCAAGCGCCCGCAGCGCACGGCCAGCGTCGCCCGGATACTTGGCAAGATACGACCGCTCCTCGCCGAGATGCCGCGAGGCGTCCTGCAGCGCGGTCAGACGAGGGATGACGCTTGTGAAGCAGTTGTTATCCGGCGTCTCTTGCAGCCAGCGCCGGTAGTCGTGGTCGGTCTGGTTGTGAGCGTCGAACATGTTGATGATGACGCCGAGGTTTTCGGCAAAGCCCATGTCCGGATCGAACGACTTGAACCGGCGGAACACTTCGAGCCCGCAGGTCGAGATGTAGTCGGCCTTCGTCGGCGTCATGTGGAAGTCACACTCGCGCAGCCACGTCTCGGTGAGCACAGACAGCCCCGGGGGACAATCAACGAGCACGATATCGAACGTGGGCCTGAGGTCTGCAAGCAACCGCGCAATCGCCAGCCGCAGCCGGCCGTGCAGGGCCTCGCGTGAGACCTCGCGCTCAAGCAGCGTGAGCTGGACGTCACTTGGGATCAGATAAACCGAACGGGCATCATCGACGTCAGAGACATCGCGCACGACGTAGGGCGCCCACTCTTCGTCTTCGGTCTGGTTGAGGACGGTCTGGACGAGGTAGTCGACGAGCGTGCGGTTGGACGATTGGAGCTGATAGAGTTCAGAGGGCGTCATGAGCATCGAGCTAATGCTGGCTTGGGCGTCAGCGTCGACGACGAGAACCGTCTTCTGATGCTCAGCCGCCAGCGTCTCCGCCAGCGCCAGCAGCACGGTCGACTTGCCGACACCCCCCTTGGTGTTCATGACCGCAATTGTATTCCGCATACCCGAACTCGACCCCTTAGCGCCCACCGCGCACATGACGCTGCGCACATGACGACGCCTGTGCCTCAAGCGGCGCCGAGGCGCGTCAGCCCTACCGAACTTAACGCGGACTATAGCGGACACGTGGCAAAGCGCATCTCTGTTTCTTCGGCATGGCAGAATTCGGAACCGGTTGAAGGTACTTGTCCTCTGCGGCCTTGGTTGACCTCGGTTCGCGCTGCTTGTCGCCAAGCATCCGCCGTCAACCGCGGCCCATCTCGTAATACTCCGCATTCGGACGCATCTCGGTCGCCGCCGCCAGCCGGTTCGACATATTGTAGAACGCGGCAACGGCTGCGATGTCCCAGATGCCCCGGTCGGAAAACCCAGCGTCCCGCAAGCCCTGCCGATCGGCCTCGACAATTTTGTCAGGCTGCTCCGTCAGCTGCACGGCAAAGTCGAGCATCGCGGTCTGGCGCTCGTCTAGGCCGGCCGCGCGATAGTTGTGCTTGATCTGGTCACCGAACGACGCATCGCCAGCGCGGACCCGAACGGCGGCGCCGTGTGCGGTCAGGCAGTAATGACAGTGATTAACCGCGCTCACGGCAACCGCAATCATCTCGCGCTCGAGCTTTGAAAGTTCGCTGTCGGCCAGCATCAGATCGTCGACCATATCGATGAAGGCTTGCAGTTTCTTCGCGTCGAACGCGTAGGCTGCGAGCACGTTCGGCACGAACCCGAGTTTCTCCCGGCATTTCGCAAAGTAGGCCTCAAGCTCCGGCGTGAATGCGTCGTCCGGCCCAAGATCAAGCGCGGTTGGTCTCTGGGTCACGTTGTCGATTGCAGTGGTCTCGGCCATGGCATTGCCTTTCCCGTAGCGGTCTTCGTCGGTCCAACCGGTCAATACGGCTGTCATGCCTCAGTCACCAAATTCTGTTGCACCGCACGGGTGACAGTCTGCTGGCTGCATGATTGGAATTGCGCGCAGGCCGGAATGGGCCGGGGCCCTCAACTGCTGGAGTCATAATTCGATGCAGGACCGCCAATCGGGCGACGATCGCCAAGCGCGCGATCGCGCTGAGAGCCCACCGACGTCCGGCCTCAGCCCGTTTGCAACGACCGTTCTCAAAAGCATTGATGCCGGGCTCTCCCGCCATGATCGCGCGGCGGTCGACGCGCGAACGTTGACGGCGCTCGCTGAGGCTGGCGCGCAATCGCTCTCAGGCCTCGCGGGCGCTTCCAACCGCATCGATATGACGGCGCACGACGATGGCCGCCGCCACATCGTCTCAATCGTCAATCCCGATCAGCCGTTCCTGGTCGACAGCGTGATGGGCGCATTGCAGGGCCTCGACCTCGAAGCCGGTCTGCTTGTGCACCCGATCTTTGACGTCACGCGCGATGCGAGCGGCACACTCACTGGCATCGCGAAGGCCGACGAGAACGGCGCGCAGAGTGAGTCCAGCGAGAGCCTGATCCTGCTGTTGCTGCCGGGCCTTGACGATGACCTTGCGGGCAAGCTCCGCAACGAGCTGCAGCAGGCGATCGATGATGTGGCGATGGCTGTCGGCGATTGGCGCGCGATGATGGCGAGCGCCGAGCAGGCGATTGCAGACCTTGAAACCGCGAAGCTCGACGGGGAAGCAGCGCGGCGCATTGATGAGGCGGCGGCGTTCGGGCGCTGGCTCGTCGACGGGCACTTTACGTTCCTCGGCGTGCGCGCCTTTGCGCTGACCGGGCCGCCGGACGAGGCCGACCTTGAAGTCGTCGATGGTTCTGAGCTTGGCATCCTGCGTGATCGCGAGCTGCAGGTCCTGCGCCAGGGCCAAGAAATGGTCGCCATGACGCCCGAGGTGCGCCGCTTCTATCAGGAGCCTGGGCTCGTCTTCGTGTCGAAGGCCAGCGTGCTGAGCCGTGTCCATCGCCGCGCGCACATGGACTACATCGGCTTCAAACGCTTCGACGCAGAGGGCCGCCTGGTTGGCGAGCTTCGTCTCGTCGGGCTGTTTACGTCCAAGGCCTACACACTCGCGCCGCAGGACATTCCCCTGCTGCGCAACAAGGCCGATCGGGTCATCAAGGCGGCGGGCTATGCGCCAAGCAGCCACGATGCCAAGGCGCTTGTGCACCAGATCGACACGTTCCCGCGCGACGAACTTTTCCAGATCACCGCAAAGCAGCTTGGCGAATGGCTGCCGGAGATCATGCAGCTTGAGACGCGGCCCGCGACGCGCGTGTTCGTGCGGCCAGATCGCTTCAACCGCTTTATCTCGGCGCTCGTCTACATCCGCCGCGAGCGCTTCTCGACGGCTGTGCGCCAGTCGATTGGTGACATCCTTGCGCGTGCCTACGACGGCGAAATACGCATGTATCAGCCGTACTTCACAGAAGGCCGGTTTGTGCGGGTGCACTTTATCGTCGGCCGGTTCCGGGGCGAGATCCCCGAGGTCGACCCGGATGTGCTGGAGCGCGAGATCGCGGATGCAACGCGCACCTGGCGTGACCGGCTCGCCAATGCGATTGCGGCGAGTGACCACAAGATGACGCCGCAGGCCGCGCGCTATTGCGCAGCGTTCCCATCGGGCTACGCGGAAACGTTCACGACGGCGCGGGCGCTGGAAGATGCCCGCGTCATGGAAGGTATGCCGGCGGACGAAGCCGTCGCCGTTCGCTTCACGTCTGAAGAATCGAAGTCGCACGCGGCGAATGGCGGTGCGACGGGCTCTGACCTGGGCGTCGCGATCTATGCGCGCGAGACTCCACTGCCGCTGTCTGAGCGCGTGCCCGTGCTCGAGCGCATGGGCTTTGAAGTGATCGACGAGCAGAGCTTCCGGGTGCCGTTCCCGACGGCCGATGGCATCGAAGAGATCGTGCTCCACGATATGCACCTCGATGCGGCACCGCTTGACGGGGTCGAGGCCACCGACCTTGACGCCCGCCTCGCGGAAACGTTCCTGCGGGTACAGTCTGGCGAGGCGGAGAGCGACGCCTTCAATGCGCTGGTGCGCGCGGCCGGCGCAACCTGGCGCGAAGTAGCAGCCCTCCGCGCCTATGCGCTCTATCTCCGCCAGACGCAGGCGCCTTACACACCGGACTATGTCGCCGACACCCTGCTTACATACCCGGCAATTGCAACCGACCTGCTCCGGCTCTTCGATACCCGCTTCAATCCGGCGCTGGGTGACGATCTTGACGCTCGCGCGCAGGATGTCGCTGCGATCCGCGGCGAAATCGAAGGAGCGCTCGCCGATATTCCGAGCCTCGATCAGGACCGGGTGATCCGCAGTCTTGTCGAGCTGATCGAAGCGACGGTGCGGACGAACATGTATCGGCCGGATGCCGACGGCCAGTTCGGCCGGACGATCGCCTACAAGCTCGACTCACACAAAATCGCGACCCTGCCGGAGCCGCGTCCGTTCCGTGAGATCTGGGTCTACAGCCCGCGCGTCGAAGGCGTGCATTTGCGGTTTGCGCCGATTGCCCGTGGCGGCCTTCGATGGTCAGACCGGCCGCAGGACTTCCGCACCGAAGTGCTGGGCCTCTGCAAAGCCCAGCAGGTCAAGAATACAGTCATCGTGCCGGAGGGAGCCAAAGGCGGCTTCTTTCCAAAGCGCCTGCCGCGCGAAGGCGGCCGCGACGCGGTCGTTAGCGAGGCAGTCGCAAGCTACAAGCTCTTCATCGGCACGATGCTCGACATCATCGATAACCTCGTCGATGGCGCCATCGTGCCGCCGGAAAACGTCGTCCGCTATGACGGCGATGACCCATATCTCGTCGTCGCTGCCGACAAAGGTACGGCCACGTTCTCTGACTTCGCAAACGCGATCTCGGAAGCGAAAGGCCACTGGCTCGGCGATGCCTTCGCGTCTGGCGGGTCGGCTGGCTACGACCACAAGAAGATGGGCATCACAGCGCGCGGTGCCTGGGAGTGTGTGAAGCGCCACTTCCGCGAGATGGATCGCGATATCCAGACAGAGCCGTTCGAGGTCGTGGGTGTCGGCGACATGTCGGGCGACGTGTTCGGCAACGGGATGTTGCTGTCGAAGACCACGCGGTTGATCGCAGCGTTCGACCATCGCGACATCTTCATTGATCCAGACCCCGACGCGGCGTCGTCGTTCGCAGAGCGCCAGCGCCTGTTCGACCTCGGCCGGTCGAGCTGGCAGGACTACGACACGTCCAAGCTTTCGGCAGGCGGCGGCATCTATCCGCGATCATCGAAGTCGATCGAGCTTTCCGACGAGGCTCAGGCGGCGCTCGGTATCGAAACGCAGAAGGTGACGCCGAACCAGTTGATGCGTGCGATCCTGAAGGCGCCCGTTGATCTGCTCTGGTTTGGCGGCATCGGCACGTACATCAGGGCGGCTGATGAGACCGACGACGAGGTCGGCGACCGGGCCAACAATGCGATCCGCATCAAGGCGGCCGAAGTCGGCGCGAAGGTGATCGGTGAAGGCGCAAACCTTGGCGTCACGCAACGCGGACGCATTGCGTTTGCAGCGCACGGTGGGCGCATCAACGCCGACTTCATCGACAACTCGGCCGGCGTGAACTCGTCTGACCTTGAGGTCAACATCAAGATCGCGTTTGGGCGGGCGATGGCCGCCGGCAAGCTCGATGAGCCCGCGCGCAATGAAATCCTTGCCGAGATGACCGAACAGGTCGCCGAGGCCTGCCTCTGGAACAACCGGCAGCAGGCGCTTGCGATCAGTCTTGCAACCCATGGCGACGGCGCCCGCCTGGGCTTCCAAACGCGGCTGATGCAGACGCTCGAAGCACGCGGCCTGCTTGATCGCGAGTTGGAGTACCTGCCGGACGAAGCGGTGCTTGCGGAGCGGCGCGCCGCGGGCCACGGGCTCTACCGGCCGGAGGTCGCGGTTCTTCTGAGCTACGCGAAGATCGCGCTTTCCGCGGACCTGATGCAGAGCAGGCTTGCCGAAGATGAGGCCTTCAAGCCGCTGCTGTTCGATTACTTCCCTGACGACATGCACGCGCGGTTCGGAAGCGAGATCGAGAACCACCAGCTCGCGAAACAGATCGTCGTCACGCGCATCACCAACTCGATGATCAACCGCGGTGGACCGGCCGTTGTGGTCCAACTGACGGATGAGACGGGCCGAACGGTCGGCGAGATCGCGAAGGCCGTGATGGCGACGCGCGCGATCTTCAAGCTGCCGCAGCTTTGGGCGCGGCTCGAAACGGAAGGGCGCGCGATGCGCGGCGCCGACGAGCTTTGGGTCTTTGCGCTCACGCGGGACATGTTGCTTGAGCAGTCGGCTGCGCTGCTCCGATCCGGAGACAATGCTGCGATCCGCGATCTCGTCGCGCGTTACGGCCCGGCGTTCGAGACGCTGTCTGAGCGGGTGGATGACCTGCTGACCGAACGGCAACGCGCGGCTTTGTCGGATGCTGCGGCGGCGTTTGCGAAGGCAGGTCTCAGTGCTGGCCTTGCGCGCGAACTCGCGAAGCTTGAGCCCGCCCGCATGACGGTACCCGCCGTGCGCCTTCAGGCGGCAAGCGGCGCGCCGTTCGAGGCCGCGGCGATGGCTCTGTTCGCAGCTTCTGAGCGGCTCAATGTCAGCGCCGTCCGCCGCGCCGTTGCCGATCAGGGCTTCACCGACTATTTCGACCGGCTCGCGATCTCCAGCGCGCTTGCCGACATCGACCGCACGGTCGCGCGCGCCGCGGCCGCCGATCTCGCCGGTGACCAAGCGGCGCTGAACCTGATCGAGACCGCGGCGGCCCGCTTGCAGGAGGTCGCGCGGGCTGGCGACGTCACCGTATCGCGCCTGACGGTTGCGGCGGGCCAGATGCGGGATATCGTAGACGGCTGAGTGACGACGGCGCGCCGGACGCCGCCCTCTGCAATTAAAAGACGCCGGCCCCGGGAGAGGTTTGACCGACATGACGAAGAAGAAGCCGGAAGAGTTCAGATCCTATCGCTGGCTCGGGCCCAATGATCTGCGCTCGTTCGGCCACCGCTCCCGGCTCCGTCAGATGGGCTATGACCTCGAGGATTGGGAAGGCCGCCCGGTCATCGGTATCATCAACACCTGGTCCGACCTCAACCAGTGCCATGCGCACCTGCGTGAGCGTGTCAGCGACGTAAAGCGCGGCGTCCTGCAGGCCGGAGGCTTCCCCATTGAGCTACCGGCGATGTCGCTGTCGGAGCAATTCGTCAAGCCATCGGCCATGCTCTATCGCAACTTCCTTGCGATGGAGACGGAAGAGCTTCTGCGCTCGCATCCGATTGATGGCGCGGTGCTGCTCGGCGGCTGTGACAAGACCACGCCCGGCCTGCTCATGGGCGCGATCTCGATGGACATCCCGGCGGTCTATTGCCCTGCAGGGCCGATGTTGCGCGGTAACTGGGCCGGGCGGGTCCTCGGCTCCGGGTCTGACGTCTGGAAATACTGGGACGAGAAGCGCGCCGGCAACGTCACTGAAGACGAGTGGAACGAGATCGAGAACGGCATCGCGCGGTCGTTTGGGACGTGCATGACGATGGGTACGGCCGCGACCATGATGGGCATCGCGGAGGCGATGGGCATGACGCTGCCAGGTGCGTCGTCGATGCTGGCGGCGGATTCCGGCCATCCGCGCATGTGTGCCGAAGGCGGCCGCCGCGTGTGCGAAATGGTGCTCGATGATCTGACGCCCGCAAAGATCCTGACGCCGGCGTCGTTCGACAACGCCATTGCAGTCCACATGGCGATGGGCGGCTCTACCAATGCGATCATCCACTTGATCGCGATGGCCCGCCGTGCAGGCGTTGACGTGACGCTCGAGCATTTCGACCGCATTGGCCGGGATGTGCCTGTTCTCGCGAACGTGCGTCCCTCGGGCGAATACCTGATGGAAGACTTCTATTATGCAGGCGGCATGCGCGCGCTGATGCAGATGCTGCGTGACCACCTCGATCTCACGGCGATGACGGTCAACGGCAAGACGCTGGCAGAGAACATCGAAGGCGCGAAGGTCTACAACGACGCTGTGATCAAGCCGCCGTCGGACCCGGTCTATGAGGGCGGCGCAACGGCGGTCCTGACGGGCAACCTCGCGCCGCGCGGATGCGTCATCAAGCCGTCGGCGGTTGAGCCCCGGCTGCGCGAGCACACGGGGCGCGCGCTCGTCTTCCGCGACTACAATCACATGGCCGCGGAGGTCGAACGGGAAGACCTCGATGTCACCGCCGACGACATTCTGGTGCTGCAGAACTCCGGGCCAAAGGGTGGGCCGGGTATGCCCGAATGGGGCATGCTGCCAATCCCGAAGAAGCTGGTGCAGGCGGGTGTGCGCGACATGATCCGCATCTCGGATGCGCGCATGAGCGGGACGAGCTATGGCGCCTGCATCCTGCACGTCGCGCCGGAGAGCTTCGTTGGCGGGCCGCTCGCGTTCGCTCAGACCGGCGACAAGATATCGATTAGCGTGAAGGAGCGCTCAATCCACCTGCACGTCTCGGATGACGAGCTGGAACGCCGGAAGGCTGCCTGGGAGAAGCCGGCGCCGCGATATGCACGCGGCTACGGCGCGATGTTCCAGGACCACATCAGTCAGGCAGACGACGGCTGCGACTTCGACTTCCTGCGCGCCGGAGACCCGACCCCTGAGCCGGAGATCCACTAAGCGGGATCGGCAGACGCGGCGCGGGGCGTAAACGTTCCCGTCGCAAACCCTGGATTGCCAGATCACTCACCGTCCGCTCGCGGAAACGTGGATTGCGCGTGAGACGCCCGCTCCGGCATCTTTCAATCATCGGGATGACCTGAGCCACGGCGGCGCGCCCGCCACCTCTCGCGGAGCTAACAATGACACACGTTCTGACCCGGCGCGCTGCGCTCTTGGCCGTTGGTGCTGCACTAGCGGGCGGCGCTGCCCTCAGCCTGGCGCCTGCAACTGAAGCAAAGTCAGGCAAGCCGCTGATCAACCAGATTGGCGGTGGCGGATACGCCATCAAAGGGTTTGACCCGGTCGCCTACTTCACCGTGGGCAAGCCGGCCAAGGGATCGGCTGAGTTCACGTCTGAGTACAAAGGCGCGAAGTGGAAGTTCGCCTCCGCTGAGAACAAGGCGCTGTTCGACGCCGACCCCGCGAAGTACGAGCCGGCCTATGGTGGATACTGCGCCTATGGCGTCGCGCAGGGTGCGCTTGTGAAAATTGAGGGCGATTCCTGGGCGATCCGTGACGGCAAGCTCTACCTCAACTATGACCGCAACATTCAGAAGCGGTGGGCAAAACGGCCTGCGAGCTACATCAAAACAGCCAACACGAAATGGCCGAAGTTGGTGGGCAATCGCTGACGCTTGTCCGGGGCCGGAGGGCCTCGGTCCCCAGTTGCCAGAAGGTCGGGGCGGTCTGAGCCGCCCCGGTTTTGCATTCAATGACAGAGACGCTCGCGCCAACAGCCGCGCATCCGCTGCCTAAGAAGCGCCCGCGCGACATCCGGCTCGACTTCTTCCGCGGCCTCTGTCTCTTCATCATTTTTATCGCGCACACTTACGGGAACCCGTGGGCGCAGTTCATCCCCGCGCGGTTCGGCTTTTCAGACGCGACAGAGATCTTCGTCTTCTGCTCAGGCATGGCGTCTGCAATTGCCTTCGGTGCGGTGTTTGACCGGCATGGCCTGCTCATCGGCTTCGGCCGGGTCACGTTTCGCATCTGGCAGGTGTACTGGGCGCACATTTCTGTCTTTGTCGTCGCGATCGCGCTGACGATCGTCACCGATGACCTGCTCGGCGGCACGGGTGACTACCTGCGCGGGCTTCAGTTCGACAACCTCTTCAACGAGAATGCAGCGTCTGCCCTGCTCGGCATCGTCACGCTCAGTTGGGTGCCGGCCTATTTCGACATCCTGCCGATGTATCTCGTCCTGCTCTGCATGATGCCGTTCGTCATTCTGGCCGTGCGCGTCAGTTTTTGGGGAACGGCGGCGCTGCTTGTTGCCATTTGGTTCGGCGCGCAGATCGACCTGCTCGAGATGCCAAGCGTCGGTTGGAGCGCTGGATCGTGGTTCTTTAACCCGTTCGGCTGGCAGCTCATCTTCTTCACCGGCTTCGCTTTGATGCGCGGGTGGATCCCGGCGCCGGGGTACGATCCGCGCTTGCTCGCGGCGGCATTTGCCTACGTCGTCCTCACGTTTCCGCTTGAGTGGCAGCCATTGCTGCTCGCCTTCGACAGCCTCACGCAGGCAAGAACCGTAATTCTGCCGCTCATCGACAAGGGCGAGCTCGGGATCATGCGCTACGTGCACTTCCTTGCGCTTGCCTACATTGCAGTTGTCGCCGTCGGTGAGGCCGGGCGCCGGCTGAAGGGCCCCGTCGTCAAGGTCGTCGCCAAGGTCGGCCAGCAGTCACTGGGCGTCTTCATGTCCGGCCTGATCCTCTCGTTCATTGCAGGACCGTTTCTGAACGCTGTCGGCCGGACGTACTTCACGGTGCTGGTCGCCAACGTCGGCAGTATCGCGGCCATGATCGCGATTGCCTACACGGTCGCCTGGTACAAGCGCGCGCCGTGGTCGCGCCCGCCGGCCGCAGCAACCGTGATGACGCCGGCAGACGGCACAGCGCCTGTGACCGGTGAACCACCCGCCGGGGCGCGGGCCTAAAGCGTGCTATCCTCCGCAAGCTTCCGCGCATTCGTTTCGAATGCAGCCCGTCGGTGTAACGGGCTTTTCGTCGATTGATGATTTTATCAAGGCCGTTCAGGGCACGTGCCGGCGCTCAGCCGACATGTCCGCATTAGCAACGCCCTGAGCCGCCGGAACAGCCGGTCTTTCCGATCTTCAGTTGCGCGTGCTGCAAAGGCCGCGCTGCAGCACGCCTGCGCCCGGACAAGACCAATGCCGTCTCTCGATGCTCTGAACCTCAAGCCGCGCGCCGGATTGCGCCCCCGCCCGTGGCGGGCGCTGCTTGCGTTCGGGCTTGCGGCATTGCTGGCGGCTGGGCTCGGCATCGTCTTCGTGAAAATGACCGTCAACGCGATCCTTGATGGCTCTGCGATTGAGACGGCGGAACAGTGGCTGCCGCAAGTTGCTGAAGGTCGGGCGGCCGGCGTCGACGCCACGCAGACGCCGCTGCTCGCCTGGCGCATTGTTGATCGCGAAGGCCGCAATGTGCGGGCAAGCTCGTCTGCTGCGAGCCGTCGCTTTGGCGCGGCGTTCGGCGGCGCGCCTGTCACGGCGCCGCGCGCGGGCGTGACCGCGCCGGCAGTCACGCGCCTCCACTTTGATGGCTCGGTTCAGGCCGGAGCCACAAACACCGCGAGCCTCGTCACGCTGGCGATCCGTTCGCCAAACAACCAACAGCAGTTCGCGCAGCTCATCGTGGACGATGCCGCGCGGTATGACCGGGCGCACAGTGGCGCGCTCAAGGCCGCGCTGGTGCTTTGCTTTCTGAGCGCTGCCGCCATCGGGCTGCCCGGCATCTTCTATGTGTTCTCGTCCGATGAGGCGGCGCGCGCAAACGAGCGGATGGCGTATTTGGCGCGCCACGACGACGTCACGGGTCTTGCCAACGGGCACGGCTTCGAGGCGTTGCTGGACCACGAATTGGCAAGCCGCCGAGACGGCGATCTGCTTGCCGTCATCAGCATCGATATTCGCGGGTTCAAGCGCATGATCGCCGGCGCTGCGCCCAGAACCTCGGATGCGCTCCTCACCGAAATCGGCGCGCGGATCCGCAAGGCCGTCCGGCATACCGATACGGCGGCGCGGATTGGCGGCGACCATTTCGCAGTGCTGGTGCGTGAACTTGCAAGCGGGCGGGACTGCCATCGCCTCAGCCGCCGCATTGTCCGGGCGCTGGCGATGCCGATGACGTTTGAAGGACAAGACCTCGACATCGCCTGCGCCGTCGGCGTCGCGCTTGCGCCCGCCGATGGCGAAACCGCCCATGACATGCTGCGCGCAGCCGACATCGCGCTCTGCCGGGCAAAAGCCGATAGCGAGCGCCCGATCCACTTTTATAAGCGCGGCATGGATCGTGAACTTGCCGCGCGTAGAAGCCTCGAGGTCGACCTGCGCGATGCGATCGCAAACGACGAACTCGTGCTGCATTATCAGCCACAGGTCGCGCTCAGTGGCGACCGCATCGTCGGCTACGAGGCGCTTTTGCGCTGGCAGCATCCCGAGCGCGGCATGGTGCCACCGGGCGAGTTCATCCCGCTCGCCGAAGAGAGCGGGCTGATCACGCGCATTGGCCGCTGGGTGCTTATGCGGGCGTGTGAGGACGCTGCGCTCTGGCCGAAGCCATACCGGGTCGCCGTCAACCTGTCAGCAAAGCAGCTTGCGACGCGGGGCCTCGTGCAGGATGTGCAAATGGCGCTGAAGGTGTCAGGGCTCAATCCGCGCAGTCTTGAACTTGAGGTCACTGAGACAGCGCTGCTGTCACAGACCGAGGCGACGATGGACACGCTGCACGCGTTGAAGGCGCTCGGCGCGTCGATTGCTATGGATGACTTCGGGACCGGGTACTCCTCACTCAGCCATCTGCTCAAGTCCCCGTTCGATACGATGAAGATTGATCGCGCGTTCGTCAGTGGTATCGGATCTGAAGGCGATGCGACGGCGATCGTGCGCGCGGTCGTCCGGCTCGGTCATTCGCTCAATCTGCGTACGATCGCTGAGGGTGTCGAGACGCCGGAGCAGATCGCGTTTCTGCGGGCTGAGGGCTGCAATGAGATCCAAGGCTTCCTGATCAGCAAGCCGCTGCCGATGAGCGAGATCTCGCTCCTGAAGCCGCAGAGCCCGGCATGCGCGATGCCGCCGCGGCTGACTGCGGAAGCGGCGCATGCCTTCGCAGAGTGATGCCGTGGAAATGACTTGACCGGGCGGCCGTCCATGATGGTTTGAGCGCACAACGTCAGTCCATCTAGCGGCGGCCAGGATCATGCCGACATGCTCAATCTGCGGCGGGACCCAATTCATCCCGGCGTTCCGCGGCCGGCTCTACAAAGGCCAGCCACCGAAATGCGCGTCGTGCAGCTCGTTTGAGCGCCATCGCGCCGTCTTCCGCGCCTTTAAAATCATCGCAGGTGAATTGTCTGGTCTCGCCGCACTCCACTTCGCGCCCGACCCATCGGTCGATCCGAGCTGGTTTGCGAGCTACCGGCAATCGACGTTCGGCACCGAGACATCGCTCGACATGATGGCGACGGGGTTGGCAGACGGCGAAGTCGATGTCGTCATTTCAAACCACGTGCTTGAGCACGTCGCTGACGATATCGCAGCACTCCGCGAGACGATGCGGATCTCGGGGCCCGAGGGCTTGATCCACTTCACGGTTCCAGTCCCGATGGCGTGGATCGAAACGGAAGACTGGGGCTACCCGAAGCCCGAGGCGAACGATCACTACAGAGGTTACGGTGCTGACACGCCCGGTCGCTTCACGCGCGCGATCCCCGAAGTATCGATTGCAGCGATCGTTTCCGAAGACCCAGTGACCAAGCGGAAGGAGTGGCTCTATTGGGCTTCACCGTCCCGGCGGAGACTGATCGATTTGTGTACGCCCTTGCAGGCGTCAGGACTGCCGCTCGCGATTGTGTGATCTCGAATGCTCAGCGTTGCGACAATTCAGTCAATGACTCCCCTACTTTAGTATCGCGAATGACACTAAGTTGATCGCAACGATACAAAAAGGACCGGGGGGCGAGACGAGATGCGTGGTTCTGGGGATGCAGATGGCGATCCGGATCTAGAACTGACGGCGCTCAACAACCGCTTCCTGGCGCAAAAGCTCAAGCTGGCCGCGCTGCAATCCAATGAGCGTTCGGAGAATTACGAAGCGCTTTCCGGCGCGGCGTTTGACGAGATGTCGGAGATCGCATGGCGCGCGGCGAGCCTGCCGGCAGAGACGGCGAGCGGTCTCGCGATCAAGGCGCGCCTGCTGCTGGCATTTGCTGAAGATGACCCGGACGACATCACGTCCCGCCTGGTGCAATCGCTTTGCTCTGATGTGCTCGATTTCGCGGACGGGGGACGCCAGGACATCATGACGTCAGGCAACATCTCGGACCGCCAGGACCCGACGTAGCACTTCATTGAAGCGATCAGCCTGCTCCCACATCACCCAATGACCGGCATCGGGAATGATCTCGGCGACAAGCTCTTGGTGGTGAAGCCGCAGCGCATCGAGACACGCCGAAAGGCTCGGCCGCGCAATGACATCGGCCTCTCCCCAAACCGCGCGCAACGGGACATGCACGTCTGCCAGGCTATCACGGACATTCGATGTTGCCGCGAACTTGCGCGATCGGAACCGCGCCTTCTCGACATTCTCCTGCTGGATCGTGACGGCCGTTTCGTCAATGCGATCAGGGTCTGAGATCATCAGGATCTCAAGCACGCGGCGATGGATTTCCCGCCGCGCACTCATGTCCATTGACGCACGCTCTTTTGGGAACGCGTCGAGCATCGGCCGGTCCAGCCCAAGCGCAGACGTCCCGACAATCGTGAAGCTTCGCAAGCGGTCGCCAAGCTCGGAGGCCGCGAACGTGCCGACGTGTGCGCCGAACGAGAACCCGACGAGGTCCGCGGTATCGCCCGCCTTCAGGATTTCGCGCACACCCGCCGCGACCGCTGCGGCTGATGTTTGTGGTGTTGGCGGATCATCGGGCATGGCGCTCTCGCCGAGGCCCGGCAGGTCAGCCGCCCAAACGCTGTAGTCACGCGCGAGGTCCGGGACGGTGCGCGCCCAGTGCGTCCACGATCCGGAGCCACCGTGCAGGAGAATGACGCACGGCCCCGCGCCCCAGCCGCGCCAAACCATCTCGCCCGCCCCGCACGGCGTTCGGAGCATGTCGGCACCCGCTTCGAGCGCGCGAATGTCTTCGATGGTCTGAGAAAACATCATCAGTCGAGGCCTGCGTTGGCGGGACGGCTTGCCGGGCCGGAGGCGACGCGCCAAGCTGCGCACCGGTGACAAGCGGAGGCCGCATGCAGCGCGAAACGAACCTGGCCGTCAACGGCGACCGTCTGTGGTCGAGCCTGATGGAGATGGCGCGGATCGGGGCGACTAAGAAGGGCGGGGTCCGGCGGCTCGCGCTTACCGATCTGGACCTCGACGCCCGCGATCTGTTCCGGTCCTGGTGCGAGGCGGCCGGGCTGACCGTCTCTGTCGATCAGATGGGCAACACATTCGCGCGCCGCGCCGGCCGTGACGATACGTTGCCGCCGGTGCTCGTCGGCAGTCATCTCGACAGCCAGCCAACTGGCGGCAAATTCGACGGCGCGCTTGGCGTTCTCTCGGCGCTCGAACTTGTCCGCACGCTCAACGATCTTGGCATCGCGACCGAGCACCCGATCGAGGTCGTCAACTTCACGAATGAAGAAGGCTCGCGGTTCGCGCCTGCCATGGTGGCGTCTGGCGTGATGGCAGGTGTGTTCTCACTCGACTATGGCCTGGGTCGCGCTGACGCCGACGGCATCACGATTGGCGATGAGCTGGAGCGGCTGGGCCTTAAGGGCGACATGGAGATGGGTGGGCGCCCACTGAAGGCGTTCTTCGAAGTCCACATCGAACAGGGTCCGGTCCTTGAAGAGAGCGACACGCCGATCGGTGTGGTGACGCACGCGCACGGCCAGCGCTGGTTCGAAATCACCTTTGAGGGCGTCGAAAGCCATGCAGGACCGACGCCGATGGATCGCCGCAAGGATGCGCTGGTTGGCGCCGCGCGGTTGGTCAATGCGGTGCATGACGTTGGGCACACGTTCATGCCCGATGCGTGCGCCACGTGCGGCATGATCGAAGTCTATCCCGCCTCGCGCAACGTGATCCCCGGCCGGGCGTGGGTCACCGTCGATTTGCGCAACACGGACGACGCGCAACTTGCCGGCATGGTCGAGGCAACGCGCACGGCGGCGGCGGAGATCGCCGATGAGCTCGGATTGACGGTCGCGATCGAGGATATCTTCGCCTTCCCCGTCACGCCGTTCGATCCGGAGTGCGTTGGCGCCGTCCGCAAGGCCGCTGACGCGCTTGGCCTCAAGCATCGCGATATCGTCTCAGGTGCGGGTCACGACGCGGTCTACATGTCGCGCATCGCGCCAACAGCCATGGTTTTCACGCCGTGCATCGGCGGTATCAGCCACAACGAGGCGGAAGACATGACCGCGGAGTGGGCAGCGGCCGGGTGCAACGTGCTGCTCCGTGCCGTCGTCGAAACGGCCGGCATCGCCGAAGCGCGGTAAGCCTGCCGATGCGTGACATCTCACACCTCATGAAAGGCGCCGCATGCGCATCGCAATGATCGGCCTCGGGGCCATGGGGTTTGCCATGGCGAAACGGCTGGCCGAGCGCCAGCACCATGTCGTGGGCTGTGACGTCCGCCCGGAGGCGGTCGCGGCGCTGGAGGCAGTCGGCGGGCATGGTGCGTTCAACGCTGTCGACGCCGTCGCGGATGCAGACGCCGTCATCCTGATGGTCGTCAACGCTGAGCAGGTCGAAAGCGTTCTGTTCGCAGATGGCATGCTTGACGCGATCCCGGCCGGTGCCCCGATCATTTGCATGGCGACGGTCGCGCCTGTCCGCGCCCGCGCAATCGCGAAGCGCGTGGTGGGAGCCGGCCGCACATATCTCGACGCGCCTGTCTCGGGTGGCGTACCCGGTATTGAAGCCGCAACGCTCTCAATCATGGTCGGCGCGCCGGATGCCGCGTTCGCCAAGGCAGAGCCCCTGCTACGCGAGATCGGATCAAACACGCGCCATGTCGGGCCCGAGGTCGGTCAAGGCTCGGCGCTGAAGACGGTCAACCAACTGCTCGCGGGCGTGCATATCGCAGCCGCGGCGGAAGCCCTTGCGCTTGCCGAGCGGGAAGGCATCGCCCCCGAACTCGCGCTTGATGTCTTAAGCAACAGCGCAGCTTCGAGCTGGATGCTCTGCGACCGCGGCCCTCGCATGCTCGAGGCCTACCGCGGCGATGTTCGCAGCGCCGTCGATATCTTCGTGAAGGACCTCGGCATCGTCCAGGACACCGGCCGGGCGGACCGGGTGCCACTGCCACTGGCCGCTGCGGCCCTGCAGTCGTTTCTGTCCGCCTCCGCGCTGGGCCTTGGCGCCGCCGATGATAGCCAGGTTGTCGAGAGCTATCGGCGTGCGGCTGGCCTGGAGCCGCGAGATGGGGCGAAACGCCCCTAACGCTTTCGGCGCCGCTTGAAACGCTTTAGCCTCGCGTCAAAACACGACACGCCTGGGAGGAGGGGCTCGCACAATGGCTGAGCAACGCCGCGTCTTTGATTACATCGTTGTGGGCGCGGGTTCGGCCGGCTGCGCAATCGCCAATCGCCTGTCCGAGGATCACGACGTCTCCGTCGCGCTGATCGAAGCCGGCGGCAAGGACACCGACCCGTGGATCCACGTCCCGTCCGGCTACTACCGGAACATGACGAACCCAAAGATCACATGGCAGTACGATTCAGGCCCCGAGCCTCACCTTGGCGGGCGCATGGTGACCTGGCCGCGTGGGCGTGTGCTTGGTGGGTCGAGTTCCATCAACGGGCTGCTCTACGTGCGCGGGCAGGCGAACGACTTTAACGTTTGGCGGCAACTCGGTGCCGAAGGCTGGGCGTTCGATGACGTGTTGCCTTACTTCAAGAAGTCCGAGCGGCAGGAGCGCGGTGGCGATGACTACCACGGTAGTGATGGCCCGCTGGGCGTCAGCAACGTCCGCATGGATAACGAGATCTGCGAGGCGTTCCGGCAGGCGGCCGTCGCCCATGGCATCCCTGAAAACGACGACTTCAACGGCCCGCGCCAGGAAGGCGTCGGCTACTACCAGCTCACCAACCTTTGGGGACGGCGGTCTTCGTCCGCGCGCGCATACCTGAAGCCGGCCGAGTTTCGCGGCAATCTCGACGTCGTCACCAATGCGATGACCGATGCGATCGTGCTTGAAGGCAAACGCGCGACCGGTGTTCGCATCACGCGCAATGGCCGGTCGGAACGGATGACGGCGCGGCGCGAAGTCATTTTGTCTGCCGGCGCAATCGGCTCGCCGCAGATCCTGCAGGTCTCCGGCATCGGGCCCGTCGACGTCCTGCACAATGCCGGTGTGCCGGTCGTCCATGAATTGCCGGGCGTCGGCGAGAACCTGCAAGATCATTATCAGGCGCGCCTTGCCTACGAGATCAACGGGCGCGGCAGTCTCAACGCCGTCTGGCACAGCCGGGTCGAGCAGGCGCGCGCAGGCATAGAGTATGCGACGACGCGCGGCGGCATCCTGACGATTGGCGCCGGCGTCGTTGGCGTGTTTGCAAAGACGTCGCCGGACCTCGATGAGCCGGATATGCAAATCCACTTCTTGCCGCTCTCGAGCCCAGGCACCGGCCAGGGGTTGCATGACTTTCCGGGTGTCGTGATTTCGGTTTGCCAGCTCCGCCCGGAGAGCCGCGGCCACCTCCGCATCCGTACGGCAGACACGAACGATCACCCAGAGATCGTCTCCAACTATCTGTCGACGGATACGGACCGGCACGTGCTGCTTGAAGCGATGAAGATCGGGCGCGGCATCGCGCGGCGCCGCCCATTCGCGGATTTCGTCGTCCGCGAGTTCAAGCCGGGCCCTGCAGCTCAGACCGACGAAGAGCTGATGCAGTTTGCAAAAGACGAAGGCTGGACGATCTTCCACCCGTGCGGGACGTGTAAGATGGGCGTCGATCCAATGGCGGTCGTTGATCCGCGCCTACGTGTCCGTGGGATCGATGGTCTCCGCATTGCCGACGCCTCGATCATGCCGCGCATGACGTCGGGCAACACCAACGCGCCAACGATCATGATCGGCGAGAAGGCGGCTGACATGATCAAGGAAGATCGTCGCGCGGGCGTCACAAGCAACGAGACTGCGTCAGTGTGAGAGGGCGGAGAGGGACGGCTATGCGCCGCGTGAACTACGAGAACGAGTACAACAATCGCAAGCGCGTGCGCGACAGTGGCGAGATCGCCGAGCGCTGGGCGGCCGCGTCAGACGCGTTCCGCGAGGCGGCGGCGGATCGGTCAGAGCGCGACATCGCGTATGGCGACGGCGAACGCCAGAAGTACGATCTGTTCTCGCCGGCTGAAGGCGCCGGAGACGCGCCGGTCATTGCTTACGTTCACGGCGGGTACTGGCAGCGTGGCGACCGCAAAGAGTATTCGTGCGTCGCTGAAAAGCTGACCGAAGCCGGCTTCCGTGTTGCGCTGCCGTCGTACAGCATCTGCCCTGATGTCCAGATCATGGATATCGTCGGCGAGCTCCGCACCTTTGCCGCTGAACTCTATAAGAAGACGAACCGCGCACCGCTCGTTGTCGGGCACTCAGCCGGCGGGCACTTGGCAGCCGCACTGCTTGCGACGGACTGGTCAGAGCACGCGGATGCACCGGCTGACCTTGTCACCCGCGCGTATGCGATCAGCGGTGTCTTCGGCCTCCGCCCGCTCGTGCGCACGAGCCTCAACGACGCGCTCGATCTTGATAACGACTCGGCCGACGCTGCGAGCCCGCTCGCCTGGGATGCGCCAAAGCCGGGCCGTACGCTCATTGCAGCCGTTGGCGCATCGGAGAGCCGCGAGTTCGTGCGGCAGAGCCTTGAGATTGCGGGCACCTGGGGCGAGGCCGGTGTGACGACCGAGTGCGTGCTCGTGCCGAACGCCAACCACTTTACGGTTGTCGACCAGGTCATGACGCCCGGCAGCGGCGTGTTCGAGCGGATCGCCGGTCTCGCGCGCGAGGCCTAGCGTCGGCCGCCTGGCGAGAGCGGGCGAGAGAACGTGCGCACCTGTCGGTCGAGCGGCTCGTAAGCCGGCACGTTGCCGGAGGCGATCTCAGCTTTCTTCAGCTCATCGATCGCGAGCCCGAGGGCTTCGGCGGCTTTCTCAAGCTCAGGTACGCGCTCGAGATCGTTCTGCATGTAGCCGAGCGTCTCGCGAAGACCGGCTGTGTCGAGCGCAGGCGGCCAGGGTCGCGACTTAAGAAATTTGAACATTTTCTGAACCTTCAACCGTCCTTGGTTTGCGGGCTTGAAGGCGTCCAGCGGCAAGTTGCGGGCCAGATTTCGCGCCGCAAATCCTTGCCCCGTGTCCCGCATTGGGACGCACGTTCCGTTCAATTGTTCTGATGCGGCGAGCGCGGATTTTACGCTTGCGCGTCATTCTCGTGCGGTGGGGGAACGGCCTAAGCGTGGGGAAACGCGCGGGCTGAAGTGTGGGACGTGCGCGTGTCGAAGTCACCAAAGAGCCTGATCATTGTCGAGAACCTGACGCTGCCGCTCGACCGGCGCGTCTGGCAGGAGGCGACCGCGCTCCGCGATGCGGGCCACTCTGTCTCCGTCATCTGTCCGAAGGGCGGTCAATACCAGGCAAGCTATGAGCTGCTTGATGGCGTCCACATCTTTCGCCACCCGATGCCGCTCGAAGCCGACGGGGCGCTTGGATACGCAGTCGAATATTCAGCGGCTCTGTTCTGGGAGTTCGTGCTCTCGATCCGGGTCGCGATGAAAGTTGGCTTCGACACGGTCCAGGCCTGCAACCCGCCGGACCTGATCTTCATCGTCGCAGCGTTCTGGAAGTACCTCTTCGGCAAGGCGTTCATCTTCGATCACCACGATATCAACCCCGAGCTCTATGAGGCCAAGTTTGGCCGGCGCGGCCTGTTCCACCGCCTGCTCAAAGTCTTCGAGCGCCTGACGTTTGCGATGGCGGACGCGTCGATCGCAACGAACGCAACGTTCCGCGATATCGCAATCGCGCGCGGTCGCATGGACCCGGATCGGGTCTTCATCGTCCACTCGGTCCCGAACCTGCAGAAGTTCGTGCGCACCGAGCCGAGTGCCGCGCTGCGCGGAGGCGCAGAGCATGTCATCGGATACGTCGGCATTATGGGCGCGCAGGATGGTGTCGACCTGCTGATCGAGGCGATGGACCGGATGGTGACGGTTGAGCGCCGAGACAACGTCAAGTGCGTGATCGTCGGCACAGGGACCGAGCTGCCGAAGCTTCAGGCCATGGTCGCCGAACGCGGCCTTGCAGATGTCGTGACGTTTACGGGTTTCCTGTCCGGCCAGCCGCTTATGGAGGCGCTCTCGACGTTCGATGTCGGCGTCATCCCGGATCCGAAGAACGGCTACAACGACAAGATCTCGATGAACAAGCTGTTCGAGTATATGACGCTCGGCATCCCGTTCGTTCAGTTCGATCTGGTCGAGGGGCGGCGGACGGCTGGTGACGTGGCGCTCTATGCGGCTGACAACTCGCCAATTGAACTGGCCGCTCAAATTGGTCGGCTGCTCGATTCAGAGACGCTACGCTCGGACCTGGCCGAAGCTGGAAAAGTGCGGGCCGACAAGCTTCTCAGTTGGGACCGGGAGGCAGCACAGTTGCTTGCTGCCTACCGATGCGCCCGGGGGGAAGAGCGGGCGGCGCCAGCGCTGACGCCGGTGCAGCCCGAACAGCGGCCGGTCTAACGACCAGCGCGCGTGTTTGCGCTACCAGTGTTTGCGGTAGCGGATCATGTGATAGCCAGCAATCGCGCCTGGATCGAGCGTCGCGCGCTGATCAATGTCACCGATCGACCGAGACGCTTCTCGGAACGCTTCACTGCGCGAAATCCCGATGTCCTTCAGCAGCCGGTCGTCGAGTTGCGAAAGCGCACGGCGCTCGCGGCGGACCTGCATGGCAAGCTCCACGCGCTTTGCGCCGCGAACCACTGAGCGCCCTGCTTTTGAGGCCAGGTCTGCAACCATCGACGTCGTGGATGTCAAAGCCGTCATATCAGCACCTCTTCGGTTCGCAGCGGCCCGTGCCGCCCGGACCCGGTAGATAGGGTTGACACGCGCATCACGAAAACTAATTCTCATGATGTCTTACATAATGGACGGTGATGCAGGCTTGCGTCGCGTCCGTCCGGAATTAGGAGAGGGACCGATGGTCCGTCGCGATATCGATGTTGGCCTCTTAAGGTCGTTCGTTGCCGTCGTTGACAGCGGAAGCGTCACGTCGGCGGCGCAACTGCTAAACAAGACGCAGGCCGGCATAAGCATGCAGATAAAGCGGCTGGAGGAGCTGCTCGACACGACGCTCTTTCAGCGGGAGCACAAGCGGATCTCGCTTGCGCCGCAGGGCGAGGTGCTGCTCGAGCATGCGCGCCGCATCATCGAAATGAACGACGAAGTTTACGGGATGATGACGACGCCGAGCTTCGCGGGCGACGTGCGTCTCGGTCTGCCATCGGACCTTGTGTCGACGTACGCGCCGACGATCCTGCGCCGGTTCGCGCGCGCCTGGCCACAAGTCAACGTGCAACTTCACTCGGGCAACTCAGCCGATCTCGTCCAGCGCCTCGACAATGGCAAGCTTGACGTCACGCTGACGACAGAAGAGCAGCTCTCGCGCCGGGGCGGTGAGACGCTGCGGTTCGACCGGCTGGTCTGGGTTTCGGCTCAGGATGACGTTGCGATTTCGGAGTTGGACCCGCTCCCGCTGGCCATCGGCGGTCGCAATTGTGCGTTTCGTCCGGCTATTCTCGATGCGCTGCGCAAGGTGAACCGGCAGTGGCGGATGGTGTTTGAGGTCACGCATCAAGAGGCGTTGACCGCGACGGTCGAGGCGGGGCTTGCGGTGAACGCGATGCTCGAGAGTGCGGTGCCGCCCAACCTGCGGATCCTTGGTTCGTCGTCGGGCCTGCCGCAGTTGCCGGTGTTTGGCATCAACATCTATGAGCCGGTCTCAAGCACCAGCGAGCTTGGCCACGAACTCGCGCGCCATATCCGGGCGGAGTTCGAAATGCGGTTTGGTTCGCCGGCTGCACCGGTGCCCATCAAAACGATGCGGCCAAAACGGAAGCCCGTCGCCGCGTGAAGCTTGCTTCACTGACGGATTGGTGGATCGGCGCGCGACCGCTGAAGCCGCATGATGCGCGGGTGGTGGTGACTGGCGGCTCGTCCGGGATCGGCTACGCGATTGCTGACGTGTTCGCTGAGCGCGGGTGCACGATCGTCCTTTGCGCGCGCAATCCGGAGCGGTTGGCGCGGGCGCAAGCCGCTCTTGCCGCAGCTCATCCGGACGTGGCGATCCAAACCATCGCGGCGGACCTGGCGACTGATGACGGCATTGAAACGCTGCGTGCGAAACTCGCCAGTGACACGGAGCACAACGTCGATGTCCTGGTTCATGCCGCGGGCGTCGGGTTATCGGGTCCGATCCTTGAGCAGGCCCCCGCAGACGCAGAGCGCTTGCAGCGGCTCAACATAGCTGCAGTCACCGAGCTCACGCGCGTGGTGTTGCCCGGCATGCTCGCAAAGCGGTCGGGCGGCGTTATCACCGTTGCGTCGCTCGGCGGCCTCGTGCCCGGGCCCTATCAGGCGGACTACTACGCGAGCAAAGCGCACATCATTTCCTGGATGGAGGCGCTGGCCTGGGAGGTGAGACGCCAAGGTGTGCGCGTGACTTGCGTTGCGCCGGGGCCCGTCGAGACGCGGTTTCATGCGCGCATGGGTGCCGAAGGTGCATTATATCGCCGGCTCATGCCGAGCCTTGACGCGAAACGGGTCGCACGCGCGGCCGTTACAGGTTTTGATCTTGGCCGCACGCTGGTGATCCCCGGCGCGCTCTTTACGTCTGCGGCACTCCTATCGCGTATTGTGCCGCGGAAGGCGCAGGCCGCTTTGCTCGGCGGATTTCTGAAGAACCGAGGTCAGTCACCGGATGCTTGATGTAGACCAAGACGCGTTGTCCGTAGCCGGCGAGGCGGCGAAGGACGCCGGTGAGGCAGCGGCGAAGCGGCCGGTTCTCCTGATCCTGCATCAAAAGCATTCGACGCCAGGCCACATTGGCAATGTCTTGCGCGCGCAGGGCCACGTGCTCGATATCCGGCGGCCGCGCTTTGGCGATCCGTTGCCCGCCACGCTCAGCGGCCACGACGGCGCCGTCATCTTCGGCGGGCCGATGAGCGCGAACGATCCTGACGATTACATCAAGCGCGAGATCGACTGGATCAACGTCGCCCTAGAGGAGCGTGCGCCGTTTCTTGGTGTCTGCCTTGGCGGGCAGATGCTTGCCAAGACGCTCGGAGGGGATGTGAGCCGCAATGCGGCCGCGCATGTCGAGATCGGTTACCACGACATCGCCCCGCACGCGCAGGTGTTCGACGAAGGCGATTGGCCGGAGCGCGTCTACCAGTGGCACAACGAGGGCTTCTCGGTGCCGGACGGTGCGGAGCCACTGGCGCGTGGTTGCAACGCATTCCCGAACCAGGCATTCCGCGTCGGGCCAACTGCGGTCGGCATCCAGTTCCACCCTGAGATCACGTACGCGATGGTGGCGCGCTGGTCGGGCCATAATCCTGAGAAGTTGTTACAGGCCGGCGCGCAAGAGCGTTCTGCGCAGATGCGCGATCACATTGCGAATGCGCCCAAAGTCCTCGGCTGGCTGGACCGCTTCTTGAGCGCCTGGGTGGCTGAAGGCCGGCGCGTCCGCTCGGACAGATCGGTGGGGGTGCAGACGAGGCTGTTGATCAACGCCGCTTAACGCACGCGATCGCGAAGCCCCATCAGGCGCGCTGCACTTTGGCGTGCGCCCGCACCGACCGAAACGGTCGCCGGCGGATCGCGGTAGCAGGCGAGTTCGTCCTCGGCGGGCAACGCCCCATCAACCGGCCACTTGCGCGGCCTGAGCGTGCGGATGCCGCGCTTGGCGGCATCATCTGCTCCGGCGCGGGCGAAGATGTAGCGCTTGCGGCAGACACCGACGCGCGGCGGGATGCGCGTTGCTTCAAACGCGTCATAGCCGGCTTTGAGATTGCGCCAGAAATCGATCCACCTGTGATCGCGGTGCTTTGCGAGGTTGGCATCCGTCATACGGAATGGAAATGCCTGCACGTGGACATGGCGCTGCCCGCCGCGTCGTATGGCTGTCGACGCCAGCTTGTAGATTTCTTTGAGCGCATCGGTCGTCATCGCATAGCAGCCGACCGATGAGCAGCCGCCGTGAATGAGGATGTAAGACCCGGTGCGCTTGTGGCCTTTGTCGAATGAGTTCGGAAACCCGAGGTTGAGCGATCGCGGCCAGCGCCCGATCAAGTGCAACTGCCGCCGCGTGACCGTGTAGAAGCCTTCGGGCGTTTGCTTGTCGCCTTCCGCGAGCTTGGGGCCGAGGTCGCCGGACCAGAAGCAAATCGGGTAGGTTGCAAACTTCACATAGCGGTCGCCGCGCCGCATCCAAACTTCAAGCTCGCTCTCGGACTTGAAGGTGCGGATGAAGACGTGGTCGCCGGCCTTGAGGCCTTTGGCTGCGAGGCGACCTTCGAAGTTTGCGAGGTCGGGCGTTCCAGCGAGCCGCGGCCCGTCTTGGGCCTCAAGGCGCTGGCGTTCGATCCGGTCCGGCGCGGCACCCTTGAGCTCGATTTCAAGCGCAGAGGCGGGCACGGTGACCGCCGCCGCGACCATGGCCAGCGGTAGCATCATGATCGCGCGCAAACTCATCGCGCGGAGGCTGACCGGAAAACGTATGCCCATGATCTCGAAAGCTGCCCGCGTCTGTGGGTCGTATGGCCTTAATCTAGCAGCGCGCGCCGCGTTTCAAATGCCTGCAAACGAAGTTGACTGACGAGCGTGGCGGCTTTGCGTCGGACGTGCGCGGATAAAGCCGGAAACACGGGCCAATTGCAGGTTCCGGCGCGGCCGTAAATTGCGGCGTCGGCTGGGGATGAGCATGGGAAATCTGTGCCGGCCGATCCGGCGTCAGCGCGACTGCGAGAAGAAGTTGCCGGCTGAGAAACGGCTGGCCGATGGCAGGCGGCGGGTGAGCGGCCGCGTCAGGCCGTAGCTGGAGTAGGGCTTCAATAGCGCCGCGCCATTGTCTGCGACGTCGGTCCGGCGCCGCATGCCGGGCACCATGACGCGCTGTTCGGGCGTTCCGGCTGTGAAGGGCGTCACTTGCGGGATCTCGAAGCGCGGGCAGCGACCATTCGGCTGCGGCTGGCGGCCGGTTGCGACCGCGTTGACAACATACCGGCGCTCGCAAACCGCGATGGGCGGCGGAATGCGGTTGACCTCGAACAGCTCGTAGGCCGGCTGCATCGTTTGCCAGAACGGCATGTGCTTGTTGGTGGCATGGCGCGCCATATTCTCGGGCGTCATGCGGAACGGGAACGCGTGGACATCAAATGCCGATTGCCCGCCGATGAAGGCCTCGCGGGCGAGCGCGTAGATCTCTTCCATCAGCGTGTCGGTCATCGCGTAGCAGCCGGCCGACGTGCATTTGCCGTGCACCATCAGGAAGCTGCCAGAGCGGCCGTGTGCGCGATCGAAGCGGTTGGGATAGCCAAGATTGAAGGCGAGATGGAAGCTCGAGCCCGGGTTCATCCGGTGACGGTTGACCGTGTAGAAACCCTCAGGCGCTTGCTTATCGCCTTCCTTGAACTTGGGCCCAAGCGCGCCCGACCACGTGCAGATCGGATACGTCTTGAAGTGATGAAAGCGGCCGTCGGGGCGCTGCTTCCAAACTTCGAGTTCGGATTCTTCCTTGAAGATGCGGATGAAGATCGGCGCGGCCGGCTTCATCTTCTTGGTGCCGAGCAGCATCATGGTGTCGCGCGAGAGCGGCTTCAAATGCGCCGGCATCTCGATCTTGGCGCAGCCGGCAAGCAGCATCAGTGCACTGCCGAGCGCAAAGCCACGCAACCAGATTTTGCGCGAAGTTCCGGCCCCCATGGCGCGAAACATCCCCCGATTGGCCAACCCCGTGCGGAGGGCACCCACGCGCCGCCCGCGTTGCGATTTGTAGGCCGATCGCAGTTAAGGTTCAACTCACGCGCGCGCGACAATTGTATCGAAGTGACGTGTTCGAGATGGACATTCGGTGAGCAGAATCAGAGGCTTCTGCCGATCTCCAGAAAACGGTTCTGGCGCTGTCGCCGGATAGCATGGCCGTCCATGCCGGTGTAGCGATCGAGGCAAGTCGCGATCGCATCGGCCGTCGCGCCGATCATCGCCGCGCGGTCGCGGTGCGCTCCGCCGATCGGTTCAGAGATAATTTGGTCGATCACGCCGAGTTCGAGCAGGTCCTGCGCGGTAATCTTCATGCCGGTTGCGGCGTCGATTGCGCGGGACGAATCGCGCCACAGGATCGAGGCTGCCGCTTCGGGCGAGGCCACCGTGTAAATGGCGTGCTCGAGCATAAGGACGTCATTGGCGCTGGCGATGGCGACCGCGCCGCCCGATCCGCCTTCGCCGACCACGACCGTGATCATCGGCACCGTCAGGCTGAGGCTTCGGTCTGTTGAGCGCGCAATGGCTTCGGCCTGGCCGCGCTCTTCGGCGCCAACACCCGGATAGGCGCCGGCCGTATCCACGAACGTGATCACCGGCAGCTTGAACCGCTCAGCCATGTCCATAAGCCGGACGGCTTTGCGGTAGCCCTCGGGCCGCGCCATACCGAAATTGTGCTTCAGCCGGCCTTCGGTGTCCGAGCCCTTCTCGTTGCCGATCACCATCACGCGCTGGCCGCGAAAGAAGGCCGGGCCGCCAACGACGGCTGCGTCTTCAGAGTAATAGCGGTCGCCTGCGAGCGGTGTGAAGTCCGCCGTCATGCCGGCGACGAAGTCGAGCGTATGGGGTCGGTCCGGGTGGCGCGCCACCTGCGTCTTCTGCCACGGCGTCAGCCCGGCATAAGTTGTCACGAGCGCTTCGGACGCCTTTTGCTGAAGCTGCTCGACCTCGTCGCTGATCGAAACCGACGGGTCGTTGCTGACCAGCGCGTTTAGCTCTGCGACTTTGCTTTCGAGTTCAGCGATCGACTTCTCGAAGTCGAGATACGTCTTAATTGGCTGTCGTTCCAACGCGCCCTCTACGGGTAATGTGCCCCTCGTCGACTTGGTGGGCCATGAAAGGCCCCGCAAGCCCTGCCACTGTCAAGCAAAGCCCGGCTCGGCTGTTAAGCATATGGGATAGCGGCCTATTCGACCGGCTCCTGACGGTTCGCCGAACGGCCTTTAGCCGCCAGCGGGTGGTGCGTCTTCACCAGCGTCTTCAGCCGCTCTTCGAGCACATGTGTGTAGATTTCGGTGGTCGAGATGTCGGCGTGGCCGAGGAGCTGCTGGACGACGCGGAGGTCGGCGCCCCGGTCCAGCAGATGACTGGCAAACGCGTGGCGCAGGACGTGCGGGCTGACTTTTTCAGGGTCAATGCCGGCGCGCTCTGCAACACCTTTAATGTCCCGCGCCATCGCCTGACGCGTCATGTGCCCATCCGCACTGCGCGCAGCGAACAGCCATTTAGACGTCGTCAGGCGGTCGGGACCGCCAGCACCGGCCTCTGCAACTTCGAGGTAGCGTGAGAGCGCGGCCTTGGCCGGTGCACTCAAGGGGACCAGTCTTTCGCGGCCCCCCTTGCCACGGATGACCATCGCGCGGGCGTCGCCCTGCAGGGCCCGGCGTTCGATTGCGACAAGCTCGCTTGCGCGCAGCCCCGTCGCGTAGAGCAATTCAAGCACGCAGTAGGTGCGCAATGCCTGCAAGCGTGCGCGGCCGGTGGTGTCGTCGACTTCGCGCGCGGCTGTCGCAATCAGCAAGTCGACTTCCGCGACGCTCAAGGTTTTGGGCAGCCGGGCGCCCTGTTTTGGCGGCAAAGCGCCGTCTGTCGGGTCGTGGCGCGTGGTGCCCTCGTCTTCAAGGAAGCGAAAGAACTGGCGCAGCGTCGAAAGGTGCCGGGCGCGCGTCGCAGGCGAACGGCCTTCGTCGGCAAGGCTGATGAGGTAGGCGCGTATGTCGTCGCGGGTTGCCGTCGTGGTCGTTCGGTCTCGCGCGCTGAGAAAGGCGATCAGGCTCGTCAGATCGCGCTCGTAAGCGGCAAGCGTGTTGACGGCCGCGCCGCGCTCAGCCGCGCGCGCTTCGAGGAACTGGCGGATGTGACGGGCATCTGAGGCCCGCTCGTCACTGCGGGGCCCGCTCAATTGACGACTGCGCGTGGCCAAACCGGCAACAGAGCTTCGACGGCGAGCGCGCGGGCGGCATCACGCTGGCCGACGCGCTGTAAGGCGCGGATGCTATCGCCGAGCGGAAGGAGATTGCTGCCGGCCGGGCCGTCTTTGCCGAGCGCCGCCATGACGAGGAGAGACGTCCGCGAGATATCGCGGGCCTTCGCGGCGTCTGCAAGATTGCGCAGCGTTCCGGTCTCCGGCAGCGCGCCGTCGGTCGGCTGCGGCGTCCGGTTGGCGCTGTCCCACACTTCGATCGGCACGTTGTAGTTGAGCGCATCGAGCACGGTGGCGAGCCGGTGCAGGGCTTTAGGTGCGAAGCGGCCGCGCTGGACGGTTGGGATGAGCGTCGGGAGGCTGCGCGAGCCTTCTTGCGGACCGATGCGCGGGTCGGCGACGGCGATGAGTGCCTGCCAGTGGCCAAGGTCGCCGCCCGAGCGGGGGTCGCGGCCGACCGCAAAGCTTGCCCATGCGCGCGCTGGCTCTGGCTCGCCGGCAGCGATGTGCACCTCGATGGCCGTTTCAGCGAACCAGCCGATCTCGGCGATCCGTGGGACGTCGGCCACAGCCGGTGCAACGAGGCGGAGCGCGGCGTCATGGAAGCCCGCGCGGCGTGCTGAGTTGAGGAACGCGCGAATGTTCCGCGTGCGCTGATAAAAGGCGCGGTCCTGCTGGATGGCTTGCCAAAGGCCGATGCGGCTCGCCGGCGTATCGCCGTCAAGGCGCGGTCGGCCCGACACATCGGCGGCCGCCGCGTCGTAGGCCTGGGCGAGCTCCGGCGGATCAATCAGGTGGCGCGCGGCCGCAGCCTCAGACGCGAGCACGCGGACGGTCGGGTCGCTCGCGTGGCGGGCAGCATAAACCAGTGCCGGCGGCGTCATCGCCGGGATCAACTGCGCGGTCGGCGACGCCTCACCACGCTCCATCAGCCGGAGATCGAGGATCGTCACAGACTTCGGCTTGGGCAGCGCGCCCGGCCGGCCGCCGTTTTCCAGCAGCATCAGCGTCAGCGGTTTGTCGTAGCCGGCCTCGCGCGCAAGCGTGGCAGCCAAGCGGCCACCGGAGAGGTCGTCGCCGCGCATCGCACAGTAACCGCCGAGCACGATCGCCTGGCCGCGTGCCACCGTCTTGAGCGATTGCGCTGCCGAAAGCGCCGTCTTGGCGGCCTCGCAGGCGGTCTCGTCGTCGCGGCGGCTGAGGGCAACGTTGGCTGCGATCAAATGCGACAACGTATTGGCAGAGCGCGGCGGCGCTGATGGCGGCGTGCGGCCCGCGCTGATGCCGGCTTCGAGGCGCGCGAGCGCAGTGGCCGGTGATGCGGTGGTCGTGTCCTGCAGCAGGCGCGTGAGCATGCGCCGCAGCGTTGGCGAGGTCGCTGGAAGCGGGATCTTTTGGAGCAGGCGCTCGTCTTCCGGGCGGAGCGACAAGCGCGCGCCGGAAGCAGCGCGCCGCCGCGGCGCAAAACCTGAGGCGGCATCCCGTCGGTTCAGCCGGTCGACGTCGCGCGGTGACAGATCTGTTGACGCCGTGCCGCGACCGCGGCGATCGACAGTGCCGCGACCGCGGCGATCGATAGTGCCCGGCCAGCCATCGGCGGCGCGTGGCTGCTGGCCTTGGCGCGGTGCGAACGGTGCTTCCCCGGCTGGTGCCGCAGGTTGCGGTGTGATCGGCGCAAGATCAGTGCGGCTCACGGTGACATCGTCGTCGCCGACCAGCGGGCTGTCACGTCCGGGCGCAATGTACTGTGAGGGCGGAACCGAGCCTGACGCGCCGGACGCAAAGCCCGATCGGTCAGACGAGTCGTAGGCGCCGGGTGCGCCTTGGGGTGATCGGTTGTTCCAGGGCGCGGCGCCCTGCTCGAATGACGGAAGCTTGGGCGCGCGGTCTGCCTCTTGGCGCCGCCGTGCACGCTCCTTGGCCCGCCGCGCATCAATCTCGGCAAACGGTTTCCAGTCTTCGGCGACGGCCGTCTGGGCCCCAACGAACGCAACGCCGGTTCCGGCTCCAAACACCGCCAACGCTGCAAATGCGATCGTTGCTGGCTTCGCGCGGGTCTGCATCGGCTCAGCTCTTCCCGTTCATCGTCTAGCGGTTCAGCCTATCGATCTTGACCGGAAGCGATTTCGTCACTTCGCGCGGCTCGGGCTCGAAGTGTTTGGCCATGACGTAAAGCCCGATGTAGCCGGCGACGCTCAGTACAATGGCGAAAATAGCGAAACGAACGATCACTGGCATTCGTGGTCGAACCCCTTTTCGCCGCGGTCGGACGCGCGCAGCACGTGTACGGACCACAGTCGTTTGACCGAACTATGGGCGTGGTATGGCGCGGGCCGCGGCTCGATCCCCGTCCCCTGCGAACAGTTGTGTCGGGAATGGTAAATGAAATCCTAAAGTCGAGGGCCCATCTAGCGGCACGGCACCGGCTGGTGCAATGTCTCGGATCGTGCCGTAAGTTCGAGCCGAATGTCGGCCCGCCGCCGGACATGCGCGGCGTACGCCGCTTGAAGAACCAGCAACCAGAGGCAATGGGCAGACACAGGAAGGAACTGGCAGCGGAAACGCTCAGCCGTCTTGGTGACCGCTCGATTGTGATGGTTGGGTTGATGGGCTGTGGGAAGACGACCGTCGGCCGGCGCCTCGCTCAATCGCTCCGACTGCCGTTCGTGGATGCCGACACTGAGATCGAGCGCGCTGCGCGGATGACGATCCCGGAAATATTTGCTGAACATGGCGAGGCCTACTTCCGGGCTGGCGAGCGTCGCGTCATTGCGCGGCTGTTGGGCGAGCGCCGGCAGGTGTTGGCAACCGGCGGTGGCGCGTTCATGGACCCGGATACGCGCACGGCGATCGCACGGGCCGGCGTGTCGATCTGGCTGCGCGCGAGCCTGGACGTGCTGATGGAGCGGGTGATGCGCCGCGATGATCGTCCGCTCCTCAAGACCGCCGATCCGCGCGCAAAGATGCAGGCGCTGATGGATGAGCGGTATCCGATCTACGCCGAGGCCGATCTGGTCATCGACTCGCTGGATCATGCGCACGATGTGGTCGTCGGTGAGGCGTTAAAGAAGCTGCCAGGCGCCATGGCAGGCCGCGCGACATGAGCGAGACAACCGTCCGCATTGACCTTGGCGCGCGCAGTTATGACGTGCTCGTTGGCCATGGCCTGCTTGAGCGGGCGGGTGCGCTGATCGAAGTGCGCGTTGGTAAGCGCGCGGTCGCGATCGTGACGGACACAACGGTCGCAGCGGCGCAACTCCCGCAGTTGGAGGCGGCGCTGGCAGCGTCTCGTATCCGCAACCGCGCCGTGATCACGGTCGCGCCGGGCGAAGCGAGCAAGTCACTGCCCGTGCTCGCCCGCGTCTGCGATGAGTTGCTCGGCTCAGGCCTCGAACGCGGCGATCTCGTGATCGCACTCGGCGGCGGCGTCATTGGTGACCTCGCAGGCTTCGCCGCAGCCATCGTGCGCCGCGGTGTCGGATTCGTGCAGATCCCGACAAGTCTGTTGGCGCAGGTCGACAGTTCCGTCGGCGGCAAGACCGGCATCAACGCGGCCGCCGGCAAGAACTTGCTCGGCGCGTTTCATCAGCCAAGCCTCGTGCTTGCCGACATCAAGACGCTCGAGACGCTGCCGGATCGGCAGTTGCGCGCAGGCTACGGCGAAGTCGTCAAATACGGCCTGCTCGGCGACGCTGAATTCTTTCATTGGCTCGACGACAATCGCGAGCGCTTCGCCCGGCGCGATCTCGACGTCCTGCACCGCGCCGTCGTGCGCAGTGTTGAGATGAAGGCGGAGATTGTTTCACGTGACGAGCGCGAGGCGGGTGACCGCGCGCTACTTAATCTCGGCCACACATTCGGCCACGCGCTCGAAGCCTGGGCCGGGTATTCTGATCGGCTGCTGCACGGCGAGGCCGTCGCAATCGGCATGGCGCAGGCGTTCCGTTTCTCAGAACACCTTGGGCGCGCCCCGCCGCAGACTGCCGCGCGCGTTGCAGCGCACTTAAAGTCGGTTGGGCTGCCAACGCGCATCGCCGACATCCCGGGCGGGGAGATGCCATCCCGCGATGAGTTGCTCGCGCTGATGGCGCAAGACAAGAAAGTGCGGGACGGGCAATTGACGTTCATTCTGACGCGCGCCATTGGCGCCGCTGAAATCGCGCGGGATGTGCCCCAAGATGTCGTATCAGAGTTTCTCGACACCGAAGTGGTGTCTGCCTGACCGGGTTATCTCTGGCTCTAACGCTTTGCTCTGATCCCTCTGACGAGACCCATGGAACTTGCTCTCTATCTCACGCTCGCAGGCGTCGTGACCCTGCTGTCGATCTCAGCCTTCTTTTCGGGCTCCGAGACCGCGCTCACCGCGGTGTCGCGGGCGCGGATGCACGCGATGGCCCAGGAGGGCGACGGGCGCGCCGCTCTCGTCAGCCGCATCCTTAAGAAGCCCGAGCGGATCATCGGCACGGTCCTGCTCGGCAACAACCTCGTCAACATTCTCGCGTCTGCGCTGACGACGAGCCTGCTGATCACGTTGTTTGGCGAGGCGGGCGTGCTCTACGCAACGATCGTGCTGACGCTTATCATCGTCATCTTCTGCGAGGTGCTGCCGAAGACCTACGCGATCGCATATCCCGAGAAGATGTCGCTCGCGATCGCGCCGATCATGCGCGTGTTGATCGTGCTGCTGCGACCGATCACGGCGACGATCGATCTCGCCGTGCAGGCGATCCTCTCGTTGACGCCAACGAAGGCGGATGACGACGCCAATGTGCTGGCGGCGAAAGAAGAGCTGCGCGGCACGATTGAGCTTTCGACACGCGATGGCGCCGTGGAGCGGGCGGATGCGCACCGGCTTGGTGGCGTGCTCGACCTCAAGGAGCTGACGATCGAGGATGTCATGATCCACCGCACGAAGATGGAGACACTCGACATCGACGCGCCGGCGGAGGCGATCGTGCGCGAACTCCTCAACAACCAGCACACGCGCCTGCCGGTCTGGCGGGACGAGCCCGACAACATCGTCGGCGTTCTCCATGCAAAGGACGTCGCGAAGGCGGTTGGCCGGGTCGGATGGGACGTGACGCGGATCGAGCTTGAACAGCTCGCTTCGAAGCCCTGGTTCGTGCCGGAGACGACGAGCCTCAGCTATCAGTTGAACGCGTTCCTTAAGGAGAAGGCGCAGATCGCGCTTGCGGTCGATGAGTACGGCGAAGTGCGCGGCCTGCTCACGATCGAAGACATCCTCGAAGAGATCGTCGGCCAGATCACCGATGAGCACGATCTCGGCGACACGTCGATCCGCCCGATTGGTGACGGCGCGGTCAATGTCGATGGCGGCGTCGCGATCCGCGACCTCAATCGCGAAATGGGCTGGGAGTTGCCTGATGAAGAGGCAACGACGGTTGCTGGTCTGGTCATTCACGAGGCACAGGCCATCCCCGAGCCAGGTCAGACCTTCACGTTTTATGGCTACCGGTTCGAGGTTCTGCGCAAGAGCCGCAACAAGCTGACGGCGCTGCGCGTGCGCCCGGTCTCGGTGCCGCAACCAACCGAGGATTAAGTCGAGGCGGCGCGTCGCTTACCTCGCGCAGTGCATGCGTTTCAATGCCGCAGCGGTTCGCCCGGCGCATAGGCGTGGATCGCAAGCGCATGGACGCCACCCGGCGCCATCTCGTCGGCGAGCAAGTCGTTGATCTTGCGGTGTCGCGCAACGCGACCTTCGCCGGCGAAGGCGTCTGCAACAACGACGATACGGAAGTGGCTTTGACCCGTGCCCGGCGAGCCGCGGTGACCCGCATGCAGCTCACTTTCGTTGATGACATCGAGCCGTGTTGGCTCGAGTGCGATCATGAGTTTTTCACGAATGCGTTGCTCGAAGGTCATGTCCTACTCTCGTGTTGCCAGCCGGCTTGGCTGCGCGACAGAAATTCCTCGCATGAGGATGGCACGAAACGCCATCCGTCGCTTGTCTTGTCAGGGACACGCGATCATACTCCGCGCCCGATCATGAAGCTCAATTCAAAATACTTCGACATGGTGCGGATCCGCGGCGACAAAGACGCCGATGAGCCCGTACAGCCCGAGTTTCCTCGCTGCCAATGGAAGGGTTGCGAGAAGGACGGCAAATACCGCGCGCCGAAGGGCCGCGGCCGTGACGGCGAGTTCTTCGTCTTCTGCAATGACCACGTCCGTCAGTACAACGCGTCGTACAATTACTTCGACGGGATGAGCGACGAGCAGGTCGAGGACTTTCAGCGCGACGCGCAGTACGGCCATCGCCCGACGTGGAACGTCAGCCAGAATGCGCATTCGCCGAAAGCTAAGAAGGGCAAAGGCAAGGCCAAGTCGAACGAGCCGCCGGTCCACGGAATGGCGCAGGGTTTCCATGCGTGGCGGGCCAAGCAGGCGCGCGCGCAGGCCAAGAAGCCGGCCCGCAAGCTGAAGCCGCTCGAAGCCAAGGCGGTCGAGACGCTCGGCCTGCACGAGAGCGCGTCAAAGGAAGATCTCAAGACCCGGTTCAAGGAACTCGTGAAAAAGCATCACCCCGACGCGAATGGCGGCGACCGCGGGTCGGAGGAGAAGTTGCGCGAGATCATCCAGGCCTATAACTACCTCAAACAGGTGGGGATGGTCTGAACCCGTCCCGCCGGCTTACAGGGGGCCGGTTCGCCTCATTCTCCCTGTGCCGCGTGAGCAGGCTAGACGCCACGCGCGACCTCCTGACTTCAGATCGAGACGTGAGCACCGAATAGCATGGGCGCAGGATTAGGCGAGCCGAACGCAGCGGCAATGCCGGACACAACGGTTTCCGTCGGCAAAGTCTTCGGCATCGACAGCGACATGGAAGTTCCGGCGTACGCCGAGGCGGGATCGCACGTCCCAGATCTCGATCCGGACTATCTGTTCAATCGTGAGGTCACGCTCGCGATCCTCGCTGGCTTCAAACACAACCGCCGTGTGATGGTTCAAGGCTATCACGGCACGGGGAAGTCGACCCACATCGAGCAGATCGCAGCGCGCCTCAACTGGCCGTGCGTGCGCGTCAACCTCGACAGCCATGTCTCGCGCATTGATCTCGTCGGCAAGGACGCGATCGTGCTGAAGGACGGAAAGCAGGTGACCGAGTTCCGCGAGGGCATTCTGCCGTGGGCCCTGCAGAACAATATCGCGCTCACGTTCGATGAGTATGACGCCGGCCGCCCGGACGTCATGTTCGTTATCCAGCGCGTCCTCGAAGTGGCCGGCAAGCTGACACTGCTCGACCAGTCGAAGGTGATCCGCCCGCATCCGTGCTTCCGGCTGTTCGCGACGACGAACACGATTGGCCTCGGCGATACGTCCGGCCTTTATCACGGCACGCAACAGATCAACCAAGGCCAGATGGACCGCTGGTCGCTCGTCGTCACGCTGAACTACCTGCCGCATGATGATGAGGTCGGTATCATCTTGTCGAAGGTAAAGAGTTACGCGAAGTCCGACATGGGCAAGAAGACCGTCGCCAACATGGTGCGCGTCGCCGACCTCACGCGGAATTCGTTCATCAACGGCGACCTCTCGACGGTGATGAGCCCGCGCACGGTAATGACCTGGGCGGAGAACGCAGAGATCTTCGGCGACGTCGGGTTTGCGTTCCGCCTGACGTTCCTCAACAAGTGCGATGAGCTTGAGCGCGAGGCGGTTGCCGAATTCTATCAACGGTGTTTCGGCGATGAATTGCCGGAGAGCGCCGTCAACGTTGCGCTGAGCTAAGCGGGCCATGGCGAGCGGCGGCTCAAACCGGAAAGAAGCCCCCGCGGAGCCGTTCAAGCGGGCGCTGGGCCTGACCGTGCGCGCCATCGCCGGCGACGATGAGGTGCAGGTCTCATATGCCGCCGGGCGGCCGTCGATGGACGGCAAGGTCGTGCAATTGCCGGAGCCATCGCGCGTGCCAAGCGCGGAAGAGATCGCGGTCATGCGCGGGTGGGCCGATAGCCTTGCGCTGCGCTCAGCCTGTCATGACGAGAAGCTGCACCGGAGGTTGGTGCCGGACCAGGCGGATGCGCGCACCGTGTTCGAGGCCGTCGAGCGCGCGCGCATCGAGGCCTTTGGTGCAAACCGCATGGAGGGCGTCGCAGCCAACCTCAGCGCGAAAGTCGAAGATCAGTTCGCTCATGGCCGGTTCGCAGCCGTCACCGAGCAGGCCGAGGCACCACTTGAGGAAGCGCTCGCGCTTATGGTCCGCGAGGAACTGACCGGTGCCGCGCCGCCTGAAATGGCGAAGGCGCTCGTCGATGTCTGGCGGCCGTGGGTGGAAGAGCGCGCGGGCGACACGCTTGCCGAAATGAAGACCTGCGCGGACGACCAGGAAGCGTTTGGTGAACTCGTCCGCAGCGTCTTGCGCCAGCTCGATCTGACCGAGGAAGCCGGACAGGGCGAAGCCGAAGAGGGCGAGGACGAACAGGAAGACACGCCCGACGGCGGCGATGAGCAGTCGGACGACGACGGCGATTCAACCGAAGGCCAGGATCGCGCGCAGGAAGAACAGACCGCGCAGGGCGACGATGGCGATTACGAAGAGAACACCGAATACGCCGAGAGCGACGAGTACGACGCCGACATGGACGGCGAGGAGCCAGCCGAGAGCGACGAGCCGTGGCAGCCGAACGTCTCTGTCCTCGAAGACGCCAGTCGCTTTGGCTACAAAGTGTTCTCGACGGCGAACGATGAAGAGATCCTGGCTGAAGACCTTTCGACGCCGGAAGAGCTTGAGCGGCTGCGCGCGCACCTCGACAAAGAGCTGCGCAATCTGTCGGGCGCGGTCTCACGGCTCGCGAACAAGCTCCAGCGGAAGCTCATGGCGCAGCAGAACCGCGCCTGGGACTTTGATCTCGAAGAAGGTGCGCTCGATGTCTCGCGGCTGACGCGTGTGATCATCGATCCGATGTATGCGCTGAGCTACAAGGCCGAGCGCGATACCGACTTCCGCGATACGATCGTGACGCTGCTGATCGACAACTCGGGATCGATGCGCGGCCGGCCGATTATGGTGGCGGCGACCTGCGCCGACATTCTTGCGCGAACGCTCGAACGTTGCGGCGTGAAGGTCGAGATCCTTGGCTTCACGACGCGGGCCTGGAAGGGCGGCCAGTCGCGGGAAGCTTGGCTCGCGTCCGGCAAGCCTTCTTCGCCCGGCCGCCTGAACGATCTCCGCCACATCGTCTACAAGCCGGCAGATGCGCCGTGGCGCCGGTCGAAGCGTAACCTGGCGCTGATGATGCGCGAGGGGCTGCTGAAAGAGAACATTGACGGCGAGGCGCTGACGTGGGCGCACCGCCGGATGCTCGGCCGGCCGGAACAGCGGCGCATCCTGATGATGATCTCGGATGGCGCGCCGGTTGACGATTCCACGCTGTCGGTGAACTCTGGCTCGTACCTTGAGCAGCACTTGCGTCAGGTGATCGAAGAGATTGAGAGCCGCTCAGACGTCGAGCTGATTGCAATCGGCATTGGTCACGACGTGACGCGCTACTACCGCCGGGCGGTCACGATTACCGATCCGACCGAACTCGCAGGCGCGATGACCGAGCAGCTTGTGTCGCTGTTCGATGAAGACCAGCAGAGGGGCCGCGGAGGCCGCTAGCGCAGATGTCGCAAGAGCGCGTGACATTCCGAATTCGCGAGGGCTTTGAGCCCGGCGACTTCGGCGCGGTCGTCAATCTCCACGGCACGATCTACGCCGAAGAGTATCAGCTCGACACAAGCTTCGAGGTCTACGTCGCAGAGCCGCTCGCAGCGTTTGCACGCGACCGGGCGGAGCGCGGGGATCCGGCGGGGCACATCTGGCTCGTCGAGGTCGATCCGCTTGATGCAAGCTACGGCTGTCTGGGTATCGTTGGCGCCTGTGCGCTTGTCGACGGCGGGCCGGATGCGGATCTCATCCGCTGGGTGATCCTGGATCAGGCCGCGCGAGGTCGTGGCCTCGGTCGTGAACTTATCGAACTCATGATCGCGAAGGCCAGGCAGCGCGGCAAACGCCGCATCGAACTCGGCACGTTTCACAAGCTCGACGCCGCGATCGACCTCTACCGACGCTTCGGCTTTGAGGTGACGAAGCGCGGGCGTGAGATGATCTGGGGCCAAGACCTCGAGATCATCACGATGACGCTGGAGTTTGACGAAAGCTGACGCGCAGGCGTGCGCCCCGCTTAGCTGGCCGCCGTTTCGTCTGCCGCCGACTTGGCGCTGTCGGAGCCAGACTTCTCAAGCTCCCGCTTCAGCTTTTGCAGCTTCGGCGAAAGATCCGTCAGACGCGCCTTTGCCAAGAACTTGTCGAGCCCGCCGCGGTGCTCAACAGACTTCAGCGCATGTGCGCTCACCCGGACTTTCACCTTCCGCTGCAGCGACTCGCTCAGCAGCGTCACGTTGCAAAGGTTTGGCCGGAAAACGCGCCGCGTCTTGTTCTCGGCGTGGCTCCGCAGGTTGCCGGACATCGGAAGCTTGCCGGTCAATTCACACTGTCGCGTCATGGGTCGCTCTTTGGTCTCTTGCGAGGCGGTGCCGCGGCTGGCTCGCCTGCTGGCCGCCGCCGCGCGGGCGCCTCGCGGCGCAAATCTTTTGGGAAGCGCGGGCGAAGTCCGCGTTGAAGCCGCGGTTTGTATGGGTGAAGTGCCCGCCGCGTCAAGGCCTGTGCCGATTTCGATGCGGGGCTGGACGCGCTTACCTGGCACCCAAATCTGTATCTATGCCGATGGCAGACGGTTCACCGCAGAAATGACGTAAAAGCCGCGCATCCGACGTGCAACGCAGGAGGGCAGAATGCACGAGCTATTGCGCGGGCCAGGACGCGCGCTTGGGAGAGATGTCTTGCGACGACGACGCCTGCCGCTTGCGGCGCTCGCTGCCGGATTGGTTGTCGCCGCCGCGGCCCCGGCAGCCGCCGAGCGACCGGCTGAGGTCAACGCGCGCTATGTCGTCAGCTTCGCTGGCGTCGATATCGGGTGGTTCCAGTTCAACTCGAAGTCCAATGGCGCTCGCTATGACGCGACCGGCAACGCTAAGGTCCGGCTGCTGTTTGGCGCCGTGAAGTGGACGGGCACGATGTCTGGGTCCGGGGTTATCGAGGGTGGCGAGGTCCGGCCGGCGCGCTACAGCCAGGTCTTCAAGTCACGCCGCAAGCTTGCGTTCCGCTCAAAGAAAAAGACGCGCACGGCTGAGCTTCGCTTTTCCGGTGCGAAGGTGGCCACGGCCGATGTCTCGCCGCCGCGCAAGACCAAGGGTCGCGTGCCGCTCGCGCCGAAACACTTCCGCAATGTGCTCGATCCGCTTGGGGCGCTGGTAAGCTTAACCAATCCGATAACGGGTCGAGATCCCTGCAAACGGCAGGTCGCGATCTTCGATGGCCGTCAGCGGTTCGCGCTAACACTCACGCCGAAGCGAAAGGTGCGCCTGTCGGGCGGAACGGGGCATGTCTGCCGTGTTCGGTATCGTCCGGTGGCGGGCCATAAAGCTGATAGCAAAGAAAACCGCGAACTGGCGCGGGGCCGTTCGATCGAGGTGACGCTGCGCGCCGTCGATGGCGCCGACATTCTCGTCCCGCATGAGGTCAGCGTGCCAACGCGCGCCGGCACCGCGAAGCTCATGGCGCGGAGTGTAGAGGTGTTGACCGCCGGCCAGCAGCGCATCGCATTTACGAATTAAGCTTGGCGATGACAGCCGACGCAGGGCCCGTGTTTGCTTGAATTTGCCCCGCACGTCTGCAATGCCATCGCCAAACCACGCGGAGACCGGACCTGATGGCCTTAGAAACCGCTGAGCGCGGCCGCCACATCACGGCCGTGCTCGGGCCGACCAACACCGGCAAGACGCATCTCGCCATCGAGCGCATGCTCGACCACGACACAGGACTCATCGGTCTGCCGCTGCGGCTGCTTGCGCGCGAGGTCTATGACAAGATCGCCAATCGCGTTGGCCCGGAGAAGGTCGCGCTGATCACCGGCGAAGAGAAGATCAAGCCGGAAGGCGCGCGCTATTGGGTGTCGACCGTTGAGGCGATGCCGCGCGATCTGTCGGTCGACTTTCTCGCGATCGACGAGGTCCAGCTCGCCGCGGATTTCGAGCGCGGCCACACCTTCACAGAGCGGCTGTTGAATGCGCGCGGGCAAATCGAGACACTTTTGCTCGGCGCCGGCACGATGCAGGACGTGATTGGCGATCTGATCCCCGACGCCAACTTCGTCTCGCGCCAGCGCATGTCGAAGCTCACGTACGCGGGCCAGAAGAAGATCACGCGCCTGCCCGAGCGGTCGGCCATTGTCGCGTTCTCTGCAAGCGACGTCTATGCAATCGCGGAACTCATTCGCCGGCAGCGCGGCGGCGCTGCCGTTGTGCTCGGTGCCCTGTCGCCGCGCACGCGCAACGCGCAGGTCGCGCTCTATCAGTCCGGCGATGTTGATTACCTCGTTGCGACCGATGCGGTGGGAATGGGCCTCAACCTCGACGTTGATCACGTCGCGTTCTCAGCCGTCCGCAAGTTTGACGGCCAGAACTTCCGCAACCTGACCCCGGCCGAGCTTGGTCAGATTGGCGGGCGCGCCGGGCGGCACACCAACGACGGTACGTTTGGCGTGACCGGTGACGTCGAGCCGTTCGACAACGATCTCGTTGAACGGCTTGAGAACCACATCTTCGATCCGGTCAAGACGCTGCAGTGGCGCTCGACGGACCTCGACTTCGGATCGCTCGATGCGCTGCGCGACAGCCTGCGCCAGGCACCGAGCCGTCCGGGCCTCATGCGTGCCCGCGACGCCGATGATGTCATCGCGCTTGAGACGCTCGCGCGCGACCCTGGGATTGCGGGCCGCGCTACGGGCAAGGATCGCGTGACGCTGCTCTGGGAAGCTTGCCAGATCCCCGACTATCAAAAGATCTCGTCGCAGAACCACTCAGAGATCATCGCGCAGATCTATAAGGACCTCACCGACGCGGACGGCCTGATCAGTGAGGACTGGTTCGCGCGCCAGGTCTCGTTCTCCGATCGGACCGATGGCGACATCGATACGCTTGCAAACCGCATCGCGCACATCCGGACATGGACGTTCGTCTCCAACCGGCCGGGCTGGCTCAAAGACCCTGATCACTGGCTCGCGCGCACCCGCGAGATCGAGAATAAGCTATCGGATGCCCTGCACGAGTGTCTGACGCAGCGGTTCGTCGACCAGCGGACGAGCGCGCTGATGAAGCGGATGCGCGTTCAGCAGGAGCTGACGGCTGACATCGGCGAAGACGGCACGATCCAGGTCGAAGGCCACTTCGTGGGCCGACTGAATGGCTTCCGTTTCCAACCCGATAGCCGGTCGGAAGACGTCCACGGCAAGGCGAGCCGGCATGCGGCAGCCCAGGTCCTTGCGAAAGAACTTTCAATGCGGGTCCGCCGCGTTGCGGCTGCCAAGAACGATGCACTGAAGATCACACCATCAGCACGGGTCACGTGGCGCGATGAAGAGATCGCCCGGCTCATCGCGACGGACGATCCGCTGCGCCCGCGCGTTGAGCTGCTGGCCGACGAGCACTTGCAGGCCGCGGACCGCGACAAGGTGCAGTCGCGCGCTGATGCGTTTGTGCATGGCGCCATCGCCGAGCGCTTAAAGCCGCTGGTCGAGCTCTCAAAAGCCGACGACATCAGCGGGCTCGCGCGTGGCATCTCGTTCCAGCTCGTCGAGAACTTCGGCGTTTTGAAACGCGAGGCCGTCGGCGAGCAGATCAAGTCGTTGGATCAAACCGCGCGCAGTCAGCTCCGTAAGTATGGCGTCCGCTTCGGCGCGTTTAACATCTTCATCCCGCTGCTTCTGAAGCCGGCTGCGGCCGACCTCTTGCGCGTGCTCTACATCTTAAAGCATGGCGAACGCGATGGCCTGTCGCTCGACGTGCCGCCCGAGCCGCCGAAGCCGGGCCTGACGTCGTTTCCCGCTGTCGCAAACGTCCCGCCGACGTATTACGCGGTCAGCGGGTTCCACCTCTGCGGGCCGCGGGCTGTTCGCATCGACATGCTCGAGCGGCTGGCCGACCAAATCCGCCCGCTCGTGGCCGCGAAGGCGAACAAGGGCGCGGAGACGGCTGCAGCCCTGCCAGCAGGTGCGACTGGCGATGGCGGCTTCATCGTCACCGCCGACATGATGTCGATTCTCGGGTGCTCGCCTGAAGAGCTTGGCGATGTGTTGCGCTCGCTCGGCTTCCGGTCTGAGAAGCGGCCGAAGCCTGCAGAGCCCAAAGCCGAGGCTGATCCGGTGCCGGCAAGCGATGCGGCTGAGACCACCGCGCCTTCACCCGCAGAAGCGGCCGAGGCCGAGGTCGAGACCGCGATCGAGACTGCAGGTCCGGCTGCAGAGGCGCCGCCTGCAACTGAAGCGGTGTCTGAGGATGCTGCGACGCCGGCGACCGCAGACGAAGCCTCATCTGCACCGGCGCCGGTGGCTGACGCCGCCACTGCACCGGCGACCGCACCAGAACAAGCAGCGGAACCTGCAACGCCCGTTGCCGAAACGGATGAAGGCACTCCGTCCGCAGAACCCGCCGTGGCCGAAGCAAGCCCGGATGGTGAGACAGCCGAGGCGGTGTCTGAGCTTGAGATGATCGAGATTTGGCGGCCGCGGCGGCGCGGTCAGGATCATCGGGGCGAGCGCGGCAACCGGCGCAGACGCGGCGGCACGCGCACGAACGAAGCTGGCGCACCGCATCAACGCGGCGATGGCGCGCGCGACGGTGCGGATAACAAGTCGGGTGGTGGTGGGCCGGGACCGCGGCGCAAGCCTGCCAAGGCCGACGGTGGCAAACGCCACGGCGGGCCTGGTGGCCAGGGCGGCAAGGATCGCGGCGAGAACCGAGGGCCAAACGATCGCGCCGCGCGTGGCCGGGGTGGTCCGCCGCGTGGCAAGCGCAAAGAGGGCCCTCGCGTGATTTCCGCCAAGCCGAAGTCGTCCGGCGGCGAGGCTGACTCGCCGTTTGCAGCGTTGCTTGCGCTGAAGGAAGCGGCCGACAAACCGGCGGGCGATAAGCCTTGAGCGATGGCGCTGCGGACAGCGACGCTGCGGGTGCACAACGCCTCGACAAGTGGCTGTGGTTCGCGCGCGTCGTCAAAACCCGCTCGCTTGCGACTGCGCTCGTCCAGCAAGGCCGTGTGCGCGTCAATCGCGTGAAGGTCGCCAAACCAAGCCAAGCGCTAAAGCCCGGCGACGTCGTGACCGTAACCGCGCATCGACGCCTGCGCATCCTTAAGGTCATCCAACCGGGCGCGCGGCGGGGGCCGGCTCCCGAAGCGCAACAGCTCTACGAGGACTTGACGCCGGAGCCTGAAGCTAAGCCCGCAGATGTGCGCGCCGTCGCGACGAGCCTGCCCCGCCGCGAACCCGGCGCCGGCCGTCCGACCAAGCGCGATCGCCGCGCTGTTGAATCTCTGCGCAGACGGTCCGATGAGGCAGATTAAGGCCCCCCTACGTTCGTCGACTGGCCCCATGTCGATCTGTCGTATCGCCGTGCGCCGAACACGTGTCCGGTTGCGTTGACGGCGCCTTGCACATCGGCCATGTCAAACGTTCAAGACAACGAACGCTAGAGAGCTGCCACCGCGCTATGACCTACGTCGTCACCGACAACTGCATTCGATGCAAGTTCACCGACTGCGTCGAGGTTTGCCCTGTCGATTGCTTCTACGAGGGCGCAAACATGCTGGTCATCCACCCGGATGAGTGCATTGACTGCGGCGTGTGCGAACCCGAATGTCCGGTCGATGCGATCAAGCCGGATACCGAGCCCGGACTTGAGAAATGGGTTAAGCTCAACGCCGACTATGCTGACAAGTGGCCGAACATAACGGTCAAGAAGGAACAGCCGGCCGACGCCGAGGAGTTCCAGGACAAGAAGAACAAGTTCGAACAGTACTTCTCGGCGGAGCCTGGCGAAGGGGATTGATCCTCCGCGGCTGACGTTCGCCACGATGCATTGAACGACCCGGTCCGTGCCTATTTTCCGCCGGCGCCGGAAGCCTCGCCTGATTTAACCAGCCTGCGGACGGCTAATCCCCCGCGGGCCAGCCTTCACTATTGTTGCGATTCCGACACGATCGCCCTTCATTTCGGTCCCGTTTTGTGCTATGCCCTTGGGCGTGGTGAGAATTTTTGCGCCGAGAGCACATGAGCGTTCGTTACAGTTTATGGGACAATCGCGGATCCGAGCTTCCGTCTCGATCCCCCAAGTCCACCACCACGATAGATATCCGGTCCTCCGGACGACTTTGAGTGCAGCCTGCGGGTTGCCCGTCGCGATATGCTCGTGGCTGGCACAACATCCGCGGGCTGTTGATGATGCGGCGCTGTATCGGACCGCCGCAACGCCGGTAGCGTGAAGAGGTAACAACACCCATGGCCCAGGCTAAGAAATCTGCAGGTACGGCGAAAGCCGCGTCCAAGACGGCCCGAAAGGCGTCCGCCCCTGCGAAAAAGAAGGCTGCGGTGTCCTCCAAGGCAAAGGTGAAGGCTGCGGCGACGAAAGCGGCGCCGGCGGCCAAAAAGGCGCCGAAGCCGGCGTCAGCAAAGCCGCGCGCAGCGGCGGCGGCGAAGAAGGCGACGGCCTCGGTCAAGACAAAGGCGGCTGCCCCGAAAGCGCGGTCGGCTGCAAAGCCCGCGACGAAGAAGGCGGCCGTGAAGACGACGGCGAAAGCCGCTTCGGCTCCGGCGAAGAAGACGCCGGTCAAAAAGGTCGCAGCCACGCCCAAGAAAGTGACAGCACCGACGGCGAAGAAGGCACCGGCTAAGAAAACGGCGGCTTCGAAGGCGACGCCGAAGACGACCAAGGAAAAGATCGCAGCCGCCGTCAAAAAGGTTGCCGAGCAGGTGAAGCCGGCGAAGAAGGGCCGCATCAGCGTCGGTGCGCCCGTCGTGCCGGGCATGAAGAAAACGGCAGGGGCCGTGCGTCATGCCGCAGCCGCCGTGAAGCCGGCCGCCGCGCGCAAGACCGCGCCAGTCGCGCCCGCCGTTGATCGAAAGCCCGTCAACCAGCGTCATGGCTTCAAGCTGCACGAGCACGTCGTCTACCCGGCGCACGGTGTCGGCCAGATCGTCGGGATCGAGGAGCAGGAGATTGCCGGCATGGCACTCGAGCTGTTCGTTATCACGTTCGAGAAGGACAAGATGACCCTGCGCGTGCCGACGTCGAAGCTTGAGAGCGTCGGCATGCGGAAGCTCGCCGAAGACGACTTGCTCGCAAAGGCGATGAAGACGCTGACCGGTCGTGCGCGCATCAAGCGGACGATGTGGAGCCGCCGCGCGCAGGAGTACGAAGCGAAGATCAATTCCGGCGATCTGATCTCGATCGCGGAGGTCGTGCGTGATCTCTACCGGTCCGAGAACCAGCCGGAGCAGTCCTATTCAGAACGTCAGCTCTATGAGCAGGCGTTGGACCGCATGGCCCGTGAACTTGCAGCCGTCGAGAAGCTCGATGAGCGCGGTTCGGTGCAGCGTATCGTAGAGATCCTCGCGAAGTCCGCGAAAGGCCGAAGCGCTGCGGAAGCTGCCGCTGCTGAAGCCGAGGGCGATGACGGCGCCGCAAAGGCCGCCTGAAAGGACGACGCGGCTGATTGATCCGCGGATCGCGGGTCGCCGGCCAAGTCGTCTGTGCCAACGCAGCTCGTAAATGGCTAAAGATCCACTTCGCCCGGGCCCGCAAGGTCCGGGCGAAGTCGTCTCTGGCGCGGCTCTGGCGCGGGCAGCGGTGTCGGCAGCGGCAGTGACGGCCCGAACTTCGGACTGTGGTGCGCGCCGCGCTGCGGCCCGTTGCGGGAGCTCGCGACCGCATTGCGATCCGTAGGCGCTGGCTGATCCTGCACCTCCAGTTGATGCGTGTGTTCGATGGCGATCATCGGCCCACCGCGTTGATCGATCCAGCCGCGCACCAACACCGTCCGCCCGCCGAGGCTCATCAGATCAATCCCGCGCCGCTTGAAGTACGCGCGCTGCCGTTTGCCGATCAGGATCGTAAAGTCGCGACGCCAGTTCCGGCCGAAGTTGAGATAGACCTTGCCGCGAACTTCGGAAGCTTTGCGCACGCGCCCCGTGACAAGCTGATACGTCCCCCTAAGCCGCGAGAGCGCGCGGGACTTCCACGCCGAGCGAACCCGATAGGCGGCAAGCGCCCAGAGACCTTTGCCCGCGGCGCGCGCCGCCCGCTCAGCGGTCGCAAGACGCGATGCACAGGACGTCCGCGCCCACGTCGGCTCCAGCCGGACCAGACCGTCAGCCAACAGCCGCGCCTGTAGCCAATCGCCATCGTTGGCTCGCTTGCTTGCGGTGGCGTCTGGTGTCGTCGGTGCGAGCCAGACCTGCGCCGGGCGGCGGCCATAGCGATCGGGCTGCCGGGTGACCGTTGCGAACGCGATGTTCCGGCCGAGGAGTCGCTTTGCGACGCTGGCGCGCGCGGCCGGCTCCATCGGCCAAGCGCCACGCCGCGCGCCGGGCACATCCGACGCGCGCGGCGCGAGCACGTTGGCAAGGGTGAGCCGTGTTCCGTCGTCGAGTCTGAATTCGGTCGCAGACAAGACTTCCGTGACGACCGCGCGCTGCCGCCGCCGCCAGACACAAGCCTTGCCGCGCTTTGCAACGGGTTTCCTCTTCTGAGCCGAACTGCTGCGCGCCTTGGATGCGGTCTCTGATGCCACCGCCGGGCTTATGGCCGCGTCGCGCCCAACAGCGGCGATCGCGGACATCGCTGCGCCGCAAACCAACATCGTTCGAACGCTCAAATGCACCGCCATCGGATGAACTTAAGCCACGGCGACGGTCGTGCCCACCCATTATGCGGATTGCATGAGGCGCAGGACGTCAACCGCCGCAGGAAGGACGCCCGACGAAAGCCAGAGACGCTAACGAGCGGCCAGCCGCAGCCGTGCGGTTTAGCGGAGCGCGACGGGTTCGGCGTCCGGTGCCTCTGCCGGGTCGAGAACAAGTACGAGACGGGCGTCACCGCTGCCGGACATCGGCGGCGAACGGTGCAACAGGCCGAAGCGCGGCGTCTCCGGCCAAAGGTCCCCGCGCAGGACCATCGGCGCACCGGTCGGGGCAACCAGAATGTGCTCGGGCCCGGTGCCATCCGTCGAGAAACCATACTGGGTGCCCGGTCCTCGGTAGGTGCAGATCAGGCGGACCTTGACGGCATCGACATGGAATTTTCGGCAGGCGTCCGTCTTGGCGACGTCGAGGCGCACGCGAAGGAAAGGCGCAGACGCAATCCCTGCAAAGGCGTGCGCGAGCGCTGCAATGTCGTCTGCCAACAGCGCCCGCTCGGGGCACTCAGGTGTGCCCGCCATGTCGAAGACTTTGACGACGGCCTCGCGGACCGCGTGCGGCGGAATGATGATCCGTGCACTCGGCAGGTCGTTTGGGCTGAGGCCATCGATCCAAGTTTGAAACCGCGCGAGTGGCGTCCGGTTCCAGACGACAGCGGCACAGTCCGGCCGGTGGATTTGGGTGAGACCCTCGATTGACGTTGCGGTCTCAACGCCCAAACCGAAGTCATCATAAGCGAACGCCGCGAGGCTCATGCCGCACTCTCCGCGCGGCCCCAATGTGGAAACGGATCAGGCCACTTGCGCCATTCCCGCGTGTCGATCCGCCCGTCCTCGTCGACGGCGACAAGACACGCATCAAGTTCCGCGGTGATGGCCGCTTTGTCCATTTCGGGCAGGCCGATGAAGACCAGTTGCTGGCGCCGATCGCCCCATGTCTTGTGCCAACCTTTTTTGACCCGCGCGACGAGCTCGGGGTCGGTCGGCCAGCGGTCTTTCGGGATGGCAGCCCACCAGTACCCCATGGCCTGATGACGGACGACGGCGCCCGCCTGGCTCAGCTCTCCGACGAACTCAGGCCGCGTCGCGAGCCAGAAGAAGCCCTTGGCGCGAACCACGCCCGGCCACGGCTTGTTGAAGAAGGCATGCAGCTTTTCAGGCACGAATGGCCGTTGCGCACGGTAGACGAAGCTTGAGATACCGTACTCTTCGGTTTCCGGAACGTGGTCTTTGAAGCCGTTGAGTTCCTTGAACCAGGTCGGATGTTGATGGGCTTCATCAAAGTCGAACCGGCCGGTTCCGAGCACACGATTCATCGCGACCGTTGCGTGCGACGTCTCGATGATTTCAGCGCCGGCGTTCAACGAGCGGATGATCTTGCGCGCAGCATCGATTTCGGGCGGTGCGGCGATGTCGGTCTTGTTGATCACGATGACGTCGGCGAACTCAATCTGATCAACGAGCAAGTCGACCAGGGACCGGTCATCATCGTCGCCGAGGCTCTCACCGCGGTCTTTCAAGACGTCGTGCGAGGCGTAGTCCTTCAGTAGACTCGCTGCATCGACGACCGTCACCATCGTGTCGAGGCGGGCGACATCCGAGAGGCTGCGGCCGTCCTCGTCACGAAACTCGAACGTGGCGGCAACCGGCAGTGGTTCGGAGATCCCCGTCGACTCGATCAGGAGATAGTCGAAGCGACCCTCGGCTGCGAGCTTGCGAACTTCGGCGAGCAGGTCCTCGCGAAGGCTGCAGCAAATGCAGCCGTTCGACATCTCGACGAGCGCTTCGTCAGTCCGGCTGAGGTTTGCGCCGCCATCACGAACGAGCTCAGCATCGATGTTGATCTCGCTCATGTCGTTGACGATGACGGCGACGCGCTGGCCCTCGCGATTGTGCAGGACATGATTGAGCAGCGTGGTCTTTCCAGCACCCAAAAAGCCGGACAGGACGGTGACGGGGAGGCGCTCATCGGTCTGTTGGTTCATGCGAATCCTCAAAGAGGCTTGGCCCGCCGCCGCTTGGGGGCGTGCGAGTTGGAGGGTGTCGGTGTTATGTTATAATATTGCGTCCAGGTTGCCTGGCCCGTCAACCTCGAAAGTCGCCGAGGCGGTGACAAGTCGCGTCGACGGGTGCGTTATCGATGGTTCGGAGACAGGGCGTCGGCGGCTCGCAGGACTTTTTCCCGGCCCATGTTCGCCATCGCGGGCGCGCCCGCGCCATGCTAAACCACGTGCGGCACGGCCCCGTAGCTCAGCAGGATAGAGCATCAGATTCCTAATCTGAGGGTCGCAGGTTCGAGCCCTGCCGGGGTCACCAGCTATTTCAATGGCTTGGGCATTCAGAAAGTTTCGCAAAACGTGGGCGGGCTACCACCGGGCTACCGGATTTGAGCTGCACGGCTCCTTCGGCGTTGCGGAGTTTCCGGACGTCAGGCGTGCGCTTGGGTCGATATCGTCTTGGGACAATTGGCGCGGCAGCTCTCACCCCAAGAGCAGACGCTGAGGTACCAACGCCTCGTGAAACTGGGCGTCTAATCTTCTTTTTCCTTGTCACTTCGATCTTCGGTGTCGGTCTATCAAATACTTCGTCAGTGAAGAGCTGTTGCGCCAACCGTTTGCCGTAGTGCGCGTCGCCACGTTGCTCTTGATGTTGTTGGATTTCGGCGCGCACGCGATTGTACCATTCTCGCAGCTTTTGAGGCTCCAACTTGCCAGTTTCGACAACGTGTGCCTTCAATTCCGTGCCCAACTCGTAGAACTCGGCGAACTCGTTCGCGCTGTCTTCACTGGCGGTAAAGAATGGCGGGAGGTCTTCCAGAGTGTCGAGCAGTATCGACCGAGTCCGATATTCGTGGAAATCTAACAAGCCAACGAGGGCCGGAGGCTGGTCAGATTGCTCAATGATAATGCAATGAGTTCTCATTCGATTTCCTCTGTTCAAAATTAATGCAGAGGGAGGCATCCGAGCTTGTACCCAGACGCAAATCACTAGAACACGTTAGCTTGTGGTTGCCTCGTTGGGTGCATTCCGATGAACCTTCATTGAAGGATGGCGGTGCGCGAACACTCGCCATCCTTCGTCATTAAAACTATTCGCTCTGTTAGTCGGCATGAAATTCTGCATGGAACAAAACGCCTCTATATTGCAAGGAGGTTCGTATGGCGGATAGCCCTCTCAATAACGCGCTGCGTCAGTTTGATGCGACAGAGGCCAATCTAAAGAAGGCAAAATCAGTACTCGCCGAGGTCTACGGGGGTTTTCCGGACGGTCTGGTGTTTGGTGGTTCAAGCGAGCATGACAACAATATCCGGCGGTTCAATGATCTTTGGGCTGCGCTGCCGTCCATAGAAAAATGGAAGCCGCAAATTGAAATTCCGAGCAACGACGCGATCTCGCAAAGTCGGTTTGATGCCATGGAAATCGGAGAGATGGGTGCGATAAGCAGCGTAGAGGATTGGATCGGAGAGCCACAGCGTTTGTTCGACGAGTATGTGTATCGCTTCCATAAGAAGCGCCGGCAACTAGTTCGCGACGTGATACAGGCTAGAGTAAACAAGATCGACGAATGCGTGGAAGTCCTTGCTGGCGTGTATCCGCATCATGCAGATCTGAGCGATGAGCTGGACCATCCCAAGATCGACGAATTGCGAGCTGAGGTCGAACAGATTAATGCGTTACGGGGATCAACGATCAAGAAGCCGGATCGCTGGGGTGACTTGTTTCTTCATTTGGGGTTTTCTCAAGTTCAGGACATCCACGATTTTGTTGAAAATGATTGGCCGGCAGCGCGAGCAAGCTTAGAGGCGGCTCTTTATGAAGACAGCGAGCCGGTTCCGATCACAGTTGTGGATCTCGATGATCTGACCGAAAGCCGACCGAGCGGCGAAGTGGCAACGAAGTTGAATTGGGAACGTTTGAGCGATGATGACTTTGAAAGACTAATCTTTAATCTGATTTCGGGAGCGGAAGGCTATCAAAATCCCCAATGGCTGATGCAAACCCGTGCGCCGGATCGGGGTCGTGATTTGTCCGTAGAGCGGATTATCCAGGATCCTTTAGGCCGAACCTTTCGATCGCGGGTCATCATTCAATGCAAGCACTGGCTTAGCAAAAGCATCAACGACAAAGAGGTTGCGACTCTAGAGGTGCAGATGCGACATTGGGAGCCGCCAAAAGTTAATGTGTGTGCGATTGCGACGACGGGGCGGTTTACGGCTGATGCAGTGAAATCGATTGAAATGATCAATCAATCTGACAGAGCGATGACGATCGAGCCTTGGTCTGAGAGCCATTTGGAACGAGTGTTGGCATCGCGCCCGGAATTGATCGCTGAGTTTGGTTTAAGATAGATGGCAGCATGGTACTGGCGACCACGCCATCAGTCACTCGTGTAGCATCCACTTGAATAATGGTCATCGTCCGTGACCAAGATCACCGGTCAGCTAAGGGGTGGCCAACGTCCCCTTCCGGGATTTCGCGCCTATCTCCGCAACCTGGAGATCGTACTGTGGCTGATGCTCATACCGCGCGCGATCTCGCGACAACTATCACCGGCGGCGAGACGTTCGAGTGCTTTGGCGCGCTAGTGAGCGCTGAGCTTAGGTTTCGGACCTGATTTGATGCCTTTGTTGCGCGCGGTCGTGCGGCCGTCTGCAGCGCGTTTAAGGATGCGCTGGCGTTCGTCCTCTGCCATCGCCGACAAGAACGCCAGAAATCCCCGACCAATCGGGTTGTGAGGTCCAGATGGGGCTTGTCGAGAACCTGTGTTAGCGCGCCACGGTCGGCAACGCGTTGTACGATGCGCAGCCCGTCCATCATTGAGCCTGTGGCGCGATCCCACTCTGTCACCACGAGGATGTCATCTGTTCCAAGAGCGTCGATTGCCTGCGGCGTGGCAGTCGGCTCGATGGGCCTGGGAGCGCGCCTACTCGGCGGCTTCGGGGAGGACGCGGGTGACGCGGGCGGCGGCGTATTTGAACTCGGGGATTTTGCCGACGGGATCGAGCTGCGGGTTGGTCAGCATGTTGGCGGCCGCCTCGACGTAGGCGAACGGCACAAACACCATGTCGCGCTGCAGGGCTTCATCGGCGCGGGCCATCAGTTCGATCTCGCCGCGGCGCGTTTCGATGCGCACGGGCTCGCCCGGCGCAAGCCCGAGTTCGCGCAGCGTGAGCGGATGCATCGCTGCAGTTGGCGCGGGTTCGATGGCGTCGAGGTGGCTCGCCCGCCGCGTCATGGCGCCGGTGTGCCAGTGCTCAAGCTGACGTCCGGTCGTCAGCACCATCGGAAATTCGGTATCGGGGGTCTCTGCCGGCGCGCGGACATCGGCTGGCACGAGCGTCGCGCGGCCGGTCTCGGTCGGGAAGCGGTCTGCGAAGACGATTGCATGACCCGGATGGTCGGGCGCGGGGCAGGGGTAGGTCACCGCGCTCTCAGCTTCGAGACGATCCCACGTGATGTTGTCGAGCGAGTGCATGCCGCGCTTCATCTCGGAAAACACGTCAGCCGGACCTTCGACATGCCAGTCCAGACCAAGCCGGTTGGCGAGTGCGACGGTGATCGCCCAATCTTCGCGGGCTTCACCGGGCGCTGCGACGGCCTTGCGGCCCATCTGGACCTGGCGGTTGGTGTTGGTGACGGTGCCTGTCTTTTCAGGCCACGCGCTTGCCGGCAAGACGACGTCTGCAAACATCGCGGTTTCCGTCAGGAAGATGTCCTGGACGACGAGGTGGTCGAGCTTGGCGAGCGCGGCGCGCGCATGCGTTGCGTCCGGGTCGGACATTGCCGGGTTTTCGCCCATGACGTACATGCCGCGGATGTCGCCGCGCCCAATCGCGTCGATGATCTCGACGACGGTCAGGCCTGGCGCCGGGTCAACGGGGACACCCCATATGTCCGACCAGAGATCGCGCGCGGTGTCGTTGTCGACTTTCATATAGTCCGGCAGCACCATCGGGATCAGGCCCGCGTCAGACGCGCCCTGCACATTGTTCTGCCCGCGCAAGGGATGCAGGCCCGTGCCCGGCCGCCCGACGTGGCCGCACATCATCGCAAGCGAGATCAGACAGCGGGCATTGTCGGTGCCGTGCGTATGCTGGCTGACGCCCATGCCCCAGAAGATGAGCCCGCGATCAGCGCGCGCGAAGGTGCGTGCCACGTCGCGCAGCGTCTCGGCGTCGATGCCACAGGTCTCGGCCATTGCCTCTGGCGGGAACGCTGCAAGATGCGCCTTGAGCTTCTCAAAGCCTTCGGTCTGCGCCTGCAGATACTGCGTGTCGAACAGATCTTCCGTGACGATCACGTTCATGATCGCATTGAGCATCGCGACGTCCGAGCCGGGGCGGAACTGCAGCGTGTGCGTCGCGTGATTGGTCAGGCCGTTGCGGCGCGGGTCCATCACGATGAGGTTCGCGCCGGCTTTGGCAGCTTGCTTCAGGTAGGTCGCGGCGACGGGGTGGTTCTCAGTGGGGTTCGCGCCGATGACGATGATCGTGTCGGCGTTCAGCGCTTCGTTGAAGCTTGCGGTGACGCCGCCGGAGCCAATGCCTTCCATCAGCGCGGCGACGGACGACGCGTGGCAAAGCCGCGTGCAATGGTCGACGTTGTTGTGGCCGAAGGCTGAGCGGATCAACTTCTGAAAGAGGTAGGCCTCTTCGTTTGAGCACTTGGCCGAACCAAAGCCTGCGACGGCGCGGCCGCCGCTTTCGTCACGAAGAGACATCAGGCCCTGTGCAGCGGCATCGAACGCTTCGTCCCATGTGGCTTCACGGAAGTGCGTGAGCGGGTTCGCCGGGTCGACGTTCAACCCCTTCGGTGCGTCGTCTCTGCGGATGAGCGGCGTCGTCAGGCGTTCGGGGCTTGCAATGTAGTCGAAGCCGAAGCGGCCCTTCACGCACAGCCGGTTCTCATTAGCAGGCCCCTCGCGGCCCTGGACATACGCGATCTTGCCATCGCGGATCTTGTAGGTGATCTGGCAACCGACCCCGCAGTAGGGGCAGACCGAATTGACCTCATCGTCGACCGCGCGCGAACCGGTGTTGGTTGCCGCATCGATGATCGATGCCGGCATCAGCGCACCTGTCGGGCACGCTTGCACACACTCGCCGCAGGCAACGCACGTCGATTCGCCCATCGGGTCGTCGAAGTCGAAGACGACCTGTGCGCCGGGTCCGCGATAGGCCATGCCGATCACGTCGTTGACCTGCACTTCGCGGCAGGCGCGGACGCAAAGGTTGCAATTGATGCAGGCGTCGAGGTTTACCGTCATCGCGGTATGCGACGCGTCGGTGTCGGGCTGGTCATCGCGCGCCGGGAACCGGCTCTCAGAGACACCCTGGATTTCGGCCCAATCCCAGAACTTCGAGACCTGATCGCGCGCTTCCGGCTGCGGCGGTTGGTCGGCGATGAACAGCTCCATCACCATTTTACGCGCGGCGACAGCCCGTTCTGCCGTGGTCGAGACGACCATGCCTTCAGACGGCGCGCGGATACAGGAGGCGGCAAGCGTGCGCTCGCCGTCGACGTGGACCATACACGCGCGGCAGTTGCCGTCAGCGCGGTAGCCGGGCGCGTCGAGCCAGCACAGGTGCGGGATGGTCGTGCCTTCCCGCTTCGCGACCTGCCAGATGGTCTCGCCAGGTGCTGCCGTGACGTCGCGGCCGTCGAGCTTGAAGGTAATGGTCTTGTCGGTCATGCGGGCGGCGGTTTCTGCGTTCGTGGTCGGGCGGGTGGTCGTTGCGGCGTTCAGTCAGTTTTAGCCAACGGGCCGAAACGGAAGCTTTGCACGGCGTGGGCCATCAAAACCATTTCATCACCGAGCGGATGGGGTTTGGCGCGGCCTGACCGAGGCCACAGATCGAGGCGTCGGCCATCACCTTGCAGAGTTCTTCCAGAAGGGCTTCGTCCCACACGTCGGCTTCCATCAGCTTCAGCGCTTTCTCGCAGCCGGCGCGGCAGGGTGTGCACTGGCCACAGCTCTCGTCTTCGAAAAATCGTATGAGGTTGCGCGCGGCGTCCTTGAGGTCATCTTGGTCAGACAGGACGACAACGGCGTGACTGCCGACGAAGCAGCCAAGCTCCGCGAGCTCGCCGCCGAATTCGAGCGGCACCTGATCTTTCGATGCCGGTAGGATGCCGCCCGATGCGCCGCCTGGCAGGTAGGCTGCGAACGCGTGTCCGTCCGCCATGCCGCCGCAGGCTGAGATGAGGTCGGCCACCGTTGAGCCGGCCGACGCGAGGACAACCTGCGGTTCGCGGACGCGGCCGGACACGGAGTACGAGCGCAAACCCTTGGCGCCGTTCGTGCCCTTGCTTGCGAACCAGTCCGCGCCCTTTTCAAGGATCTCCGGAATCCAGTGCAGCGTCTCGACGTTGTGGTTGAGCGTCGGGCGGCCAAAGAGCCCGACCTCTGCAATGTAGGGCGGCCGGTGGCGCGGCAGGCCGCGTTTGCCTTCGATCGATTCGAGCATCGCGCTCTCTTCGCCGCAGATGTAAGCCCCGGCGCCGCGGCGTACTTCGATGTAGCCGGGTTCTGTCAGGCCGGCCGCTTCGAGCGCTGCGATCTCGTCGGCGAGGATCTTCAGGACGGCCGGATACTCGTCGCGCATGTAGATATAGATGCGCGCTGCATCGACGGCCCAGGCAGCGATCAACATGCCTTCGAAGAATTTGTGCGGCACCCGCTCAAGCCAGTAGCGGTCCTTGAACGTGCCGGGTTCGCCTTCGTCACCGTTGACGGTCATGTAGCGCGGCGCGTCGTAGCCCCGCACGAACTGCCACTTCTTGCCTGCGGGAAAGCCTGCGCCGCCGAGGCCGCGCAAGCCCGCATCCGACAGCGTTTCAATGACTGTTTCGACCGACATTTCGCCCGATCGGCAGGCCTCAAGGACGGCGTAGCCACCTTCGGCGCGATAGGCTGCCAGGCGCTGATAGTCCGGCATGTCAGGATGACGTTCGCCGCTCGCGACCTTTGCGAGGACGGAAGCGGACGTCGCGTTGTCGACGTGTGCATGGCCGACTTCACAGACCGGCGCGGCAGCGCATCGGCCCATGCAGGGTGCACGGACGATGCGGACGAACTTGGGGTCGGCGCCGGCCTCCAGCGCGGCCTGCAGTTCGCCCGCGCCGTGCATCGCGCAGGTCAGCGAATCGCAGACCCGGATGGTGGTCGCGGGAGGCGGCGGCTCGCCTTCGAGGACGACATCAAAATGCGCGTAGAACGTTGCGACTTCGTAGACCTCGGCTTGCGGCAGACGCATCGCCTCGGCAAGGGCGCAAAGGTTTGCCGCCGAGATGTGACCGTACGTGTCCTGGACCAAGTGCAGATGCTCGATCAGCAGGTCGCGTGAGCGGCCGCGGCGGCCCAACAGATCATCGATGCGGGCGCGCGCTTCAGGGTCGATCTGGCGGCCCTTGGGAAACGGGCGCGGCTTGCGGCGGCGGCCGAGATTTGGATCGACGACGTTCATTCGGACTTCCAAGGAACTGGGGTCGCGGCCGTCGAAAATTCGATCGTGCCCGCGATTGGAAAACTAAAGCGGAATCGGCGCCGCGTCGCTGTCGCCATTCGTACCGTTCTTTGCTCCGAAACCGACACGGGTGTTTCGTTAAGTGCCGGCGCTTGCTGCCTCAGTGCGGATTGGTATAAGGCATACCACAAGTTTCGTCATGCAGGAGTGCCGCCGTGTCGGCAATTCGTATTGCCCCGCTCGCGATCCCGGAAGGGTTGAAGGCGCGCGCCTACCAGGCGCTCCGTGAAGCGATCGTGACGGCCGATATTTATGCCGACAACGCAGACTTGCGCCTCGACGAACGCGCCCTTTCCGATCAGTTCGGCATCTCGCGTACGCCGATCCGCGAGGCGATCGCGCAGCTCGAACATGAGGGGCTCGTCCAGGTCGTCCCGCGCCGCGGCGTGTTCATCGTGCGCAAGACGAAGGCTGAGATCCTTGAGATGATCACGGTTTGGGCAGCGCTCGAGAGCATGGCTGCTCGCCTCGCGACGGACGTTGCAAGCGCGTCAGAGATCGCGGCGCTGCATGAGCTGGTCGATGCGTTTGAAGGCGACGCGGTTGCGCGGCGGATGGGTGAGTACTCGGACGCGAACATCCGCTTCCATCAAGCGATCATCAGCCTTGGTCAATCGGCACTGATCTCTGAGATGACGGACGCGCTGATCATGCATGTTCGCGCGATCCGCCGGCGCACGATTTTCGAGAGCGATCGCGCGCGCCGTTCGATCATTGACCACAAGGACATCATCGCCGCGCTTGAAGCGCGCGATGCGGATCGCGCCGAACGGCTGGTGCGCGAACACACCTTAAAGCTTCGCGATCATGTCGCGCAGCACGTCGACCTTGAGTACGCAACAGACACGAACGCAGCGCCGGCAGCGCGCGCGAGCTAGGGAAGGAATGAGCATGCAAGACGGAGCCGAAGCCAGCGCGGACACGCAGTTGACCGATGGGTTTCACCTGCTGATCGATGCGCTGAAGCTGAACGATGTCGAGACCATCTATAATGTCCCCGGCATCCCGATCACGGATCTTGGCCGCTTTGCGCAAGCCTCCGGCATCCGCGTGCTGTCGTTCCGCCACGAGCAGCATGCTGGCTATGCCGCCTCCGTCGCGGGGTTTTTGACGAAGAAGCCCGGTGTCTGCATGACCGTCTCTGCGCCGGGCTTTCTGAACGGCCTCACAGCGCTTGCGAACGCGACGACCAACTGCTGGCCGATGATCCTGATCTCGGGCTCATCGGAGCGCGAGATCGTCGATCTGCAGCAGGGCGACTATGAGGAGATGGACCAGCTCGCAATCGCTAAGCCGCACTGCAAGGCGGCCTATCGCGTGCTGCACGCAGCCGACATCGGTATCGCGGTTGCGCGCGCGATCCGTTCAGCGGTCTCCGGCCGCCCTGGCGGGGTCTATCTCGACATTCCAGGTGCGCTACTCGGCCAGACGATGGATGCGGCGGCCGGCAAAGCCTCGCTCGTCAAAGTCATCGATCCGGCGCCGAAACAGCTCCCGTCGCCCGACGCTGTGACGCGCGCAGTCGACCTCCTGAGAGGGGCCGAGCAGCCGCTCATCATCCTTGGCAAGGGCGCGGCCTACGACCAGTCCGACGACGTCATTCGCGCGTTTGTTGAGCGGTCCGGTGCGCCGTACCTGCCGATGTCGATGGCGAAGGGTCTGCTGCCGGACACGCATGCGCAGTCGGCATCAGCCGCGCGGTCAATGGTGCTGAAGGAGGCCGACGTCGTTGTCATGGTTGGCGCGCGGCTCAACTGGCTGCTGAGCCATGGCAAGGGCCGCCAGTGGGGGGCGCCTGGATCCAAGACGTTCATCCAGATCGACATCGACCCGAAGGAAATGGATTCCAACGTCGAGATTGCCGCCCCGCTTGTTGGCGATATCGGATCGTGTCTGTCAGCACTTGCCGACGCGATGGGCCCCGACTGGCAAGGTGCGCCGGATGCCTGGACGGGTGCTGTCCGCCAGAAGGTTCAGGGCAACGTCGAGAAGATGTCGGCGCGGCTGCAGAACAACTCGAACCCAATGGACTATCACGCGGCGCTTGGCGCACTGAAGGCCGTCATCGCCGACAATCCTGAGACGATCCTCGTCAACGAAGGTGCAAACACGCTCGATTTTGCGCGCTCGATCATCGATGTGCACAAGCCGCGCAAGCGCATCGACGTCGGCACTTGGGGCGTCATGGGTATCGGGATGGGCTCAGCGATTGCCGCAGCAGTGGAGACCGGATGCCCCGTGCTGGCCGTCGAGGGCGACAGCGCGTTTGGCTTCTGCGGCATGGAGATTGAGACGATCGTCCGCTACGGCCTGCCGGTGTGCGTGGTCGTCTTTAACAACAACGGCATCTACCGCGGCGACGACACCAACTGGTCCGGCGGCGACGACCCGGCGACCACCGTCTTCGTGAAGGGTGCGCGGTATGATCAGATGATGCAGGCATTCGGTGGTGTCGGTGTGCACGCCGAGACAGCCGACGACCTCTCGCGCGCCGTTCGCGAGGCCATCGCAAGCGCGAAACCGACGCTCGTCAACGCAGTCATCGACCCGGCGGCCGGCAAGGAAAGTGGCAACATCGGCAGTTTGAACCCGCAATCCGTGGTCGCCCCGCAGCGCTATCCGCAAGCCCGTCGAGGTTGAGGGTTGCGCTGGCTGCCAATGGAGAACTGAGCATGGCGTACCCAAAGCGCAGCGATGAGTTGGTGACAGTCGACGAATATCTCGCGGGCGAGGCATCAAGCGCTGTCCGGCATGAGTTCGTCGATGGCCTCATCTACGCGATGGCCGGCGCGACTGAGGCGCACATCGTGATCGCCGCGAACCTGACGGCCGCGCTCACCGTTCGCGCGCCTGACGCGTCCCGCGTGTTTCCCAGTGACATGAAAGTCGAGTTCCGCAACGACGAAGTCAGTCGCTTCTATTATCCGGACGTCGTTGTCGCTTGCGGCGAACATGACAACGCGCGGGATCGCCGGAGTGACCCGCGCCTGATCATTGAAGTGCTATCGCCCTCGACTGAGCGCGCCGACCGTTCTGAAAAGTTCGAGATCTACAAGCAGCTCGAAACCATGGGCGAGTACGTGCTCGTTGATCAGGTTCGCAAGCAAGTTGAAGTGTTTCGACGGGCCAACAACTGGCAGCGCGAAGTCTACTTGCCAGACCAGGCGATCCAGCTTGAAAGCGTCGGCGTCAAACTGACGTTCGATGAAGTCTACCGCCGTGTCGATCTCGATCAGGCTGCCAATGACAGCCGCGCCGAGGCAGAGCAAAACGTGAGGTAACTGCAATGAAAGCCCTTGAAGGCATCAAGATTTTGGACTTCACGCATGTGCAGTCCGGACCGACCTGCACGCAGCTCCTCGCGTGGTTTGGGGCCGACGTGATCAAGGTGGAGCGGCCGGGTGTTGGCGACGCGACGCGCAAGCAGCTCGTCGATAAGCCTGGCGCCGACAGCCTCTACTTCACGATGCTGAACCACAACAAGCGGTCGATTACGCTCAACACCAAGTCGCCTGAGGGCCGCGAAGTTCTCGAGCGTCTCGTCAAGGCGTGCGACGTGCTCGTTGAGAATTTTGCGCCGGGCGCGCTCGATCGAATGGGCTTTTCCTGGGAGCGCATTCAGGAGCTGAACCCGCGCATGATCATGGCGTCGATCAAGGGGTTTGGGCCCGGTCAGTACGAAGACTGCAAGGTTTATGAGAACGTGGCTCAGTGCGCCGGTGGTTCCGCGTCGACAACGGGCGATCTCGACGGCATCCCGATGGTTACCGGCGCGCAGATTGGCGACAGCGGAACCGGGCTGCATCTGGCGCTGGGCATCGTCACAGCGCTTTACCAGCGCGAGCGCAGCGGCACGGGCCAACGCGTGCAAGCGGCCATGCAGGATGGGGTCATCAATCTCTGTCGGGTGAAGTTGCGCGACCAGCAGCGGCTCGAGGCCGGCCCGCTCAAGGAGTACTCACAGTTCGGCGCCGGCATCCCGTTCGGCGAAGCAACGCCGAGGGCGGGCAACGACTCAGGTGGCGGCCAGCCGGGGCGCATCCTGAAGTGCAAGGGCTGGGAAACGGACCCGAACGCCTACACGTACTTCATCACGCAGGCGCCGGCCTGGGAGAAGATTTGCGACGTCATCGGCGAGCCGGAGTGGAAAACAAAGCCCGGTTACGCAACGCCGCCGGAACGCCTCGATAAGCTCAACGAGATCTTCGAGCGCATCGAACAATGGACGATGACGAAAACCAAGTTTGAAGTGATGGAGATCTGCAACCCGCTCGACATTCCGGTGGGACCGATCCTGTCGATGAAGGAAATCGCCGCAGATGAGGGCCTGCGCGCGACGGGCACGATCGTTGAAGTCGATCATCCCGAGCGCGGGCCCTACCTGTCGGTGGGCTGCCCGATTAAATTGTCGGCGAGTCCAGTCGACGTTGAGCGGTCGCCGCTCCTCGGCGAACACACAGATGAGATTTTGACGGACGTGCTCGGGTTTGCAGGCGATGATCTCGCGCGGGTGAAGACTGCAACCGAACCCGCGCGCCGCGTCGCGGCCGAATAGCAGTTGCTCAACCGGAGTGATGATTATGGGGCGGGTGATCCGGACGCGAAGTGACGACAGCATTGACCACGATCGCCACAATCAACAAGACATCACCGAGCGGCTGATGGCAGAGCAGACCTGGTGCGGGATCAACTGCTGAGCGCTGCCTAATTTCACCCGACACGTTTCAGACAGAGCACGAGAGACTCACACATGCGTATCGTTGTTCACGGCCAGCAGGCCTTCGGCAAGGCGGTGCTCGAGCGGCTGCTTGAGCGCGGCGAGGATGTCGTCGCCGTCTGCTGTGCGCCGACGAAGGAGGGCCGGCCAGAAGATCCGCTGGCCGAGTTCGCGCGCGAGAAGGGCTTGCCGGTTCATCAGCCGGCCTCCTGGAAGACGCCGGAAGCGCTCGAACTGATGCAGTCGTTCAACGCCGACATCTGCATGATGGCCTACGTGCTTCTCTTCGTGCCCGAGGCCGTGCGCAACGCTCCGAAATTTGGCACGTTTCAGTACCACCCCTCGCTCTGCCCGCATCACCGCGGCCCCTCATCGATCAACTGGCCGATCGCCATGGGCAAGACGCAGACCGGCCTCACAATCTTCTGGCCGGATGATGGGCTCGATGAAGGCCCGATCATGCTGCAGAAAACCTGTGCGATCGGACCCGACGAAACGCTCGGCGACGTGTACTTCAAGAAGCTGTTTCCGATGGGCGTCGATGCGATGATCGAGGGGCTCGATCTCGTCAAAGCCGGCGTCATCATCAAGCATGATCAGCGGCTGGACGATGGCTCGTACGAGAGCTGGTTCAAGAAGGATGTTGCCGAGATCGATTGGTCGAAGCCGGTCGACGAGGTCTACAACTTGATCCGCGCCGCGAACCCCGCGCCCGGTGCGTGGACGACACGGGATGGGGGCCAAGTGCAAGTCTTCGACAGCGCGCTGGGCTCGGGCAGTGGCAAAGCCGGATCGGTGCTTGCAGTGTCAGACGATGGCGTTGAGGTTGCCGCGGACGGCGGTTCGATCGTTCTGAAGCGCGTGCGCGTCGCTGGCGAGAAAGTCAAAGTCGGCGCCCACGCGTATGCCGAAGCCGCTGGTATCAAGCCCGGCGACACCTTCGGCGGCTAACGAGCCATCGACTTCCGTCATAGCGGCGCTGCCCGCACTCGGCTGATAAAGAGATCAAAGATATGTCCGTCAAATCCGACATCGAAATCGCACGCGAGGCGAGCAAAAAGCCAATCCAGGAGGTCGGCGCCAAGCTCGATATCGGGTCAGAGCACTTGCTGCCCTACGGCCACGACAAGGCGAAGATATCGGCGGACTTCATAAAGTCGCTCGAGGGCCGGCCCGATGGCAAGCTGGTGCTGGTCACGGCGATCAACCCTACCCCGGCGGGCGAAGGCAAGACGACAACCACGGTCGGCCTTGGCGATGGGCTGAACCGCATCGGCAAGAAGGCTGCGATCTGCATTCGCGAAGCTTCGCTCGGGCCCTGCTTCGGCATGAAAGGCGGTGCCGCCGGTGGCGGCTACGCGCAGGTCGTGCCGATGGAGGACATGAACCTCCACTTCACCGGCGACTTCCACGCGATCACGTCGGCCCACAATCTGCTGTCGGCGATGATCGACAACCACGTCTACTGGGGCAACGCGGAGGAGATCGACATCCGCCGCATTGCATGGCGCCGCGTCATGGACATGAACGACCGTGCGCTGCGCCAGATCACGGCTTCGCTCGGCGGCGTCGCGAACGGATTTCCGCGCGAAGCGGGCTTCGATATCACCGTCGCCTCCGAAGTGATGGCGATCCTCTGCCTCGCGAACGACCTTGAAGATCTGCAAAAGCGGCTCGGCGATATCATCGTTGCTTACCGCCGCGATCGCTCGCCGGTGTACTGCCGCGATATCAAGGCAGACGGCGCAATGACGGTTCTGCTCAAGGATGCGATGCAGCCGAACCTTGTGCAGACGCTTGAGAACAACCCGGCGTTTGTCCATGGTGGCCCGTTCGCCAACATCGCGCACGGGTGCAACTCGGTTGTGGCGACCAAAGCGGCGCTCAAGCTTGCCGACTATGTCGTGACGGAAGCGGGCTTCGGCGCGGACCTCGGCGCTGAGAAGTTCTTCGACATTAAGTGCCGGAAGGCCGGCATCGCGCCGGACGCCGTCGTCATTGTTGCGACGGTGCGCGCGATGAAGATGAACGGTGGCGTCGCGAAAGCTGATCTCGGCGCTGAAGACGTGGACGCTGTGACGGCCGGCTGCGCGAACCTCGGCCGCCACCTCGAAAACCTGAAAAAATTCGGCGTGCCGGTCGTCGTCGGGATCAACCACTTTTACACGGATACCGATGCCGAGATCGCGGCGCTCAAAGAGTATGCCGAAGGCCAGGGCGCGCCTGCCGAGGTCAACTATCACTGGGCGCAGGGCGGCGAAGGCATCGAAGGTACGGCGCGGAAGGTTGTCGAACTCGTCGAGGGCGGCACGGCGGACTACAAGCCGCTCTACCCGGACGACATGGGGCTGTTCCAGAAAATCGAGACGGTCGCGAAGGAAATCTATCGCGCCGACGAGGTGATCGCGGACACCAAGATCCGCAACCAGCTCAAGGATTGGGAAGCGCAAGGCTACGGCCATCTGCCGGTCTGCATGGCCAAGACCCAGTATTCGTTCACGACCGACCCCAACCGCCGCGGCGCACCTGATGGCCACAGCCTGCCCGTCCGCGAAGTGCGGCTGTCGGCGGGCGCCGGTTTCATCGTCGCGATCTGCGGAGAGATCATGACGATGCCCGGCCTGCCCAGGGTGCCCTCGGCGGAGTCGATCAAGCTCAATGCGGACGGCGATATCGAAGGCCTGTTCTAGGCCGGGCATCGTGTCTTTTGTTTTGCGCAACCGGGCAGCAGCCCGGTTTCGGCCGGCCCGGCCTGCCCCGAGTGCCCTCAGCGGAGTCGATCAAGCTTAATACAGACGGCGATATCGAAGGCCTGTTTTAGGCCGGGCATCGTGTCTTTTGTTTTGCGCAACCGGGCAGCAGCCCGGTTGCGGCCGGTTTTGCGCCACCGGGCAATAGCACGGCTGCGGCCGAACCGGCCGCGCTATGGGCCGTTGAAGCGCACGGCGCCCAGGCCGGTTGTGTTGTAGCCGGGGAAGGCTTCGGCTTTGGCGGCAAACGCTTTTGTGCGGGTAAACTCAAGCAGCGATTGCAGCGGCGCCTCGAAATACGCGCGGCGGTCGACAATGAGATCGAACCGCTCTTCGACGATCGGCACGAATACAAGCTTGAACTGGGCGGCCAGCATCTCGAGGCCGAAACAGGCATCTGCGCGATCCTCAACAAGCGCCATGACGGCGTCGGTCTCGCTGCGGGCGACAACGGTTGTGTTGATGGCGCTGTCAGATACCGCGGCCTCGCGCAGCTTGGCGGCTAGTAGGACCTGCGCGCCAGCATCCGATTGCCGGCCTGCGAACCGGACGCCCACGAGGTCTGCAAGCGATCCGACACGATCGGCGACGCCGTCGCGCAGGATCAGTCCGCGCCGGCGCTTGGCCCAATCGATCGCGACGGACGGCGTTTGCGCGACCGGGCCAAGAGCCGCCGCCGTGTTCCAGTCGTCTGCCGCGGCGTCATAGAGATGGACGCCGGCTGCGATGCCTTCGCCAGCCGCGAACCGGCGGAGGCCGTCGCCGCTGCCGTCGAAGTAAGCCGCGAGGCCGGAGCCCGACTCTTTGAGCGACCACTCAAGCAGCGGGTCATGGCTGCCAAGCACAACGTTCGGTCGCGTGCGCTCGGCCGCTGCGTTCCTGGCAGCGGGCGCCACGGCGGAGGCCTGCACGGCGCCGCCCGTTCCGGCAGCAATCCAGGCGTCGATTTCCGCGCGAGGAAAGAGCAGCTTGCCCGTCGCTCGCGAGACCGGGATTTTGCCGGAGGCGGCAAGGTCATAGACCTTGCGCTCCTTGATGCGGAGAAGCGCGGCGAGCTCCTTGGTCGTCAGGTATTCGGCCACCGCCGCGCCTCGCTATGCCTGCTGCTATTGGCCTTGCTGGGCGACGGCCTTCCGCGCAGCCGCGACGAGCGCTTCGCCGTCGATGCCCCGGCCGCTCACCTCTTTCACCCAACGGGCGACGACGTCTTCCGACCGCTTGACCACGTCCTCCGTCGCCGCCGCGGACAAAGTCTTCACAGGCGACCCGGTGCCCGATTGAAGCTTCTCGCCCGGTGCCTCGACCGTATCCCAAAGCGCGCCGATCTTCTCGGCGATGGCCGCGCCGGAGTTCTTGTCGATCACGGCCTTCAGGTCGTCAGGCAGGCCGTCGTAGCGGCCTTTGTTCATGCCGAATAGGAACACGGAGGTGCCGAAGCGCAGCCCGCCATCACCACTCATCGAGCACTTCGTCAGTTCATGCACTTTGAGGGGCGGGACAATTTCGAACGGGATGAGTGCGCCGTCTATCGCGCCTTTGGAAAGCGCTTGCGGCAACGCCGGGACCGGCATGCCCACAGGCTCCGCGCGCCAGCTTGAGATCATCCATCCGCCTGTCCGTGTCGGTGTCCGCAGTTTTAGGCCGCGCATGTCCGCGATGGTCTCAACACAACCGTTGACGAGATGCAGCGCGTTGCCGGCATGCACGTGGACCAGGATCGGCTTGATGTCTTTGAAGTCGTCTTTGATGGCATCGAACGTGTCTTGGATCGCGAGCGTCGTCGCCTTCGCCGATCCGCGATGGACGCCGGGCAGTTCGAAAACCTCAACGCGCGGAAAGACGCCGGGCGTGTAGCCGGGCAGCGTCCAGACGAGATCGGCGGCGCCATCGCGCAACTGCCGGTAGAGTTCCGGTGGCTTGCCGCCCATGGCCATCGACGGGAACAGCTCGATCTTGATGCGGCCATTGGAGTCCGCCTCAACCTGCTTGGCCCAGGGCGCCAGGAACTTTGAATGGGTTGCAGACTTCGGGCTCAGGAAGTGGTGCAGCGTCAGCGTGACGTCTGCGGCTTGAGCGCCGGCGCTGGCGGTCGTCACAAGCATTGCGGCGGCGGCACCGGCTGCAACGAGACGGCGGAGATCGCGTCCGTAGCTTTTCATTTCAGTCCTCCCTGGATGTTTTCGTGAAGGTATACGGCGCGCCCTCGCGGCGGGCCACTCCCTCGAACGACAGGGCGCCTTTGCGCGCCCAGACGTTCGAACGATCAACGTCAAATGACGTGCCCGTCGCGCCATACCTGATGGCGCGCCTCACGCCCCAGGCAGCTTCGCGGAGGCTCGATCTCCGCCGAATCAGATAGCGGCGAGACAGCACGCTTTGCGCGTATTAAGCCACACCTACAATCATAGGGCGAACCGTGAGCGATCAGCGCAAGCCGGCAAAACAAAATGCAATTCAATCGTCTAAGCCGCAGTCGCGCGCGCCGGCGTTTACGCTGTACCCGCTTGAGCCGCGCATGGTGTTTGACGGGGCCGGTGGCGACGCCGTTGCCGATGTGGCAGCGCCTGAGCCCGCAACATCACCACCGAGTTCCGGCGCGGCCCCAAGCGATGGCTTAACCGCTGACGTTCTCAATGCGCCGGCCGTCGGGTTTTCTGCCGCCGCATCCTCGGCGGCGACGGGCGCGGAGCCGGTCGTCGACCTTGACGCTGACGACAGTAGCAACGCGGTGACGCTTGGCGGCTACAATGCCGACTACACGCTCGGAGCGGCCGGCATCGCGATTGTCGATGCCGACACCGTCATCTCAACCGTCGGCGGGGCGGCCGTCAGTGAAGTCGCGGTGTCGACGACGACTACGTTGCCCGGCGACGTTCTCAGGGTTGGTGGCGCGAGGCTCTACGATGGCGCGACCGGGACGAACGGTGCGTTTGCGTGGTCGGCGTCCGTCGCGGCCAACGGTGCTGTGCAACTGACAGCGAGCGCCACATCGCCTGCGGGCGCCACGAGCGGCGCTGCCGAAGCGTTTCTGGGCACGATCAGCTTTGAAGCGAACGCGGCCGATGCCCCCGTCGGTGACCGGACGTTTGCGGTGTCGGTCACGGATGGCGTGAGCGCAGTAAGCGCGCCGGTTCAGTCGACGATCGGTGTTGCGCCAAACACCGCGCCGACCATCGATCTCGACGGCGAGCTCAAACCCCTGATCAACACACACTTCGTCAAGGATGCCGCGCCGGGATCGCAAGGCAACGTCGACGGTTGGCTGCAGGCCGGCGACATCCTGAGCTTTCATAACGGCACCGTCATCAATCCGGACAATGGCAACGCGACGCTTCTGCAACAGGGGCTCGACGGGCTCAATCGCGGGCCCGGCGCGAGCGGCGCGGCGCAAATCGTTGTCTCCGCGGCTTGGAACCAGGGCCCCGACCTTGCGTCGTCGAGCAGCGCGACGTTCGAAGTGCTGATCGGGACGACAACGTATCTGCGGATCACAACCGATGGCAGCGATCCGTCCGGTGTCGCACAAGTGAGTTACCTGTCGGGTGCGGCACCAGGTGCCGGCTCGCCAACGACACTTCCGGCTGACGCCGCGGGGCAGTGGAACTTTCAGGAGATCGTGGTCGACCTGCCGTTCTTCGTCGCGGACCAGGGCGACGTGCTCTTGCGTTGGACGCAGCCACCGAGTGGCGGGACCGATGACATCGCAGTCGACAGCATCGAGCTGCGCCGCTTCGAAGATCGCGACCATTCGGTCATCTATGAGGAGAATGGTGCGCCGATCTCGCTGGTCGATCTCGACAGCTTGACGAACCAGACTGACAACTCGAATGCGCAATTCATCATCACGGATACGGACGGTGACCTGGTGTCGGCGACGATCACGCTCGATGGATTGCGCGCTGACGATGTGATTTCGACAACCGGTTTTCCGGCGTCGATCGGGGTCAGCGCGGCCGGCTTCAGCTTTGGGACGCCGCTTGCAGCAGATGCCGCGGGCGCTGTCACAATCAGCATGACGGGCGTTGCGTCGGTCGCTGACTACCAGGCGGCAATCAGCGCGCTTCGGTTCTCATCGGTCAGCGAGGCACCGCAGACAACCACGCGCACCGCGACGTTCGCCGTCTTCGATGGGGCCGACACATCGAACACGGCGCGGGCCTTCATCGATGTCCGGCCGTCGAACGACCAGCCGATCATCAGCGGTGCGCAAACGGATCCCGACATCGGCATCATCCGGCCGCAGGCGTTTGCAGACCCGCCGACGCGCACGGTCGAGAGCTTGCTCGCCGGCGTGACGATTGCTGACCCCGACAACACCAACCACGGCATCGCAGTCTTTCAGCAGACGCAGACCGGCGGCACTTGGCAGTTTCGAAATCCGAACAGTCCGATGCCATCGACCTGGATGAACTTCGGCGCGATCCCGGCTGGCGAGGCGCTGCTGCTGTCAAAGGTCACGGAAGTGCGCTGGCTTCCGGACGCAGGTTTCTCCGGCGTCGCGAAGATCGACTACTTCGTTTGGGACAAGTCGAGCGGGGTTGCGTCGAGTGTCCCGAACACGGTCGCCATCGACAACGCGGTCTCAACGTCCGCCTTGTCGCAAGGGGCTTTGGCCACGACGGCGACGACGATCGCGAACACAGCGCCGGTCGTCGACCTCAACTCTGCGATCGGCGGCGGGCTCACGTATACGCCGAACGCGACCGCCGCCCCGCTCGCCAGTTGGCACGTGCAGTCGACGGCAAGTGACCCCTCCGGCGGTTCGTCGTTCAACGCGAGTGGATACCAGGATGCGCCGGTGAACGATCAGGCGTTTGCGCAAGACCGATATGAGAACTGGGACCCTGCCGCACCGGGTGCAGGCGATGCTGACATCGAGACATTGCGCACAGGCTACGATGGTCGCTTTTACTACGTCTCGTTTGATCAGCGGCTCGACTGGAACGCGGACGGCGCCGGGGCAACGCACACGTTTGGCGTTGAGATCGAAGCCGATCAGCTCGCCGGTGGCGATGACCGCGCTGACTTCCTGCTCCGCTATGCGCCATCGGCGGCGCACGTTGGCGAGACCTGGGTCGATGTCGGCGCGACGGCGAACCTTTCGCTGTTTCGGGATTCGAACAACGATGTCGGTGGTGGCGATCCGTTCGCGCCGGATGCCGCTGCGACCGCAGGCGACGGCTATGAAACGCAGCTCGCAGTGCCGGGCGCGCGCGTGTTTGCTCGGATCGTCGACGGCAATGTCGAACTTGCGGTTGCAGCGAGCGATCTCGGCAGCCCATCGGCGATCGCCGCACGCGGCATCGTCGTCCAGGGCGGAAGCCTCAATCCGGCGAACGTTGCGCTGCATGATCACGTGTCGACGGCCGATCTCACGACCTTGCGCGTCGACGCCATCCACGGCCGCGATACGGCGACATGGAACCGTGCCGGCGCGACCGTCACGTCCGGCGGCGCCGTCGGCGATGGCAGCTACGCTTACACGGCCACCTACACTGAGAACGATCCGCCGGCCGCAATTGCGGACCTCGATGCCGCCGTCGCCGACGCGGAAGACAACATCGTCCTGCTCGGTCTGGCGCTTGATGGGTTCGACGATGCGGGCAGTGAACAGCTCACCGTTGGCGGCGAGGTTTTTGTCGCCGGCACGTCGCGCAGCGGCGTGGCGCTGACAGCGGGCACAGCACCCCTGCTTGTCACGTACGATGCAGGTGCAGGTGCGATCTCGGTTCAGCACGCGACGCCCGGCACCGCGATCCCCGCTGCTGATCTGCAGGCGCTGATCCGGTCAATCCGCTACGTCCACAATTCAGACGCGCCGACCGCGGGCGATCGCACGATTGCGATGGTCGCCATAGACAGCGACGGCCTCGAGAGCGTTCCGGCCGAGGCGCGTATCACGGTCGTCGCGGTGCCCGATGCGCCGAGCCTCGACCTTGATGGCGACGACTCCACCGCCGCCGGGCGTAACGCGCGTTTCAGCTTCTTCGAGGGCGGCAGCGCCGTCCCAATTGCAGATGCTGATGTGCTGGTGGCCGACCCGGATTCAAACATCCGCAGCATCACGCTGACGCTCAACAATGGCCGCGTCGGCGATGTGATCTCACTTCCGGCAACGGCCGGGTTCACGGCCTCAGGCGCACCGGCAGGCCCGCTTGCATCGAGCGGGCCGGTGACGATCACCATCGCGACCGACGCAAGCCCGGCAGCCGTCTCGTCGTACCTCTCGCAGATCCGGTTCGCCGCAACCGCAGCCCAACCGGATCTAAGCCCCCGCGCGTTTTTCATTACTGTCGGTGACGGGCAGCTCGTGTCGCAGACGGCGGTAGCGACCGTTGATGTCATTGGCGTCAACGATGCCCCGCAGGGCGTGGCCCAACAGCGGACGATCCTCGAAGACAACAGCTTCGTCTTCGCACCGGCAGACTTTGGGTTCTCGGACCCTGACGATAGCCCGTCGAACAATTTTGCCGGGGTTGTGATCGCGTCATTGCCGGCGGCGAACGAGGGGAGCCTCACGCTCAACACTGTGCCTGTTGTCGCGAACCAGTTCATCGCCGCATCAGACATCTCGGGGCTGCGCTTTACGCCGGCGGGCAACGTTCATGGTTCGGGCATCGGCGGGTTTACGTTCCAGGTGCGCGATGATGGCGGTACGGCCAACGGCGGTATCGACACCGATCCCGTGCCGCGCGCGTTCGCCTTCGACGTCACGCCTGTCAACGATGCGCCTTCCGGAACCGATGCCGTGCTCGCCGGCACGGAGGATGTGCCGGTGCCGCTCGGGCCCGCAGTCTTTGGTTTTACCGACCCTGACGATCAGCCGACCGATGCGTTTCAGGCCGTGCAAGTGGTGACGCTGCCACCGGCGGCTGAAGGCGCGTTGCAACTTGGCGGGCGGCCTGTGCAGGCTGGCGCGCAGATCCTCGTGAGCCAGCTCGCGCAGCTCCGGTTCGTGCCCGCGGCAGATGTCAACGGTGACGGCATCGGCGCCTTTACGTTCCGCGTGATCGATGATGGCGGGACGGCGAATGGGGGCCGCGACACCGCCCTGGCGGCCAATACACTGTCGTTTGATATCGCCCCCGCGAACGACCCACCGGACGTCATCACTCCGGGCAATCCCAATCAGCCGGGCGATCCGGCGACCGTCATCCCGCCGCAGTCCGCGACGGAGGGCGCCGCCGTCACACCAATCGAGGCGGCAAGTGTCTTCCGCGACCGCGATGGCGACACGCTGACGTACACTGCGACGGGCTTGCCCGACGGCGTCACCATCGACACCGCAACCGGCCGGATTTCTGGAACGCCGCTTTCAGATGTCGTCCGCCGCGACGGCGACGGCATCTTCCCGATCACGGTCACCGCGCGGGACCCGGACAACGCATCTGCGAGCGTCACGTTCGACATGACGGTGGCCAACCCTGGCCCGACGGCGAATGCGGACACGATTGCGGCCACAGAAGATCAGCCGGCCGTCTTCGATGTGCGCGGCAACGACAGCGACCCGGACAGCGATCTCCTGACCGTATCCGAGATCAACGCGCAGCCAATTGTGGCTGGCGGATCTGCGATCTCACTGCCGTCTGGCGCCACCGTGCAGCTTTTGGCTGACGGCCGATTGCGCTACGTGCCGGTGCCCGATGCGAACGGCACCGATAGCTTTGCTTACACGCTGCGCGACGCGGACGGCGCCACCGCCTCGGCCGTCGTCACCATGAATATTGCTGCGGTGAACGACCCGCCCGATGTCGTCACCCCCGGTGATCCCGACCAGCCCGGCGACCCGGATACGATCATCCCGCCGCAAGCTGCCACAGAGGGCGTCGCCATCACGCCGATCGAGGCGGCAACTGTCTTCCGCGATCGCGACGGCGACACGCTGACGTACACTGCGACCGGACTGCCAGACGGCGTAACCATCGACCCGGCAACCGGACAGATCACTGGCACACCGCTTTCAGATGTCGTCCGCCGGGATGGCGATGGCATCTTCCCAATCACCGTCACCGCGCGCGACCCGTCAAACGCCTCGGCGGACGTGACCTTCGACATGACTGTCACGAACCCGGCGCCGAACGCAGTCGGCGACACATTCAACGTGACCGAGGATACGCCGGACGTCCTTGCACCGCTCGCCAACGATAACGACCCGGATGGCGATGCGGTCTCGATTGTGGCGATCAACGGCCAGCCGCTCGCGGTTGGCGCGACGCGACAGTTGCCATCGGGTGCGACCGTGATGCTGAACGCAGACAACACGGTTGGGTACACGCCGGCTGCCGGCGCGTCCGGCAGCGACAGCTTCACCTACACGATCGAGGACGCCGACGGGGCTTCAGCGACGGCGACGGCCGCTATCACGATCGCGCCTGCGAACGACCCGCCGATTGTCATCGATCCGACCGATCCGACAGGCACGCCGCCCAATCCAAACACCGTCATACCGTTGCAAACGGCGACGGAAGGCTCATCTGTCACGCCGCTGGACGTGACCCAATACTTTGACGACCCCGATGGCGATCCACTGACGTTTGAGGTCTCGGGTCTGCCGCCGGGCCTCGTGTTCGACCCGCAGACCGGTGTCATCAGCGGTACGCCAGATGCCGACGCGATCCGAAGCAACGGCGGCAACCCGAACTTCAACGTGACGGTCACAGCGCGCGATCCATCCGGGGCGAGCGCGCAAGCCATTGCCCGCTTCGCGCTCACCAATCCGGGCCCCGATGTGCAGGCGGATGTGGCGCAAACGCGCGGCGACGCTGGTGCGATCTCAGGCAACGTGTTGGCCAACGACAGTGACCCCGATGGCGACCCTCTCTCTGTGTCTGGCATCAACGGCAGCGCCGCCGGTGTTGGGGCCGTCGTCACCGGAGACAACGGCGGGACGTTCATTATCAACGCCGACGGCAGCTACAGCTTCTATCCGGGCGCAGACTTTACGGGCCTGCTCCCTGGCGAAGTGTCCGAGACGCGCGTGCTGGTCACCGTCACGGACGCAGACGGCCTTGCGGTCACGCAGCCGCTCACTGTCCGCGTGTTTGGGCCGGGCGGCTCCGCACCGCCACCAAATCCTGAACCGCCGCTTCCGCCACCGGGACCAGGCGGCGGTGGCGAAGGGCTTGGCTGGCTGCAAGGGTTTCGGTCAGCACTCGGCACCATTTTCGGTGGCGATGACGTATCAGGCGACGCGGTCTACGATCGCGCATTCGGTCGCGATCCGGGACTGGAGGCTCCGTATTTCGGCCAGATGAAACCGTTTGTGGTCGATCTGCCGGGCAGCGATGCGCGCATGATGATCGAGGTCACGGGCGCCGCGATGCCCGCGGGCACTGACATCGGCCACGCGCAACACACGTTGACGGCGAGCGCCTACCTCGACCATCCGTCCGGCGGCCAGTCCGGTCCGCAGCTCTCCAACGTCACGTTCCGCCTCGCAGACGGTCGCGTGCTGCCGCCGTGGATTGCCGACAGCGGCAACGGTGCGCTGTCAATCGCGCCGCCTGCGGACATCGAATGGCTGGGCCTTCGCGTGACGTCGGCTTACAGCGACGGGTCGGTCCGCAATCAAGTTATTGAGATCAACGTGCGGTCTGGCGAGATCCGCGATGGCGCGGAGAAAGATGCCGGTCTGTCGCTCCGCGAGCGCGCGGCGCAAGAGCTCGACGCCGCGGATGCCGATATCGACCGGCTCACGCGCGCGCTGCGGGAGATCAAATGATCGCCCGGTCGATAGTACAGGCAGGCGCGTTGGTCGCCGCTGTTGCGCTCACGCAAGGCAGTGCCCGCGCGCAGACACCATCGCCGCACGCGGTCCCAGTCCTCGCCGAGCGCGTGCGCGGCGTCGTGCGCGCGATCGATCATGCTGTCATATCGGCGCCCCTGCAGAAGCCTTTGATCGCCGTGCCGAAGCGGGTTGGAGCGCGGTTCCGCAAGGGGGAGCTGCTGCTCCGGTTTGATTGCGCAGAGGAAACCGCGCAATTGCGGATTGCGAAAGCCGGCCACAGGTCCAAGGCGCTGGTGCTCGCGAACCGCCGCCGGTTGCGCAATCTGCGGGCAATCGGGACGCACGAGGTCAACCTTGCGCGCGCGGACGTTGCCCGGGCGGCGGCCGAGATGGATCTGATCACCGCGCGGCTTGAGCGGTGTGAGATCAAGGCGCCGTTTGATGGCAGCGTCGCCGCGATCCACGCCAAGGCGCATGAGACGCCCGCACGCGACGGCCGCCTGCTCACGCTGGTTTCGACGCGGCGGCTCGACCTCAAAATCATCGTCCCGTCGCGCTGGATCCAGTGGTTGAAACCCGATCGGACGTTCGCATTTGTCGTCGATGACACCGACCGGACTTACCGCGCGCGCGTCGTTGCGCGCGGCCGTGCGGTCGACCCCATCAGTCAGACGTTTGTGGTCATTGGGATCGTCGAGAACGTCGATGATCTGTTGCTGCCGGGCATGAGCGGCGAGGCGGTCTTCAAGCGCACGGGCAGTTGACGTGGCCGCGCGCGGATCGACCGATGCGATGCGGCGGGCGGACATCCGCGCGATGGCGCCGATGCCGTCGGTCCGGCCCTCGCGCGCCGAAGCTCTGATCGCGTTCGAAGGCTTGATCCGCGACGCGCGCGACATGGCGCACCTCAAATGCGTCTTAGCCGCCGATGTGCGTGACGTGCTTCCGTGCGACGAGGCTTATCTCGCGGTGCCTGGCCGCGGCGGTGCCTTTCGACCTGTTTTGCATTCGCAGGCCGGTGCGATCTCTCCCGACACGCCACGCGGGCAGTGGATCGCGGAGGCACTGGCCCACCTCAACGCAAACCACGGCTCAGCCTTCGCGCGCCCCGGCCGTTTCGATGCCGCTGGCCTCGCGCGGGTCATCGGCGGACAGGAGAGCGCGCCGCACTACCGTCGCGGGCTGTGGCTTCCGCTTGAGCCCCGCGGCGGCGGGCTCGTCGGCGGTCTGGTGTTGTTGCGCGCGGATGCTTGGTCAGAGGCCGACGTCGCAATAGCAGGGCGTGTTGCAGCAACCGGCGCGCATGCCTGGGCGGCTCTGCAGAACAGACAGATGCGGTTGCCGGGCTGGGTTAAACATCGACGCGCCGGGGTTGCGATCGCAGCGATTGCTCTTGCGATGTGTCTGCCGGTGCAACTGCGGGTCCTTGCCCCGTTCGAGGTTGTGCCCGATCGGCCGGCCTTAGTCACCGCGCCTGTCGCCGGGACCATCGCGAAGATCGACGTCGCACCCAACACGCCGGTACAGATCGGGGCGCGCCTGTTCTCGCTCGACACGACGGAGGCAGCAAACGCCGCGCGCATTGCGGACCGGCAGTTGGTCGTCGCCAGCGTCAAACGCAAACGGCTTGAGCAACGCGCGATCTCGGATGCCGAAGCCAAAAGCGCGCTCGCGTCTGCGCTGGCCGAAGAGAGGCTCGCCCGCGCGGAACGGGACTACGCACGGACCCGTCTTGGGCGAATGGTCGTTCGGGCGGCCAGAGGCGGCGTCGTGCAGTTCACCGACCCGGCCGACTGGATCGGCAAGCCCGTCAACATTGGCGAGCGGGTGATGGAGATCGCAGACACCGCCCGCGTCGCCGCGCGTATCGATCTGCCGGTCGCCGATGCAGTCGTGCTGCAGGATGGCCGGCCAGTCCGCATGTTTGCGAGTGCCGATCCGTTGACCGCACGCGCTGGCGTCGTGGTCCGCGCAAGCCACCTCGCGCGGCCCACGCCGGACGGTGTTCTGGCGCATGCGCTCCGCGTGCGATTTGACGATGATCGCCGCCCCCTGCCGATTGGCTCGCGCGGGACGGCAGAGATCACTGGCGAGCGGGTGACGCTCTTCTATCTTCTGTTTCGCAGGCCGCTTGCGTTTCTCAGGCAGTGGGCCGGCGTCTGATGCCGGCTGATGGCCCACCGCTGGTTCGCCCCGACCTCCGGCTGTACCGCGCATCGGATGATGCGTCCGGCCGTCCGCGATGGCTGATTTACGATCCGCTGCGGCACCAGTACTTCGCCGCCGATCGCGCGCTTGTGGCCAGGTTGAGCGCACCACACGCGGAAGCGGGCCACCCGGCTGACGAGCCGCTTTCAAAGCATGGCCTGCTTACGGCTGCGCGAAGCGGCGCCGAGCTTTATGCCGCCGACGCCGACAAACACGCGCGCCGCCTCGCCGGATTGCTCCACGCCTACGCGTTCTTTCGTGTGCCGCTCTGCCACCCGGACCGTATGCTCGATGCACTCGTGCCGAAGCTCGGCTTCCTGTTCTCGCGCTGGTCGGCACTCATCATCAGTTTGCTTGCCGTCCTCGCGATCTACCTCGCGTCGCGCCAGTGGGATGCGTTCCTGGCAGCCGCATCCGGTCTGCTCACGATCAGTGGCGCAATCGCATTCGCCGTAGCCGTTGCGCTGGTAAAGGTCGTGCACGAGCTTGGACATGCCGTCGTGGCAAAGCGTTATGGCTGCCGCGTGCCGACCCTCGGCGTCGCGTTCATGCTGCTCTATCCGATGCTCTACACCGACGTTTCGGATGCTTGGCGGCTGCGTGACGCGCGCCAGCGCATGGCAATCGCAGTGGCCGGATGCGCTGGCGAACTTGCGGTCGCCGTCGTCGCAACACTGCTCTGGGTGTTTGTCCAGGACGGCATTGCGCGCGATGCGTGCTTCTATCTCGCCGGCGCGAGTTGGCTCATGAGCCTTGTGATCAACCTGAACCCGTTCATGAAGTTTGACGGCTACCATCTGCTTTCGGATGCGACCGGCATTGCCAATTTGCATGCCCGGAGTTCGGCGGCCGCGCGGTATGCGCTCCGTCGGGCGCTGTTTGGCATCACGCCTGAAGCGCCAGAGGCCTTCCCTAAGCAAACGCGGCGCTGGCTCATCGCGTACGCCTTCGCGACGTGGCTCTACCGCTTCGCGCTGTTCGTCGGCATTGCAATCGTCGTCTATCAGGTGAGCTTCAAGGCGCTCGGCGTTGCGTTGTTCGTCATCGAAATCGCCTACTTCATCGGCTGGCCAATCTTGCGGGAAGCTGCCGTCTGGTGGCGGTCGCGTTCGGACATTGCACGCAGCGGCCGGTCGCGTGTGAGCCTTGCACTCCTGATTGTACTGCTCGTCTTTATGTTTGTGCCGTGGGGCACCACGCTGCGCTTGCCGGCGGTCGCCACGCCGGCAGACCGCGCAACTGTCTTTGCGCCAGAGGCCGGCCGGCTTCTGCGCCTCGAGGTGGTCAACGGTCAGCAGGTGCAAGCCGGCGATCTGTTGTTCGAGATCCGCTCCGATGCGTTGCTGCATGCGCGGCGCGTCGCGGAGATCCGCCTTGAAAGCGTGCGGATGGAAGCGCGCAAGGCTGCGGCGGATCCCGATGCGCTAGCGCTCAGCCGCGTGACCGCGCGGGAGTTGGCGGCCGCGCGTGCAGCGCTCGACGGGATCCGCCGACGCATTGCCCGCCTTCGGGTGCGGGCGCCTGTCGCTGGTCACATTGACGGCCTGGCAGACGGCCTCAGCCGCGGCGACCATGTCGGTATCGCGGGCTCTGTGCTCGCCATCCGCGGCGCCGGCGGCCTGGCCGTGACCGCTTACGCCGATGACGCCGCCCTACATCGCCTGCGATCCGGGCCCGCCCATTTCGTTGACGGCCTTGGCGACCGCGCTCGGGTTCGCGTCGAGCCGCAAACCGGAACGCCGGTTGGGATTGCGGAGCTGACGTCGCCCGCGCTGGCGGATGTTTTTGGTGGGCCGCTCGCGACGACTGCAGAGCCATCTGACGCGCAAGGGCGACTGGTCCCGCGCCGCGCGCTCTACCGGTTGAGCTACGCCGCGCCGAAAGCCGCAACGGATCGCCATAAGGCGGGCCCCTCAGCGGCGGCCGGAACACTTCACGTCCCGGCCGCGCCTCAGTCCATCGCCTACGCCATCTATAAGCAGATCGCGTTCGTGCTGATGAGCGAGAGCGGGCTGTAGCGTTCGACCGCGCGCATCAGGCGGAGCCGCACAACACGCGTCTGCTCTAGGCCGGCGGCTGTTCGAACAGATCGCTCGTGAAGTAGCGCTCTGCACCCGAGCACGCGATCGTCACGATCGTCTTGCCGGCCATCTCATCGCGCCCGGCGACCGTCATCGCGGCGGCAATATTGGCCCCCGTCGAAATGCCGCCCGGTATGCCTTCGAGCTTCGCAATATGACGCGAGACATCGAACGCCATGTCGTTCGGCACCTTAATGATCTCATCGATGAGGTTCGTGTCGAGGACGTCCGGCACGAAGCCGGCACCGATGCCCTGGATCTTGTGCGGGCCCGGTTCGCCGCCTGAAAGCACCGGGCTGTCCGTCGGCTCGACCGCAATCATCTTGACGCTTGGAATGCGTTCTTTGAGGACGCGGCCGACGCCCGTGATCGTGCCGCCTGTGCCAACGCCAGAGACAACCGCGTCGACGTTGCCGCCGGTGTCGCCCCAGATTTCTTCGGCTGTTGTGCGCGCGTGCACTTCCGGGTTGGCCGGGTTCACAAACTGACCTGGCTGCAGCGCATTCGCCGTCGACGACAAGAGCTCGTCAGCGCGCGCGATCGCGCCCTTCATGCCCTTCTCTTTCGGCGTCAGCTCAAGATGCGCGCCGAGATGGGCCAAGATCTTGCGCCGCTCGATCGACATCGATTCCGGCATCACGAGGATGAGCTTGTAGCCGCGCGCCGCCGCGACGAACGCGAGCGCCACGCCGGTGTTGCCTGACGTCGGCTCGATGAGCGTCGTCTCGCCCGGCTTGATCTTGCCCTGCGCTTCGAGCGAGTCGATCATCGCAACGCCGATGCGATCCTTGACGCTCGACAGCGGGTTGAAGAACTCGAGTTTGAGCAGGATGTCGCCCTTGAGCTTCGCCTCGTCCTTCAGCCGGTTCAGACGCACCAGCGGCGTATGTCCGATCGTCTCGGCGATGTCGTTATAGACCTTGCCGCGGCCCCAGCCCTTCGTCGTCTCCAGCGTCCTGATCTCAATATTGCTCAAGGTCGTCTCCCATGCGTGCAGATGTGATCGGCCTGGCGGCGCGCACCGGGCTCGTGTCCCTCCGATGTCTGGCGCCACGGACAAATGCGCAAGGTGCGAAGTGCGCAAATCAAGCGCTGGCGAGCAGGTGTCTTTTGGAACCAATTTTCGTTCCGGGAAGTGTCATAGCCCTTCTCCGCGCATGTGGGCGATATTCCTGGATTTTCATTCCTTTTTTGAGCGGCGGGTCCGCCTAGCCTTTCCGGTCGAGCCGAAGCCACCGGCGCCACGCGCGGTCTTTGGCAACTGACGAACCGCGACGAAGGCCGCTTGCGAGATCGGAGCGACGACCAACTGCGCGATGCGGTCGCCACGACTGATCTCGAACGGGTCGTCCCCGAGGTTGATCAGGATCACCTGCAGCTCGCCACGGAAGTCCGCATCGATCGTCCCCGGCGAGTTGAGGACAGTGATCCCGGAGCGCAGCGCGAGCCCGGAGCGCGGACGAACCTGCGCTTCGTAACCTGCGGGCAGCGCGATCTTCAGTCCCGTCGGGATCAGCGTGCGTGCGCCGGGCGCAAGCGTGATCGGCTTGGCATCGGGAACGGCCGCGGCCAGATCGGCGCCGGCGGCAAGCTCCGTCTCGTAGCTCGGAAGGTCAAGGCCGCGCGCCTTCGCAAGAACCTGCACGCGCACTTCAACGGCTAAGTCTTCGCGGCGCATCACGAAAGGACCGCAGCCGCTTCGCGCATCAGCCGCATGGCGACGGCATCCTTCGACATCTGCGGCCATCCGGTCGCGCCGGCAGCGTCGACCAAATGAACGGTATTCGTGTCGCCGCCCATCGCGCCACCGGCCGCTGAGACATCATTCGCGACGATCCAGTCGCAACCTTTCGCGGCGCGCTTTGCGTTGGCATTCGCGACGACATTCTGGGTTTCGGCCGCAAATCCGATCACGTGCGTCGGGCGGCCAGACGTGCGCTGTGCGATCGCCTTCAGGATGTCGGGGTTCTCAACGAGCTTGAGGTCAGGCGGGCCGTCACCGGTCTTCTTGATCTTCTGGTCGGCATCGGTTGCAACGCGCCAATCGGCGACGGCCGCGGTGAAGACCGCGATGTCGGCTGGCAGGGCCGCTTCGACTGCGTCGTGCATCTTGCGTGCGCTTTCAATCGCGACAACGCGCGTGACTCCGGCTGGAGCTGCAAGGTCTGTTGGACCGGTCACCAGCGTGACGGTTGCGCCAAGGCGAGCGGCTGCGGCGGCGATCGCGTAGCCCTGTTTGCCCGATGAGCGGTTCGCGATGTAGCGGACCGGGTCGATCGCTTCGTGGGTCGGGCCCGCAGTGACGAGCACATGGCGGCCCGCGAGCGGTTTTTCCTGGTCCGACGCGCCGCCCTCGATCAACGCGCGGGCGGCTTCGACAATCGCATGCGGTTCTGCCATCCGCCCCGCGCCGGCTTCACCCGTTTCCGCCATCTCGCCAATGTTCGGCCCAACGAACGTTGCGCCATCGCGGGCGAGCTGCGCGGCGTTACGCACAGTCGCCGGATGCGCCCACATCCGCGGGTTCATAGCCGGCGCCATGAGGACAGGTTTGTCGGACGCGAGTAGGACCGTGGTCGCCAGGTCATCCGCGTGCCCGTTGGCGGCCTTGGCCATGAGGTCAGCGGTGGCCGGCGCGACCACGATCAGGTCCGCCTCGCGCGACAGCCGAATGTGGCCGATGTCATGTTCATCGTCGCGGTCGAACAGGTCGGTGAAAACGCGGTCGCCGGTGATCGCCTGCACGGACAGCGGCGTGACGAACGACTGCGCAGCGCGGGTCATGACGGCGCGGACCGCAAAGCCCGCCTCTCGGGCGCGCCGGATGAAGTCGAGCGTCTTGTAGGCAGCGATCCCGCCGCCAATGATGAGCAGCAGGCGCCGGTCAGGGGTCGTCGTCATGACGTGTGTTCTAGCAAATCCCGCGCGGCGCGCAGCACTTCCCGCCTACAAAATGAACTTCGACAGGTCGACGTCGTCGGCAAGTTCGCCGAGCCGCGACTTCACGTAGGTTTCATCGATGTGCAGCGTTTCGCCCGAACGGTCGGAGGCATCGAACGAAATCTCGTCGAGCACACGTTCCATCACCGTTTGCAGGCGGCGGGCGCCGATGTTCTCAATCGAAGCGTTGACCTGAACCGCAATGTCAGCCAGCGCGTCGATCGCGTCCTCCGTAAAGTCCAGCGTGACGCCTTCTGTCTCCATCAGCGCCTTATACTGCGTGATCAGGCTTGCTTCGGGCTCGGTGAGGATCCGGCGGAAATCTTCGCGGGTCAGCGCCTGCAACTCGACGCGGATGGGCAGGCGACCCTGCAGCTCCGGCAGCAGATCAGACGGCCGCGCCACGTGAAACGCACCCGAAGCAACGAACAGAATGTGGTCGGTCTTGATCGACCCGTGCTTCGTGGCAACCGTCGTGCCTTCGATGAGCGGGAGCAGGTCGCGCTGAACGCCCTCGCGGCTGACGTCGCCGCCAACGCGGCCGCTGTCGGATGACGACCGGCAGATCTTGTCGATCTCATCGAGGAACACGATGCCGTCGTCTTGGACCGATTTGAGCGCTTCCTGCACGATCTGTTCGTCGTCAAGCAGCTTGTCGCTTTCGTCGGCGATCAAGAGTTCGTAGCTCTCAGAGACGGTGGTCGTGCGGATCCGCTTGCGTTCGCCGAACGCCTTGCCGAGCATGTCCGAGAGATTGACCATGCCCATTGATGCGCCGGGCTGGCCGGGCAGCTCGAACATCGGCATGGCGTTGCCGCTGTCGTTGACCTCGATCTTGATTTCCTTGTCGCCAAGCTGGTTGTCGCGAAGCCGCCGCCGGAAGCTCTCGCGCGTCGCCTGGCCCGAGCCCTGGCCGACGAGGGCATCGAGCACGCGCTCTTCCGCGTTCTTCTCCGCCTGCGCTTTGACTTCCGCGCGCTTGCGATCGCGCACCAGCGAGATGCCGATCTCGACGAGATCGCGGATGATGCTTTCGACGTCGCGGCCGACGTAGCCGACCTCTGTGAACTTCGTCGCTTCGACCTTGAGGAAGGGTGCGCCAGCAAGCCTGGCAAGCCTGCGCGAGATCTCGGTCTTGCCGACACCCGTCGGGCCGATCATCAGGATGTTCTTCGGCAGGACTTCATCGCGAAGGCTGCCGGTCAATTGCTGCCGGCGCCAGCGGTTGCGCAGTGCAATCGCAACGGCACGCTTGGCGTCGCCTTGACCGACAATGAATCGGTCAAGCTCAGAAACAATTTCGCGGGGAGAGAAGTTGGTCATGTCACCTGGGGATAGCCGCGTGCACCGATGACACGCCCTGTTATGACGACGAAATGGCGACAGACGGAGCGCCGATCAAGGTTCGAGCTTGCCATGGGTCGCGTTCACCCGCGCTCAGTCCGCTTTGCAGTCGAGGCTTTCGACGACGAGGTTGGCATTCGTGTAGACGCAGATGTCGCCGGCGATCGCCATGGCTTTGCGGGCAATGGCTTCAGCGTCGTGTTCGGTGTCCAGCAAGGCGCGTGCGGCTGCAAGTGCGTAGTTGCCGCCTGACCCGATCCCGGCGCAGTGGTTTTCAGGCTCGAGGACATCCCCGTTGCCTGTGAGCACGAGCGTGACCTCGGGATCGGCCACGATCATCATGGCCTCCAGCCGGCGGAGGTACCGGTCGGTGCGCCAGTCTTTCGCAAGTTCGACGGCGGCCCGCATGAGCTGGTCGGGATACTGTTCGAGTTTGGTTTCGAGGCGCTCGAAGAGGGTAAACGCGTCGGCCGTGGCGCCGGCAAAGCCCGAAATGACGTTGCCCTTTCCAAGGCTCCGGACCTTCCGCGCATTCGATTTCATAACGGTTTGGCCAAAGCTGACCTGACCGTCGCCTGCAACGACAACGCGGCCGCCCTTGCGGACGGTGAGGATGGTCGTTGCATGCCAGCTCTCGAGGCCGGCTCCGTATAGTTGTGATTGCATGGCGTTGACGTAGGCGCGTGGGCTGCGCATCTCAAGCGGGCCGTTTGTTGAGCGCGGCGGCGCCCGGCCGTCCGTGGCTAGGACAAATCGAGCGTGGCTGGTAAGCCATGGCGGCAGATGTGACGGAGCACTGGGTTGGAACGAACAGCCACAATCGAGCGGACTACGAATGAGACGGCGATCAAGGCGACCGTCAATCTCGATGGTAGTGGAACGCACAAAATCGCGACCGGGATCGGCTTTCTCGATCACATGCTGGCACAGGTCGCCCGCCACGGCCTGATCGACATCTCGCTTGAATGCTCCGGCGACCTGCATATCGACGGCCATCACACGACCGAGGATTGCGGGATCGTTCTCGGCCAGGCGGTGCGGCAGGCGCTCGGCGACAAGGCTGGCATCACGCGGTATGCAAGCGCCGAACTGCCAATGGATGAGACGCTTACCCGCGTCGCCCTCGACGTTTCGGGACGACCATTTCTCGTCTGGCAGGTGACGTTCCCGGCCGCGAAGGTCGGCGACATGGACACCGAGTTGTTTCAGGAGTGGTTTCAGGCGTTCGCGCAAAATGCTGGCGTGACGCTGCATGTGACCAACCACTACGGCGCCAACGCACACCACATTGCCGAGAGTTGCTTCAAGGGGCTCGCCCGCGCGCTCCGCACGGCGATTGCAATCGATCCGCGGCAGGTGGGCCGCGTGCCGTCGACGAAGGGGTCGCTTGACGGCGCATAACGCTTCGGCCGGCGCCCGCAACGCGCCAGCGATGATGATGATGAGAGTGATCAGATGAAGAGCTACACTGTTCATGAACGCCCAAAGCCGCTTGCCGATCGTATCGATCGTGCGGCTGACCTCGTCTTCATCAAAGACGGGTTCAACTTTCTGGCCTTCATCGCAGCGCCGGTATGGATGATCGTGAACCGTCTTTGGATGGTCCTGTTTATCTATCTGGTGATCATGGCCGCACTGCTGCTCGCCACCGACGCGCTTGGGATAGCCCCTGGCATTCGCTCGGCGCTGACGCTGGGGCTGAGCGCGCTGGTCGGGTTTGAAGCCGACAGCCTGCGGCGGTGGACGCTCGCACGGCGCGGCTGGTCGCTCGTCGGTTCGGTGACGGGCGAAAGTCTTGACGTCTGCCAGCGCCGGTTCTTCGAGAGCTGGCTGCCGACGGTCCCGGCCGTTGCGACTGAAAACTTCGCGGGCTTTGAGAGCGATCCATTGGGCGGCAAGCCGGGTGCACGCCCTCAGATGCGCGAACCGGTCGTCGCCCAGCAGAAAGGCCGGGGCTTTGGGCGTTGGCGTACGGCTGAAGGCAAATCCTGATGCGCCCGTTGACATGCGGCGGGTGGCGGGCCGCCGAACGCGTAGCGGCGACGCCTGATGGCTGAGACGCTCGCTCTGATTGACTACGGTTCGGGCAACGTCCACTCCGCCCAAAAGGCGCTTGAACGTGCGGCGCGGGAAGCTGGCCTTGCGACGGACGTTAAGTTGACGGCCGACCCGGATACCGTTGCGCGCGCGGACCGCATCGTCCTGCCCGGCGTCGGCGCTTTCGCGGACTGTCGCGACGGGCTGCTCAAGGTTGACGGTTTGTGGGACGCGCTCGACGCAGCGGTGCGCGTGCGCGCTACGCCGTTCCTTGGTATTTGTGTCGGGATGCAGCTTGCTGCCCGCCGCGGTCTTGAGTTTGGCGAGACGGACGGCTTTGGTTGGATCGACGCGGATGTGTCGGCTTTGCAGCCCGCTGATGCAGCCCTCAAGATCCCGCACATGGGATGGAACACGCTGACGCTGCATCGCAGTCACGCGTTGTTCGAAGGAATCAAAACGGGTCCGGACGGCTTGCACGCTTACTTCGTCCACTCGTTTCACATGGCCAACGCACCGGCCGACACGCTCATCGCGACCGCCGACTATGGCGGCGACGTTACGGCCGCCGTCGCACGCGACACGCTGTTTGCAACGCAGTTTCATCCTGAGAAAAGCCAGACACTTGGCCTTGCCCTTCTCGCGAACTTCCTGCGCTGGTCACCGTAAGCGCGGCCTATGCGCACTTGCTGAGTTCGATCGTCAGGTCATGTACCTGCCGCTCGGTGGGCGGGAACGCGACGACGTTCGCGCCGGCCTGGTCCTCGCTCGTCGGGCCTGGCGATGACTTCGCGCGATGCCGAAACCAGCGAAGCGCCGTATTCGCCTTGGCGGCTTCCTCGCCAATCTCCTGGACCACCAGTTCGTCTTCATCGTCGAGCGTCGCAGAAATAAAGGCTTCCAAGAAGTCCGCATCCTGTTCTGACTTTACGTACCAGGTCTGTGACAGGGGCCGCGCCCAAGCGCTGCCGGACGCCATGATGGCATTGGCGAGGACGTGCTTGTTCGAGCTTGGGTTGGCGAGGTCGTAGGAGATCAGGAACGTGCTCATCGCGGGGCTCTCATCTGTTGCGGCGCGCGGGGGATGCGCGGAGGGGCCTAGGCAACGCAAACTGCGGAATGGGGGAGGGCCTGCAACGGGAACGCATACTGATACGCAACTTAATCTCCGTCGCAGGACCTCTAGGACGTTCTTGGGTCGAGGGGTTTGGGGCAAACGACCCGGGGGAGAGAACGTAGAAAGAACATACGCTTCGTGGTCCCGGCTGTCCAGCAAAAGTTCGTAAAATGTTCTCATTATTTTCCGGTGTCCAGGAACACGCGGGATTTCGCTCCGTCTGGGGCGGAGCGGAGGCGTCCGGGCCAACGGGGTGCGGCCTACTCTTCGAAGAGCGGGAGCTGTTCCGGCAGTTTCGGCGCGCGGGGGATCACCTTATGGCGGCCGAAGTCGATCCGGTCGAGGAGGCCCGGGTGCTTTTCCGAGAACTCAGCGCGCGCTTTCTCTCGCGAGCCGGGAAACGCTTTGCCCTCCCAGATCTCATAGAGCCTGCGCGGATCGCAGCCGTAGCGCCCAATCAGGTGTTTGCGCTGGATTCGCAGCCACCGCGCGATCCATATATCGATCGCATCGCGCTCGGTGAGGCGGACGAGCGGTGTCGCGCGCGGCGCCGGGTCAATCTCAGTAAACAGATGCACGGGTGATAGGCTCACGCAGCTCACGACAGGAACAAATGACTAACACAGATAAGGGCTGCCAGATGAAAGAAGCAATCTTGGGGCGCGGTTTGGGCGCGCGCGCGGGTGCGGCCATGTTGTCGGTCGCGCGGCCTGCGCGATGATCCTGTTTCCGGCGATCGATTTGAAGGACGGCGCGTGTGTCCGGCTCGAGCTTGGCGAGATGTCGGCTGCGACGGTGTTTAACGAAAGCCCGGCCGACCAGGCGCGTGCGTTCGCGGCCGAGGGGTTTCAGTGGATCCACGTCGTCGATCTCGACGGCGCGTTTGCGGGCGCCCCGCGCAATGCCGAAGCCGTGCAGGCGATCCGCGGCGCGGTTGATCTGCCGATCCAACTTGGGGGCGGCATTCGGGATCTGGCGACGATCGAACGCTGGCTCGAGGCCGGCGTGACGCGCGTGATCCTCGGCACGGCCGCTGTCCGTGATCCAGATCTGGTACGACACGCGTGCCGCGCGCACCCCGGTCGCGTGGCAGTTGGCATTGATGCCAAGGGCGGTCGCGTCGCAGTCGAAGGGTGGGCTGAGACCAGCGATCTGACAGCCGCCGACCTTGCCAAGCGCTTTGAGGACTGCGGCGTTGCAGCGATCATCTTCACCGACATTGATCGCGACGGCGTGCTGAAGGGGCTGAACCTGCCGGCGACGCTTGCGCTTGCCGAGACGACGTCGATCCCGGTGATCGCCTCGGGAGGTCTTGCTTCGATGGCCGATATTGAAGCGCTTGCCGCACCCGAAGCCGCCAAGCTTGAAGGGGCGATCAGCGGGCGCGCGCTCTATGATGGCCGCATCGATGCCGCCGCGGCGCTTGCGCGGCTCGGCGAAGCGCGAGCAACCCATGGCTGACGTCACCCTCATTTACGCCTACTGGCCAAACCAGCCGTTCGGGATCACGTGGTGTGACCTGCCGTGGGCGATCCGCGATGCGGGGTTGCCGAAGGCGCTCAGCGAAGCGGGCCATGAGGTCGTCGAGTCGATGCTGATCGCCTCCGATGAACCGCCCGATGACCTGCTGGTTGGCTTCAAGCTGGCGTCGGAGGTCGCAGACGAGGTGCGCAAGGCGCGTGCGGCGGGAGAACTGCCGGTCGTCCTGTGCGGAAGCTGCGCAGTCGCGGCAGCTGGCGTGATCGGCGGTCTTGGTGGCGCAGGGACCGGTATCGCCTGGTTCGACGCGCATGCAGACCTCAACACGCCGGAGACCTCAACGTCGGGCCTCTTTGAAGGCATGGCTTTGAGCGTCGCGACAGGCGGCGCTTGGCAGGCCCTTGCTCACGCGCACCTGTCGCTTGAGCCGGCGTCGCTTGAGGCGGTCGCGTTGTTTGGCGCGCGCGAATTTGATCCGCCGGAGCAGCAACTCGTTGCCGCACACAACATGCTTGTGACAACGGACGAGGACCGTGCGGCCCGCCATCTTGCCGGATGCGATCGCGTATACGCGCATGTCGATATGGATGTGCATAGCATCAGCGAGGTGCGGGCAAACGCCTATGCGGACGACCAGGGCCCCTCCGTCGCAGAGGTGCGCGCGGCGCTGGCGCAGATCGATCGGATCGCAGCGCTGTCGATCACGGGCCTCGATCCGGCTGTCGACGCAAGTGGCGGGGCGCTGCGGTCTGCAATCGGCCATGTCACGGCCGTTGCCGCCGGTTGGACAAAGGCGGATGCATAGATGTTGAAGACCCGCGTGATCCCGTGCCTCGACGTCAAAGACGGGCGCGTTGTCAAAGGCGTGAACTTCGTCGATCTCATCGACGCGGGCGACCCGGTCGAAGCCGCCGCCGCGTATGATGCCGCCGGCGCCGACGAACTCTGCTTCCTTGACATCACCGCAAGCCACGAAGCCCGCGGCACGCTGCTCGACATCGTCACGCGGACGGCGGAGCGCTGCTTCATGCCGTTGACGGTCGGTGGCGGCGTGCGCACGACCGGAGACGTGAAGGCGCTGCTCGATGCGGGCGCAGACAAAGTGTCGATCAACTCAGCCGCCGTGCGCGATCCAGAGTTTGTGCGCGCGGCTTCGGAAAAGTTCGGCGCGCAGTGCATCGTCGTCGCAATTGATGCCAAGCGCGTGCAAGGCGACAGCGCGCGCTGGGAGATCTTCACGCATGGCGGCCGCCGCGAGACCGGTATCGAAGCGATCGGGTTCGCAGAAAAAGTCGTCGCAAACGGCGCGGGTGAAGTTCTGCTGACGTCGATGGACCGCGACGGCACCAAGTCTGGCTTCGATCTCGAATTGACGCGTGCGGTCGCCGACGCGGTGTCGGTGCCGGTCATCGCATCCGGCGGCGTTGGCACGCTCGATCATCTGGCCGACGGTGTGCTCGAAGGGCGCGCAAGCGCGGTGCTGGCGGCGTCGATCTTCCATTTCGGCACGTACACGATCCCGGAAGCGAAGGCGCACATGGCAGCCCGCGGCGTTGCCGTGCGCACGGTTTGAGTTGCGAAGGGCGCTCACGTTATGCACGCGTCAGGGATGCCGCAGGCAGATACCCCAACACTCTGCCGCGCGTGCCTTGAGACGTGGCCGCAGGGTTTGCAGCAGTCGGACGCGGCTGAAGCGGGCTGCCCAAGTTGCGGGCTGCCGACGCTGAGATCGCATGCCGAACTGTTCGATCTGACGACGGCACACATCGACTGCGATGCGTTCTACGCGTCCGTTGAAAAGCGCGACAATCCAGAGCTGCGCGATAAGCCTCTCATTGTCGGCGGCGGGCGGCGGGGTGTGGTGACGACGGCTTGCTATATCGCGCGGCGCTTCGGGCCGCGATCGGCGATGCCGATGTTCAAGGCGCTCGAGCTTTGCCCCGACGCGGTCGTCATCAAGCCGGACATGGCCAAGTATCGCGCGGTCAGTCAGCAGATCCGCGTCCTCATGGAGGAACTCACGCCCGTCATTGAGCCGCTGTCGCTCGACGAAGCGTATCTCGATCTGGCTGACGACGTGAGGCTCGATCATCGCGCGCCGGCGGTTGGCTTGGCCGATCTTGCCAAGAAGGTCCGCGCGAACGTGGGCATCTCAATTTCGATCGGTCTCGCACCGAACAAGTTCCTTGCAAAGCTCGCATCTGATCTCGATAAACCGCGCGGCTTTGCGGTCATCGGTGCTGCGGAAGCAGAAGCTGTGCTCGCGCCGATGCCGGTTGGCGCGATCCACGGGATTGGCAAGGTGACTGCGAGTAAGCTGGCTGCGCGCGGGATCACTGAGATCAATCAGCTGCAGGCGATGAGCGACGCGGAACTGCGCGCGGCGTTCGGCAAATTTGGTGATCGGCTGGCCCAGTACGTCCGCGGTCGCGACCCGCGCGTCGTCAAGACGGAGCGGGCGACGAAAAGTGTGTCGGCGGAGACGACGTTCAATGTCGATGTCGCCGACGCAGGAACGCTTGTTGAACGCGTCGCGCCGCTGGCCGATCGCGTCGCAGCCCGGTTGAATGAGAAGGGTTACTCCGGCCGGACGGTCGTGCTCAAGATGAAGACGTCAGACTTTCAGATCCTGACGCGGAACCGGCAGTTGCCTGCGCCGACGCAGCGAGCCGATCTGATGATGGCGGCGGCGGCGCCGTTAATCCGGCGTGAGGCCGACGGCCGGCGCTTTCGCCTGATCGGCATTGGCGTCAGCGATCTGACCTCAAGTGCCGAAGCCGATCCGCCGGATCTCTTCGCGCCTGCCGTGCGTAGTGATGACGCCTAGTTGGCGATATCTGGCCGAAGCACGACTCAAACTGATGAGGGCTCACATGACGTCGATCCGGCAGGGCTTGCTCGTCATTCTTGCTTGCGCGCAGTTCATCGTCCCGAACCTTGCGCGGTTCATCGATGGGCTGACGCCGATTGGCGAGGCGACAGGCCAGACGCCACTTCCAGAACAACCGGCAGGCTACGCCTTCCTGATCTGGTTCGTCATTTTCGCGTTGATCCTCGTTTTCGCCGTTCGCCAGGTGATGCCCTCACAGCGCGACAACCCGCTTTACCGGTCCATCGGCTGGTTGGCTGTCGGCGCCGTCGCCGCAAACGTGGCGTGGATGAGTGTCGCCATCACGATCGGCAATGGCTGGCACCTGGTCGTGCTCATTTGGACGATCTTTGTGTTTGCCGTCGCAACGCTGCTGGTGCTCCTTGCGCGGTCATCGCTCTGGACCGGATTCGATCGCTGGATCACGCAACCGGCGTTCGCGCTTCTTACCGGGTGGATCAGCGCGGCGGTGTGGCTGAACGTCAGCTCGGTGATGCGCGAAGCGGCGGGCGGTGTGCCTTTCGGCGTCAATGGCCTCACGTTCTCGCTCGGTATCATCGGCGCCATGACGATGACAGGCATCATTGTCAGTTGGCTGTCGCGCTGGAACAGCTTCTACCTCGGCACGCTCTGCTGGGCGTTTGTTGGCGTCTTCATCAAGGCGACAACGTCGGACCTCAACATTGAGATCGCCGCGGCCGCCGCGACGCTCGCCATTCTTACCGGCGGTGGCGCGTTGCTCTCAGCCGCATCCGAGGCGCGCGCTGACCCGACCAGCACAGTAAACAGCCCGGGCGCCCAACAGTAGTGGCACCCGGGGACGTCGGATCCGTTCTAGTACCGGAACGTGCCGGCGACCGGCCCGAGCTTGTCCTTATGATCGTCCGGCAGCGCATAGACCTCGCCACCCTGTGCGAGCACCTTGCAGGCAAGCGCATTGATCAGGTCTTCGGTTTCGGCGGTCTCTTCGTCTTTGCGCTCAAACGACTGACCATCCTCTGACAGCGTGCCCCAGACGACTGCGCGACGGTTAATGAAGGCGGCGCCAACGCGGCCGTCCTGGGCCGCGCGCCAGAGATCCTCGATCGATTTCGCACCGCCGATATCCGGGTCGCCACCGTTCCAGGCCTCAAGCCGGCCAACCGCCTGCTTGCGGGCCCGGCCGACATAGCCGCCGGCAAGCTCGCGCGCGGCCTCGACGATTTGCGCGTCTGTCATTGAGCCCGGGTCTTTGTTGATCGCTTCGCCGACGAGGTTGTCGCGGTCGAAGTGCTCGCGGATGCGGCCAAGCGTCCGATCATTCGCGGCAAGCACGAGCGGTGCATCATGTGCGGACTGCAGAAGGAAGTGCTCGACGCTCTTTGCAACGTCGCGGGTGAACTCCTCGAGCTGAACCTCGTCAAGTTCATCCGGCGCGCGTCCGAGCGAATGATACTTCGGCGTGCCGCCCGACCCGCGGGACCGTGAATGAAAGCCCGCCAGGTCTTCGTAGTTCGTGCGCTCCTTCTCCTCGTTGATGGAGTCAGGCGCGCTTTCGAGATCGACCTGTTGTGCGGTTGCCTCGCCGCGCGTCGTCGCCTCAAGCAGGCGCACGGACTCGCGCGTAACCGCGAGGATGTAGAACGTATCGCCATCTTTCAGGATGTGGATGAGCGGGCGCACGTGATAGCGGCCGGCAACCACGGTCACTTCGTGCGGCTCGGCATGGAGCTTGATGAGCCGCGTCCGTCCCGGCTCAATGAAGACCCCGAGCCCCTTGCGGCTATACCGCCAAAACTCATGGTCTTCGATTAGCTCATGTGCTTCGCGGAACAGTGGGGCCACGTCTTCTTCGTCCATGCCGCTTTCCGCGAGCTGTTTCTCCGCGGCTTTGACCGCGTTCTTCAGCTTCAGCGCATCGGCATGGATGTCGTTCCCGCGTTCCCGCGTCTGCAGGTAAATGCTCACGCGGGGAAAGCCCTCGGACGCAATCAAGGTTTCAAGATTCGACTGCGCCATGGCGAGGCCCTCCGTACGAGTTTGATCGGTGCCTGGCCGCAAGCGCGACCGGCTAACCAATCCAAACGTATGTTGGGCCGCTGGCGTTCCAATGCGGCAAGACAGCGTGCGCTTTTCGCGTGTGTCGTGGGCGGAGGTTGCTACTCGTCGCCCATGCGTAGTGCGGCTATGAAGGCCTGCTGCGGGATTTCAACCTTGCCGAACTGGCGCATCTTCTTCTTGCCCGCCTTCTGCTTGTCGAGCAGCTTGCGCTTGCGGCTGATGTCGCCGCCGTAGCACTTGGCGAGCACGTCTTTCCGCAGCGCCGATATCGTCTCGCGCGCGATCACCTTGCCGCCAATGGCCGCTTGGATCGGGATCTTGAACAGATGCTGCGGGATCAGCTCCTTGAGCTTCTCGCACATCGTCCGGCCACGGCTGTCCGCGCGGCCGCGATGCACGATCATGGAGAGCGCGTCGACGGGCTCGGCGTTCACGAGGACCGACATCTTCACGAGGTCGTCGGCCTCATAGCCGATCATCTGGTAGTCAAACGAAGCATAGCCGCGGCTGATCGATTTCAGGCGGTCGTAGAAATCGAAAACGACTTCATTGAGCGGCAGTTCGTAGACGAGCATCGCGCGCGTGCCGGCGTATGTCAGGTCGATCTGCCGCCCGCGCCGATCCTGACAGAGTTTTAGGATGCCGCCGAGGTAGTCATCCGGCACGAGGATCGTCGCCTTGATCCACGGCTCTTCGATGCGGTCGATCAGCGTCGGGTCCGGCATGTCGGCCGGGTTGTGCATTTCGACCTTCTCGCCGTCCTTCAGGAACAGGTGGTAGACGACGCTCGGCGCGGTCGTGATCAGCTCGAGATTGAACTCGCGGTCGAGCCGTTCGGTGATGATCTCGAGATGGAGCAGGCCGAGAAAGCCGCAGCGGAAGCCAAAGCCGAGCGCGGCTGAGGTCTCCATCTCAAACGAAAAGCTCGCATCGTTGAGGCGCAGCTTGGCCATCGCCAAGCGCAGGTCTTCGAAGTCGGCCGCATCGACGGGGAACAGGCCGCAGAACACGACCGGCTGGGCTGGCTTGAAGCCCGGCAGCGGTTCGGCTGTCGGCACCTTCTCGTCAGTGATTGTGTCGCCCACGCGGGTATCGGCCACTTCTTTGATGGCCGCGGTGAAGAAGCCGACTTCGCCCGGCCCCAGATCAGCAAGCATCTCCTGATGCGGGCGGAAGATGCCGACCCGCTCGACCGGGTGGATCGCGCCCGTCGACATCAACTTGATGCGCTGGCCCTTCTTCAACACGCCCTCGATCACGCGAACGAGGACGACGACGCCGAGGTAGGAATCATACCAGCTATCGACGAGCATCGCCTTGAGCGGCTTGTTGCGATCGCCCTCTGGCGGCGGCAGGCGCTCAACAACCGCTTCAAGCACGCCTTCGATGTTGAGGCCGCTCTTCGCCGAAACCGGAATTGCGCCGCTCGCATCGAGGCCGATGACGTCCTCGATCTGCTCCTTCGCGCGATCCACATCTGCGGCCGGCAGGTCGACTTTGTTCAGAACCGGAATGATCTCGTGGTTGTGATCGAGCGCCTGATAGACGTTGGCGAGCGTCTGCGCCTCGACGCCCTGGCTCGCGTCCACGACCAGCAGTGAGCCTTCGCAGGCCGACAGCGAGCGCGAGACTTCGTAGGCGAAATCGACGTGTCCCGGCGTGTCCATCAGGTTGAGCTGATAGGTTTCACCGTCCGTGTGCTGGTAGTCGAGACGCACCGTTTGCGCCTTAATCGTGATGCCCCGCTCGCGCTCGATCTCCATGTTGTCGAGCAATTGCTCTTTCATCTCGCGATCGCTCACGCTTCCGCAATGTTGGATTAACCGATCGGCAAGGGTCGATTTGCCGTGATCGATGTGCGCGATGATCGAGAAGTTGCGGATGCGGGACGTGTCTGTCATGGCGCGGATATATCACTGTGTCTGGCTGCCTAGAAGGGGCGCAAACGCCGCGTGGACCGGGCTTTTTCCGGCACTGGCCGCGGGGGTCAGCCAGCAACCGTCAGCCCTTGTGTGCGCAGTCCTCGAAACGATCTATGAACCATATCGGATCGTGCTCTTGCGAGGCGGCGGCGTCCCCGCAACTCGCGCCAAAATTGTGCAGCAAGCAGCCTATCGAAACGTTCAATTGAGGATGTCCGACCGATCTATGACAAAGGTTGGAGCAGTTGCGATAAACGATAGACTCTGATTATCCAGTGCGCTGTGGAAATGGCAGGCAACTCGCACTCACGCCAGTCAACTCCACAGGCGCCTCAGAGGAACGCCGCAGACAAACGGACACAATGAAAGACAAGACACCAAGTCCGGTGCGCCAACGCTTTGCCGAACAGCTTAGAAGGTTGCGCCAGGAGGCCGGCTATTCGCGGGCCCGCGCGCTCGCGCAGGCGCTGCAAATCGATGAGAACCGATACACGCGCTACGAGCGCGCCGAGGTTGAGCCGAGCCTTACGCTGATCATGCAGATTTGCCGCGTGCTTGGCGTGACGCCGAACGCGCTGTTCGGACAAGATGACACGGTCTCTGCCGAGACCGGCGGCGCGCATGCTGGCGCGGCGCCCGGCATGGCGGAAGGCAGCGGCGGCGATGACGCGCCGCGCGATTCCAGCCCGGTCCGCTTGCTGCGCATTCACGCGTGGCGTGTTGCGGTGTTGCTTGCGAGCCTCCAGGCAGCGAACGGCGCCAAAGTCGACGCACCCGCATTCGATGAGATCGCAGCGACCTCAAACACGTACGAACGGATCATCGCTGACCCGTTCGGAGCGGCCGTCTGGGTGCTTGCAGACCCAGCCGTGCAAAGCGCGGAAGAACACCGCAAAGGCTGCATCGCAAAGCACGTCGCCGCCATGACTGACGCGGCGACAAAGATCCGCTAAGCCGCAGGTGCGGCGAGACATCCGCCGGGCCTAGGAGCGAAGCTCTGCTCCGGTCGCCTTTTGCACGGCGGCGACGATCTTGTTTGAGACAGCTTCGATGTCTTCGTCGGTAAACGTTGCGCCCTGAGGTTGCAGCGTGACTTCGATCGCCACGGATTTGCGGTTTGCGCCAACGCTCTCGCCGCTGAATACGTCAAAGACGGTCGTGCCGGTGACCAGCTTTTTGTCCGCATTGCGCGCGGCCCGCATGATGTCGCCGGCCGCCACATCCGCTGCGACGACGAACGCAAAGTCGCGGTGGACTGCGTTGAGGTCGTTGACCGCGAACTCCGGCCGCTGAGGTGACTTGCGCTTGGCGGGCGGAATGGCGCTGAGGTCGATCTCGAAGCCAACCACCGGGCCATCAACGTCAAGCGCTGACAGAACCGACGGGTGCAACTCGCCGAACGTGGCAAGTCGCAACTTCGGGCCGCGCTGCAGGACGGCGGACCGGCCGGGATGATACCAGGCCGGTGCGTCGCGGCTGACTTGCACGGTGTCCGGGTCAATGCCGATCGCGTCGAGAAGTGCGAGGACGTCTTGCTTGACGTCGAACAGGTCGACGCTTTCGGCCGCGCCGTCCCAATTCCGGCCGCGCGACGCGAACGCCGCTGTCCCAATCCGGACGCCTGAGGCGTGCGTGTGCTGCCCGGTCTCGTCGTCGCCGGAGTAGGCCTGACCGATTTCGAACAGCGCGGTGTCGGCGAAGCCGCGATTGCGGTTGCGCTGGGCCGCCGTCAGCAATCCCGGCAGCAGGCTTGGCCGCATCGATGACATTTCGGTCGAGATCGGGTTGGCGAGTTCGAGGTCGTCCTGCCCGCCGCCGAACAACGTGGCCTCACCCCGCTGAATAAACGACCAGGTGATTGCCTCGACCAGCCCGCGGCCGGCAAGCACGCGGCGGCCGCGCCGGACGCGAAGCTGCAGGTCGGTCATGACGGCTTGCACCGTGTCGCCATCGCGCGGCAGCGCGACGGACGGGACCTGATCGAGACCGACGATGCGGATCACCTCTTCAACGAGGTCTGCCGCGCCGTCGATGTCAGGCCGCCATGGCGGCGTCTCGACGTCGACCTTGCCGTTGCCTTGCCCGACGCCGAAGCCAAGCTTGGTGAGGATGTTGCGCGAGGTCTCCGCGGGGACGTCCATGCCGGTCAGCTTGGCAACACGGGCGAAGTCGAATGCGACCGTCTTCCGGCCAGCCGGTGGCTCGCCCGCGATGCAGGCCTTCGATGGCGTGCCGCCGCAGAGCTTTAGGACCATGTCTGTCGCAATATCGAGGCCGGGCACGACGAGTTCCGGGTCGACGCCGCGCTCGAAGCGGTAGCGCGCGTCTGACTGGATTTGCGCCGTGCGTCCGGTTGCGGCTGTGCGGATCGGATCGAAGTAGGCGCACTCGATGAGCACGTTGGTCGTCTCGGGCGTGCAGCCGGTCGACTCGCCACCGAGGATGCCGCCGAAGCCGAGTACGCCGCTCTCGTCGGCGATAACGCACATCTCCGACGTGACCTCGTGGCTCTTGCCGTCCAGGCCATCGAACGTTTCGCCGGCTTCCCCGAGCCGAGCGTGGATCGTGCCTTTCAGCTTGTCAGCGTCATAGACGTGCAGCGGCCGGCCGAGGTCCATCGAGATGTAATTCGTGATGTCGACAAGCGCGCTGATCGGACGGAGGCCGATGGCGCGGAGCCGCTGCTGAACCCACGCAGGCGCCGGCCCATTGGCCACGCCTGCAACGTGCCGTCCGGCGAACACGGGACACGCATCCTTCGCCGCGTCGTCGAAGCGGAGTTCGATGTTGACGGGGCAGGCGGCGGCGCCTTCGACCGCGTGCTTCAGCTCCGGCATCGGCTTCAGTGTGCCGAGACCGGCGGCCGCGAGATCGCGGGCGATGCCGCGGACGCCGGTGCAATCCGGCCGGTTTGGCGTAATGCCGATCTCGATCACTGGATCGTTGCGGCCGGTGACATCTATGAACCGCTCGCCAACGCGGCCGGCCAGGTCTTGGCCCAGTTCGATGATGCCATCGTGGTCGTCGGAAAGTTCAAGCTCGCGCTCAGAGAGCAGCATGCCATTCGACTCAACCCCGCGGACGGGGCGCTTCTCGAGCGTGATGCCGGTGCCTGGAATGTACGTGCCGAGCGGTGCGAAAACGCCGATTAAGCCGGTCTTTGCGTTCGGCGCGCCGCAGACGACTTCGACCGTTGGCTTCCCCGGTGCAATCTCGACGTCGCAGACCCGCAGCCGGTCCGCGTTCGGGTGCGGCCGGGCTTCGACGACACGCGCCACCGTAAAGGCGCCGAGCGCCTCGGCCGGGTCGGTGATGTCTTCGACCTCAAGACCAATGAGGGAGAGAACGCGCTCCATCTCTTCCAGCGACACTTCGGTGTCGAGGTGGTCCTTGAGCCAGCTCAGCGTGAATTTCATGTCATGTGATCCGCAGGCGGGTGGGCGTCGGCGCGCGCAACACGTACGCCGGATCAGCGGGTGATATCGCCTGATGCGCAGAATTCAAAGCCGCCACATGTGTCCGGCTCTTGGGCTGTGATGGGCGGCCATTGTACCGGGTGCCGGGATAGTTTGTTTGGAACTCAGAACGCCAGATCGCGGTTCTTGGCGTTGAGACGACAAATGCACCCGCCTATCTCCAGGGCTGCGCGGTGTCAGTCCCGGCAAACCGCGCAGACCCGTGCAGCCAACTGGAGACGTTTCTTATGCTCAAATCCGCCCTGGCATTCGGCTTTCTAGCGATCGCCGCCATGTCGACTGCAACCGTGTCTGCCAACGCCAATGAAGCAGCTGGCACCTACAAGCTCGATCGCGCGCACGCGAGCCTCGTCTGGAAGATCAAACATCTCGGGTTGTCATTCTATACCGCGCGCTTCGACACATTCGACGCGACACTCGACATCGACCCAAACGAGCCCGAAAGCGCCAAGCTCGAAGTCACCGTCGACCCCAAGTCGATCAGGACCGGCTTCCCATTTGCCGACGCAAAAGACTTCGACAAAGAGCTGATCGAGAGCCCGAACTTTTTCAACGCGGGCGAACATCCCGAGATCAAGTTCGCGTCGACATCGATTGAGCGGACCGGAGACACCACCGCCAAGTTGACCGGCGACCTGACGCTGCTCGGCGTGACGAAGCCGGTCACACTCGACATCACGCTCAACGGGCAGATGTCGCATCCGATGAAGAAGAAGCCGGCCCTCGGCTTCTCCGGCGTCGGCACGATCAAGCGCTCGGAGTTTGGGATGACGCATTTGATTGGCGGCGTCGGCGACGAAGTCCAACTGCTGCTTGAAGCTGAGTTCATCAAGGAATAGCCCCTAGCCGCCGGCGGAGCCCAATCGCGGGACCTGCCGCCGGCGGCCTCACTCCTGACTTGGAGAGATCCGCTATGACCGTTCAAGCGCAAGACACCCCGATTGCATCGGCAGCCGACGCCCGGCAGCGGCGCTATACGAAGGTTGCGATCGCGCTTCACTGGGTGATCGCGCTCTCGATTATCGCGATGCTGGCGACCGGTTCGTGGATGGTGGATGCGCTCCAGGTCCAGGCGACACAGGCGCTCGCGTTTGAGACCTATCAGTTCCACAAGTCACTCGGGCTCACCGTACTCGTCCTCAGCGTCGCGCGGCTCGCCTGGCGGCTGTTCAATCCGCCGCCGCCGATGCCGGAGCACATGGGTGGCGCTCAACGCTTCGCCGCCCACGCGACCCATGTCCTGTTCTACGCGCTCATGATCGGAATGCCGTTGAGCGGATGGGCGATGGTCTCTGCGTCGCCGCTCGGTTTGCCAACCATTGTCTTTGGCTGGTTCGAGTGGCCGCACATCGCGTTCCTTGCGGCGGCCGAGAACAAGGCGGCGATCGAGGAACAGCTTAAGCTCGCGCACCTATACGCCGGATATCTGATGTTTGCGCTGATCGCGCTGCACATCGCAGCCGCCCTCAAACACCAATTCATTGATCGCGATGCGCTGCTCTCGCGTATGTCTCCAATTCCGCCAAGCAGCACCAAAAACAACAAGGCTTGATGATCATGCGCACCCTTCTCTCCGCCTTTGCCGCCGCGGCGCTGCTTGCGCTGCAGCCGGTCGCCGCTGCCGCAAGTTCATGGACGGTCGTCTCAGAAGAGAGCCGCATCGGCTTTTCCGGCACGCATGCCGGCAATACCTTCAGCGGTCAGTTTAAGGAGTGGACGGCCGAGATCACGTTAGACCCGGAAGCGCTCGATCAGGCCAAGGCGGTCGTGACCGTCGAGCTCACATCGGCCGAGACCGGCAACGTCACCTATGACAAGTCGCTGCCAAGCGCAGACTGGTTCAACACTGGCGCAAAGGCGACAGCGGTTTACCGGACGGAAGAGATCAAGCGCGCTGAGAACGGCAACGGCTATGTCGCCGATGGCACGCTTGAACTGCGCGACGTCAAGCTGCCGGTCACGCTGACGTTCGATCTCGACATCGAAGGCGACACCGCCACGATGACGGGTAAGTCGACGATCGCGCGTCTCGACTATGGGATCGGCAAGGCATCTGACGCCAAAGGCGCGTGGGTGTCGCTCGACATTCCCGTCGACATCAAGGTCGTCGCAAAGCGGGCGAACTAGAGCTGCCGCGTTACGCCGCCGGCTCATCGAACGATTGCCGCGCCCGCCGGATCTTTCCGTAGATCCACGCAAACGACAGCAGGATCTTGATGAGCGAGAGCCCATAGTACATCCGGAACACGAACGCGTAGATCACGAACCAAGGCGACGCGGTGTTCATGAGGACCGGCGACAGCCTGATGTTGAAGTGTTCCATGACGTCGAAGAACCCGCCGCGGAGGACGAGGTCGAGCGTGAAGAGCGAGGTCCCGATCGGGCTTGCAAACTGCGGTGTGCCTTCGGACTTGAAGATCAGGTGGCCTTCCCACTGCAGGTAGACTGCGCTGCACGTGAAGAGCACGTAAAAGAAGAGCATCGAGACCGCCATGAAGCGGTAGTAGCCGAGCGCCTGGCGCAGCGTCGTGCCGGAGAATGAAAAGTCGACCGACTGGTCAATCTGGTCGTGCTTCCGGTCGTGGTAGAACACGATGAAGATCGACGTGCCGGCCATGAGAATGCCGATGCCGATTGCAACAAGCACGGAGACCGAGACGTTTGCGAACATCGGTTGACCGTTGATCTGAGGTGAGGGGATTGAGCGCCGCGTGACCGCAAATTGAAAGCGGACCATCGCGACGCCAGTGTGTCAGCGCGACAGGCCGCCTGCCAACGTCGGGACCAGATGCGGTGCGAACCCATAGTGGTTCAGCCAGCGCAGATCGGCTGAGAACATATCGCGCAGATCCGGTACGCCGTACTTCAGCATCGTGATCCGATCGAGGCCCATTCCGAAGGCGAAGCCTTGATAGACCTCCGGGTCGAGGCCGCAGTTCGCGATCACGCGTGGATGCACCATGCCGCTGCCCAGGATTTCCAGCCACTTGCCCGGTTTGCCAATAGCCGCAGCATCGATATCGACTTCCATTGACGGCTCGGTGAACGGGAAGTGCGACGCGCGAAACCGCATCGTCACGTCGTCGACTTCGAAGAACGCCTTGGCAAACGCTTCGAGCGTCCATTTCAGGTGGCCGAGGTGGGTGGTCTTGTCGATCACCAGTCCCTCGATCTGATGGAACATTGGCGTGTGGGTCTGGTCGCTGTCGCTGCGGTAGACGCGGCCCGGCGCAATGATCCGGATCGGCGGCTCTTGCGCCATCATCGTGCGGATCTGCACGGGGCTTGTGTGCGTGCGCAGCACCTTGCGTCCCACGACATCGCCGGCCTTCTCAGGCGGCGCCATCATGTAGAACGTATCCATCTCCTGGCGAGCCGGGTGCTCGGCCGGGATGTTGAGCTTCGTGAAGTTCAGATCATCGCTTTCGATGTCCGGCCCCTCGGCGACCGAAAAGCCCATGTCAGCGAAGATCTCGATTATCTCGTCGTAGACCTGACTGATGGGGTGGATCTTGCCGATCTGGCCGGGGCTCGGCCGCACCGGCAGCGTGACGTCCGCCGTCTCGGTCGCAAGCCGTTGTTCGAGCGCGGCCGCTTCGAGAAGCTCACGTCGATCGCCGAGCGAGGAGACGACACGCTCTTTAACCGCGTTGACCGCTTGCCCGAACGCCTTGCGCTCCTCAGCGGGCATGCCGCCGAGCTTAGACATCAGCCCCGACAGTGCGCCCTTCTTGCCGATCGCGCCAACGCGCACCGCCTCAAGGTCGTCGAGCGAGCGCGCCGCCTCGATCTCACTGATCAGGCGCGCTTCAACAGCAGCGAGGTCGTCAGTTTCCGCAACGGCCATGTCGGGTCACCTGGTGTGACGGCGGGACGGGCGGGCGGTGTCAGGCGCTGGCAGACGCGGAGCCGGCTGCAGCCTTCGCCTGGCCGACGATGGCGGCGAACGCGGCTGCGTCACGCACAGCGAGGTCTGCGAGCACCTTACGGTCAAGCTCGATGCCGGCCTTCTTGCAACCATCCATGAAGCGGCCGTAGGTCATGCCGTGTTCGCGGGCTGCTGCGTTGATCCGCTGGATCCAGAGCGAGCGAAACGTGCGCTTGCGCCGCTTCCGATCGCGGTAGGCGTACTGGTTGGCCTTGTCGACCGCCGCCATAGCGGTGCGGATCGTGTTCTTGCGGCGGCCGTAGTAGCCCTTCGCGGCGGCCAGAACTTTTTTGTGACGGGCGTGGGCGGTGACGCCGCGCTTGACGCGTGCCATGGGGTTCGTCCTTCAAAAATGACAGTTGGAGAGTGGCTGGAGCGTTCGGTTGGGACCGCCGGTTAGCGGCTGTACGGCATGTACTTCTTCACGATCCGCGCATCCGCATCGCAGAGCACCATCGTGCCGCGCGCATTCCGGATAAACTTCGCGTGCCGCTTAATCATGCCGTGGCGCTTGCCCATGGCCTGCGCCTTGACCTTCCCGGTCGCCGTCATTTTGAAGCGCTTCTTCGCGCTCGCCTTCGTCTTCATCTTGGGCATTTCGCTTGGACCTCAAATGAATAACCGCGCGACCTAAAGCGAGCTTTCGCCCGCCCAATCGGTGCGCGTTTTGGATAGCAGAAAGGCCGCCACGGCATGCCCTGCCGGGCGGCTGAAGCGCGGGATATACTGCCCGCGGCCTCATCTGACAAGAGAAAGCAAGGCGATTGCCGGTCCGGGCCTCGCCGCGCGAATTCTGCCTTAAGCCTGCTGCTCGTTGTGGGCGCCGATGAACCACGCACCCTTATCAACCAGACGCGAAGCGCCGGTCAGGACGTCGGCTGTATCCTCATCGCCTGCGTCCGCGACCTGCGGGATCGCTTTGCGCAGCCGCGCGCCGAGCGTCATGTAACGCTCCTTCAGCGCGCTGACGTGCTCCGACCAATTGACGATGTCCTGCGGGTAAGGCTCCAGATCGGAAGCTTCAACCACGGTCGCTGATGTGCCCTGGGCGAGGCCGCCGAGGATGACGCAACGCTCGGCTATGGTGTCGGCCTGGTCGCGCAGCATTTCCGCCTGCGTGTCCAGCAGCTCGTGAAGGCCTATGAAACTCGAACCCTTCAGGTTCCAGTGCGCCTGCTTCACGCAGAGCGTCAGATCGATGGTGGTTGCGAGACAGGGGTTCAGGATGTCGACGGCGGCTTGCCGGGCGTTGTCGCTCAGGCCGCCTGCGAAGTTCTCTGGCATGATGCCTCCGGAGTGCTTGGGACGGATCGCGCGTCTGCCGGCCGGTCTGATGACGGCAGCCAAGACAAACAAAAGCGCGCATTCCCGGTGGAAACGCGCGCTTCGATTGGATCGTTCCAGCGCCTTCTGGTGTCAGGCGAGGTGCTTGCAGCGGCTAGCGTGGGGCCAGCACCATGATCATCTGGCGGCCTTCTGAGCGCGGCTCAAGCTCCACCTTCGCGATCTCTTCCGTGTCCGACTTCACCCGATGAAGCACATCCATGCCGAGGTTCTGGTGCGCCATCTCGCGTCCGCGAAACCTCAGCGTAACCTTCACCTTGTCGCCTTCATCAAAGAACCGCTTCATCGCCCGCATCTTCACGTCGTAGTCGTGCGCGTCGATGTTCGGGCGCATCTTCACTTCTTTGACTTCGACGGTTTTCTGCTTCTTGCGGGCCTCGGCGGCCTTCTTCTGCTCCTGATACTTGAACTTCCCGTAGTCCATAATCTTGGCAACGGGCGGCTTGGCATCTGGAGAGACTTCCACGAGGTCGAGCCCGACGGCTTCGGCGCGCTGCTGCGCGTCTGTCGTCTGGACAACGCCGACATTCTCGCCGGTGTCGTCGATCAGGCGGACTTCAGGAACCCTTATCTGGGCATTCATTCTGGGGCCGCTGACCTCTGGTGTCGGCGGTGCGCGCATCGGACGTCGGATATCGCGTCTCCTTCTGACGTTGCTGGTGTGCCTCGTGCGGCCCTTACAACCGGTGAGACTGACGGTAGATTGGTAAAACCGGGGTTGAAGTCAAGGAATTTGGCCTGCGCGTCGCGATGGTCTGGTGGTGAACCCGCCGGTTGCGCTACGCGCCGTCGAGCAAACGGCGATAGACGCCGAGTGTTAGCCGCTGCAACCGCGCCGTCGTGTAGTTGGCGCGCGCGTTTCGGCGCCCAGCGGCAGCAATCTCCGCGATTTCATCGTCGGGTGCGGCAAGCCCGCGCTGGATCGCTGCGGCCATGGCAGCAGGGTCGGATGGCGGCACAAGCCAGCCGGTCTGGTCTTTGCCGTCGGCGACGACGGTGTCGCGCGGACCGCCAATGTTGGTTGCGATAACGGGCGTGCCCATCGCCTGCGCCTCAACCGACGTCCGCCCGAAGGCTTCGGGTTCGGTCGAGGAGATGATCATGAAGTCCGCGATTGCCATCGCAGCCGGCATGTCTGCGCAGTGCCCGACAAGCCGGATGCGGTCCTGCAAGCCCGCGACGGCGATGGCACTATGAAGTTCGCCGGCGTAGTCATCGCGGCCCTGGGCATCGCCGGCTAGGATCAGCACGGCTTGCGCGCTTGTGCCTTGCGCGATCGCACGGCGGAACGCTTCGATCGCGACGAGCTGACCCTTCCAACGGGTCAGCCGCGCTGGGACCAACAACACGCGATCAGCGTCGCCAAGCCCCCACGACGATCGCAGCGCCGCGATGCGTTCATCTGGAACGGCCGTGCGTTCAAACCGGTCAACATCGACGCCGCGATTGATCACAACCAGGCGCTCGTCCGGCACGTCATACCGCGCGCGGATGAGGTCGGCCGTGAACTCAGAGTTTGCAATCACAACATCGCCGCGCGCCATGACGGCGTTGTAGGCCTTTTTCAGCCGGTTCTTCTCGCCATAGGTGCCATGATACGTCGTCACGATCGGGACACCGGCTGCGCGCGCCGCACGTTCCGCCGCCCAGGCTGCAGCCCGGCTTCGCGCGTGAACGAGATCGACTTCTTCTCGACGAATGAGATCTGCAAGCCGCCGTGCATTGGCGAGGATGGACCACGGCATCTTGTCGCCAACCGGCAGTGTCACGACGTCAGAGCCGGCTGCTTCAACTTCGGCCACCAGGCGCCCGCCGGCGGTCGCGACAATGGCCCGCCAGCCGGCGTCAACGATGGCCTCGGCGACCTCGACGGTCGTCCGTTCCGCCCCGCCAGCGTCGAGATCGGGAATGACTTGCAGTATGGTTCGGCGAGGATTGGTCAATGCGCTTGCCGCGGAAAGCGAGCGGCCGCCCCGCTCGGCGCGCAGTTAGGAGCAAATCGATGACGCCACAAACCCTGAGCGTTGGCTCCGGCGCATTGGCGCGGACGATTGCGTATCTGCATCATGGCGGGACCGGGCCAGGCCTCGTGTGGATGCAGGGCTTCATGTCGGACATGGTCTCGACCAAGGCGGCGGCGCTGGCCGAACGAGCTGAACGCGACGGCATCGCGCTGACGCGGTTCGACTATTCGGGCCATGGCCAGTCTGGCGGTGCCTTCACGGACGGAACGATCTCGCGGTGGCTTGAGGAAAGCCGGGCAGTTTTTGAGGAAGTCACGTCCGGGCCGCAGATCGTGATTGGCTCGAGCATGGGCGGCTACCTCGCGATGCTGCTCGAGCGGCAGATCGCGGACGCCAACCGGATCGCTGGTCTCGTGTTGATCGCACCCGCCTGGGACATGACCGAGGCGCTGATGTGGGACGAGTTCCCCGCAGACGTGCGCGAGCAGGTCATGGAGACGGGCGTCTGGATGCGGCCGTCGGCGTATGGCGACCCCTACCCGATCACGCGCGACCTGATCGCCGATGGCCGCAAGCACCTGTTCGGCGATCGCGCATGGCAGCCGGCCTGCCCGGTGCGTATCATCCAAGGTCGGCTCGACCCGGACGTGCCGTATGATCATGTCGCCAAGTTGCTCGACAAGGCAGCGGGCGCCGACGTTACGCTCACAGAGGTGCCGGACGGCGAGCACCGCTTGTCGCGGCCCGAGGACATCGCCCTGCTCCTCGACACGATTGAGACCCTCCGCCAGGACGTCGCTTAGCAACCTCTCATTCGGGCCTAGGCTGGCTTCTCGCCTGTGGTGCGGATCGGTGCGGTAGCACGCGCGGGGTTAGGGGTGTCGGCTTGGGCCTTGACCGGTGACGCCGTCCGGACCGGCCCGCTTTTGAGAGAGGCAAGCCATCCAGCGATCCGCATGTCGTCAGCTTCCGCGGTCGCAGCGCCAATGCCCGCGTTCCGAAGCGCGGTCGCCATCAGCTTTCGGAAGTCGGCGACGTCGAAGTAGGCGAAGTGGATGAGTTCGCGCCAGGTGAGGAACGCGAGTGCCGTCTGTTGCCGGCTGTCGACGCTGTCTGCGAACGCAAGCTCGCTGAGCGCATCGCGAAACTTCGAGATCGCAGCCGATGTCGCAACGTTGCTTGCCTCTGTGACTTGGGCTGCCAGCGGCGTCGGCAGGAACGGTGCTGCCACGTCAGCCGCCATCCAGGGTGGCTGCGCATCTGAGCTGACGGCGACCTCGGACTCGGTATCGTTGCCAAGCGCCGATCGCTTGATTTCGGACCACGTCATCCGGTCAAGCCAGCGGCTCAGCAGAACGCTGAGGCCGTGGCCCAGATACTGGACGAGCAAGACAAGCGCGATGGCGACGGCCGCGAACACGAGCGGGACAAGCAGGATCGGGATCAGCGAAGAAATAAGCCGGCCAACCCAGCCTGTAATCACAAAGTCCTCGCCAACAACGACGTTTGCGGCCTCGTCCGTCACGATGTGCAACAGCAGCCGGCTGTTGATTGCGAGGTTGCGTCCGCCGCCGCAAAGCTGGTCGCCGGCGCAGAGCTGGCCGCTGGTCTCAAAGAATCGTCGCTTGAACCGCAGGGCACGAGAAATCCCGTCCAAGTCGGAAAACTCATTGCGCATCGTCTGGCGGAGGTCGCGGCGCTCGCGGCGCAGCTTGCGGAGATCTGCGTTGATTTCGAGATCGCGGCCAAACCGCTCCTCGAGCGTGCGCTTCTGGCGCAGCGATCGGATCTCGCGCCGGTAGTTGCGCAACTCGCGGCGGCGGGCCTCAAACCTCTGTTCTGCGGCGGCATACTGGTCGAGCTTGTAGACCTCGGTTTTCAGGAGGTCGGCGATGCGCACCATTGCGGCAGGTGAATTGACGAGCAGCAGGTAGGCAAGCGGCAGCAGAAAAACCGACAACAGTGAGATCAACGGGACGGCAAAGTCGCGATTGAAGATCGAGAACCGCACCTTGTCGAGCGAGCCGAGGCCGCGGACCGCCTCGTCATCTTCGTGCGTCAGCGGCAGCCAGCGTTCGGTGAACCAATCGCGCGCGCGGGCCTGTACGCCGTCGCGATAGAAAAACAATCGCCCCCGCTCCTTAAGCAACGACGCGATCAGGAACGCGACGAACGGCAACGTCATGATCGCGCCCGCAATGCCATAGCGCTGCAACCGCGTCGTGTTGGTCAGCGCTACGCTTCCTTCGAGCAATTCAGCAACGAAGTTGAACGCGAACATCAAGAACAGCATCAGCGAGGCAACGAACAGCGCCTTGTAGATGAGCGGCAAGCGCAGGAAGAGAAATCGCTCCTTGCGCAGCTCAACAAATGGCGTGCCGACTGTGATCCAGCTCTTAAGCCCCGACAGCCGCTCGCGCCTGCGCGCAGCCAACATCAACGCCGCTGAGATGACCGAGCCGCCGTGGCTGTGGCCAATGACGGCGTAGGGCTTGCCGCGGCTCTCGAGGTCGAGCAGCAGTTTGAACAGGTCAGCGCCCGCGTTGCGTCGCGCCCTGACGCTGTTATCGCCCGACCAGACGAACGGCTGCACGTCGACAGCCGCGTCGCCGCCAAGCTGGCGCTTTAGGTCTGCGACACACGCGCTGTCGGCCTCCCACCACTGCTTTTCGCCGGCGCCAACACCGCCCGGGACGGTCATGTGCGCAAACGTGCCGTGCACGGTGACAATCGTACTCATGGGCCCCTCCCTCACGCGCCGGCGGGTCTAGCACGACGGGCACGCCCGTCGTCAGACGATGGTGGGGCGAGCCTCGCCGATTGGAGATGAACGGGTGCTGTCAGCGCCACACCCGACCGCGCGCCGGCCGTTTGCGGGCATCGGCGGTCTCTGTCATGGTCGTGCGGCAGGCGGGCGTAGCTCAGTGGTAGAGCACCAGCTTCCCAAGCTGGGTGTCGTGGGTTCGATCCCCATCGCCCGCTCCAGCCTGTTGCTCGAGCCCGGTTCCTCGTGGACAGTCCGCAGGTGGCTGGGAACCCACGGGTCATTTGCTGGCCGGCTGCGCTACCGCTTGCCGGGCGGTTCGATCCCCATCGCCCGCTCCAGCCTGTTGCTCGAGCCCGGTTCCTCGTGGACAGTCCGCAGGTGGCTGGGAACCCACGAGTCATTTGTTGGCCGGCGGCGCTGGCGCTAGCCGGGCGGTTCGATTCCCATCGCCCGCTCCAGCCTGTTGCTCGAGCCCGGTTCCTCGTGGATAGTCCGCAGGTAGTTGGGAACCCACGAGTCATTTGTTGGCCGGCTGCGCTACCGCTTGCCGGGCGGTTCGATCCCCATCGCCCGCTCCAGCCGGCTGGTTGTTCTCGGTTCCTTGTGGATAGTCCGCAGGTGGCCGGGAACCCACGAGTCATTTGTT